>CACWSX010000011.1 GCA_902763615.1 uncultured Prevotellaceae bacterium | reverse complement strand
AAGGACATCCGCAAGAAACTCGGACTATAGTCCTGCTGACAGCATATAACAGAATAGGAGGGAAACGCTATTGTTTCCCTCCTATTCTAATTACCAGCCTAATACGCATGCGTTATCACACTAATACGGTTCTATACTAGGCTAATACGCGTCTGTATTAGGCTAATAATTGATACTTATTAGGCTGAGTTTATAAAAAAAAATAACGAGCTAAAGTAGAACTTTGCTCGCTATCTTTTGATTTCGTTTGTGATTCCGGCGGGATTGACCCCTTCCCTGTATATCAACAACTTATGAGAAAATGTGTTACTACGTGGACAAGGTAACACATGCCTCTATTTTCACTCAAAACATTCAGTCTCTATGGGCATCTCCATGCCCTTGCAACGACTAACTTAGTTAGTTGTTTAGATACTGCAAAGGTACGAATTATTTGTGATATATAAAAAAATGAAGCTTAATTATTCATTATTCTGCAAAAATCTCTGCAAGCTTCTTGTCAATATCTTCGCCACGCAATCCACGGGCAACGATGGTGCCATCGGGAGCAAAGAGGATGATGTGGGGAATACCATTCAGCTGGTAGGCCTCATAGGGCACCATCTGTGCATTGATGATTTGCGGATAAGGGATGTGCATCTCCTTGATAGTTGCTTCACTGTGTGCTGGTTTGTCCTTGACAGCAACGCCCAACAACTGAAGGCCTTTACCTTTGTACTTATTATAGGCCGCAATAAGATTGGGAATCTCAGCTTTACAAGGACCGCACCACGATGCCCAGAAGTCGACGAGCACATAACGGCCCTTGCCTACGTAATCAGAGAGACGCGTGGTCTTACCATTATAGACAACGGAGAAGTCGGTAAAGGGCTTGCTATCATCTTTCTCCACTCGATTCTTTAGCGCTTCAGCCTGCCAGCCTGATGGTGGCAGTTGGGGCAATCCTAACTCTTTACGAATGAGTGGCTCTATTTCATCAACATCTGTTGAGTTGGAAAGAATCTTTCCATTGCGGTCAATGAGAAACATACCGCCACCAGAAAAACTTAAACCATTCTTCTGCCAGACGTTCAACTCATCCTTGATATCTACATAGCTCTCCCATGGATAGCCATCCTGCTTGGCAGCATGGAGCATGCGGTCAACCTTGTCTTCACGAGCAATGCTGACCACGGTAAAGCCCTGGTCTTTATACTTCTCGTAGATGGGAATCATATCCTTACTATGCCGACGACATGGGCCACACCACGAAGCCCAAAGGTCGATGAGTGCCACCTTACCCTTGTAGAGTGAAGCAAGATTTATCTTCTCGCCAGCAACGGAAAGAACATCGTAGTCGATATATGATTTGCCAGGCTTCATCTTCCATGCACCCTCAAGGGAACGGATGGTGCCATGTATAGGATCTTCTGGGTGGAAGTTCTCAAAGATGGAGTGATACATGTCCATCATTTGCTGGTTCTGCTCATCTTTGTGACTGCTCTGATACTGCATGTAATCAGCAATATCGTAGAGCATATAAAGCATGGGGTGTTTCTTATAATACTCCAGTTCCCAATCCTTATACTGCTTGAAGAGCACGTTGTATTCGGCTTCGAGGGCTTTCATGCGATTCACAAGCACCGTATCTGTCTTTGGATCAACTCCTTCTTTCTGTAGCTTTTCAACTAGTGGCATCAGCTTTTCTTCTCCCTCTTGGGAAATCTCATTCATTCTATGAAAAAGGCGATCGGCTTCTGCATCCATCTGTACTTTCAACATCTGTTCAGGACCACCACTCAGGACTTTCCACTTGTCATGGTTGTAGCTGAGTTTTACGGTGGCATTGTTCTCAACCAGGAACTCTGCTGAACTCCAGCAGCCGGTGCTGTACTGCTCCTCCAGGAGTGCCTTGTAGAGCATCATTTTGTCTGCCGTCACATCGCAAGAGAAATGTCCATAGTCATCAGCCTTTGCCGTGACATAATCATCTGACACACGAAGATCCATATTGGCCGGACAGACTATTACTGTCACACCTTGGCTTTTAGCAAGCAGTTCGCCCTCAATGTGGCATTTCACTTGTGCCCAGCCCGTCAGAGTGAAAAGGGCTAGCAGAATAGTTGTAATAGTTTTCTTCATATTTGGTTTATCTAAGTTGTAGTATCTTTTAGTTATATATACGCTCAAAATGTTAATTATTTCTAAATGGCTTAAAACAATGAGACTCCCTCTGCCCGAAAGCAAAGAAAGTCTCTCAATTATTAATCTTCTCGTCTCATCATTAGTTATAGTCTATCGGAGATTAAAACTACCATCCAAATATATCAGCGTGAGTGCCAGTTTCAAGGAACAAAAGCGTAAGTTGTTTATCGTTCTGTTCCCAGGTCATCAACCAGTTTGGCTGGATATGACATTCCCATTGCCCTTTATGGTCACCTTTCAATTGATGTGGACGGTACTCGTCTGGAAGTGTACCAGTTTCTGAGAGAATCGTAATGGCTTGCTTGATAGCATCTATATCCAAGCCTCTCTTGGCACACTTTCTTAAATCTTTCTTGAACTGATGAGTATAGTCAATACCGTACATTAGCGAGTTGCTTCCCGCTCGGAAGATTCGATGCAAGCATCGCTCTTCTCTCGCTTACTCAGCACCTTGACAGAAGTCACGCCTACAAGCATCTTGCAAGCGCTCTTTACCTTTGAAACCAAACTCTCGTCTGGAACTTGTAATACTACTGTTGCCATGATAAATACGTATTTGCGTGAATATTCAACTGCAAAGTTACGACAAGTTTTCCAATCATCCAAATATTTCTGCGAAAAACTATGTCTTGCATACCCTTAAGGGTAAGGTGGAGCGGTGCCCCATTCAGCAGTGAGATTATGCTCACAAAGTGTCTGACACTTTGTGAGCATGACACTTTGTGAGCAGACGGAGGTCAAAGCGGAGAGTGGCATAGATGGGTGTTATTATTTCCGCGAATACCAGCCAATGGGTGGAATAATCGAGACTTGCCAAAATAGAGTGGATGTATGGCGTCTCAGCCCAAGTGCTATCGTTATCACACGAGGGTCAGGACATTTTGTGACAGTCACAATGTATCCTGACCTTTTTAAGTGACACGTTTTTTCGTCTGGTTTTTAAAATAATCGTCAAGATCATTTGGAAGTTATTGATTTTTTCCCTATCTTTACAGCGTGAAGGATGAAACGGCAGGGAGAGCCATGATGCCGGAATGGAGAACGGGTGAGGTCCGCCCGTCTTGGAGCTTGATCCTGCCCTTGGGGTTAATGACAAACTTAGCTTTTTCACCTACGTAAAGGAATGTGTGCAGTTTGTTGTCGTAATACAAGTCCATCTTGCTCCTTCTTTGAGGAAATTCAGCAATTTCCTCGATAGGAACATCATGTCTTGAGTCGATCTTGCTGCGTCGCCGCGCATGACTCAAAGTCGCATTGTTCATGTAGATTCTATTCGTTTCAAGATGAATCAACTTCCGTCTTGAGAACAGACTCATTCGTGGTTCAACCCTGCCGATATGGAATGCCGGTCTCTTGGTGAATCCTAACTGCAGAATGTCCTGATACACCTTTTCAATGGTTTGCTTTACAATCTCGGAATAACTCTTCCTGATGCCAATCCTAATAGGAATGATAAATACAATTTTGTCTTTCATATATTTGAATTAAACTTAACGGTTGCAAAGATAAGCCGCAGCGTCTCACCCTGTTTCAGGCTCACCTCGGCGGCTTTCTCATCCTATTTCGATGTCAGTTTTTCCAACCTGCGGCGGGCATCACCGGCATCAGGATAGATTTCAAGGGCCTTCTGGTAGTTGCGGATGGCGGCATCGTTCATGTGTTCAAGCTCGCATTCACGTCCGAGGATGGTGTACTCGGCAGCCAACCGTTTCAACTGTTCGTTTTTGAAGTCTATCTGAGCTCTCAGGTCTACAATCGCCTGTTTCTGACTGTTGATGATGCCGAGCTTCCTACGGATATATCGACGGATATGAGGCTTCTCGATATCATAACGGGAATGGATGGCCTTGAAGAATTCATCAAGGAACCGATCGAAGTCACCCTTATCAAAAGCCCTGATGGCATCGCGGTATTGCCGGTCGGCCTTGCCCTCCTCAAGTGCCTTGGCTATAAGTGCCTGATTGTTGTAGCAGTTGGCAAATTCCACTACTTCTGCCCTGACGAAGATATCTCGCTGCTTGAGCGGTGTCTTCAATGAAATACCGTCCAACGAGCGGCATCTGGAGAGGGCAACGTAGGTTTGTCCTCCGGCGAAGGCTCCTCCGCCACCGAAATCGATAGCTACCTGAGAGAATGTCAGACCCTGGCTCTTATGTACGGTGATGGCCCAGGCAAGACGTAACGGGAATTGGGTGTAAGTGCCAAGCAACTCTTCTTCAATCTTCTTTTCTTTATCGTTGAAGGTGTAGCGCATGTTTTCCCATATCTCACGCTCTACGTCAAACTCCACACCTTTCTCGTCGATAACACCTATCACACCCAGTTTCTCGTCAATAAATGAAACAGTACCAAGTGTGCCGTTTACCCAACGCTTATCCTTATCGTTTTTGATAAAAATGACCTGAGCGCCGGGCTTCAACTGGAGTTCCATTGGTGTGGGCAGTGACGATTCAGGGAAGTCACCCTTGATGATGCCAATAAACGTTGACGGTAAACCCGAAAGTGATGACAGGCGTTGTTCATTGGTGAAGTCAACGATGTCGCGACGCGTGGCAAGGGTAATGGTGAGGGAGTCTTTGGATGTAAGATGGCTACCTACACGATCATTCAGCGTACGAAGGTCAGAATCATTGGCGGTATTTGTACGGATGCGGTCGAGAATCGAGATGAATTGCGGATCGCTCTGTCGGTAGACTTTCCGCAATTCAATACTCAGGATAGGCATCTTCTGCCACACTTTGGCATTGAAGAAATAGGCAGAGGGATAGAAGGGGGCGAGCAACTGGCGCTCATCTTCTTTCAGGACCGGTTCCAATTGGAAAATATCGCCAACCAGTAGCATCTGCTTACCACCAAAGGGTTCAGGATTGCGGGTAAAAGTACGAAGCACCTTATCGATGAAGTCGATGATGTCGGCTCGTACCATCGATATCTCATCAATGATAATCAACTCTACTTCTCGCAACAGCTTCCGCTGTGCTCCAGTGTATTTCAGTGTTTCTTTGATGTGGCGGCTGTCATACCGTTGATCATTCGGCAACAAAGGATAGAACGGCAAACGAAAGAAACTGTGAAGCGTAGAGCCGCCGGCATTGATGGCAGCAATGCCAGTAGGGGCAAGAACCACATGTTTCTTCTTAGTGTTCTCCGCCACATACTTCAGGAAGGTGCTCTTACCCGTGCCCGCCTTACCTGTCAGGAAAAGCGAGCGACGCGTGTAGTTTACGATCTGTAGGGCATCCTGCCACTCTTTGTTGTCAAGATCAAGTTCCATAGTCTGCAAAGGTAAGAAGAAAAATTTAAAAGAGCAAGCTTTCTTGCCCAAAAACAAGAATAATTGGCTAAATATGAAAAAATAAAAGCCACCCGTAGGTGACTTTTAAATGGAGCAGGGGCGATAAGGTCGTTCTATCACGTCATTGATCCGTCATCAGTATAGACGATTTAACCAGACTGCAAAGAAGTGGTCATAGACGATGTAGCCCGCTTGTGTGCGGAAGACCAAATCCTTGTCAAGCAGTACGTCGAGAGCTGTCTTGACACTACTGGCACTGGGAAGGTTATAACGTTTGATGAACTCGTCGCCCTGAGGACTGACCACACGACCCTCCTTGGCTATGGCCTTCATCAGCGCCTGCTGATTATCAGTGATGATATTCATCAGTTCTTCATATTGCATAGAACTTTGATTGACAATATGGAGGATAGCCTCATTGATCTGTACTTCGCTACAGACGTTCTTTTCTGTCTCGTACAATTTGTTCAGTATGAGCTGGATGCTACGGGTTACTCCGTTAAACCGCTGGTAGACCTCATGGAACATTTCCTGGCTGAAACTCCCTTTCTTTGCCTCGAAAAAGCGGTGCACAAAATCGTAGTAGACCTCTTCGTGTAGTGGTTCCAGCCCCATGGACACTGTACTCTGGTAGAAAGGACGGTCTGACGAATTGAAAATCTGTGTCATTAGGTGACGTTTGCTGCCAGAAAAGACGAAATGGACATTGGGAGCAAATTGAATATAAGAACGTAACAGAGCTTCTATGCCTGTCTCCGGATATTTTGTGATTTGCTGAAACTCATCAATGGCAATATATACCTCATGTTTGCTCAGGGTTAGATAGTCGAAGATACTTTTCAAAGTCACTGCAGACTGACTGGGTTCGATACTTATCGACACAGTAGGAGTACCTGTATATGGATCTTGTCCGAAAACAGGCCGCCAGGAACCGAAGAACTCCAACAGGCGTTTGATGGCTTTTTGTCCGCGAGAAAGTACATCTTGGGTGATTGCTGTACCGAGAAGTTTTACAAACTCCTGCTGATTTTTGGTAGAAAAAATATCCACATAGATGCAAATAGCATCCTTTTCGATTTCATTTAGCTTATAAAAAGCATTCTTAATCAGTCCTGTCTTACCAATTCTTCGTGGTGAAATCAGCACGGTATTGCGTCCATTTCGAAGATTTCCTATCAGTTCTTCTGTTTCGACCACACGGTCACAGAAGTAGTTAGGACTGACATATCCCTGATAAACAAAGGGATTCCTCAAGCGAATAGTAGTTTTCTTAGCCATTTCTTTCTCCTTTTTAAATGCATAGACTGAGACGGAAATTCCGTGACGGAAATTCCGTCACGTCAATTCCGTTTGCAAAGGTAATACTTTTCCCTGTAACTTCCAAACATTTGGCAAGTTATTTATGTCACGTTGGGGTCAGGACACTTTGAGACAGTCACAAAGTATCCTGACCCCACTGTGACAAATGTTAGCTTTTTACACAAAGAGCGATCCTATCTGGAAGACGAGGGCGGAGACGAGCCAGGCGACAGCGGTGGTATAGCCGGCGGCGATGAGGGCCCAGCGCCAGGAGCCTGTCTCATTTTTGATGGCTGCAATGGTGGCGATACAGGGGAAGTAGAGTAATATAAATATAAGGTACGCGTAGGCAGACAGCGGTGTGATGCCATCACGAAGCATCTGCTGGCGCAGACGGGTGTAGCGCTCGTTGTCGTCGCTGAAGGTCTCATCGTCGCCAAACGAATCATCACCGGAATAGAGCACGCCTATCGACGAAGCCACAATCTCCTTGGCGCCTACACCGGCTATCAGACTGACATCGAGTTTCCAGTTGAAGCCTTGTGGGGCGAAGATGGGCTCCACAGCCTTGCCCATGCAGCCAAGATAACTCTGTTCCTGCTGCTGTTCCTTGGGGAGTGCGTCATGATGCGGGAAATAGCCGAGTGCCCAGACGATGATCGAAGCCACAAGGATGATGCCTCCCATCTTCTTGAGATACTCCTTGCCTTTCTCCCAGGTGTGACGCCAGATGGACTTCGGCGTTGGCCAGCGGTAGGGCGGCAGTTCCATCACAAACGGTGTGTCCTCGCCCTTGATGATGAGTGACGAGAATATCTTACTGACCACGACAGACACAAAGATACCAATGGCATAGAGCGACATGAGTGCCCATGAGCGGTATTGCAGCGAGAAGAAGGTGCCGGCAATCATGATGTAGATGGGCAGGCGGGCCGAACAACTCATAAAGGGCAGGATCATCATCGTGATGATGCGTGAGCGACGGCTCTCGATGGTGCGTGTGGCCATCACAGCGGGCACATTGCAACCGAAGCCCATGATGAGCGGGATGAACGATTTGCCGTGCAGGCCCATCTTGTGCATGAGCTTGTCCATGATGAAGGCAGCGCGCGCCATATAACCTGAGTCCTCCATCAGCGAGATGAAGAAATAAAGGATGAGGATCTGCGGCAGGAAGACGATGACGGAACCGACACCGCCTATGACACCGTCGACGAGCATCGCCTTGAGCGGTCCATCGGGCATCGTGGTCGTCAGCCGTTCACCCGCCCAGGCTACGAAGGTCTCAATCCAGTCCATCGGGTATGCTCCGAGGGTGAAAGTGACCTCGAACATGATGTAAAGGATGAGGAAGAAGATGGGGAAACCGATGTATTTATTCGACAGGATACCATCGATGCGATGGGTGGTGCGATAGGTGTCTTCCTTCGTGCCTGTCTTGTAGCCGGCTTCTGTCAGGGCACCGTTGATAAAGCCGTATTTGGCGTCCATGATGGCTGTCTCGGAGTCATTGCCCGTTTCTTCCTTCACGCGGGCCGAGGCCTTGTCGCGGGCGTGCGTCAGGTCGTGGAAGTCTTGCATGCGCTGCTCACCGGCCATGTGCTTACCCAGATAGTCGAGTACCTGACTGTCGTGCTCCAGCAGTTTCAATGCCAGGTATCGGGTGGAGTAGTGCTGGGTGATATGCTCGTCGGCCTTGAGGTATTTCTGGATGTGGGCAATGCCGTGTTCAATCTCATGACCGTAGTTGATATGCAGGTGACGGGCAGACTTGCTGGTGCCCTCGTATACCTGGATGACGGCTCTGAAGAGTTCTTTCACACCCTCGCCGCTCTTAAACGAAGTAGGTATCATCGGCATACCGAAAAGACGACTGAGGGTATCGAGATTGAGATGGTCGCCACGACGCTCGAATTCGTCGTACATGTTCAGGGCGCAGACCATGCGGATGTTCATGTCGACAAGCTGGGTGGTGAGGTAGAGATTGCGCTCGAGGTTGGAGGCATCGATCACGTTGATGACCACGTCGGGCATTTTTTCTGTGAGATGTTCACGCACATAGAGCTCTTCTGGTGAGTAGCAACTGAGCGAGTAGGTGCCTGGCAGATCGGTGAGGTTGAACTCGTAGCCGAACATCGAGGCATGGGCTTCTGTGGCATCGACGGTGACACCGCTATAGTTGCCCACATGGCCGTGTGCCCCGCTGGCAAAGTTGAAGAGTGAGGTCTTGCCGCAGTTAGGGTTGCCCACGAGTGCCACATTGATAGTACGGCGCTCTTTCATGGCCTCATGACGTACGTAGTCGTCCTCATGGATGCGGTCGCTATCGGACAGCACGAACTGCGTGGCCTCGATAGGCGTGTCGGCAGAGACAATCTCAATCATGTCTGCCTCCTGATGCCTTAATGACACCTCGTAGCCCATCAGTTTATAGATGACGGGATCTTGAAGCGGGGCGTTCTGAAGCACCTCGACCTCCTTGCCCTTGATGAAGCCCATTTCGATGATGCGCTTGCGGAATCCGCCGTGACCCAGCACCTTTACAATGATGCCTTTCTCGCCTGTCTTTAACTTCGATAGTTTCATGACCTTTTGTTTTCTGCTGCAAAGTTACACAAAATTTTCCTGCAATCGGGTTGCAATTTGCATTCTTTTCGAAAAAATACCTACTTATGATGATAATAAAAGTTAATTGTGCGCCCACAGATTAAACATTTGTCAATTATTGTGTCTAATAGAATATATGAACCAACGCAGCACTATAACCATTTTAATTGCATTCTTTTTGAGCATACTCACAGCAGCAGCCCAAAGAGATGGATTGTCGGGTCGTGTTATCGACAAGGAAGACAATTCGCCCATGTCAAAGAGTACCATACAACTTTATCGTCTGACACAGAAGGCAGGTGGCAAACTCGATACGACCTTCGTGAGCGGTGTGCTCTCGGATGACAACGGCCGCTTTACATTTAATAATGTGTCGGCAGGTCAGTATCTGGTGAAGGTGACCTTCCTTGGCTACAAGCACTACTATCAGGCGCTGAACAAGGAGCGGGGTAGGGACCTCGCCATAGGCACCATCGCGATGGAACCCAGTTCCGTGCAACTCGACGAGGCCGTCATCACCGCCAATCTGCCGAAGATGGTGATCCGCGACGATACGGTGGTCTATAACGCCGATGCCTTCCGTGTGCCTGAAGGTTCGGTCATCGAGGCGCTGGTGGAGGCGCTTCCAGGTGCGAAGATCGACGACGACGGCAAGATCAGTATCAATGGTAAGGAGGTGCGTAAGTTCAAGCTCGACGGTCGTGACTTCATGACGGGCAACAACGATGCCGTGATGAAGAACCTGCCTTCGTATGTGATAGAGCAGGTGAAGGCCTACGATGATAAGAGCGACCTGTCGCGAATGACGGGTATTGACGATGGTAATGACGACTTCACACTCGAGTTCACCACTAAGCGCAGTGCCCGCAACGGCATACAGGCCAATCCCGACCTTGGCTATGGTACTGATAATCGCTATGGTTTCCGTCTGACGGCCATGAAACCCTTCGGTGACGTGCGCTATACCCTTATGGCTAATGCCAATAATGTGAACGACCGTAACTTCTCGGGCCGTGGGGGACGAGGACGAGGCAACAACCAGGGGCAGCGGGAGACCAAGACGGCAGCCCTCGATGCCAGCTATGAGAGCCAGCGCAAGCGGAATGGTAACCAGCTGCGCATGAGCGGCCGTGTGACCTGGAACCGCAACGATGCCGACAACTGGAACCGTTCGGCTTCGGAAAACTTCGTGCAGACCCGTGGCGGCGCCTTCTCGAACAGCATCAGCCAGAGCTACTCGCGCAACAACAGTTGGACGGGCAATATGAATGTGCAATGGACCATCGACACGCTGACCACCCTCTCGTTCCGTCCTGACATGAGTTTCTCTACGAACGACAGCCGTTCCTATAATACCAATGCCTCGTTTAATGCCAACCCCTTCAATTACGTAGAGGATGCACTGAGTGAAAAGAGTATCTCACTACTGAATGAAAAGGGACTTGTGGTGAACAACCGTCAGGGCAAGTCGCTCGGCTACGGTTCCAACAAGAATGCCAGCGCACAGTTGCAACTCAACCGCCGCATCGGAACGAAAGGCCGGAACATTGCCGTCAGTGGGAACATCAACTACCGCGACGGCTCCAACAAAAACGCCAACCTCTCGGCCGTCCACCTCTTCCAGCAGAAAGACCGCTTCGGCAACGACTCCACCTATCAGACTAACCGCTACACACTGTCGCCCACCGACAATTTCAGCTATCAGATAGGCTTCACCTATACTGAGCCGCTCTATAATTTCAAACCGAAACCCGTAGAGGTCGACTCTACGCAGCCGATGCAGCGCGGACCGTTCGGCAACCGCAACCGCGTACGTTCGTTTGGTGCCCAAGGTATCTTCCTGCAACTGAACTACCGCTATAACTACAGTCACCAGAAGAGCGACCCCTCGACCTACGATTTCCCTGCCGTCTATACCGACGAGGCCTTTGCCGAGGTGCTCAACGAATACCGCGAGTGGGGACGCCTGTTCGGCTATCTCGACAATCCCTATGAGAGTTATCTCTCGAAAGACCTGAGCCGTTTTTCCGAGCGTACGGAGCATAACCAGAATATCGACGTACAACTCCGGATGGTTCGCGAAAAACTGAATATGAATGTCGGTATCAACATCCAGCCACAGAAGTCGCATTTCATCCAGCAGTACCTGGGCCGTCCCGTAGATACCGTCAGAACCATCACCAATGTCTCGCCCACGTTGAATATGCGTTACCGTTTCAATCAGCAGACCAACCTCCAGATTCAGTTCCGTGGACAGTCGCAGCAGCCTAGCATCACACAGTTGCTCGAAATCTACGACGATACCAACCCCTTGAACATCTCGACGGGTAACGCCGGCCTGAAGCCTTCGTTCAACTCGAACCTCAGTTTCAACTTCCAGATGCAGCGTCAGCCCAAGCTCGTGACCGACAGCATGGGATTCTCTGTGCCTAAGAATCAGGCTCACTGGAGTTTTACCTCCAATGGCGGATGGCAGATTACCAGCAACTCCATCGGTAATATCGTAACCTATAACGAAACTACTGGTGGACGCATATCGAAACCTGAGAACATCAATGGTAACTGGAGTGCTAATCTCGGTATGTCGTTTAATATCGGCCTTGACACGTTGAACCGCTGGGATGTGAGCGGTTCTGTGAATGGACGCTACGACCATCGCGTGGGCTATGTCAACCTGAACCGTACGGCCGTGCCTGATCGCAATGTTACCCATACCTATAATGTTTCACCAGAGGTGCGTCTCAGTTACCGCGTCAGAATGATTAACTTCTCGCTCAACGGTCGTGCGACGTATGCCCGTACAGAGAATCGTCTGCAGGCCACGAACAACCTTACGACCTGGAATTTCCAGTATGGTGGTAACACGAACATCCGCTTTGATTGGGGCATGGAACTCGCAACCGACTTCCACATGTTCAGCAAACGCGGTTATACCGACGAGACGATGAATACCAACGAGCTCCTGTGGAATGCCCAGCTCTCTCAGACCTTCCTGCGCGGACGTCGGCTCACGGTAATGCTGCAATGGTACGACATTTTGCATCAACAGACGAATCTGACGACTAACGTGACGGCCAACGGCTGGACCGACCGCGAGGTGAACGCCATCACGAGCTATGCCATGCTGCACGTGAGCTACCGCATGAACTTCTTCGGAGGCAATAACAACCGCGGCGGCCGCGGCGGCTTCGGTCCTGGTGAAGGTGGTCGAGGTGGTGGCCGTGGTGGCTTCGGAGGTCGTGCTGGTGGTGGAGGCGGTGGCGGCTTTGGCGGAGGCGGTGGCGGTCGTTTCTAATAGGACAATAAAAAGAGCCCTTCATCAAATCATTGGTGAAGGGCTTTTTAGTTTATTCAATGACTGTCTCTCCGGGGAGAACAGCCTGAAACTTGAAATCGTTCTCAGTGATATAGCGAACGTCATAGCGGCCAGCGCTCTTTTCGGTATAGAGTTTGCGCATCTTGACGTATTTCTTCTCGGCCTCCTTGCGCGTCAGCCCAAAAGAAACGATGCATGTGCGATGAGGCATGTTGAGCTTATCGGTAAAATAATAGCGCAATTGGTCGGAATAAGCATCGCGGTCTTTAAGGAACTTGGTCTTTTTTTGAATGGTTACATTCTCAATTTCCTGAATATCGGTAAAATAGACCACGGAGTCTGTGAAGTTGGCAACGAAGCCAAAAAGATAAGCCTTGGTAGTCTCGGGCTTTTTGGCTGCATCAGCAGGAAGGAAAGCCATCAGAACGACGGCCAGGGCGAAAAATTTGAGATATTTCATTATCCTAAAAATGTTTTTAATATATGTTTCTTTGTACTTGTGCGGAGACGGCGGATGGCCTTCTCCTTAATCTGACGGACGCGCTCGCGTGTAAGTCCGAACTTCGTACCGATTTCCTCAAGTGTCATCTCTGGCTGGTTGATACCATAGAAGGCCTCTATCACACCACGTTCGCGTTCGTTGAGCACCTTGAGGGCATTGTTGATTTCTGCCTTCAGCGACTCCATAAGGAGCGTGCGGTCGGCCATTGGGGCATCATCGTTGATGAGCACATCAAGCAGGCTGTTGTCTTCACCATCAATGAAAGGCGCATCAACGGATACATGGCGAGTGTTGACACTCATGGCCTCGTCAATCTTGTCCTCAGGTAGGTCCAATGACTCTGAGATTTCCTCAACGGATGGGCGGCGCTCGTTTTCCTGCTCAAACTTGTTCAATAGCTTGTTGATCTTATTGACGGAGCCAACCTGATTAAGTGGCAGACGTACGATTCGACTCTGCTCGGCAATAGCTTGGAGGATGCTCTGGCGAATCCACCAGACGGCGTATGAGATAAACTTGAATCCGCGTGTCTCGTCGAATTTCTCTGCGGCTTTAATCAGACCGACATTGCCTTCGTTGATGAGGTCGGGTAGGGAGAGACCCTGATTCTGGTATTGCTTGGCCACGGAGACAACAAAGCGCAGATTGGCTTTCGTAAGGCGTTCGAGAGCTTTCTTGTCGCCTTTGCGGATACGCTGTGCCAATTCCACTTCCTCTTCTATCGAGATCATCTCTTCCTTACCTATTTCCTGCAGGTATTTGTCAAGAGCTTCACTCTCTCGATTTGTGATTGATTTGGTGATTTTCAGTTGTCTCATGTCGATAGTCGTTTATAGTTAAAGTGCAAAGTTATGCCTTTTTTTTGACACGACCAAAAAAAAAGCCGCAATTTTTACTTTTGCGGCTCTTTTTTGTTTTTTGGGGGCTTATTCATCCTCAAGAGGCACTGCAAAGTAGCCTTTTCGGCCGGTTGGATAGATACCCTGGATGTAGAGCACTGGCTCCTTGGATTTTGAAGCATCCTTGACAATCTTCTGAAGATCCTCGATGGTTTTGACACTTTGTTCATTGACATGCTGGATGATGAAACCCTGAGGCACTCCGGCATCCTTCAGTTTACCACCGTTCACCTTCATCACCTGTAGACCGTAGCCGATGTTCAATTGCTCCTTCTGTGAGTCGCTGATAGATTTGAATTGTCCACCAAGAACATCGATATCAGCATCCTTCACCACCTTTGTATTACCCTTTTCATTCTTAAGGGTGAGGGTAGCAGTCTTCTTCTGCTTGTTTCGCAGATAGTTGATAGTAATCTTGTCACCTGGACGCTTCTGGGCAATAATGCCTGTTAGGTCACCAAACTTAGGTACTTTCTGACCATCGATATGGGTGATGACGTCACCTTCCTTTAGTCCGGCATCTTCTGCAGCGCTACCTTCTACGACCTTACCGATATAAATACCTTCCATCGTACCGAGATCTACTTCATTGCCTTTTTCCTTTTCGCTGTCAACATAGTCGCTTACGTCGCCACCTTGGATGCCGATCATGGCACGTTGTACGGTACCATATTTCTTGATGTCGTCGACAACCTTGTTCATAATACTTGTGGGAATAGCAAAGCCGTATCCGATGTTAGAGCCAGTCTGCGAATAGATCATTGCATTGATTCCTATAAGGGCTCCACTAGTATTGACAAGTGCACCACCAGAGTTACCCTGATTGATGGCAGCATCGGTCTGGATCATTGAGGTCACCTTACCAGGTTCTTGCATCGAGCGGGCTTTTGCCGATACAATACCGGCAGTTACAGTGTTGTTAAGCCCGAGGGGATTGCCCACAGCTAGCACCCATTCGCCCACCTTCACATCGTCACTGTTGGCAATCTGGATAGCTGGTAAGTTTTTGCCGTCGATCTTGATAAGAGCTAGGTCCGTGGTTGCATCTGCACCAATGATACGGGCAGAGTATTCCTTGTTGTCGTTGAGGGTCACCAGCAGTTCATCAGCTCCGTCGACCACGTGGTTATTGGTCACGATATAACCATCGGCAGAGATAATCACACCTGAGCCAGCAGCCACACGCTTAGGTGTCTCTACTTGGCGCTGGCGACGGCCACCATTTCCATTGCCTCTGCCACGTCCGAAGAAACCACCGAAGGGGTCAGAGAAGAAATCTTCAAATGGGTCAGAGTACTCAACAGTTTGTACCTTTGAGTTCTGCGTATTCTTGATATAAACTACAGAAGGCAGAGACTTTTCTGCGGCATAGGTCAGGTCCACGGGTTGGCCAGCCATTACATTTGTCACTGCGGGAGCTTGATTGGGAGTTGTTGCAGCATTGGTCTTATTGAAAGCCACAACCGAGAGCGCCAAGGCAACAACGCATACTGCTGGAGTTGCCACATTTACAATCTTCTTCATATTAGCATTCATTTTTTTGTGATAATTTAATTCGTTATTCCTGTTGACTCTGAGCATGACGCTCGTGAAATCGAGTGCAAATATAGTGGCATTTTTTGGGATACTGACAAAATGTCACAAAAATTTGTCCCAATTTAACACTTCTGACATTTAGGTTAACGGCTCTTTGCGTTTAACACTAAAATTGTTAAACGGTAGACAAATTTAATGTTTGTCACCTATTTTAATTGCAAATAATTAATTATTTATCAAACCTTTGTTGATAGGAACCCCTCTATGTTCTCATGGCGACGTTTCATCATGCGGTTATAGATATTCCGTATCCACCAAGGGTAGGTAACGATGAAGCCCAGTCCCAGCACACACATGAAAATATATGTGATCGTGAGCCCGACTGTGAGATAGCCGATGCCCACAATCAAACCAGGGCCGAAAAGCGCTGCCAGTTCGATTACGATTTGCACACCATTCTCGAAATTACCCTTTCCTGTGACTTTCAGCTGCAAGGGAATAGTCTGCTTGTTGTAGACGGCCAACTGGAAGATGATGAAATGTATGAACCCTGCCACCAGAAACATATAGGCGAAGAGCATTAATAACGTGAACTTACCTGTGAATACGGCAGGTAGCATAATGAGGAAGGGAATAACGAGCACTACACAATAGAACCAGTACTTGGCTTTGAGCAACGACAGAATGTTTTCGCGTTGTGTCATCAGCAGACTGATATAGTTGCCTTCTTGGCCCATGATTTTGATAAGGACTGTTATACCATAGATAGAGAAACAATACAGACACCAGAAATTGGTCATCATCGGATTGTCGTAGATGTGAGTATAGGCTATAAGACCTGAAAAGACAATCACTAACACGAGGCTCATGATACAACGCTGTTTCATGGTCTTGTTTCTCAGATTCGACTTAAGTTCAATCTTCAGATACTCACCGATGATGCCGAAGCGGTTAAAGAAGGCAAATTGTGACACACGCTTCAACTGCTTCTCCTTCTGCTTGGAAATCTCCTCATAGACATACTTGAACTGGAAATAACGGTTTACCATGAAAAGCGCGCATAATGCCAGCAGTACCAACGGCAACAACCACCAGGCAGTGCAATACTTCTCCATATTGTCGAGCGTATGCTCCAATGTCTTGCGCGACATCGTGATGAGCGCGGGCATGAACGGTATACAATAGATTAGCAAGCCAGGAATGAGCCACAGAACATTACGGTTGATGAGTGTGCGGAAAAATAGATAGATCTGACTGTTGAGGATAATCAACAATTGTGCCAGCAACACGACAAACAACGTGGCTCCCCAAGAGGCGCCACCGAAGAGTACGATGATGGCAAAGGGCAGGAATAAACCTAGCCATAGGAAATTGAATCCGCTAAAATGTGAGGAAAACAGAAAACACTCGATGGCAGAATAACGCGATATTGGCAAGAGGATATAAGGCTTGACCATCATCGAAGGTGTGGTCTGGAAGATAAAGCGCAAGAGGAAATCTATCGGCAGGATAATAATCATCGCCATGATGAGGGTACCCTCTTCACCATCGGCTGCCATGCCAATCAGGACACCATACAAAATCAGATAGAGAATAAACATCAAACCGCCAAAGCCTATTAGGACCTTGGCCCAACGGTTCTGCTCGAAGGCTGGACTGCGACGATAACTAAGGTTGATATTCTTACGCAGAAGCTTATAAAGTTGTAGCTTGTTCATCTTAGATCAATGATTTCGGCCTTGGGAAAGTCCTTGGAATTAAATTGAAAAAGACCATCGCTCAGCGTAGCTATCTTCAATTGACTAATGATAATGGTGCTCCACTTGTCTTTCTGCTTCATCTTAACATGTGTAGGATGATAGGAAGCTTTGTCAACGATGATATACATTTCCTGTATTTTCTGTTCTTTCTTGTTGGGTACAAGGTGGACCTCATATGAGTTCTCCACCTCTTTAGCCGACAGTTTGTAGCCCTTCTTATAGATGTTGATGAAGTTATATGGGTTGATTGCTTGTAATTGTGCCTCAGATGGATTACTGATGTTCACTTCGTCGTTACCCTTCATATAGGTCCACTGCGTCTTGCCGTCAAACCATATCGTGGCATCTGGTGTGGTGGCGTGGAACTTCTTGCCCTTGACGGCAATCTCACCATTGGTGGTTCCAAACTGTTTACTGATCATTTGGAAGTGAGCTTGTACACCTCCAGGATTACTCACAGTGGCAGCAGCTTTATCGAGGATGCGCTTGGCGCTCTCAGCTTGAACGCCTGCACACATCAGCAGCAGGGCTATCATTGCAAAATATTTCTTCATATCCTTAATTATATAAATGTGGCTATTTCAATGAGGCGAGGAGGTTATTGAGGCTCACTTCGTCCTGAATCATTACCTCGCGAGGCTTTGACCCCATGGCGGCACCTACGACTCCTGCCTTCTCCAACTGATCCATCAGACGGCCTGCACGGTTGTAACCGATGGCAAACTTTCGCTGGATGAGTGAAGTAGAACCGCTCTGGTTAATGACAATCAGACGGGCGGCATCTTCAAACAACGGATCGAGGTGTTGCATGTCAACATCCTTGTCACCACCATCGCCGAAGTCCGCCTCAGGCGTATCAGGTTCTGGCAATTCAAACGGCATGTTATAGCTCTGCTGTGCGGCGATGAACTCATTGATGCGCTCCACCTCTGGCGTATCGACGAAGGCACATTGTATACGGATGGGTTCAGCACCACCGAGATAAAGCATATCACCCTTTCCAATCAGCTGTTGGGCGCCTGTACGGTCGAGAATGGTCTTCGAATCGATACCGGCACTTACCTTAAAGGCGATGCGGGCGGGGAAATTAGCCTTGATATTACCGGTAATAATGGTTGTCGTAGGACGCTGGGTGGCAATAATCATGTGGATACCCACAGCACGCGCAAGCTGAGCAATACGTGCAATTGGCATTTCGATTTCCTTACCTGCCGTCATAATCAGATCACCGAACTCATCGATGACGACAACGATATATGGCATATAGCCGTGCCCGCCACGCGGTGGAATCTTACGGTCAATGAATTTCTGGTTATACTCCTTTATATTCTTTGCGCGAACCTCTTTCAATAGGTCGTATCGTGTATCCATCAGTTTACAGAGGGAGTTCAAGGTGCGTACCACCTTTGTCACATCAGTGATGATGGGATCAGCATCCTCATCAGGCACTTTTGCCAGGAAGTGGTTGATGAGCGGGTTGTAGATTGAAAACTCAACCTTTTTGGGGTCGACAAGCACAATTTTCAACTCTGCAGGATGTTTCTTATATAATAAAGAGGTGAGAATGGCATTCAGTCCTACAGACTTACCCTGACCAGTAGCACCGGCCACTAGCAGGTGAGGTGCCTTGGCCAGGTCGAACATAAACACCTCGTTGGTGATAGTTTTACCAACAGCACAAGGCAGTTCCATCTGGCTCTCCTGGAACTTCTTCGAATTCAGAATTGATTCCATCGAGACAATCGAGGGCTTGGCATTCGGAACCTCGATACCGACCGTTCCTCGGCCAGGCATCGGCGCAATGATACGGATTCCAAGTGCCGATAAACTCAGGGCAATATCATCTTCCAGTGAGCGAATCTTCGTGATACGGACACCTGGGGCGAGCGTAATCTCATATAAGGTAATGGTTGGACCTACCGTTGCCCTGATACTGGCAATTTCTACACCAAAGGTACGTAACACCTCAACGATGCGGTTTTTGTTGGCTGTCTGCTCAGCCATATCGATATAGGGCTTGCCGTCGTTATCGTATTTCTTCAGCAGGTCAAGTGTAGGATAACGGTAGTTCTCCAGATCTTTCTTAGGATCGTAGGGGCCTGCATTCTCCAAACCGCCAAGTGTTTTAGAATCGGCCATTTCATCGTCCCCCTTTGCGACCTCAATCTCCATACCGACATCCTTGGATGGCTTATTACCGATAGGATTAATGGGCTCCGGCATTTCTTTTTCCTCATAGCCTTTGTCTATGACGACAGCTTCGCCTGTAGGTTTGAATTCAACAGCCTGCTCAGCAGGGTCGTCGAATACGATGGGATCTTCCTCGGTTTGAATTTGGTCTTCATAAGATACCTTCGGTTCGTTAGGATCATTGTTGGTGATCTTGAACTTTACCTTATCTAAGAATTTCGTCGGGTTGAGTATCTTTCGAATCACAAAAATCGTTTCAGCACTAAGATAAGTGAGAAAGGCGATAGCCGTAAGGGCTAGGATTGCCGTAAGACCAGGGGCACCAAGCAGGTTTTCAATGGCCTGCTGGATATATAATCCGTGATCACCGCCAGGGTTATAGCAAGCATCAGTGAAAAAGGGAGAGAGGAACTTGGAGAACGTGACCGAACTCCATATCATCAGTA
Source organism: uncultured Prevotellaceae bacterium (assembly GCA_902763615.1). Taxonomy (GTDB): domain Bacteria; phylum Bacteroidota; class Bacteroidia; order Bacteroidales; family Bacteroidaceae; genus Prevotella. Next base: position 47,944 of record CACWSX010000011.1, on the reverse strand, counting down.
GCATGAGTGCCATGAACCATTTCAGCAGATTGACGCGATAGGCCTTGATGAGGTGGATGCTCACTAGGAATAGGAAGATAGGAATGAAAAAGGCTGATAGTCCGAAGCTACGCTTAATAAAATACCAAGCCGCGTAAGCGCCTACGCTACCACAGGTATTGCTGAACTCCTGGTGCTCATTCAGGATTTCACCCTCACGAGGGGCCTCGATCATGCTCTGGTCGGCTGTTCCCGTCGTAAAATAAGAAATAAAAGCCATTGTGAGATAGCCTGCCACGAGGAACAACAATATGCCAATGAGAAAGTTTATTTTTTCATTAGCGAAGAAGTTTTTAAAACCAAGTATATCTAAGAATCCAGATGGATGATTCTCCTTCTTTTCCCGCTTTTTCTTTGCCATAATCTGAATGTTTCCAAATATTTTTGTGCAAAAGTATAGTAAAAAACTCAAATTTCATCATTTTTTCTCGATTTTTTATGTAATTTTGCACCTGAAAATGAAAAAAATAATCTATAACAGATTCAACAAAGCATGGTTGGAGGGTTTACCAAGGGTGATTTACAACGGAAAGATCATCGTTGTTACCTCTGTAAACGAAGCAGAAAAAGCAGTCGACTATCTGTTGTCTATGCCCATTCTGGGTGTTGATACGGAGACAAGACCTTCGTTTACAAAGAATCAGCATTACAAATGTTCGCTGCTTCAAGTAGCTACTCACCACAACTGCTTTCTGTTCCGTCTGAATTACATAGGATTGTCGCCTGCTATCATTCGACTGCTCGAAGACACTACAGTTCCTAAGGTTGGCCTCTCATGGCATGATGACATCCACTCTCTCCAGGAACTGGGAAGGTTCACACCTGGCAATTTCATCGACCTACAGCATCATATGAGGGATATCGGTATTGAGGATCTCAGCCTTCAGAAGCTTTATGCCAACCTCTTTGAGGAGCGTATCAGCAAGACTGAGCGGTTGTCGAACTGGGAACGTGATGTGCTTCAAGAGAAACAGATGACGTATGCCGCAATCGATGCGTGGGCCTGTATCCGACTTTATGAGGAACTCATAAGACTCAAAGAAAGTGGTGAGTATGAGCTCATCGACGAACAGACGGAACTTGAAATAGAAGAAGAGTTTAAACTATATGAAGAACTTGCTGCTCAAAAGAGGTAAAGAAGAAAGCCTTTTGCGTTTCCATCCCTGGGTTTTTTCAGGTGCCATCCAGACGGCAGATGAAGGTCTGGATGATGGTGATTTGGTGCGTGTATTGAATTTTGAGGGTCGTTTCGTTGCTGTCGGACATTACCAGAAAGGCTCTATCGCTGTACGTGTGCTATCGTTCCGTGATGTGTTAATTAATGATGAATTTTGGTTTGCGCGTCTGTCATCGGCTTTGAATATGCGCCTGGCCATCGGTCTGGCTGACAATCCTGACAATAATACCTATCGTCTGGTGCATGGCGAGGGTGACAATCTTCCAGGCTTGGTGATTGATATCTATGGTCATACGGCTGTGATGCAGGCGCATAGCCTCGGCATGCACCGCTCGCGTGTGAGCATCGCCGAGCAGTTGATGAAAGTGATGCAAGGTCGAATCGAGAATATTTATTATAAGAGTGAGACTACTTTGCCTTTTATGGACGAGATGGAAAACGGGTTTATTATCGGTGGCGGTGGTAACAATACAGCTGTTGAAAATGGGCTGATGTTCTATGTTGACTGGCTGCGTGGTCAAAAAACGGGTTTCTTTGTCGACCAGCGCGAGAACCGTTTGTTGCTTGAAAAGTATGCGAAGGATAAGAATGTACTCAATATGTTCTGCTATACCGGTGGTTTCTCGTTTTATGCCATGCGTGGTGGAGCAAAACTTGTTCATTCTGTTGATAGCAGTGCGAAGGCTATTGAACTGACAGAGCGTAATGTGCAGTTGAATTTTCCCGGTGATGTGCGTCATAAGGCCTTTTGCGAGGATGCTTTCAAATATTTGGAAGGCGCCAATCATCAATATGATCTGATCATCCTTGATCCGCCTGCCTTTGCTAAACACCGAGGCGCCTTGCATAATGCACTAAAAGGTTATACTCGCTTGAACAACAAGGCTTTCCAGATTATCCAACCTAATGGTATACTTTTTACCTTCAGCTGTTCCCAGGTGGTTACCAAGGATCATTTCCGCAATGCAGTATTTACGGCTGCAGCCCAAGCAGGTCGCAAGGTGCGCATCCTTCATCAGCTACATCAGCCAGCTGATCATCCCATTAACATCTATCATCCCGAAGGTGAATACCTGAAAGGTCTAGTGCTTTATGTGGAGTAAAGTTGCCGAATTCATCAGGAAACATCAGCTTCTGTCATGCGATGGCTTGCATATCGTGGCGCTTAGTGGTGGTGCCGATAGTGTGGCATTGTTGTTAGTTTTGAAACGATTGGGCTATCGCATCGAGGCTATCCATTGCAATTTTCGTCTTCGTGGCGAGGAGTCGGATCGGGATGAGGACTTCGTGTGTCAACTCTGTGAGATGCAGAATGTCCCAATTCATCGGGTGCATTTTGATACCCGTGAATATGCGGCTTTGCATAAGGTGAGCGTTGAAATGGCTGCCCGTGAACTACGATACTGCTATTTTGAACAGTTGCGTCAGGACCTTGGTGCAGAGACTATCTGTGTGGCTCATCATCGTGATGATGCGGTGGAGACCTTGCTGATGAACTTGATGAACGGTACAGGTATACACGGCCTCACGGGCATCCGTCCTAAGAATGGTGCTGTTGTTCGTCCGCTTTTGGGGGTGAGCAGGGCCGAGATCGAGAATTATCTTCATTCCATGGGGCAGAATTATGTTACCGACTCCACCAATATGGTCGATGATGTGTTGCGCAACAGAATCCGTCTGCATCTTATTCCACTCATGCATCAGATTTTGCCGAAATCATCGGAGAATATCGCTAAAACTGCCGGTTATATTAAAGAGGCTGAAGCGGTCTATGAGGATGCCATCCAGTCTGAGCGCTCTCAGATGGTCAAACCTATACAGCCTGCAGTCGGAACATCAGACCAGCGTAGTGCTGAAATTGTAAAAATCGCATGTTTGCAGACTTTGCCCTCGTCGGAGTGTTTCCTGTTCGAGTGGTTGCGCCCCTTTGGCTTTACTTCCGCACAGATTCTTCAGATAAATGAAAGTCTTGACGTTTCTTCAGGTAAGTCTTTTTCTTCTGCCACTCATGTGTTATATATCGACCGTAGTGAGTTGATTGTTGCCCCTTCGTATCAGCCACCATCGCGCTTGATAATTCCTGAAGAGGGAGTCTATCCTTATCAGGGAACTATTAAAATTAGATTTTCTGTTGAAAAGGATATATTTATTTCAAAATCAGATAATTGTGCTACGATTGATAAAGAAAAAATTAAATTTCCATTGGTCGTCCGAACTATCCAGTCTGGTGACCGTTTTACTCCTTTTGGCATGAATGGTTCGAAACTCGTGAGTGACTATCTCACAGACAAGAAGGCGAGCCTTTGGGCCAAGCGTAGTCAATTAGTTGTCATCGATGCCTGTGGCAATATTCTATGGCTTGTTGGTCATCGCATCGACCATCATTTCCGCATTACCCCTGCCACAAAATCGGTCCTGAAAATCGAATTGCTGTAATCTTTCCTTCAAAAAGTTTTGGAGGTTTCTATTTTTATTTGTACTTTTGCGCCCGAAAGCATAAATAAAAAATGACACTCATCATCGTCATCCTCTTACTTTGTGGATATCTGCTTATTGCGACAGGTCATCTCACAGGTGTCAACAAGGCTGCTATTGCCATGTTTCTAGGCACTGTGGGTTGGGTGCTCTATATTTGCTGGGGTGCCGATTTTGTGATGTCTCAGCATCCTCGTGAATATGCCGATTACCTGGCTGGCGAGGAGTCATCGAGCAGTACTGTGAAATTTTACATCTGTAACGAGATATTTCTCAATTACGTTGGTCATGCTGCCAGCATTGTCATGTTCCTATTGGCCACAATGACCATTATTGAGATTCTCGATAACAATGGATGCTTTGACTTTGTACAGAAATGGATAAAGACGCATAACCCGAAACGGTTGCTTTGGACCATCACCATTGCTACTTTCATCATCTCTGCCAACCTCGACAACCTCACTACTGCTACGATGATGCTGGTTATCATGCGTGGTATTGTTCAAAACCGTCGGCAACGGATGCTTATTGGTAGCGCCATTGTGATAGCTGCCTGCTGTGGCGGTAGTTTCACAGTGATTGGTGATCCCACTGGGCTTTTGTTGTGGGGCAATGGTGCTGTCACTGCTACACATTTTTCTGCTTTTTTGGCCTTGCCTGCTATTTTGGCGTGGGTTATTCCAACGATATTAATTAATATTCAGTTACCTGAGAGTCTTGATACTCAGTGGTCGCCGATGCCTTATCGTGGCGATGAAACCAACTTGAGTCCATGGCAGCGCATCCTGATGCTCTTTGTGGGCATCGGTGGATTGTGGTTTATCCCAACTTTTCATAACATCACCAAGTTGCCCCCATTTCTCGGTGCCCTCTGCGTGCTGAGTGTGCTATGGGTGATCAACGAGGCCTTCAATCGCAAACTGATGTCGGCCGACCGTTTATCTGATCGTCGTACGCCGCAGGCTATAAAGTACGGTGCCATCCAGCAAATGCTTTTTGTAATGGGTATTATGTTGGGTATGGGTGTTGTGATGGAAACAGGCGTTTTTAGCGATGTGTCCTCGTGGATTGATTTCCAAGTCCATAACATCTGGATTGTTGGAGCACTTTCTGGCCTTCTTTCAAGTTTGGTCGATACGTTTACCATTGCTATCAGCAACATTTCGCTCTATCCAGTGCTCGAGCAGCATCAGCTTGGTCGATGGGCAGATGCAGATTACATGAGCAATTTTACGCTCAACGGTGCCTATTGGCTTGTCATTGCCTTCTCTACGGCTGTGGGAGGCTGTCTGTTGTCTGTTGGCTCCACTAGTGGTATTGCCTTGATGAAGATGGAGCACGTCAAGGTGGGGTGGTATCTCAAAAATATCTCGCCTAAGGTATTAGCAGGCTGGGTCGTCGGCTTTGTGGTCCTCTGGCTCGAACTCTATTTTACATAATTCCCGATTACTTAGAATACTCCGATTACTATGCCTGAAATTAAGAAGATTGTCCTAACTGGTGGCCCGTGTGCTGGTAAAACCACTGCTCTTGTGAAAATTACGGAATATTTTTCTGGATTCGGTTATAAGGTGTTTAACGTACCAGAGGTGCCCACCATCTATAGCACGGCGGGTTGGAACTATCTTACGCCCAACCGCGACCTCTACTATCGGGGCGAGCGTGCCATTTTGGAGACACAATTGGCTCTCGAGGATCAGTTTCGTAATCTTGCCGAGGTTTGCACCAAGCCCGTTCTTATTGTATGCGACCGTGGAACGATGGACATTTCTGCATATATTAAACCCGAAGAGTGGCAGGAGATTACTGCGGGGGCAGGTACAAATTCCAACGAACTCCTGGAACGCTACGATGCTGTACTCCACCTAGTAAGTGCGGCTGATGGTGCTGAACAGTATTATACCACCGCTACGAATGCCACCCGCTATGAACAGGCCAACGAAGAGGGGCTCCGCATTGCCCGTGAACTCGATAAGAAGGTCATTAAGGCGTGGACTGGCCATCCTCATTTGCGTGTTATTAATAACCATGATGACTTCGAGAATAAGCTCAATCGTGTGCTGAAGGAGATTTCGAAGGTTGTCGGTTTACCGCAGTCTGTGCAGGAGGAGCGTATTTTCCGGGTAGAGATCGTGGGTGAGATTCCAGAGTGCTCAGAGAGCGAGATTACACAAACTTATCTCGTGGCTGAGCCTAGCTGTGAGGTGCGTCTGCGCCGCAGGGTGTTCAGCGGAGGTAAGGTGGTTAACGTACACCGATCCAAGAAGCGTATCTCAGAAACCGAGGATATTGAAACTGAACGTCAGATTGACAATAACCTCTACGAACAGATGCTCCAGCAGGCCGATCCTTATCGTTCCACAATTAAGAAACGTCGTCAAAGTTTCATTTGGAAGGGACAGTTCTTCGAAATCGATACCTTCCTTTCGCCAATCAAAGACTTGGTGATGATGGAGACCAAGGGCATCGCTCAGCAGGAGAAAATTAATTTTCCGCCTTTTATTCGCGTGCTCGAAGATGTCACGGGCAATCCCCGCTACCTCAACTACAATATCGCCCTTACACGTTGAAGTTTACTTTTGCCATCGATACGAAAAAAAGTTCACTTGAATCGGTAGAGAATTGCATTTTGCTGGATTTGTACGACCTTTGACTAAGTTTTCATTCGGAAAAACTCAAAATATTTTGGTTTTTCTCTCGTTTATTCGTACCTTTGCAGACAATTATGAAAGAAGTGATAGTTAAAGACGAAAGGCTGCAGCAGGCAGCGATGGAAGGGATGGACGCTTTTGTAAAAGTGTTCACCGATGCCATCCGTGAGGCGATAGGCGGTGAACTGACTGCAGAGACAATGGGTGAACTGAACAGCGACCAGATCACACTGCTGGCGTGGGATATGCTCCACGAAGAGGTGATGGACGGCGGGTTTGTACAGCTGATACATAATGGTCTGGGCGAGTTTATATTCAAGAACCCCTTTGCCAAGGCCGTGAAACTATGGGGCATGCGCGACCTCTCGAAGCTTATATACGAGGGGCACACCCTTTGGCTGAAATACCGCGAGGAGATTGAGAAAGACTGCAATGAGGAGGAGTTTATGGCGCTTTTTGAGAAGTTTCCGGAGTTTGACGACCTCGACGACCTGTTTGTAGAGAGCGAGGATGCATGGATGGACGACATCGCCCACTATATCGATGACAATCTGGAGAAATTTGCTGTAATTCAATGAACAAGGAACAAGAACAACTGAGGAAGAAGAGCCCAGTACAGATCAAGAATAAAAAGGCCTCGTTTGAGTATTTCTTCATCGAGACCTATACGGCCGGCATCGTGCTGACAGGAACGGAGATCAAAAGCATCCGTCTCGGAAAGGCGAGTCTGGTGGATACCTACTGCACCGTGATCAATGGTGAAATGTGGGTGAAGCAGATGAGCGTGAGTCCTTATTTTTACGGCTCGTACAACAACCACGAGATGAAGCGTGACCGCAAGTTGCTGCTCACGAAGAAAGAAATCCGTGAGCTGGAGAGTGCTACAAAGCAGACGGGCTATACCATCGTGCCCCTGCTGGTTTTTATCGACGACAAGGGGCGTGCCAAGATGGACATCGCCCTGTGTAAAGGTAAGAAGGAGTACGACAAGCGTCAGACGTTAAAGGAAAAGGAAGACCGACGCGAGATGGATCGCGCGATGAAAGTGTATAAGTGAATTAACAAAAGTGAGAGGACTTAACGAAATAATCAAGGAGCGGGTACTTATTCTCGATGGAGCGATGGGTACAATGGTTGGCGCTGTGATGGGGAAGGTGGGCAATACCGATGAACTGAACCTGAGCAGACCTGACGTCGTAGAGACCATCCATCGTCGTTATCTGGAAGCGGGTGCCGACATCATCGAGACCAACACATTCAATTGTCAGCGCATATCGCAGGCCGACTATCATTTTGAGAACGAAGTCGGCAGAATGGCTTACGAGGCGGCCCGTATCGCCCGTCGTCTGGCTGATGAATATACCACGCCCGAGAAACCAAGATTCGTTGCGGGCAGCGTCGGACCGACGAATAAGACACTGTCGATGTCGCCCGACGTGAGCGACCCTTCTGCAAGGGAAGTGACTTACGACGAGATGCTTGAGGCTTACAAGGAACAGATGAACGGTCTGATAGCGGGTGGGGTGGATGCCTTGCTGATAGAAACCATCTTTGATACACTCAATGCCAAATGTGCCGTTGATGCTGCGATGCAGTCGATGGTTGAGAAGGGTGTCGAACTACCCGTCATGCTCTCTGTGACGATCAGTGATCTGGCAGGACGCACGCTCAGCGGTCAGACACTCGACGCCTTCCTGGCCTCGGTCAGCTCTTATCCCATTTTTTCGATAGGGTTGAACTGCTCTTTCGGTGCCACGCAGATGAAACCGTTTCTGCGTGAACTGGCCCGAAAGGCACCTTATTATATCAGTTGCTATCCGAATGCCGGCTTGCCCAATGCACTTGGCCTTTATGACGAGACACCCGAATCGATGGCCCCGAAGATGGGCGAATTGGTGGACGAGGGTCTGGTGAACATCATCGGAGGCTGTTGTGGTACGACCGATGAGTTTATTCGTCTCTATGGTCCGTTGGTGGTGGGCAAGCAGCCCCATGTGCCAGCACCGAAACCAGATTGCATGATGCTTTCTGGCTTAGAACTCTTAAAGGTGGGAGGTGAAAACGCTCCTCTTTCCTTTTTCGTCAATGTGGGTGAGCGCTGCAATGTAGCTGGCTCCCGCAAGTTCCTACGACTCATCAAGGAGAAAAACTATGATGAGGCCTTGAGCATTGCCCGTAAGCAGGTGGCTGACGGAGCACTCGTGATTGATATCAATATGGATGACGGTTTGCTCAATGCGAAGGCGGAGATGGTAAATTTCCTGAACCGTATCGCTGCAGAGCCCGATATTGCCCGTGTACCCGTGATGATAGACTCCTCGGATTGGGAGGTGATTAAGGCTGGCCTTAAATGTGTACAGGGCAAGAGCATTGTCAACTCCATTTCGCTGAAGGAGGGCGAGACGAAGTTTCTTGAGCATGCTCGTGATGTGAAGCGTTATGGCGCAGCGGTGGTGGTGATGTGTTTCGATGAAGCAGGTCAGGCCACAAGTTATGAACGTCGAATTGAGATTGCGGAACGGGCCTATCATTTGCTCGTCGACGAAGTTGGCATGAATCCGCTGGATATCATTTTCGATCCCAATGTGCTCGCTGTGGCGACAGGTATGGAGGAGCACGACAGCTATGCTGCTGACTTTATCCGTGCGACGGGCTGGATACGTGAAAACTTGCCCGGTACCCACGTGAGCGGTGGTGTGAGCAACCTGAGTTTCTCTTTCCGAGGAAATAATTATCTCCGTGAGGCGATGCATGCCGTATTCCTTTATCATGCCATTCGAAAAGGTATGGACTTCGGTATTGTAAACCCCTCAACGAAAGTTTCATACACTGATATCCCTCAATCACAACTTGAAATAATAGAGGACGTGATCCTGTATCGTAGGAGCGATGCTTCAGAGCGATTGATAGAATTGGCCAATGCGCTCGTCGCAGAGGATGCCACAAAGGCGGCGGGATATGCTGCGACATCTCCTGACGCAAACAATGTCACAATGTATCCTGACCCCAATGTGACATTGGAGGAGCGTTTGGCGCAGGCGCTAATTAAGGGTGTTGGCGACCATTTGCAGGAAGATTTGCAAGAGGCGTTGACGAAATATCCACATGCGGTGGATATCATCGAGGGGCCGCTGATGACTGGCATGAATACTGTTGGCCAGTTGTTTGGCGAAGGTAAGATGTTTCTGCCTCAAGTGGTGAAAACTGCTCGTACCATGAAGCAGGCGGTAAGCATTCTGCAGCCCTATATCGAGGCTGAGAAGACTGAAGGCGGCAAGAATGCTGGTAAGGTGCTGTTAGCGACGGTGAAAGGCGATGTACACGACATCGGTAAGAACATTGTAGGCGTGGTGATGGCCTGTAACGGCTACGAAATCATCGATATGGGTGTGATGGTGCCTGCGGAACAGATTGTACGTAAGGCCCAGGAGGAACACGTCGACATGATTGGCCTGAGTGGATTGATTACGCCTAGCTTGGAAGAGATGGTGAATGTGGCCAAGGAACTGCAGCGGGCGAATTTGAATATACCCATTATGATTGGCGGTGCTACCACCAGTGAACTGCATGTAGCGTTGAAGATCGCCCCAGTCTACAAAGGTCCTGTGGTGTGGTTGAAGGATGCCTCTCAGAACGCCCTTGTGGCGGCTCGTCTGATGAGCGAGGAATATCAGGTGGAGCAGGAACTCTCCGAGAAATACGAACATCTGCGCGAGGAATATCATCAGGAGCAGGCAACGCTTCAAAGTATCGAAGAGGCGCGAAAGCAGAAGTTAAATCTATATGACAATTAAAGTATGATAATATGGAGAAAAGAAAATCGGTTATGGTCATGCAGATAGTGAAGGTGGCATTAATCCTATTCGCTATTCACTATTCACTATTCGCTTTTTCACAGACAAAGCGTGAGATGCGTGGCGCGTGGATTCAGTGTGTCAATGGACAGTTTCAAGGGATGGGTACCCAGAAAATGCAGCAGACGCTGACCTATCAGCTCGACGAGTTGCAGAAGGACGGTGTGAATGTGATTATCTTCCAGGTTCGTCCTGAGTGCGATGCCCTTTATGAGAGCAAGCTCGAGCCTTGGAGTCGTTTCCTCACCGGTCAGCAGGGAAGGGCTCCGCAGCCTTACTGGGATCCCCTACAGTGGATGATTACTGAGTGCCATAAGCGTGGGATGGAGCTTCACGCCTGGATCAATCCCTATCGCGCCAAGACGAAGACTACCAAGCAACTGGCATCGGACCATATTGCTGTCAGAAAGCCGATGTCTTGCTTTGCCTACGACGATATGTTTATCCTCAATCCCGGCATGCCCGAGAACCGCAAATATATCTGTGAGGTGGCCAAGGACATCGTCACCCGCTACGATGTCGACGGCATCCACATGGACGACTATTTCTATCCCTATCCTGTGCAAGGCGAGACCATTCCCGATGCGGAGCAGTTCCGGCTGTATAATAACGGTATCAGGAATATCAACGATTGGCGTCGCTATAATGTGAACCTCTTCATCGAACAGTTCTATAAGACCGTCCACGAAACCAAGCCTTGGGTAAAGGTGGGCATTTCGCCCTTCGGTATCTATCGCAATAAGCGCAGTTCTGAGATCGGTAGCAACACCAACGGCCTTCAGAACTACGACGACCTCTATGCAGACATCCTCTTGTGGGTGAATAATGGCTGGCTCGATTACAACGTGCCTCAGATCTATTGGGAGATTGGCAATAAGGCCGCTGATTACGATACTCTCATCCGATGGTGGAATCAGCATGCCGCCAGTCGTCCCCTCATAATTGGTGAGGATGTGGAGCGTACGGTGAAATATTCCGACCCTCAGAATCCCAACAGTCACCAGTTGGCTGCGAAGATGCGTCTCCACCAGCAGTTGCCAGGTGTTAGAGGCACTGTTCTGTGGTATGCGAAGGCTGTTGTCGACAATGTGGGCAACTATGGTACTGCCCTCCGCAACACTTACTGGCGTTATCCTGCCTTACAGCCCGATATGTCGTTCATCGACAGCAAGACGCCAGGTAAAGTGCGCAAAGTGAAGCCCGTATGGACAGAAGATGGCTATATCCTCTTCTGGACCGAACCGAAGGCAAAGGACTGGCGTGATACCGCCACGAAATATGTGGTATATCGCTTCGCCAAGGGTGAGAAGATCAACACCGACGATGCTTCTAAGATGGTGGCTATCACCAATGTGCCATATTACAAGTTGCCCTATCAGGACGGTCGTGTGAAATACACTTACGTAGTGACGGCCCTCAACCGTTTGCAGAACGAGAGTAAGATTGTGAAAAAGAAGGTGAAACTATGAAACAGGCAAGATTGTATTTCCTCCTATTGGTGGGTGTTCTGATGTATGTCGCTTGTGGCAATAAACAGCAGTCGCCTGGAGATTTACAGGCGAAACTCGACAGTATTGCCCGTCTTGAGACCATCGAACAGCTCGAAATGCAGGGTATCCATATTGGCAAGGACGTCAGTCCCATTCAGCTCTTCTTCGATAGTCTGAACATCCAGCCATTGCCTGTGCGCTACGCTGACGATTATGTGAAATATCTGCCCAACTATACCTCGGTGCCTTACGAGCTGGTGAAATTCATGAACTTCGAGGGCCGCACCGACCCCAAGGCCATTGCGCTGCCTGAGAGTGCAGGTGCCCGCCTGATGATTCTAGCTGCCGACGAGGGCGACGGTCTCTACTCCCTCTGGCTCTATTCGCTCGACGATGACTATATGCCCGTCGACAAACTCTGTCTCTATGCCACCAGCAAGGAGGAAGAGAAGGAGAACGAACTGGCCGATCCTGAGGATAAGCTCATCCAGGACTTTGTAATCACCAGCGACTATGAAATCCGTCTTACCGACTATTCCGGCAAGTTCGAGGCGGAAGTACAGAGGGTGTATCACGTGGATATGTCGCGCAAGTTCTCGGAAACGGCAGAAATAGACTACGAACAGAACGGTTCCGAGGAATAGGGATAACGCTTAGGCGTCTTTCAGCAGGTTGTCGAGAAAATCGTCCAGGTCCTTGTCCAGATCCTGCATCATCATATCCGTGTCGATGATCACCAGGTCATCGTCTACGATATACAGTTCTTCTATTGGCTCCTTCTCGTCATTCTCCAGCACAAATGTGTAGGGCTTCATGATACCCATGTTGTCGACCAGTGCTTTCTGGCTTTCAATACACTTGCGGATAATGGGCGGAATGGCTGTGTAGAAGTCATCGTCGGTATTGCCAATCCATTGCTCCACGACACCACGGGCAATCTCTACATCGTTATCGTTGTAGGTAATCACCTCGCCAGAGTCTTGAATAACCCGTACGTGGATGTCGGTCATAAGCGATGTGTCGGGATTTGCGGGAATTTTCTCTGCTGTTCTGCGAATGCATCGCTCGATTTGCTGTAATGTCTGTTCAGTTGCTTTCATCTTATTTCTGCTTTCTCACGGCAAAATTATAAAAAATCTTTGAAACCGCAAACGATTACGGCCTTTTTTCGGAAAAAAACTATGTTTTCGCTTGTTTTTTAATAAATATGTAGTACCTTTGCAAAATGTAAAGTCTACATTACAAAATTCCAATCGATGAGTCAGAAGATCTCGCATGCAGGTGTCATAGAACGTATTGAAGGAGATAGCATAAAGGTGCGTATCGTCCAGACGTCGGCATGTGCTGCCTGCAAGGTGGCCAGCCATTGTAATGCCGCTGAGTCGAAGGTGAAGATAGTGGATGTGTTCGGTTGTGACACAGCCAATTACTCTACAGGACAGGAGGTGACGGTGTGGGCTTCAAGGGATGTGGCGAATAGGGCTTTGCTCTTGGGCTTCGGCGTGCCTTTCCTGCTGTTGGTCTGCGTGCTGATGATTGCGCTGCGGTTCACGGCTAATGAGGGTGCTGCTGCGCTATGGGCTTTGGGGTCGCTGGTGCCATATTATTTTGCGTTGTGGCTTCTTCGTGACCGCATCCAGCGTGGTATCTCTTTTCAGATAGAATAACATAACTAATTTAAATAAGCATTTATGAATTTCATCTTGATTGCAGTAATTGTCTTGGGAGCCATCGGCTTGATAGCAGCCGTCGTGCTGTTTGCCGCCTCCAAGAAGTTTGCTGTCTATGAGGATCCCCGTATTGCGCAGGTGAGCGAGTTGCTGCCTGGTGCCAACTGCGGTGGATGTGGATTCCCAGGCTGTAGTGGTATGGCTGATGCGCTTGTGAAAGGGGCTGATGCCGGAAGCCTCGACGGACTCTCTTGTCCCGTTGGTGGTGCCGAGACGATGGGAAAGGTGGCCGATCTGTTGGGAATGGCGATTGCCAATTCCGAGCCGATGGTGGCCGTTGTGAGATGTAATGGCACTTGTGAGCATCGTGCGAAGATTGCCGAGTATGCCGGTCTGCGTACGTGTGCCGCTATGCATGCCTGTGGTGCTGGTGAGACGGCCTGTGGCTTTGGTTGCTTAGGTTGTGGCGACTGCGAGACTGCCTGCCAGTTTGATGCCATCAAGGTCAATCCTGAAACGGGTATCCCTGAGGTCGACGAGGAAAAATGCACTTCCTGCGGTGCTTGTGTGAAGGCTTGTCCGCGTGGTATCATCGAACTCCGTAAGAAGGGGCCGAAGGGTAGGAGAGTGTTTGTCAGCTGTGTCAATAAGGACAAGGGGCCTGCAGCGATGAAGGCCTGTGCCGTCAGCTGTATCGGTTGTGGTAAGTGTGAGAAGGAATGTCCCTTCGGTGCCATTATCGTCGAGAACAATCTGGCCTACATCGACTTCGAGAAGTGCCGTCTGTGTCGCAAGTGTGAGAAGGTTTGTCCGAAGCACGCCATCGTTGCTGTGAATTTCCCTGCACCCAAGCCGAAGCCTGAAGAAGAAAGAAAGGAGGAAACCGTATGAATATCAGAACATTTAGTATAGGTGGTATCCACCCCGAGGAGAACAAACTCACCCACGAGGCTGTGACGCAGGTAGCCGCGCTGCCTAAGCAGGCCATCTTCCCGTTGAGCCAGCATATCGGAGCCCCCGCCAAACCTGTGGTTCAGAAGGGCGACAAGGTGAAGGTGGGTACGATGATTGCTGAGGCTGGTGGATTTGTGTCTGCCCCGATTTTCTCATCTGTCAGCGGTACGGTCTTCAAGATTGATACTGCCATCGATGCCACCGGTTATCGCAAGCCTGTGATCATCATCAATGTCGAGGGTGATGAGTGGGAAGAGTGCATCGACCGCTCAGACAAACTGGAGACCGTTGAGGCTCATCCGGAACTTACACCCGAGGAGATTGTCACGCGTATCAAGGACGCTGGTGTCGTGGGTATGGGTGGTGCCTGTTTCCCGACATTCATCAAACTCACGCCTCCGCCGACAGCCAAGGCTGAATGTGTGATTATCAATGCCGTAGAGTGTGAGCCCTATATTACCGCCGACTTCCGTCTGATGATGGAGCATGCCGATGAGATTCTCGTGGGTCTTGAACTGCTGATGATGGGTGCAAAGGTCACCACAGGCTACATTGGTATCGAGACCAACAAGATGCCCGCCATCGAACTGCTCACGCAGAAGTGCGCTGAGAAATTTGGCGGTTCAAAGTATACTGTCGAAGTTGTTCCCCTGAAGCAGCGCTATCCGCAAGGCGGTGAGAAGCAGCTTGTGGATGCTGTCATTCAGCGTCAGGTGCCAGCTCCCCCTGCTATTCCTGTGAATGTGGGTGCCATCGTGCAGAACGTGGGTACGGCCTTTGCCGTCTACGAGGCTGTGATGAAGCATAAGCCCCTCTTCGAGCGCTATACCACCGTCACAGGTAAAAAACTCCAGAATCCAGGCAACTTCCTCGTCCGTATGGGAACGCCCATGCAGCAGCTTATCGATGCCTGTGGCGGTATGCCCGAGGGCGACAACAAACTGCTGGCTGGTGGTCCGATGATGGGTAAGGCTTTGACTTCTACCGAGGTGCCTATCTGCAAGGGAACCAACTCCGTGACGATTATCTCCGATGATGAGGCCCGTCGCAAAGAGCCGCAGCCTTGTATCCGTTGTGCCAAGTGCGTGGGTGCCTGTCCGATGGGCTTGGAGCCCTATCTGCTGGCTAAACTCTCTGAGGTGAAGAACTGGGAGCGTGCCGAGAGCGAGGATATCGTCAGTTGTATCGAGTGTGGCTCGTGTCAGTTCACCTGTCCTGCCCACCGTCCGCTGCTCGACAACATCCGCCAGGGCAAGTCAACCGTGATGGGTATTATTCGAAACCGTAATGCAAAGAAATAATATGGGAAAATTAGTCGTATCATTATCGCCACATGCCCACGGCTCTGATAGTGTAGAGCGCAATATGTACGGTGTGATCATCGCCCTGATGCCCGCACTTCTCATATCGTTCTACTTCTTCGGCTTAGGGTCTGTCATCGTCTGCCTGACGAGTGTGGCTGCCTGCGTATTCTTTGAGTGGGCGATTAACAAATACATTCTCAAGAACGAGCGTAACACCATCCTCGACGGCTCGGCTGCCCTGACAGGCTTGCTGCTCGGTATGAACCTCCCGTCGAACCTCCCCATCTGGATTATCCTCATCGGTGCGCTGTTTGCCATCGGTGTGGCCAAGATGACCTTCGGAGGGCTCGGACATAACATCTTCAACCCCGCATTGGTGGGCCGTTGTGCGCTGCTTGTGGCTTTCCCGGCACAGATGACATCGTGGCCCTTGCCTGGGCAGTGGACCCGGTATCTGGATGCCGAGACGGGTGCCACACCGCTGGCGCTGATGCAGGAGGCCGTTAAGAGCGGTAATATGGATATACTGGCCGATCTGCCGGATGCCTTCCAGTTGCTCTTTGCCGACTTCTCGCTCAACGGTGGTGCAGGTACCATCGGCGAGGTCTGCGACCTGGCGCTGATTGCGGGTCTGATCTTCATGCTCTGGCGTAAGATTATCACCTGGCATATTCCCGTCAGCATCATCGGTACGGTGTTTGTGCTCAGCTCGCTGCTGCACCTTGCTAATCCTATCTATGCCGACCCCGTGGTGGTGATTCTTTCCGGAGGCTTGATGCTGGGTGCTATCTTCATGGCAACCGACTATGTGACGAGCCCGATGACAGCGAAGGGTCAGATCATCTATGGTGTCTGCATCGGTGTGCTCACCATCGTCATCCGTAACTGGGGTGCCTATCCTGAGGGTATGTCGTTCGCCATTCTGATTATGAATGCGTTCACGCCCCTCATCAATAATTATGTGAAACCCAAACGATTCGGGGAGGTAGCGAAATGAAGAAATTAGAATCATCATTACTGAATATGGTGCTGGTGCTCACAGGAGTAGCAGTCGTCATGGGTGGTATCCTGGCTTATGTGAACCACCTGACTGAAGGGCCTATCAACGAACAGAAGGCAAAGGCCCTGGCCGATGGTATTAAGACGGTGATGTGTGTCGGCGACCTCACGGTGACCAAGACCGACACTGTGCGCCAGAATGATGCCAAGGGCAAGGAAATGACTTATATTATCTATCAGACACAGGATGCTCAGGGCAAGGACCTCGGTGCTGCCGTCGAGAGCACTACTGGTGGTTTCGGAGGCGACCTGAAGGTGCTTGTAGGCTTCGATCCTGATGGCAAGATTCTCGGCTATACACTTCTCGAACATGCGGAGACCCCGGGACTCGGTGCAAAAGCCGACAAGTGGTTCCAGAAGGGTGAGAAGGGCGATATCATAGGCAAGGATCCTGTGGAGCCTCTGACCGTTTCGAAGGACGGTGGACAGGTGGATGCCATCACGGCCTCTACCATCACCAGTCGTGCCTTCCTGCTCGCTGTCAACAATGCTTATAATGCTTACAAGACGACGCCCGCTGATGCCCAGACCGGCGCCTCGCAACAAGTAAAGGAGAAATAAGATATGAACGCAATACAGATTATCAAGAATGGCATCGTCAAGGAGAACCCCACGTTCGTCCTGATGCTCGGTATGTGTCCCACGCTGGCCACCACCACCTCTGCCATCAACGGTATGTCGATGGGCCTGGCCACGATGGCGGTGCTCATCTGCACCAACGTCGTCATCTCGTGTCTGAAATCCATCACACCTGACAAGGTGCGCATCCCCGTGTTCATCGTGGTGATTGCCGCCTTCGTGACCATCCTCCAACTGGTCATCAAGGCCTTCCTGCCTGACATCGATGCTGCCCTCGGACTCTTCATCCCGCTGATTGTGGTCAACTGTATCATCCTCGGTCGTGCGGAGGCCTTCGCTGCCAAGCAGTCGCCTGTGGCCTCGCTCTTCGATGGTATCGGTATCGGTCTTGGTTTCACCATCGGTCTGACGCTCTTAGGCATCTGTCGTGAGTTCCTGGGCAATGGCTCTATCTTCGGACTGACCCTGCTGCCCGAGACTTACAACATCCTGCTCTTCGTGCTGCCTCCGGGTGCATTCATCACCCTCGGCTTCCTCATCGCTATTGTCAACAAACTTAGAAACGCTTAAGATATGGAGTATATTTTGATTTTCATCAGCGCCATTTTTGTGAACAACATCGTGTTGTCACAGTTCCTCGGCATCTGTCCGTTCCTCGGCGTATCCAAGAAGATTGACACCTCGCTGGGCATGTCGGCAGCCGTCGCCTTTGTGCTGACGCTCGCCACCATCGTCACCTGGCTGGTGCAGAAATATGTGCTCGACGCCTTCGGTTTGCAGTATCTGCAGACCATCGCCTTCATCCTCGTCATCGCCTCGCTGGTGCAGATGGTCGAGATTGTGCTGAAGAAGGTGTCGCCGGCCCTCTATCAGGCATTGGGCATCTTCCTGCCGCTGATCACCACCAACTGTGCTGTGCTGGGTGTGGCCATCCTTTGCATCCAGAAGGATTACAATCTGTTGCAGTCGGTGGTCTATGCCTTCTCCACAGCCATTGGCTTCGGCCTGGCGCTGACGGTCTTTGCCGGTATGCGTGAGCAGCTCGAGCTCGTGAAGATTCCCAAGGGCATGCAGGGCATGGCCATCGTGATGCTCTCTGCCGGACTGCTCTCCCTCGCCTTCATGGGCTTCTCGGGTGTCGACGGCGGACTGAAGGTGCTCTTCGGACTCGATTAGGTTTGTTATAGTCTGTAAAGAAGGGTGTCCATTGGACACCCTTCTTCGTTATCGTTTTTCTTTTCCGTGAACGCTCTTTACCTTTATACCTAATTTATCAGGCAGGATGGCATTCATAGTCACGCCAACAATGGCTGCGAGTGCCAGTCCTGAAAAATGGATGGGCCCCATGCTCACATTATCCTCAGCACCATATTTCAAACCGATGGCAATCACCAGAATCGAGGCTGCCACAAACACGTTTCGTGACGAATTGAAGTCGACGCTGCCCTCTATCAGGTTGCGTACACCGACAGCTGAGATCATACTATAGAGAATCATGCTCACACCGCCGATGGTGGCCATAGGAATCAGACCGATCAGACAGGCAAACTTCGGACAGAACGACAGCAGAATGGCGAAACAGGCTGCCAGACGGATCACGGCAGGGTCGAACACCGTTGCCAAGTTCAGCACGCCTGTATTCTCGCTATAGGTCGTGTTGGCAGGTGCGCCGAGAAGTCCACCTCGCCCATTGCTATGGCGGTCAGATAGCTCACCAGCACACCCAACAGGATTGGGACAATCTTGAAGATGCCCTTGCCCCACTCACTCGCACTAATTACCGTTACCACAGCTATGATGGCTAGCAGCCAGTTGGTGGTGCGTACCGATACCCGCAAAAAGTAGGGTAGACGATACGGATAATCCTGTCAGGACTGGTACTAGAATAGTGGCACCAAACATCGCAAACAAATGCTGCACACCTAAAATGATATACTTCGGCATGCCCAATTCCCTGGCGTTAGTAATGCCTTCTTTCCTAGTGATGCTATTCATATTTCATATTTATTATTCACGCTGCAAAGATAATACAAAATAATAAGTAAACAAAGAAAAATATCTATGTTCGTTTTTGGGCCAATCCCAAATGCGTGCATCGGTAAGACACACCTAACATGATGGTAAATAAAGAATAGGCAAACGTCGTGAAATTTACGAATTATTTGGATTTGTTCTAAAAAATGGCTACATTTGCAGAATTAATACCAAACCAATTACATTAAAAAATGAAAAAAGTATCTGCTATCATTATTGGCCTCATGATGGCCATTTCTGTCTTCGGACAAAGTATCAAGGTAACACCTGCGCTAAAAAAGGGCCAAGTGAAAACTTACACCACGACGACTGCCGCTACAGCGATGGGACAGACGGTGAACATAAGTTACGAACAGAAGTACACCATTACGAAAGAAACCTCCGAAGGTTTCGAGATGACGCAGGAGATAATCAACTTCAAGAGTGACGGCAATGGAGAGAACCTGTTGAGCCGCCTGACCACCCTCGGTGAGGAGATGATGAAGGACTGTAAAGTACAGATGCGCCTCAATAAGGAGGGCAAGGTGTTGGAGATCATTAACTACGAGGAGGTGAAAGCAAAATCGAAGGCTTCCGCATACAAGCTTATCGACGAGTTGTTTGAGGCGGCTCCTGAGATCTCACAAGTGATGAAGAAAGAACAGTTGCAGGAGCAGCTTATGGCAGAACTGACACCTGAGCGAATGACATATAGCCTGACCATCACTTCATCGCCCCTTGCACTTTTTGGACGTAACATCACCAGCGGCATGCAGGATACATATGAAAATAATATGGTGTCGCTGAAACGCATCTGGCTCGTTACAGGTAAAAAGATTGGTGCCTCAGCCAAAACCGACATGAGTCGCGAGGAATTGAAGAACTATATTCTCAAGCAGGTGGAAAAGACTGCGCCACAACAGGCTGCTATGATCAAGGATAACATCGACACAGTGCTCGATAGCGGATTGTTGAAATTAGATATGAACGAGAAGGCAAGCTACGAACTGACTGACGACCTTTGGGTGAAATCGATGGAAACTACTATGGAGAGTGACATCATGGGACAGAAAAGCAGCACCATCGTGAAAACTCAACTGAAGAACTAGGCACATACGATAGGTAAGGAGGACAGGTCACTTGATACCGGTGAGAATCAAAGACCTGTCTTCCTTTTTTTGTTGTAAATTTAGCTATAAATGTATTTTTTAGGATTTTTTCGGCCAAAAGTTTTTTTGTTCCGAATATTTTAACTATCTTTGCAATCGACTAGTTCTAAAAACGAATAATTACTTTAAATATTTACAAGCGTATGTCACAATTAACTGGACACATTTCGCAGATTATCGGCCCTGTCATCGACGTCTATTTCGACACCGAAGGACAAGAGGCTGAGAAGGTTCTGCCGAAGATTCACGATGCCCTTAAGATTGACCGTGGTGACGGGCGTGACCTGATTGTCGAGGTGCAGCAGCACATCGGCGAGGATACGGTGCGCTGCGTGGCTATGGACAATACCGACGGTCTGCATCGCGGACTGGAGGCCATTCCCATGGGCACACCAATCATGATGCCTGCTGGTGATCAGATTAAAGGTCGAATGCTGAACGTTATCGGACAGCCTATCGACGGTATGAATCCACTCGACATGAAGGGTGCCTATCCCATCCATCGCGAGGCTCCTTCGTTTGAGGAACTCTCTACGAAGAAGGAGATCCTGGCCACGGGTATCAAGGTGATCGACCTGCTGGAGCCCTATATGAAGGGTGGTAAGATCGGACTCTTTGGAGGTGCTGGTGTAGGTAAGACGGTGCTCATCATGGAGTTGATCAACAACATTGCCAAAGGCCACAACGGATTCTCGGTGTTTGCAGGAGTAGGCGAGCGTACCCGTGAGGGTAATGACTTGATCCGAGAGATGATTGAGTCGGGCGTTATCCGTTATGGTGAGAAGTTCCGCCAGGCAATGGACGAAGGCAAATGGGACTTGAGTCTCGTTGATCCGGAGGAGCTGAAGAAGAGCCAGGCTACACTGGTGTATGGTCAGATGAACGAGCCGCCAGGCGCCCGTGCCTCTGTGGCATTGTCGGGTCTGACGGTGGCCGAGGGCTTCCGCGACGGCGGTGGTAAGGATGGCGGTGCTGCCGATATCCTGTTCTTCATCGACAATATCTTCCGATTCACTCAGGCCGGTTCAGAGGTGTCAGCATTACTTGGCCGTATGCCATCGGCCGTAGGTTACCAGCCGACGCTGGCCTCGGAGATGGGTTCCATGCAGGAGCGCATCACCTCGACGAAGACGGGCTCTATCACTTCCGTACAGGCTGTATATGTGCCTGCCGACGACTTGACCGACCCTGCCCCTGCTACGACGTTCACCCATCTGGATGCCACGACGGTGCTCGACCGTAAGATTGCGGAGTTGGGTATCTATCCGGCTGTGGATCCGCTGGGTTCAACCTCTCGTATTCTCGATCCGCTGATTGTGGGTAAGGCGCACTACGACTGCGCCCAGAGGGTGAAGGAGATTCTGCAGCGCTACAAGGAACTGCAGGATATCATCGCCATTCTCGGTATGGATGAGCTCTCAGATGAGGACAAGCTGACTGTGAACCGCGCCCGTCGTGTGCAGCGATTCCTCTCTCAGCCGTTCTCGGTGGCCTCACAGTTTACCGGTCTGCCTGGTGTGATGGTGCCCATCGAGGATACCATCAAGGGCTTCAATGCGATTCTTGACGGCGAGGTGGACGACCTGCCTGAGCAGGCTTTCCTCAATGTGGGTACGATCGATGATGCTAAAGAGAAGGCGAAGAAACTGCTGGAAGCTGCAAAGGCATAGTTGACAGTTGATAGTTGACAGTTTACAGTTTACAGATATGCTGCAATTAAAGATAGTTTCGCCTGAAAGGATAGAATTCACCGGTGAGGTGGAGAGTGTCAAGGTACCTGGCGCACAGGGAAACTTTGAGATTCTGACCGACCATGCGCCTATCATCTCCATTCTGACGAAGGGAGTGGTGGAGTATGCAGGGAATCAGCTGCCGATTCTGGGCGGATTCGTAGAGGTACAGAAGAATCAGGTATCACTCTGTGTGGAACTGAAGGAGGACTAAGCCGCGTATGGCTTTCGAAATCATCCTCTCTGTCCTCTTCTTCACCTTGTTAGGGGTTGCCTACGTGAAGGGCTATGACCTCGTCAAGCGGCATTCACCTGACCATCTGGTCCACTTCTATCTGATTATGGCAACAATACGTATGCTGCTCGTTGCTACAGTTGTCGGGCTCTACGTATTCTTCACCGAGAATAGAGAAGAAGCCATCCGCTTCGCCGCCATATTTATAATAATGTACGCGATAACGATGGTTGTAACACTAAAATTAAGACATTAAGTAACAAAGAATAATGAATCACATCAAACGACTGCTTAGCGTTGCGTTGCTGATGTTCGCATTGGTGCCTGCGATGGCGGCAGAGGATTTCTCGGCCAAGGAGGTGGTGCTTGAGCATATCAAGGACTCACACGAATGGCATGTGACCGACCTCGGAGAAGGGAAGCCGCTGGTGATCCCGCTGCCCGTCATTGTCAACAGCTCTACAGGCTGGCATGTGTTCTGCTCGTCGAAGTTCGAGCACCATGCTGATGCCAACGGACTGCGTCAGGGCCCTTACGGCCTGGCCATTGCGACCGAGGGTGACAACGCTGGCAAGATAGTTGAGAACGGCGAGCCCGTGCTCGACCTGTCGATCACCAAGACGGTGGCCGTGATGTTCATCAATGTGGCCATCCTGCTGTGCTGCATCCTGTTCAGCGCCCGCTGGTACAAGAAGCGCAAGGCCTCGGATGGTGCACCTGGTGGCTTCGTCGGCTTTGTCGAGATGCTCGTGATGTATGTGGTGGATGAGATCATCAAGCCGGGAGTAGGGAAGGGCTACGAGAAATACACGCCCTATCTGCTCACCTGCTTCTTCTTCATCTTCACGTGTAATGTGATGGGCCTGATACCGTTCCCGCCAGGCTCTGGAAACGTGACGGGCAATATCGCTGTGACGTTCTTCCTCGCCCTCTGCACCTTCCTGATTGTGCAGTTCTCGGGCAACAAGCACTACTGGAAGGATATCTTCTGGCCTGAAGTGCCCACATGGTTGAAGGCTCCGATTCCCATCATCCCCGTGATTGAGTTCGTGGGTATCTTCACGAAGCCCTTCGCCCTGATGATCCGACTTTTCGCCAACATGATGGCGGGTCACGCCATCGCGGTGGCCATTACGTGTATCATCTTCCTGGTGGCTGCCCAGACGGTGGCCGTACAGCTGTCGATGTCGGCACTGAGCGTTATCATGAGTATCTTCATGATGTGCCTCGAGTGCTTGGTCTGTTTCATCCAGGCGATGGTATTCACGATGCTGTCTGCCGTATTTATCGGCTTGGCAAGAGTTGAACCAGAACATGAATAATAAACATTTAAAACATTAATAATTAAAACATTAAACATTTATGATTACAGCATTATTAGCAGCAGAAGGTGTTGCAAAATTGGGTGCCGCAGTAGGCGCAGGTCTCGCAGCTATTGGCGCAGGTCTTGGTATTGGTAAGATTGGTGGACAGGCTATGGACGCTATGGCCCGTCAGCCAGAAGTGATGAACAAGTTGTTCACGAACATGATCGTTGCAGCTGCCCTTATCGAGGGTGTTGCACTCTTCGCTGCCGTTATCGCATTCCTCTGCATCTAAGCAAAGGTTAAAAGGTAAAAAAGTGAATAGTTAAAACATTCAGTCTATGGATTTATTGATTCCGAGTACTGGTCTGTTGTTCTGGATGACCATCACGTTCCTCGTGGTGTTCTTCCTGCTGTGGAAGTTTGGTTTCCCTGTCATCACAGGTATGGTGAAGGAGCGTCAGGCTTTCATCGACGACTCGCTGCGCAAGGCGCATGAGGCCAACGAACGACTTGCCAATATACAGAAAGAAGGTGAATCCATCTTGCAGGAGGCACGCGAGAAGCAGGCTCAGATCTTGAAGGAGGCTGCAGAGACCCGCGATGCCATTGTAGAGAAAGCCCAGGATAAGGCGCGTCAGGAAGGTGCCCGTCTGATGGAGGATGCCCGCATCGCCATCGAACAGGAGAAGAAAGCCGCCATCGCCGATATCCGCAAGCAAGTAGCTACCCTCAGCGTCGAGATTGCCGAGAAGGTGCTTCGTCAGAACCTGAAGGACGACAAGACGCAGATGGATTTGATCGACCGTATGCTGGATGAGGTTTCTGTAAATTAAGTGATTGCGTATGGATATAGGAGTCATATCGGTTCGTTATGCCAGGGCGCTGCTGAAGAGTGCCACCGACGCGAAGATCGAGGCCGACGTCTACAAGGAGATGCAGACGATGGCGAAGACCTATGCCGAGGTGCCACAGCTGAGGCAGACAATTGACAACCCGATGCTCTCGAAGGACACGAAGCAGACGCTCTTGCTGACAGCCGTCGGCGAGAAGCCCTGCGAACTGACCAAGGCCTTCATCAGTCTTGTGCTGAAGGAAGACCGCGAGAACGTGATGCAATTCATCGCCAATTCATACGTCACGCTTTATCGTCAACAGAAGAACGTCATCCGTGGCAGACTTATCACCGCTGCTGCCGTCTCTCCTGCCACTGAGCAGAAGATGCGTCAGATGGTGGAAAGCAAGACTAATGGAACGGTGGAGTTTGAGACCGAGGTGAACCCCGATATCATCGGTGGCTTTATCCTCGAATACGACACCTATCGCATGGATGCGAGTGTCAAGTCGAAACTCAACTCAATTCTTAACTCACTTAAATAGCAATAAACAATGTCAGATAAGATTAAACCAAGCGAAGTGTCCCAGGTTCTGCTCGACCAGCTGAAGGGTATCTCCAATGCCGAGAAGTTCGATGAGGTGGGAACCGTGCTGACCGTCAGCGACGGTGTGGCCCGCATCTACGGACTCCGCAATGCAGAGGCCAACGAGCTGTTGGAGTTTGAGAACGGCACGATGGCCATCGTGATGAACTTGGAGGAGGACAACGTGGGTTGTGTGCTCCTCGGTAGTACATCGGGCATCAAGGAGGGTATGGTCGTGAAGCGCACGAAGCGTATCGCCTCTATCCGTGTCAACGACAACATGCTGGGCCGTGTGATCAATCCGCTGGGACAGGCTATCGACGGCAAGGGCGACATCGATCTGAGCGACGCGTTTGAGATGCCGCTCGATCGTAAGGCCCCTGGTGTGATCTACCGTCAGCCCGTGAAGGAGCCGCTGCAGACAGGTCTGAAGGCCATCGACTCGATGATTCCTATCGGACGTGGACAGCGTGAGCTCATCATCGGCGACCGTCAGACGGGTAAGACCGCCATCGCCGTGGATACCATCATCAATCAGAAGAGTTTCTATGAGGCAGGCAAGCCTGTCTATTGTATCTATGTGGCCATCGGCCAGAAGGCGTCTACAGTAGCCGCCCTCGTCAGCACGTTGCAGGAGCATGGCGCTATGCCTTACACCATCGTGGTGGCTGCAACCGCAGCCGATCCTGCCGCCATGCAGTACTATGCACCGTTTGCTGGTGCCGCCATCGGTGAGTATTTCCGTGACAGAGGCCTGCCAGCACTAGTGGTCTACGATGACCTCTCGAAACAAGCTGTAGCCTACCGTGAGGTGTCGCTGATCCTGCGCCGTCCCTCAGGACGTGAGGCATATCCGGGCGATGTGTTCTATCTGCACTCCCGTCTGTTGGAGCGTGCAGCCAAGATGAACGAGCAGCAGGAGGTGGCCGAGCAGATGAACGACCTGCCCGAATGCATGAAAGGTCATGTGAAGGGTGGTGGCTCGTTGACCGCTCTGCCCATCATCGAGACGCAGGCTGGCGACGTGTCGGCTTACATTCCCACGAATGTGATCTCCATCACCGACGGTCAGATCTTCCTCGAGAGCGACCTCTTCAACCAGGGCTTCCGTCCCGCCATCAATGTCGGTATATCCGTATCCCGTGTGGGTGGTTCGGCACAGATCAAGTCGATGAAGAAGGTGGCCGGTACGCTGAAGATCGACCAGGCACAGTATCGCGAGCTCGAGGCCTTCTCGAAGTTCTCCAGCGATATGGATGCCGTGACGGCGATGACGCTCGACCGTGGTCGTAAGAACAACCAGCTGCTCATCCAGCCGCAGTACAGCCCGATGCCCGTAGGCGAGCAGATTGCCATCCTCTATTGCGGTGTGCACGGACTGATGCGCGAGGTGCCCATCGACAAGGTGCGAGAGTGCCAGACGGCGTTCCTCGACAAGCTGCGCAGTGCCAGCCCCGAAGTGATCGAGACGCTCGCCAGC
The DNA here is from genome assembly GCA_902763615.1 of uncultured Prevotellaceae bacterium. Classification (GTDB taxonomy): domain Bacteria; phylum Bacteroidota; class Bacteroidia; order Bacteroidales; family Bacteroidaceae; genus Prevotella. Next base: position 21,340 of record CACWSX010000011.1, on the reverse strand, counting down.
GGTAAGATCGACGACGAGACGACAGCCAAGATCGAAGCTGTGATGGCGGATATCGCAGGAACGTATAAATGACATTGATAATTGAAGATTGAACATTGAACATGGGCTGCGTGCCTTTGCCCGGTGTTCCGTCTTCGATAAAAATCAATGTTCAATGTTCAATGTTCAATAAATAAAAGAACATGCCAAGTTTAAAAGAAATTAAAGGCCGCATCGCCTCCGTCAACTCCACGCGCAAGATCACGTCGGCCATGAAGATGGTGGCCTCCAGCAAACTGCACCACGCACAGGTAGCCATTCAGAACATGCTTCCTTACGAGGAGTTGCTGGAGCACATCCTCAAGTCGTTTCTCGCTGCCGAGGCTGAAGCCCAGACCATCTACGATCAGGTGCGCCCCGTGAAAAGGGCAGCCCTGGTGGTCTTCACGTCAAATTCGTCGCTCTGTGGCGGTTTTAATGCCAACACCATCAAGATGATGTTGCACGCTGTCGACGAGTACGACAAGACCATCGGTCGTGATAATGTCGAGATCTATCCCATTGGCCGTAAAGGTCATGAGAAAGCCTGCAAAATGGGATTGAAAGTACAGGGCGAATTCTCGGCGTTGGCAGATAAGCCTAATGTGCAGCAATGTATTGAGATTGCGATGGAGCTGGGTAAGAAGTTTGCGGATGGTGAGATCGACAAGGTTGACCTCATTTATCATCATTTCAAGAGCGCAGGCTCGCAGGTGCTCACCCGCAAGACCTTCCTGCCCATCGATGTAGAGTCGGAGTTGCAGGCCAATCATGAGCGCGACCTGACTTCTGTGATTGCCACTAAGGAGTCGCAGGAGTATCTAAAGAAGAGAGGAGAGAGGGAGAGTAGGAGAGAAGACGAAGAGGCAGTGAAGCCGTTGAACGACAACTTCATTGTCGAGCCTGATATGAACACCGTACTCTCTTCGCTTATTCCGAAGCTGGCCCACCTGTCGCTCTATACGGCCCTACTCGATTCTAATGCCTCTGAGCATGCCGCTCGTATGGTGGCTATGCAGACCGCTACGGATAATGCCGACGAACTACTACGAGAACTGAACCTTCAATATAACAAGAGCCGTCAACAGGCCATTACAAACGAACTCCTCGACATTGTTGGAGGCTCGGTGAATAATTAAATTTTTAGGATTATGAGATTAACAGGAAGAAGAGAAAGTAGTAATGTGGAAGACCGTCGTGGTCTTAGTGGTGGTGCAAAAGCCGGTATCGGTGGCATCGGAGCTATCATTGTGGCTGCGCTGTTTGCTTGGATGAGCGGTGGCGATCCAGTATCCGCAGGTCTTCAGGCTGCCCAACAGCAAATGTCTGCCCAGACAGAGAGCGTCGATCCAGAGAGCTTCACCGAGGAGGAACAACAATTGGCTACTGAATGTAAACAGATTCTCGCTTCTACCGAGGATGTGTGGACAAGGGTGTTCCAAGAGATGGGACGTACTTACGAACCCCCGACATTGGTGTTGTTTACCAATCAGGTGAATTCTGCCTGCGGTTCTGCATCAGCAGCTGTGGGACCTTTCTATTGCTCTGGCGACCAGAAACTCTACATTGACCTCTCGTTCTTTACGCAGATGAAGCGTCAATTGGGTGTCGAGGGGAATACCTTCGCATACGCTTATGTGATAGCTCACGAGATCGGACACCATGTAGAAAACTCACTAGGTATATTGGGTAAGGCTCATCAGGCCATGAACCAGACCGATAAGGTGAGCGCCAATCAGATTAGTGTGCGTCTGGAACTCTTGGCTGACTATTATGCAGGTGTTTGGGCTCACTATGAGGATGCCATTAACCACTCGATGGAGTATGGCGATTTGGAGAAAGGTCTGGAATTAGCAAAAGCTATTGGCGACGATTGGCTCCAGAAGAAGGCACAGGGTAGGGCTACGCCTGAGTCATTCACCCATGGTACCTCCGATCAGCGTAAGCGCTGGCTGAAAAAAGGTTACGAGACAGGTAATATGTCCACCTCTACATTTAATGTGCAGAATTACAACGATTTGTAATCTGTATTTGTTGTAAGATTGAAAGCACTGCTCCGGCCTGTCGCTGGTACCTGTGTACGAGAGGAAAGTCCGGGCAGTATAGGGCGCCCCACTTCTGAAAATGGAAGCTATTGGTGACAGTAGGTGCCGGCAGAAGAAAACAACCGCCCCTAGAGTGGGTAAGGGTGAGAAGGTGGTGTAAGAGACCACCAGCTGATGGGTGATCATCAGGCTGTGCCGACTGGGGACTGCAAGTTCATGTATACCGTCGTCTGAGGGTCGCCCGCCCGAGTAAACGATGGAGGGTAGAACGCTGGAGCCATGGGGTGACTCATGGAGTAGATAAATGACAGGCTCCCCTTCGGGGGAACAGAACCCGGCTTACAGGAGCAGTGCTTTTTTATTTTTATTATGGTGAAGAGCGTTCTCAGCAACATCTATCATAAGTTTAGCTTGACTATTCGTTTCTTTACGGCTAAGCGTGTCATGGCTCAAGCCTCTGCGCTGACTTATTCCACACTCTTAGCTTTTGTCCCCATCCTCGCGGTGATCTTCGCCATTGCGAGGGGGTTTGGCTATAACAAATACATCGAGATATGGTTTCGCGACACACTCTCGTCGCAGCCCCAAGCAGCAGACGCCATCATCGGCTTTGTCAACAGTTATTTGGTACACACCCAAAGTGGTATTTTCCTTGGTATCGGACTGATCTTCATGCTCTACACCGTGCTGATGCTGATGAATAATGTAGAGGAAACGTTCAATCATATCTGGCAGTTGAGCAACTCGAGGCCAATCATCCGATCGTTTACCAATTATTTGGCCATGTTCCTGCTTTTCCCGATTATGTTGGTTGTTTCTATGGGCCTGTCATTTTATATGACGGCCTTTGCTGCGAAGATGAGTGGTTATGAATATCTAGGGACTGCGGTGCACTATCTGCTCGATCTCACGCCCTATGTCCTTCTGTCGCTCATTTTCATTGGTCTTTATATCTATATGCCTAACACGCGGGTCAAACCTTCGTGTGCCATCATTCCTGGCATTTTGGCTGGTGTGGGCATGCACGTGCTACAGGTGGTTTATATTCATTCACAGATATGGGTGACGGGCTACAACGCCATATACGGCTCCTTTGCTGCTTTGCCGCTCTTCATGTTGTGGGTACAGATGTCGTGGACCATCTGTCTGTTTGGTGCGCAACTCACCTATACGAATCAAAATATGAATCGTATAGGTATTAATCTTGAAGTGATGGATATTCATCCACTGGTGGAGATGACGGATGATGAGCGAAGCGACGAAGCCGCCAGTCTGTATTCTGACAGCCTTGATTCACTTTGATTATTCCGTATAAAAATCAATCAGTTCCTTGAGCGCCTGTTTACAGACTGCACAGAATTCGGGCTCTTCGTTGGTACGCATGCGACAATTCTCGCAACCTCGCCATACGCCTTTTTCTTGATAGCCGCCACCCTCGATGAGTCCAGCCTTACCAGCTTTGATGAGATTCTCCCACTTGATGAAGGCTGTGGCCTTGGTGGTGAGGTTAGGCTCCCAGGGCTCCGTGTCATCGAAATAAATAGGGTCGTCGTTGCCATAGGTATACTCGTCGCCTAAACCTCCGAAACTGTGTCCGAATTCATGTACCACGACAGGTAAAAACTGCGAGCCGCCCGTATAGCTGAGGTTATATGAATTATAGATGCCGCCTCCGCCATAATGCTCAGTATTTACTAAAATAATGACATGCTCGTAGGGTGTGCCCGCTAAGACGTCGTGAAGACGCTTCAGATGTAGTGTTGTCAGATAACGATCGCTATAAAAAGTGTCGAAGTGGGAACCAAGAACTGTATTTTTCCAGATGCCCCTTGAGGGTTCACTTGTGCCTGATTCCTGCGAGACGGACTTTAAGGCGATGATTTGGAAACGGTCTTGTAGTGATTTAAAGGGCTCATGGTTGAATAGCGAACCGATGGCCTTCTGACAGTCTCTCAGGTAATGGTCCATTTCGTCTTCGGTATAGCCTTCAGCAACAAAAGCGATATGAATGCAGTGCGACGTGTCATTGGCATGATGTAAAACGTCGTAGGGGGTAATGTCACGTTCGCCCGCCTTGCGAATCAGGATATCTTTGGGATTTACGGTGTGCGTTAGCGAGTTTACCACCATATTGTGATTGTCAAACAACTCCACCTTGATTTCTACGGGAGCTTTTGGGAAGGGAACGAGGAATACGTTTTCGAATGATTTCTGTGTGTTCTTGGCTTCGTCAGTTGCTAGCCATTCTTGGAAGAGGGTAGAGAAGGCATGGCGGTAAATAACCACACTGTCTATCTTCGAACGGACAGTAATCTGACCATTACCTTTCAAGGGAAGTTCTGCAAGCCTATGTCTGCGCCCATACCAATGGGGAAGACTGACGAGTTCGTCAACATAGATATTATGCATGACGTCACAGCCAGCGAAGGTGTAATCCAAACGAAGAGTGCGGTCCTCGAAATAATCTTCGAACTGTTGTGCAAAAATATTGATATTGAATGCTAATAAAGCCGTGATAATGAGATACTTTTTCATAGTTCGTTTAATAAATCCTTGACATAGTTTCTGCTCCAATCTCTTAAATGATGACGCTGGCCGTCATACTCTAAAAGATCGAGGTCGACGACCACAACACCATCTTCATTCTTAATGCGTCCGATGCGCTTCTCAGTCTCCTTTAATACCTCGCACAACAGTCCCTCACCAAAGGTTGTCGTTCCCTTGCAGAGTTGGTTCAGATATGGCTCCTTTCGCGAAGTGGCTATGGGCTCCGTCCAAATGGCAGAAGTAAAATGCACCTCCGTCATCAATTGTGTTAATTGTTCCCTGGCCTTAGCCAAATTGGCCTCTTGATTATCGTTCGACGCAAGCGAGATAATTACTTCATGTACCTTCATACTTTTGATTTTATGGTTGCAAAGATAATAAATATTCTTTAAATATAGTTTTTTTCGTCACGTTAAACTTGGCTAAAGGCTTGCGTATGTCGAAGATTCTTTGTAATTTTGCAAAAATGTGGGCAGGAAAATGCGAAGTAGAGTTGACAAATTGAAAGAAAATCGCTTATTTTTGTGAATTTTTGCTCAAACATTTGGCCAAATGAAAATAAAAGTGTAATTTCGCGGCGCAATTCGATGAACATCAATTTCAAACATTCAAAAATAATAATTCAACATGAAGAAGTACAACTTTAATGCCGGTCCCTCGATGCTTCCCCGCGAAGTGATTGAGAAGACCGCTCAACAGTGTCTTGATTTCAATGGTTCGGGTCTCTCTCTGATGGAGATCAGCCACCGTGCAAAGGACTTCCAGCCCGTGGTTGACGAGGCTGTGGCTCTCGTAAAGGAACTGCTCGACATCCCAGAGGGCTATTCAGTTATTTTCCTTGGTGGCGGTGCCAGTCTCGAGTTCTGCATGATTCCATTCAACTTCCTGATTAAGAAGGCTGCCTATCTGAACACTGGTGTCTGGGCAAAGAAAGCTATGAAGGAAGCCAAGTTGTTTGGTGAGGTCGTTGAGGTGGCTTCTTCTGCCGATGCCAATTATACCTTCATCCCGAAGGATTGGACGGTGCCTGCTGATGCCGACTATCTGCACATCACCACCAATAATACGATCTATGGTACGGAGATCCGTAAGGACCTCGACGTTGCTGTGCCCCTGATTGCCGATATGTCGTCGGATATCATGAGCCGTCCTGTTGACGTGAGTAAGTATGACGCCATTTATGCAGGTGCCCAGAAGAACCTGGCTATGGCCGGTGTGACTATCATCATTCTGAAGGACGAGAAACTGGGCCGTGCACCCCGTGAGATTCCCACAATGCTTGACTACCGCACACACGTCGACAAAGGTTCGATGTTCAACACACCGCCTGTGGTGCCCATCTACTGTGCACTCGAGAACCTCCGCTGGATCAAGGCTCAGGGTGGTGTAGAGGCTATGGACAAGCTGGCTAAGCAGCGTGCTGAGATCGTCTACGGTGAAATCGACCGCAATAAGATGTTCGTTGGTACCGCCAAGGAGGAGGACCGTTCGCTGATGAACCTCTGCTTCGTGATGGCCGACGAGTACAAGGAGTTGGAGAAAGACTTCCTCGACTTCGCCGTATCCAAGGGTATGGTTGGCGTAAAGGGTCACCGTTCGGTTGGTGGCTTCCGTGCTTCTTGCTACAACGCCCAGACTATCGAAGGCTGCAACGCCCTCGTCGCCTGCATGAAGGAATTTGAAGCAAATCACTAATCCATAGAAAAATGAAAGTATTAGTTGCAACAGAGAAACCTTTCGCAGCAGCAGCTGTGAATGGGATTAAGGCAGAAATTGAAGCAGCAGGCAATGAGCTGGTGCTTCTGGAGAAATATACTGAGAAGGCACAGCTCCTTGATGCTGTGAAAGATGCCGATGCACTGATCATCCGCTCGGATAAGGTCGATGCTGAGGTGCTCGATGCCGCCAAGCAGTTGAAGATTGTGGTTCGTGCCGGTGCCGGTTACGACAATATCGACCTTGCTGCCGCCACCGCTCACAACGTAGTAGCCGAGAATACCCCAGGCCAGAACTCAAATGCTGTGGCAGAGTTGGTATTCGGTCTGCTGGTGATGGCTGTGCGCGGTTTCTACAACGGTAAGAGCGGTTCTGAGCTGCTGGGTAAGAAACTGGGTATTCTTGCTTTCGGAAATGTTGGTCGCAATGTGGCCCGCATCGCCAAGGGCTTCGGTATGGATGTCTATGCTTACGATGCCTATTGCCCTGCAGAGGTCATCGAGGCTGCTGGTGTTCACGCTGTTTGCTGTCAAGATAAGCTGTTCGAGACCTGCGATGTTGTCTCTCTCCACATCCCCGCTACGCCTGAGACCAAGCAGAGCATCAATGCTGCGCTGGTAGGCAAGATGAAAAAGGGTGGCGTATTGGTGAACACAGCTCGTAAGGAAGTGATCAACGAGCCCGAGCTGATCAAGCTGATGCAGGAGCGCGAAGACCTGAAGTTCGTGACCGACATCATGCCCGATGCCAACGACGAGTTCCTGAAGTTCGAGGGTCGTTATTTCTCTACTCCGAAGAAGATGGGTGCTCAGACTGCCGAGGCCAACATCAATGCCGGTATCGCAGCCGCTAAGCAGATCAATGCCTTCTTCAAGGATGGTGACACCAAATTCCAGGTGAATAAGTAAAATGGCTATCATAAAACCTTTCAAGGGAATCCGCCCACCGAAGGATCTGGTGGAGCAGGTGGAGAGTCGTCCCTACGATGTGCTCGACAGTGAAGAGGCGAGGGCAGAGGCAGGCGATAATGAGAAGAGCCTCTACCACATCATCAAGCCCGAGATCGACTTCCCCGTAGGCACCTCCGAGTACGACCCCCGTGTGTACGAAAAGGCTGCTGAGAACTTTCAGAAGTTCCAGGATAAGGGCTGGCTCGTTCAGGATACGCGCGAACATTATTATATTTATGCGCAGACGATGAATGGCAAGACGCAATACGGTCTCGTGGTATGTGCCCATACCGACGACTATATGGCCGGCCGCATCAAGAAGCACGAGCTCACGCGTCGCGATAAGGAAGAAGACCGCATGAAGCATGTCCGTGTGAACAATGCCAACATCGAGCCTGTGTTCTTCGCTTATCCCGACAATGCGGTACTCAATGAGCTGATCATGCGTTATGCCGCTACCGAGCCTGAGTACGATTTCATTGCTCCCATCGACGGATTCCGTCATCAGTTCTGGGTGATCAACGACGACAAGGACATGCAGACCATCACCGACGAGTTTGCCAAGATGCCCTCGCTCTATATTGCCGATGGCCACCATCGTTCGGCTGCTGCCGCCCTCGTGGGGGCAGAGAAACAGAAGCAGAATCCCAACCACAACGGTACCGAGGAGTATAATTTCTTCATGGCAGTATGCTTCCAGGCTTCACAGTTGACGATTCTCGACTACAACCGTGTGGTGAAGGATCTTAATGGCATGACCTCTGAAGAGTTCCTGGCTGCCCTGCAGGTGAATTTCATCGTCGAGGACAAAGGCACGGAAATCTATAAACCAAAGCAGCTTCATGAGTTCTCTCTTTATCTGGATCAGCACTGGTTCAGTCTGAAGGCGAAGGAGGGAACCTACGACAACAACGATCCCATCGGTGTGCTCGACGTGGATATCTCCAGCCGTCTGATTCTCGATGAGATCCTGAATATCGGCGACCTGCGCTCATCACAGCGCATCGACTTCGTAGGAGGCCTGCGTGGTCTCGGCGAACTCAAGCGTCGTGTGGACTCTGGTGAGATGCGTGCCGCGCTGGCACTTTATCCCGTCTCGATGCAGCAGATCATGGATATCGCCGACAGCGGAAAGATCATGCCGCCTAAGGCCACCTGGTTCGAGCCGAAGCTACGTTCCGGTCTTGTAATCCACAAACTTAGTTAAATAAAACCTCTCACAATCGTGAGAGGTTTTATTTCATTCCATCAACTTGATGGTATATCTTTCATTTGAATTATACTCGCGGTCTTTATCTTTACCGTAGTACTCAAGCAGGTATTCCTTTTTCTTTTTCTTGGTGACCCGGATTAATACTTCTCTGTAAGTTATCCGTCCGTTCTGCTCATAACTTTCGTAGGCGTTATAAGTGGTGGAACTATTGTCTTCTTTGCTCTTGACCAACTTGAACGAAGAGACTGTGCGTTGGCTTTGAGCGATGGCAATATATAAGCTGTCACCCGTGAATTCGAACATCAATTCACCACTCTGGGATAGATACTTCCCCTTCAAATCAGTTGCGTATGTCTCAAAGGAACAACTCAACAACAGAAACAGTAATAAAAACTTCTTCATAATTACAATTGTTTTTTCGCTGCAAATATACACTTTTTCCAACGAATAACGAACATCTTTTTCTTTTTTTTGATAAAAATGTATGAAAAATCGTATTTTCTACATCTCTCTTTAAAAGAAAAGAGTCCAATGATGTGAATCATTGAACTCTAACAAGCGGAGAGTGAGGGATTCAAACCCCCGATACCCGAAAGGGGTATACCGGATTTCGAGTCCAGCGCGATCGATCACTCTGCCAACTCTCCGATTAATCGAATGCTAACGAACTTGTTCGATTTGCGGATGCAAAGGTATAGAGAAAAAATGAAACGGCCAAATTTTTCCCCAAAAAAGAAATAGATTTTATTCGAAAGACAGTTTTGATAGTCTGTTTTTCAACTGTTCAGCCTCAGATTTGCGGATACTCAGACGAATCTCGCAGGTATTGTCGTAGGTCTGGCTGACAATACGAGGTTGCATTTCCTTGACGATGCGCATCACTTCATTCATCAGGGGGTAGGCGAACGTATAGGTGATGACTTCTTCTATCTGGCGCATCTCGAACTCAGAGTGGACGATGGCATCGGCAGCTGCCTCGCGATAAGCGACGATAAGTCCGCTGGTACCGAGATTCACGCCTCCATAGTAACGTACAACAACAATAAGAATGTCTGTAAGCTCATTGGAATTGATCTGTCCGAGGATTGGCTTGCCTGCGGTAGATGAGGGCTCACCATCGTCGTTGGCACGGTACTCGCTGCGGTCAGGACCGAGCATATAGGCATAGCATACATGGCGGGCGTCATAGTATTTCTTGCGGTAACCGGCCAGAAGTTCCTTGATTTCGTCGACAGAAGACACATGATGAGCGAAGGCGAGGAACTTGCTACGCTTGTCGGTGTAGTAGCCCTCGCCTCCGCTCTTAATGGTCTTATATTCGTCAGTCATAACGATGAGGTTTTCCCTGCATATGCGGGAAAGCCTTAATTATTATACTCCTGCCAGCTCTTGATCTTCACATCGTCGAGGTTCATGGCGGTGAAGGCCTCGATGAAGGCCTTAGCCAGACGGACGTTGGTCATCAGAGGAATGTTGTGGTCAATGGCGCCACGACGGATCTTGTAACCATTGGTAAGCTCGCGAGAGGTGTGGTTCTTAGGAACGTTGATCACGAGCCCAACCTTGTGCTGAGAAATCAGATCCATCACGTTCTCACCCTCCTCATCAGGCCAGGCTACGCTGATAGCCTTCACACCGTTGTCGTTGAAGAACTTGGCTGTTCCACCAGTAGCGTAGATAGTGTAACCCTTCTTGGCCAGCTGCTGAGCGGGCTCAAGCAGAGAAACCTTACCTTTGGCACCACCAGAGCTAATCAGCACGGCATCCTTAGGAATAGAGTAGCCTGTTGCAATCAGCGAGTTGAGCATAGCCTCGTTGAGGTCGTCGCCCAGACAGCCTACCTCACCTGTAGAACTCATGTCAACACCGAGTACGGGGTCAGCATTCTGCAGACGGGCGAATGAGAACTGCGAGGCCTTCACACCGATGCGGTCGATATCAAACTCACTCTTCTCAGGCTTCTGATAAGGCGCGTCAAGCATGATCTTCGTAGCAGTCTCGATGAAGTTGCGCTTCAGAATCTTAGATACGAAGGGGAATGAACGAGAGGCGCGGAGGTTACACTCGATAACCTTTACCTCGCGGTTCTTAGCTAGGAACTGAATATTGAATGGACCGCTGATGTTCAGCTCAGCAGCAATCTTATGGGCAATCTTCTTGATCTGACGGATGGTAGAGAAGTAGATGTGCTGGGCGGGGAACACCATTGTGGCGTCGCCAGAGTGTACACCGGCATATTCCACATGCTCGGAGATGGCATACTCAATGACCTCACCCTTATCGGCAACGGCGTCGAACTCTATTTCCTTCGTTTCCGTCATGAACTTCGATACTACCACGGGGAACTCTTTCGACACCTCGGTAGCCATGTTGAGGAAGCGATGCAGTTCCTCTTCGTCGTAGCACACATTCATCGCAGCGCCAGAGAGCACATACGACGGACGCACAAGCACGGGATAGCCCACCTGCTCAACGAATTCCTTCACATCGTCGAAGCTTGTAAGCGCACGCCATGCGGGCTGGTCGATGCCCAGTTTGTCGAGCATGGCCGAGAACTTGTCGCGGTTTTCTGCACGGTCGATGTTCACAGGCGATGTTCCCAATACGGGCACACCTTGACGGTAAAGCTTCATGGCGAGGTTGTTAGGTATCTGACCACCCACGGAGACAATCACACCCTTCGGCTGTTCGAGGTCGATGACGTCGAGCACACGCTCCAGCGAGAGCTCGTCGAAGTAAAGACGATCACACATATCGTAGTCAGTAGACACCGTCTCAGGATTGTAGTTGATCATGATCGACTTGTAACCCAGCTTGCGGGCTGTGTTGATGGCATTCACAGAACACCAGTCGAACTCCACAGACGAACCGATGCGATAAGCGCCTGATCCTAAGACAACTACCGACTTTTCGTTATTGTAATAGTTGATGTCGTGCGCAGCTTTATACTGCTCACCTTTAGGATTGCCAAAAGCAGGTGTATGGGTGTATGTGAAATAGAGATAGTTCGTGAGTTCTGGATGCTCGGAAGCTACTGTGGGGATGCGCTTTACGCTGGGCAGGATGCCCTTCTCCTTACGGTACTTACGAACAGCCAGGTTCTCCTTCTCCATATTGCCGCCCTCGGGTTTCAGCACGAAACGGGCAATCTGGAAGTCGCTGAATCCGCAACGCTTCACCTCCAGCAGCAACTCATCGGGCAGTTCCTCGAGCTTGTTATACTTCTGCAACTCGTGCTTCAGGTCGACAATGTGCTTCAGACGCTCCAGGAACCAGACGTCGATCTTCGTCAGCTGCTCAATGCGCTCAATGGTATAACCCTCTTCGAGGGCCTGAGCGATGGCGAAGATACGAAGGTCGGTTGGATTGGCAAGTTCCTCATCGAGGTTCTCGAATTTCGTATGGTCATTACCCACGAAGCCGTGCATACCCTGACCGATCATACGCAGACCCTTCTGCATCATCTCCTCGAAGCTGCGTCCAATAGACATAATCTCACCCACAGACTTCATCGAAGAACCGATCTGACGGCTTACACCAGCAAACTTAGTGAGGTCCCAACGGGGAATCTTACAAATCATATAGTCGAGGCTTGGTGCCACGTAGGCTGAAGAAGTGGTACCCATCTCACCAATCTGGTCGAGGGTATAGCCAAGAGCGATCTTGGCAGCAACGAAGGCGAGGGGATAACCTGTAGCCTTCGAGGCGAGAGCTGAAGAGCGCGAGAGACGGGCGTTGATCTCGATGATGCGGTAGTCGTTGGTCTCTGCGTTGAAAGCGAACTGAATATTGCACTCGCCGACGATGCCGAGGTGCTTGACACACTTGATGGTGATATCCTGTAGCATCTTAACCTGCTCCTCCTTCAGTGAGCATGTCGGTGCTACAACGATTGACTCACCAGTATGGATGCCGAGGGGGTCGAAGTTCTCCATCGAGGCTACCGTGAAGCAACGGTCGTTGGCATCGCGGATGCACTCGAACTCAATCTCCTTCCAGCCCTTGAGGCTCTCCTCGACGAGGATCTGAGGTGCAAAGGTGAAAGCCGACTCTGCCAGTTCGATGAATTTCTTCTCGTCAGGGCAGATACCTGAGCCAAGACCTCCAAGGGCATAGGCAGAACGGATCATGATGGGGAAGCCGATCTCGTGGGCGGCCTTCAGTGCATCTTCCATCGACTCGACGGCGTGGGATACGGGCACCTTCAGATCTACCTCGGCCAGCTTTTTAACAAAAAGGTCGCGGTCCTCAGTATTCATGATGGCCTCGACACTTGTTCCTAACACTTCAACTCCGTATTCTTTCAGGGTACCGTTCAGATAGAGTTCCGTTCCGCAATTCAGTGCGGTCTGTCCTCCAAACGCCAGGAGGATACCGTCTGGACGCTCTTTCTTGATGATTTCGGTTACGAAATGTGTATTCACCGGTTGGAAATACACTTTGTCTGCAATACCTTCGCTGGTTTGGATGGTAGCGATGTTGGGGTTAACGAGCACGCTCTTGATGCCTTCTTCACGAAGTGCCTTCAAAGCTTGTGAACCAGAGTAGTCAAACTCTCCTGCTTGTCCGATTTTCAAGGCACCCGATCCGAGTACCAGCACCTTCTTCAGTTCTTTCTTCATAATGTTTTTTTGCGTTGATTTTAGATTAAAATCCTAAATTCGCGTGCAAAGGTACACAGAAAATCTGATTTAACAAACGATTATTCGCGGAAAATTTATTTCTATACAGTATTTTTTTTCTTCCGTGAATAACTATGCAAATAAGATAACAAGAAATGTAGGAAAAGCGGTCTTAATCGCTGTCGGTAGCCCTTAGAATGATACTTGTGGCACCGATAGTAAAAAGCGTTCCGTCGTCGATAATACGACGCTCCTTTGGCGAGAGCTCCACATTGTCGACGAAGGTGCCCGTATTGCTGTTGTTGTCCTTGAGGGTATAGCGCAAACCGCCCTTTTTATCTCTCGAAACGGTGATGGTGCAATGGTTCAGGTCGACACTGGGGTCAACGGTCTCGAAAGTGCAGTTGGCGGGATTGCCTTTCTGGTAGCGGCCTATCACATTGTCGCCCATCCTTAAAGGAATCACCTGTTTATAATGGAATACATTTTCTATAACGACCACCGATCCGCAGCCTTCCTCATTGGCTTGCTCATCAGGATGCTCGTCTTTCTGGCGGTTCTTCAGTTTGCTCACGCCAATGCGGATGCCAAACTCCTTGCCACAATCAGGACATTTGAAGACCAGCGACTGACCGGCTTCATACTGCGTTTCATCAAAGGTGATGTATTGGTCGCACTTCGGACAACGCACGCGCTTCATAAGTTCAGACTTTGTCTTTTAGTTTGAGTACCCAAGCCTCTTCAAAACCTTTGTTGTCGCGGATTCTGTTCAAGCGGTTGTAGGCTGCATTCATGGTCTCGAAATGGCCACAGATCACGCGTGTCACGTTGTTGCGGATAAAGATCTCTGCCTCTGTGAAGCCGCGCTTGTGCAGTTCGTCAACGAAAGCTTGTGCATTCTTTTTCGAAACATGACTGGCCAGCACGAGATAATAACCAGTGGTTGGCATTTCGGGTTGAGCGGCAACGGAATCTTTCTTCACCTCTGCTACAGCTTGAGCAGTTGCGGTGGCGTCGGGGGTGATCTTGATTGCTGTATCGGGCTTCACGACAGGCTTGTTGGGCTTTGACACGAGCAGCGGATTGTTGAGATTCCCCATGCTCATCTGCGTTGCCTCGCTGTTGCTCACGGGGGTTGTCATCAGGAAGAAGGCCAGCACGGCAACGGCGATGGCTACGGTGTTGCGGATCCACGACATCTTGATGACCAGGGCGCGCTCATCATCGTCCACCTCGTCTGTTGTCAGAGGCACTAATGCAGGCGCAGCCTTCTCTTCCGTCTCGTTCTTCTCTTTCTCCGATTCAACGACGACGGCCGTTTCTGTTTCTACATGCATGATCTCAAAGCTGCTGAGTCCGTAAAGTTCAGGTGTCAGAATACCGGCTTCACAGGGAGTGAACAGGTATTTGCCTTCCTCGTTCAGCGAGAGCCCGCCAATATCGTTCAACTCATAGTAGCCTGCGGTTTCTATGTGCTGCTTCAGTTCTTCCACCTCGCTTTCTATTCTGCGCAGGGCCTCAGGGTAGCTGATGTCATAGGCTTCGATATACGACTGCACGAGCAGCGAGTCGTTCATAGTGAGCTGTGGATTAAAGCCCAGCGTGCGAAGGGGCGGAAGATACATCTGGTCGTCAGCATCATAACGTGCCTCGACGTGATGAGTCATAAACCCACCCAGACCAGGCACTATCACACAGTCATTACTGAGCAGAAGTATCTCGATATGTCTGTCTAATTCAATCATGGTCGCAAAATTAATACTTTTTTCTGATAACAACAAATAAAAATTGCCTTAAAATTTCGGATAAATGAATTTTTTGATGTAACTTTGCATCCAAATTAGAAAATATGGAATATATCAATACCGAAATAGCTGGCGTATATATCATCGAGCCCCGTGTGTTTAATGATGCCAGAGGTTATTTCATGGAGGCTTGGAAAGAGGAGGAGTTCAATGCGAACATTGGTCCTGTGAAATTCATTCAGGACAATGAGTCGAAGTCTTCTTATGGCGTTCTTCGTGGTTTGCACTACCAGAAAGGGGCCTTTTCCCAGGCCAAGCTCGTAAGGGTGATCAAAGGGCGTGTGCTCGATGTGGCGGTGGATATCCGCAAATCCAGTCCGACCTTTGGCAAACACGTGATGGTGGAACTCAGCGAAGACAATAAGCGCCAGTTCTTCATCCCCCGTGGATTTGCACATGGTTTTCTGGTGTTGAGCGATGAGGCGATCTTTACTTACAAGGTGGATAACCCCTATGCACCAGCGCATGAAGCGGGCATCCGTTGGAACGATCCCGCGCTCGGCATTGAGTGGCCCATCGACTTCTCGGTGGTTCAGACGAGCGAAAAAGATTTAAAGCAACCCTTTTTGAAAGATGCAGAATTATTTGATTAGCAATAGATTACAATTATGAATATAGCGATTGTCGGAACAGGTTATGTAGGTCTTGTGTCAGGTACATGCTTTGCTGATACAGGTGCCAATGTGGTTTGTGTTGATGTCGACGCCAAGAAAATCGAGCGTCTGCAAGAAGGTATCATTCCTATTTATGAGCCAGGCCTCGACGAACTGGTGAAGAAGAATGTTGCAGCCGGACGATTGAAGTTCACCACCGACTTGGCTTCGGTGCTGAATGATGTCGAAATTGTCTTCTCGGCTGTAGGCACACCGCCCGACGAAGACGGCAGTGCAGATCTGAAATATGTGTTGCAGGTGGCGAAGACCATTGGCGAGAACCTCAAAAAGTATGTGGTGGTAGTCACCAAGTCTACGGTGCCTGTGGGTACTGCCAGAAAGGTTCGTCAGACCATTGAGGCAGAACTTCAGAAGCGTGGTGTTGACATCGAGTTCGATGTGGCCTCGAATCCTGAGTTCCTCAAGGAGGGCAACGCCATCAAGGATTTCATGTCGCCCGATCGTGTGGTGGTCGGTGTGAAGAGCGAGCATGCCAAGAAGGTGCTCACCAAGCTCTACAAACCCTTCCTCATCAACAATTTCCGTGTTATTTTCATGGATATCCCTTCAGCCGAGATGACGAAGTATGCCGCCAACTCGATGCTGGCCACGCGTATCTCCTTCATGAACGACATTGCTAACTTATGCGAGCGCGTGGGCGCGGATATAAATATGGTTCGCGCGGGTATAGGTTCTGATACCCGTATCGGACGTAAGTTTCTCTATGCCGGTTGCGGCTATGGCGGCTCCTGCTTCCCCAAGGATGTGAAGGCCCTCATCAAGACGGCCGATCAGGCGGGCTATTCCATGGAGGTGCTCAAGTCGGTAGAGCGTGTCAACGAGCGTCAGAAGGGTGTGCTCTTCGAGAAGCTCGTCAAGGCCTATGGCAGCGAAGAAGCCCTGAAGGGCAAGACCATTGCCATATGGGGCCTTTCTTTCAAGCCCGAGACCGACGATATGCGCGAGTCTACGGCGTTGGTGATGATCGACAAATTGTTGGCGGCAGGCTGTCAGATTCGTGTTTATGACCCTGTGGCTATGGATGAGTGCAAGCGCAGGGTAGGCGATGCCGTCATCTACTGTCGCGACATGTACGATGCTGTGCTCGATGCCGACGCCTTGCTTCTGCTCACCGAATGGAAGGAGTTCCGTCTGCCCGGATGGGGCGTGATCAAGAAGGCGATGAAACGCCCGCTGGTCATCGACGGACGTAATATATTCGATACCGAAGAGCTCGACGAAAACGGCTTTGAGTATCATTGTATTGGTAAATGAAAAAACTATCAATCATAATCATCTTGGCCTTGGCGCTTTGTGGCTGTGGTAACCGTTCTGCCAGTGATGCAACGACAGAACAGGCGGAAGACCGCGACGCAAAGACCATGTTGCAAGGCTTCTGGGTGGACAATGAGACAGAAGATCTGGTCTTCCGCATCGCGGGCGACACCATCTTCTATTCCGACACCACCAGTATGCCTGCCTATTTCCGTATCGTGGGCGATTCGCTTGTCCTGGCATCCGGCGCATCCTATAACATCGACAAACTCACTGAGAATCTGTTCTGGCTTCACAATCAGAATGGCGATCTGGTGAAATACCGTCGCAGCAGCAATCCTGAAGAGGACTCTGTCTGGGTGCACGACACCACCCCGCGTATCATGACCTATACCCATCAGGTGAAGACCGATTCGGTGGTCGTATATGGAGGCGACCGCTACCATTGGTATATCGCCATCAATCCTACAAAGTATAAGGTCATCAAGCATGCTTATAGCGACGATGGTGTTGAGGTGGATAATGTCTATTACGACAATATCATGCACATCAGCGTCTATAAGGGTGCCCAGAAACTCTATTCCAGCGATTTCCGTAAGTCACAGTACAGCAAGTTCGTGCCTGCCGGTTTCCTGGAGCAGGCGGTATTGGGCAATATGGAATTCAGCAGTATCGACGCCGAGGGCCTGCACTTCAATGCCACCCTCTGCATCCCCGATGGTGCCAGCTGTTACCTTGTAGAAACCTTGATCTCCTACAAGGGCGAACTGAAAATGAAGACCATCGAGTATTAATCGTCTGTCCAGGCGTCCAACAACATTCTGGCTATCGAGAGTTTCTCAGGGATATCGGGCAGGTTGTCCTTCCTGAACCATCCGCCTTTGGCTATCTCACTCTGTTGCAGGTGAATCTCGCCCGACACATAGTCGGCATTGAAACCCACCATCAGTCCGCAAGGATAGGGCCAGGGCTGCGAAGCGAAATAGCGGATGTTGGTGATGGTGACGCCCGTCTCCTCAAGTGCCTCGCGGGCTACGGCCTCTTCGAGCGTCTCGCCCGTCTCTACGAATCCCGCCACCAGTCCGTAATAGTCGCGCTTAAAGTTCTTGGCACGCACCAGCAGCACCTCGTCGCCACGATGAATCAGCACGATGACGGCTGTGGCCAGCTGTGGCCAGATCTCCTTGCCACATTCCGTGCATTTCTTCGAGATGTCCGTATCCATGCGCATCGGGGCACCACACACGCCACAATACTTCGTGTTCTGATCCCAGTACAACAGTTCCTGACACTTGCCGGCCTTCAGATAGAGGGCTTTCGACAGTTTGAAGTAGCTCTGTCGCAAACCGCACATCTCATAGCGTGCATCGTTCACAACCGGACTGTCGATGCGATAGGCCTTCACCTCGATGCCATCCAACGGGGTGATGTTCATCACGTTTGTCCATGGTTTCACTTCTGTGGGCGCTTCCTCCTGAAGGGGGATGGTATAGCTGCCGTCGGCACACTTCTCCAACAGCAGATCTTCCTTACAAAAAACGAAAAAGTATTTTTTCACAGCTATTTCTTTTCGCCAAACAATTGTTTGTAGTCACGCTCCAAAGCTGGTGTTGTCCATTCCTCAGGCACAAACTTCCAGTTATGGTTCGGCTGGGGATCCACCGTGCCCATCTTGCGGATTTCCTCCGTCAGATAGTGGCGCTGGTCCTTATCTGTATGCCAGACGACACGATTCTCCAGCTCTTCCTTGGGAATGCCTGCACCGAGTGTCAGCAGTTCACCGCCACCATTGGCACGATAGCTGTTCATCACCACCTTATACCATTTCTTCTCATCGAAGGGCTCACCGTTCGACATCCTCAGGATCCTGACCTTCTGTCCGTCAGGCTTCGTCAGGTCTACCTCGTAGTCGATGCCACAGGCCGAATCGAAGTTAAAGGTGTAGTTCACGAATCCCGTGCGCTGCTGGTCGTCGGTAGCACTGTCGTTCAGTTTGAGGGCGTGGTCTTCGGGCTTCGTCATCGTGTTGGCCCACATGTCATAGCTGAATTCCAAGTGCTTGCGCACCTCTTCGCCCGTCAGTCGCAGCATGAACATCAGGTTCTCAAACCTGTAGAGCTTGAACATATCGCCCTGAGTCACGTCGCCTGCCTGGATTACACTGTTGAAGGCCAGCGGGGCGTTAAACGAAATGTCTGCCCCTGAGATTTTCAGTTGCAGGTTGTGAATCAGGTCGGTAAAGGCGGAGTTGCCGAAAAATCCCTCACGCGAGTAGACGGGATGCTCGAAGCGTCCGATCTTACGCGCCACATATTCCTTCACGGCGTCGATCTTGGGCTGGAAATGACTGAGCATCTGCTCGTCGATGGCCTCTTTCGTCACATCAACGATCTCGCCCTTGATCTGTTTCTTTACCAGATGGCCGTTCTTATACGAGAGTTCGATCTCGGCCTCTGCCACATTCTTCACATAACAGCTGGGGTCGATGCAGAGCACCTTCTTGCCCGTCTTGTTTTTTATCCATTTGTTATGCACCTGATGGTCGTGGCCGAAGAAGATGATATCAAATCCCGGCACCTCCTTGGCGACGGCCTCTGTAGCGTCCTCCTCGTATTCTTCCGTCTTGATGCCGCCGCTCAGACCGGAGTGGAACAGACCGAACAACAGGTCGGGATGCTCTGTGTCCTGGATATACTTCACCCATTTCTTCGCACAGCTGGTCATCTCCTCAAACTCCATTCCCTTCCAGATCGACTTGTTCAGCCAGTTAGGGATGGCAGGTGTCAGCATACCGATGATACAGATCTTCACCCCGTCGATATAGTGAACGGAGTAGGGCTGTATTCCTGTATAGATGCTCTGCGGCTTGGCGGGGCCGTTTTTGTCTTCTGCCTTTACGATGTTCGCACCCAGCAAGGGGCAGCGCACCTCGCGTATCCATTTGTCGTAGACCTTGTGTCCGGGCTCTATATCGTGATTGCCCACGGTCTCAGCGTCGTATTTCATGTAGTTGATCACCGAGGCAGCCAGGTTCTCATCCTCTGGCATCACGTAGTTCGACCAATACACACAGGGCTGCCCCTGCAGGATGTCGCCGTTATCGATGAGCAGCAGGTTGTCGCCATATTGCTTGCGCTGTTTCTGGATATAGGTGTTGGCGCGGGTAAGGGTGCCGTCGATGGGGCGGTTGTTCATAAAGTCCCATGGGAAGAAATGACCGTGCACGTCGCTCGTCTCTATCACTTTCAGTTTCACTGTCTTTGTGGCGGACTGAGCTGTCGCGGTTGATATCATAGCCGTAAAGGCTATAGCTAGTATAGAAAATCTTTTCATTGTTGGTTAATTTTGCTGCAAAGTTACACAATTTTCCCGATTTGTGCAAATATTGGTATGGTTTTTGCTGCTTTTTTGGAAAGAAACATTAGAAATAAGGAGGTAAAATTATGGCATTTGTTGATTATTACAAGATTTTAGGCGTCGACAAGACGATACCGCAGAAGGATGTGAAGAAGGCATACCTGAAGCGCGCCAAGCAGTTTCACCCCGATCTTCACCCTGATGATCCCAAGGCTCAGGCGAAGTTCCAGGCGCTGCAGGAGGCTTACGAGGTGATTGGCGATCCTGAGAAGCGGAAGAAATATGACCAGTATGGTGAGCAGTGGAGACAGGCGGAGCAGTTCCAAGGCTTTGGCGGTGGTGCTGGCGGCGCTGGCGCAGGCAATCCCTTTGGTGGTTTCGATTTCTCGGGATTCAGTTCTGCAGGTGGTGCTGGCGGCTTCAGTGATTTCTTTGAGACTCTCTTCGGACGCAAGGGCCAGCAGGGTGGTGGCTTCGGAGGTTTTCAAGGCTTCAGTCGTTCGGGCTCAGGTACTTCAGCGCGCACCCATTCGGGCGAGATGAATGCCAACGTCACCATCGACCTTTATACGGCCTTGTTGGGTGGTGAGGTTATCCTGTCGCTCTCTAATGGTCAAAAGGTCAAGATGAAGGTTAAGCCTGAAACGCAGCCTGGTACGAAAGTCCGCCTGCGTGGCAAGGGCTACGACCGAGGCGACGGTACCTTCGGCGACCTCGTCATCACCTATCAGGTGAAACTTCCCACCAATCTCACCGAACAGCAGCGACAGCTCCTTCGCCAGATGCAGGCTGTCCGCTAAAACAATAAAGGCTTCCACAAACCGGAAGCCTTTTTATTGTCGTTATGCGATCTGGAAACTTGGTCGGCGGGTGCTTAGTTGTTTCTATACTCCAATGGCGTCATGCCGAAGTGATCTTTCACGTATTTACCAAAGTAAGAGGTGTTGGGAAATGCGAGCTTGTCGCATATCTGCTTGATGCTGAGATCTGTCTGACGCAGGTAGTAACGGATGTCTTCCAGCACCTGTTCTGTAATCCATTCGTTGGCGGTCTTGCCGGAATTCTTCTTGCAGACGGCAGTCAGGTATTTGGGTGAGATGCAAAGTTCGCTGGCATAATCTTCCACCGTATGACGTTTG
>CACWSX010000010.1 GCA_902763615.1 uncultured Prevotellaceae bacterium | reverse complement strand
CTCCAGGCATCAAGAAAGAATATTGCCGCGTAGGCATCAATGACGAGGGCAACCTCACCATCGCCATCGAGAACAAACAGGAACACAAGCATGAGGACAGTCACCGTCACTACCTGCGCCGTGAGTTCAGCTACTCAAACTACGAGCAGAACTACGTGTTGCCTGACGATGTGGTTCGCGACAAGATTTCTGCCAAGGTGGAGGACGGCATCCTGACCATCACCATGCCGAAGACCGAACCGAAGGAGAAAGTCACCAAGGCCATTGAGGTCTCATAACATGCTGACTCAAAACAAAATCAAAGCCCGACCTGCAGTTTGCAAGCCGGGCTTCTTTCTATTTGACTACAACATCATTTCACGTCCATCCCTATTCGGGACGGAGGCGGAGAGATCAGATGGTTTCTGTTCAGATTGCAACAGGGCCGTAGCCTGCCCTATGGCCATCCTTAGCGCTTCGAGCGTGTATTCCGCCTCCAGTGTGTCAGACAGGCACCAACCCACAATCTTGCGGGAATATGCGTCCGTAACCAGATGCAGATACAGATATATTATAAACATTATTAATTTCGACGGCAAAATTACAAATAATCGGGCAGAAATGATTATCTTTGCTTGCTGATTTAAAAAAAAGTTTAGTATGATAGACCAAATAATAGCTTATAATAAAGACTTCGTAGAACAGAAAGGCTACGAGAAGTATTTGACCGATAAGTACCCTGACAAGAAGTTGGCGGTGCTCTCATGTATGGACACACGTCTGACCGAACTGCTCCCTGCAGCCCTTGGATTGAAGAACGGTGATGCTAAGATTATCAAGAACGCAGGAGGACTGGTGATATCGGCTTTCGACTCGGCTATGCGCAGCCTGATAGTAGCCATCTATGAACTGGGCGTTGAGGAAATCATGGTGGTGGCCCACTCGCATTGCGGAGCCTGTCACATGAGTTTCAGCCACTTCCACCACGAGATGACAGCCCGTGGAGTGACGGATGAAACGCTCGACACGATTCAGAAGTGCGGCATTGACCTGCATCACTGGCTGGAAGGATTCAAGGACACACCAGAGTCTGTCCGCAAAACCGTTGAGACCATCAAGACCCACCCGCTGGTGCCGAAGGACATCGTGGTTCGCGGCTTCATCATTGATTCAGAGACAGGAGCATTGGAGGAAATAAACTGATGGACTACCTGCCTAAAGACCCTGCAATACTGGTTTCGAGCGTCAACATGCTACTGCGCGACGAAGAGTTTGACAACCTCGAATCGCTGTGCTATGCCTTCAGCCGGGAGCCGCAGGAGATCAAGGACTACTTGCTTGGCAAAGGCTTCGTATGGAGTGAGCAGCAGAAACAATTCAGACCCATAGGCTATGACGCATGATAACGAAGGACAGCATAGAGACGGCCTACAGTTTCCTGCATCAGAAGCGGCAGGTATATATTCATTCCCAGCTGTATGAAGTTTTATCCGACCACAGATCCGATTTCCTCAGAGACCATAAGAGGTTTGAGAAAGATATTACAGAAGCTGTTAAACAATTAGAGAGTATGTTATGAATGTCTTGCAAAAACTATCTTTACGTAGTAAAGATACTATTGAGACGAGAGAAACGAGACTTGTTTGATTTAAGTTTATAGCATGTCTATAGCAACTCTATAGCAACTCTATACCAACTCTATGGGTTTAGGTAGGATTCAAGCGGGATGGTGGGAGGTAAGAAGGGTGGTGAGAGTCTGAAGGTGGCCCCAAGGAAGCAGATGGGTAGTATAATGATTCGAGAAACGAAAAGAAACGAGATATATGGCAACGGAAAGAAGAAAGAAGAGCAGTAAGTTGGGCAAGATGATCAAGAGTTCGTGGCTTGGACGTGAGTATGAGCGACGAATGCCAGAGACGGTGGCTAACCCTAGGACGGAGGCGCAGCAGGCACATCGCACAGCGTTTGGTGAGGTGTCGAAGTTATCGGCGGCCATGAGGGAGGCTCATGAAGTGGGCCTGCATTGGAAGGCGATACGGGAAAGGTTGAACACGCCCAGCGTTTTCAAGAAGTTGAACAAGGACTGCTATGGGCCTGACGGTATCATCTATTCGCGTGTACGGATGAGCTATGGTACTGTGAGTGAGGTGAAGATTACGGCTGTGGAGGTCAATGAGCAGGGTAATGTGCATGTGGAGTTTCACGACCATTATGTTACGGATAAGAACAAGAAAGACACGTTCTGGTTGTTTGTGTTCTGCCCGGATTTGCGTGAGGGACATTTCGCACGGCCAGTAGAACGGACAGTTGGTGTGATTAATGCCAAGATACCTGATGAATGGCAGGGGCATGAATTGCACCTCTATGCGTTTATGAAGAATGTGAAGGGGCAGACTTCCGCCACAATGTACCTGGGACTGTTTTGACAGTAAGCGTAAGTTTGACATTGTGCAGTTGATGACATCCTTTCTCAACTGCATAATAGCAAGAATTTGAGACGATAATTTGAAAGAGCCAAAGCAAAATTGAAATAAAATATTAAGAAGTATGAAATACGACATTTTTATATCATGTAAAAGTGATGACTATAAGTATGGCAGACAAGTTTATGACTTTTTGATTTTACAGAAGAAATTCGAAGTGGGCGTAAAAAAGGGAATTTGATGACTGTACTAACAGATAATGTGAAAATTAAAGATTTACCTATAGCTCTAAGGAATAGTCAATCATTCCCCTTAAGATAGCGGAATAACGCCAAAAACACAACCAAAATCAAGTTAAATTAGGTTTAAAGCTGATGGATTTCAGGTGGAAGTTGATGTCATCTATACTTTTCTTACGGTCAGCCAATGGGATATATGTGAGGTCAATGTCAACTGAATATCTGGGCAGATTTCTAAGGAAGAGATTTATAGCCGTACCTCCATGTATTGCAAACACTTTCTCTTCCATGACCAGAGGTAACAGACGCAACAGAAGGTCAACCTTCTGTGCATATACGCTTGTTTGTATGTTTTGATTATTCATATTCTGCTAATTCTCTTGGAATTGTTATTTTGTATTTTGAAACATATACCCCTCCTTTGCATAACTGTATTTTGGAAGTGCCAAGGTTTATACGGTCAAGCTCAATAGCTTTAAACCAAGGGTAATTAGCTTTTTCTGCCATATAAAGGAACAATCTTTTGACAGTCAAACTGTTTGTAGCCTCTAGCAATTGCTGAACTATGGCTGGACGAAGTGCGGTGAGCTGTTCCATAATGTAATATAAATCCATATAGCTATATTTTTGGGGAGCCAACAGAAGACATTCCATGAAAGCCAGTTCAGGTATGGATGCTTGCAAGGCATAATTGTTTTGCTTTATTGTTTGCTCTTGGATTAAACCGAATGCCGATGTCGTAAAAAACTCTATCGTCATATCAAATAAATCGCTTTTAGCCCATTGAGGTGTTCTCGGCTCATTACTGGCAACCATCAGTTTTGGTTTGCCCATAGGTACGAAGTGATAGTAGCCAGAGAGTTCAAGAGCAGAGTGGGCAGCTACACGATACTGCTTGCTGGTTTGTTCTTGACAACTTGCCAAAGCAGTCAATGCTGATAAAGAATCTCCACTACGATACATAACACCCTTTGACAAGGATGTCAGCCAGCCGGATTTACGGTACTGCTTCATCAACTGATCAGAATATCCCTGTTTCTTTAGCCCTTCGGAAAAGAGAAGTCCTCCTGGGTGTATATTCATTAGCAACGAGTTGATTTTGCTCCTTGTTTCTATATTCATATTTTATAATACATTAAATATTTCAACTGCAAAGATATAATGTTTTTATGAGATAACCAAATGTCTGGTTAAAAAATATGCGTTTTTCTATATTTTTACTTTAGTTTTATATGAAATTTACATTCTTATTAATAAATAATGGAGTATTTCTCTTTCCCCGATATGAGATGATAAAGCAATTCCACCCTATGAGATATTTTGATTAGAAACGGCAAATATGGAGGAAAAGAATCAAAAATCAGTAGAACTAATTAATAAGTTTTCTGATATTTTTAAGAATACAGAAGTTACTATACAAAAGCTTTATGCTTTGATGAAACAGCCACCAGAATGGCTCGTAATAGAACCTCTAAATGAACTCATATTGTGATGTTCCTACTAAAGTTGAGGGCGAGAACGTCTCAATGGACGATGCAATTCACATAGCAACCGCTTTACAAAGAAATGATGAAATCGTATTTCTTACGACAGATCATATACTTCGAAAGATAGAATTGCCTAATCTTAAGTTTATATAGCATCCATGCGTATAGAAGGATTTGAAATGGCTGTTGCGAAATGTTAATTGAGGTGGCTTTTGAAAGTGTGCCTACAATGTGCCTACAACTTTGAAAGGTTTAGACATGAAAAGTCCCGTAAGTTGCTTACTTACAGGACTTTAACTTTTGGGTGCCCGGACGGACTCGAACCGTCATTATGAATTTCTATGATTTTCAGGAAGTTCATATACGTCACTGTATTTCAATTAGTTACAAAGGTTTGTAAATTTTTGCGAATTCAAGAAAATTCATAAAAGCCTAAAAATGTTCCATCAATGTTCCATCAATTTAAAAACTTTTTTGTACCTTTGCACTCGATATTTATAACAAGATTAAGATGGCAAAAAAGTACTTTCTGAGGACAAAGGAAACAAAGGGACGTGCTAACTTATATATAGAGGTACGCAAGCGAACTCCAATGATACGTGCGTTGGTGTGTACAAATATCCCTGTGGATATCCAGACTTGGATTCGAGTGAACAAGTCTGCTAAGATATGGGAAACTTTCCGCCAGACTAAAGACGGTAAGGAACTGTCTGATAAACTGGACTTGATAGAGGCCTCCATCAATGACGTTATTGCCAACGGCATTGACATCGATGATGTACATTATGAGGTGGAGGATGGAAATTCTGCTCTCAACTCGATGCTGCTAAATGCAGCTGTGGAAAAGATCGTCATGAAGGAAGTCTATGACAGAAAGGAACAAGAGGTAAAAGAAAGGAAGGAGCGGAAGAATCGTGAAATGAAATCAATCGTCGGCTTTTACGAGTATTTCCTTGACGGTATCAAGAACAAAGACATTCTTCATCACAACGGAGAGCACTACGAGCGCTCGTCTGTTGTGGTATGGGAATGCTTTGGCAAGTACATAAAAGCTTATACCCCGGCTGATATGACGTTTGATGAAATCACCAAACCTTTTGCTGACAAGTTCTATACTTTCCTTGAAAAGAAAGGGATGATGCCAAAGACCATATCTAAATACGTTACTTGCTTTAGAAAACTTTGCAATCTGGCAGCAGAAGAGGGTATAAATGCTAATGCTGTTTCCCTTAAAGTCTGGAAAGAGAGAACTGTTAAGGCTAATGAGAAGAAAGCCGAACTCTATTTGACAGACGAAGAACTTGATGCGCTGTATGAGATGCAGCTGACTGGTAAAGATGACGAAGTTAGAGACTTGTTCTTGCTTGGTAACTTTTCATGCCAACGATTCTCTGATTATGGATCTTATACTCGTGATAATTTCAAAACAACAGAACATGGTACTCCCATCATTAGCCTGTTCCAGCAAAAGACAGGTACCTATGTGGAGGTTCCTATTCTCGATGAACGCATGTTTGAGATTTGCGACAAATACAATTATCACTTCCCAACAGTCGATAAACGTACGATGAATCATCATCTGAAACAGATTCTGAAAAAACTCTCAGAGATCGTTCCTTCACTGGCAGAGAAATTTGTCACCCAGATTGACATGCGTCAGAAACAGAGTGAAGATAATTACGTAAAATGGGGCAAGAAAGTGGAAAAGGGTATGAAACTGAATGATAGTGAACGCAGCCAGTATGGTAAGTTGAAGAAATATGCTCAGGAACATAACGGCTCTCCATTGTTTGAACGCAACAGTCATGGTGAAGTCATCATGCCGAAGTACGACTTGATATCTACTCACACAGCCCGTCGTAGTGGTATCACCAATCTATACAAGCAAGGCATCTTCAATACCCGTGAAATGATGGCTATGAGCGGACACCAAAGCGAAAAGGTGTTTGAGAACTATATCAAGGTTGGCGTTAGCGAGCAGGCAGACCGCATAGCAGAGAAAGTTCGTATGGCGAGAGAGAAAAAGTTGAAAAAGAGTAAAGAGGCATGATACAAAAGGATTGACAAGATGAATACCAAGATAAAGCTCTCTATACGAGAGAAGGTAAGTGCCTGGCATGTCCAGAATACTAACGCCTACAAGAAGTTTATCAGGAACTTTGAGAGAACGTCAAACTCCAATATGGATTTTTTTAGGAAACTCATGCAGGTGGTATCAGAGAATATTCCTGAAGAGATTGAGGAGCTATGGCAATGTCTTACAAATAGAGACGAAGATGCTTCTTGCAGCATTTTTGAAACTTATGGCGACATGCTTGACAGATGTGCCAATGAGAATCATTGTTTTAGTGTGGACATTGCTTCGGGAGAGGTGAGAGAATATGAGGACGTAAATAATCTCCAGTTGCAAAAAGGGGAAGTTCTTTTCTCCAAGCAGATTTCAGATTCAGTTTTTCGGAAGATGCCTCGGAAAATCAAGGCTTTATTTGGCTTAGATGGTATTAACACCGAATCAGAAGACTTGACGCTGTTTGCATTTGTCATACTGGCTGCTGCACTAATAGCTGTTCCGAAGTTCATACAGAATTTGATTTCTAAACAAAAGAAGCACTATCAGCTTGCATACGCACTTAGCTATTTTATGATTTTCGACCATGGACTGATGAAGGTGCAGAAGAAACTCTCGACGTTGATGATTACTCAGAATTGGGATCTCCAAAGTCAGATGATGGGCGACTTGCTTTCAAGGGACTTGGTGAACACCAGTGTTTCACATGGCTATGACACAAAAGCTGACTGGGTAGCACAAAGTAAGGAGGAGGATGAAGAAACAGCAGAAACCATCAATGCGACTTTAGCCAAGGTGAAAGGTTCAGGAGGTAGACGGGCTGATTTCGGTTCAATCGAAGACATGTGTATTGGGGACAAGAGCCAGTTGATGCGACTCATTCGCAAGTTCTTCGATGAAGAGAAGGAAACCGTTTCCCTTGCCTATCTGTTCTATGCTTTGAAAGAAACTGGCCATATATCTGTTCGTGACTACAAAGCTTTTCACCGTGCAATTACACTGGCTTTTCCAGATAAAAATTTTAAGGGTGTGACAAAACCTCAGGCAAGATACTCTGAAGTACAGGAAATAGCTGACACTCTTCTTGCAGATGACTATCTAAAATATAGAGATTACAATTGTACCAAATGGAAGAATGCTCATAAGGTGATTAATAGGTGGTTGTCAATATTTCGTTCAGTAAACTGACGTAATAGCTATAGCCTATTGTGAAAGGGATAAGAGGCTCATCAGGAGTCATCTTGTCCCTTTTTTGTTAACAAATCCAAAGAAAGGGTTTGTTTAATTGCATATTGTTTATACACCCTACCGTAGAAATTCAAAAGACTAATTTTGCAGCGCATTTAAGTTCGAACGGATGCATTGCGATTAATTAATGTCACTGGTTGAAACCATATGACTATGTTGAATATAAATTTTGAATCGATATGTATAAGAAAGGTGTATTACCACAACAATCAGTTTCCCCTTCTGTCTATGAGGCAGTAGGGAAGTTACTTCTTGGCAATGCTGTTGCCGGAAGATAAGCCATTATGGCAGTTCACGGGTAAGGATCATGCTTATATGATGAAGCATGTCCTGATGGAAAGTCTCTCGGTTGAGAGTACGGAGCCATCCTCTAAGAAGGTATATGTTCAGGGCTATCAAGGTATTGCTACGCTCTTCGGGTGTAGCAAATCTACGGCTCAACGTATCAAAAAGAGTGGTATCATTGACGAAGCCATCACGCAGGTGAACCGTAAGATTCTCGTTGATGCAGATCTGGCTTTGCAACTGGTGAAGGAAAGTGAATATAAAGTGAATGAGCCATGAGTATCTACGATTACCTGATCTATTTCTGGCAGAAAAACGAGTACGACCAGTGTTCGTTGAGTGAGATTGCTCTATACTTCTGCCTATTGCATGAGTCCAACCGCCAGCACTGGGCATCACCCTTCAAGGCAAGTACCCAGATGCTGATGGCGCGGCTTGGCACCAGTAAACCGAACATTATGAAGGCTCGCGAAAGCCTGATGCGACGAGGACTTATCTCCTATGTTAAAGGTGACGGCAAGGGTAAGCCTGCCTTATACACATTCCTCCTCAGTTCGGAAGAGGATGACGGGCAACCACAAGAGTTGACTCAGCCGTTGACTCAGATGATTACTCCCGTGATGACCCAACAAGTGACTCAGGTATTGCCCCCAGCGTTGCCCCTTCCTAATATTAAAGAAGAAGATTCAAGAAATGCTGTGAGGAAAGAAAAATCTTCTACTCCTTCTCCCTCTCAGGCTAATAAGGAATTGACTCTTGATGAATTGCAGGGAAAGTTACTTGCTGATACGGAATGGATGAACGGTCTTTCAAAGCGTCTGACTGCTGTTGGATTCAATCTTAGTGGTGACAACCTTAAGGGAAAGATAAACGAGTTCTTCGATGACCTCCGTTCAAGGAAGATTACTCATAAGGAAGAGAATGACTGCCGTAACTATGTGTTTAACTGGATTAAGTATCACAATAAGAATAACAATTATGGACAAGAAAGAAAGTGCGAAAGCAAAGCTGGCCCAACTCAAATCTCAGATAATAGGCCAGAGGACTACAAGGGAGCCTGTTAGACTGCCCATGTCAACTAATGAAGCAATCGAGTGGATTGAAGCAGCAGTCCAGGCGGAGATAGAACTCCGACGGAGAACATACGAAGATGTACCAGAGAGATTGCAGAGTTATTCACCAGTCCGACTTATAAGTTCGGTATCATGTTGTGCGGTGGGGTAGGAAACGGCAAGAGCACTATGATGAAGGCTCTCCAGAGTCTGCTTATTCAACTTGATATTAGAATCACGCACAACACCTCATTTGAGACACTTGGAATGAAGATTATCAGTGCTAAGGAACTCGGTCGCCAGATTCGTGTTGACTCTAAAAATTCTTTACGATATCAAGAACTTACCATGCTTGGCATAGATGATCTTGGAGAAGAAGAGGCAACGATGATGGACTACGGAAATCGTGTTACCCCAGTCATAGATCTGCTGTCTTATCGCTATGACCAGATGCTGTTTACGATGGTGACGACCAACCTCACACCGAAGCAGATTCGTAGTACGTATGGCGACCGGATTGCAGACCGCTTCAATGAAATGATGCTCATCATCCCCTATGAGACCCCATCATTCCGTACTCCACAACAGTCAACGGATAATGCTGTAAAACAATAATACTGTATTTATGCATTACATCAATGCTACATTATTGTACTGGACGTTATGGGGGCTATGCTGCCCCCTATGCCCCCTTCCGACGCAACAGAGTTGCGATTGTCCATCGCTTCGCGAACTTTCTACCAGCACCCCGCCGGGAATACTGGTAGCACACTAAGGGTTATGTCAACCCTTATGTGTGCCAGAGTGACCTCTCTGGACTCCGCACAGGCTCTGCCTATGTACCGCGAGGGGAGCGACCTCTCCCCTCCGAACCCTACCGCTGGAGTGACCCTCCCCAGACCCCCACTTAGGACTTTCTGCCCTAAGAACCCGACCAAGGAGAAACGCTCTCCCTGGACTCTCTCACTGGAAGAAATGCGTCAACGCATCTTCTGTATTTCATAAATTCTATCTTTTATAATTTCTAATTTTCTACAATATGGGTAAGAAGACCTCAATTCATATATGCGCCGCCAAGTATGGTGCCGAAAAGCATAACAGGCGCGAGAAAGAGATGAAGCATGTTCATTCTGAGTATTCACACCTCAATAAGACGTGGGAGTCTTCTGACTTCAAGTCTGTGGCTGATGAGATTCGTAAGGCTAAGGAACGCTATTCGTCTAAGCATTTCTGCCGTAAAGCGAAGCTTGGTGAGGACGGAAAACAATTGACAATACCAGCTTTTGACAAAAAGACTGGTGACCCGATTGTTGACCCAGCAACAGGACTTCAGAAGATGGTGCCAGTCTGGGAACCTGACCCGTCGAAGTCGAAGAAGCTGCCAAAGAATGCAGAACCTATCCGTGAGGGCGTGGCTGTCATCACCGAGTCTACCACCATGGAGCAAATGCTTGAACTCGCACGCGAAATCAGACTGCGATTCGGTATCACGACGAAGGCTATCTATGCTCATCTCGACGAGGGACATGAGCATGTCGTAACAGACAAGGATCATGAGAAGGGCAAGTATCTTGAAGTTCCAGAAGGCGAGACCATCATGATATGGAACTATCATGCTCATTATGTCTTCGATTGGACAGACCACACTACAGGCCAGTGTATCAATCTTAATCGCCACGACATGTCGGAACTTCAGGATATGCTTGCCAATACCTTCAAGATGGAACGTGGCAAGAAGAGTGACAGGAAATGGCGTGACGCTCATACCTACAAGGCTGAACAAGAGGCTATTCGAGCCAAGGAGGTTGCTGAATATACAGAGCGCAAGAAGGCTGAGTCGAAGCAAATTATTGAAGCCATCAAAGAGAACAGCAATAAGCTGACCAAACTCCAGAAGGCTATTGACGACTTGCTATCTGCCACCAGTGTCCCCGAAGAGTCCCTTGATGCTGTGCCATTCGCTGAGCTGACCTTTACGATGAAAGGTTCCGATGAGGTTAAGACCGTTCAGGATCTCGTTGACGACGCACTGCGTCGTATCAACGATGACATCAGCACACCTATTCCCCTCTTGAAGCGAGAAGAGTGGCAGAAGGAACGTAATGCCAAGGCTAAGGAGATTGTTACTATTCTCCAAAAGCAACTTCTCAGTGTTTCCAAGCTCCATAAGAAGCAGATTAACAATGTGGGTAAGCAGATGTACCTCGATGCCAAGCAGAAGGTTGCTCTTGCTGCCAAGACAGAGGAAGAGAATGTACGGCTGAAGCAGCGTATTTCTCAGTTGGATGAGAATGCGATTGCCCGTGAGAAAGGAAGGACTGCTACGGCAGAGCGTAAGGCACTAGAACAGGCTACCCGTGCTAATCGTGAAGAACAACGTGCCAACAAAGCCGAAGAACGACTCTCTATGATAGAGCGTTTTGTCAGACAGGCTGGTGCTTCAGAGGCTTTTGACCGTTGGGCACATCTTACTGCGATAGTAGACAGGGCCATTGCTGCCTTCAATGCCTGGGCTCACAATACAGCGTCCATTTTCAGTCGTGATGATGAACGTGTTATTGGACAAGGTATTATTGCGAAGTGTCAGCTTGAAGGTCTCAATCCTGTTAGCGAGGCAGACCGTAAGACCGCAGCCAACAACATCGCTGAGGTTGCAGAGAAGACCGTTGGATCTATCTCTCAATTCATGTGGGACACGGCTGTACTTCGCATCGGTCAACTGGCTTCTGAAATGAAAGTCTCTATGGGAGGTCAGTCTGTTGGTGGCAGCAACGGCAATGCAGACGAGTTGACCAACTGGGATGGTACAAAGAAGAAGGGCTTAGGCTGGTAGATATTCTTTATATATAAAGAGGTGGAGTAGGTTACAGTGCCCTCTCTACCTCTTTTCTCGTCTTGGATTTCGTCTAATCCCGTCTAAATTCTCGTCTAAGCTCGTCTAAATCTCACGTAAATCTCGCTTAACGCCACGTAAATTTACTTATCGAGAAATGCCCGAAATAAAGGGGATTCAGAAGATTCTCGCTTAAAATCTTGCTTAAAAGTTACGTAAATCTCGCTTTAATTTCCCGTCTAAACTCGTCTAAATTTTCGTCTAAGCTCGTCTAAATTTTCGTCTAAGCTCGTCTAAATTCGTCTAAGATTCTTTTCGATGCCACATCCTGTCTTCGTCAAGCCAGATTTCATTGTTCTTATGCATCTTGTAAAGCAGGTTCTTTATCTTCGCCATCTTTTGCTCTTCGGTGAAATCTACAGGCAGCTTGTTCCAAAGCAATTCGTTAATCTGCTTCCTGCTTAGCACCTTGTGGTCGTTAAGGGCTTTCATAATCCACTCCTGACATTCTGCATCGTTGAATCCCTTTTTCAAAGTATATTCCACCTGTGTATTAGTCGCCTTTGCGACCTGCTTTGAAACATACAAGTGAGGTTTCCTGCCTTCTATAAGTCCTTCCTTCCTCAGTTTCTTTATGGCGTTGTCGTTGATGGGCTTTCCTTTCTGAACCTGGTCCAGTAACACCGCATCCATCAGCGACATATCCTGATTGGCAAGCAGCATTAGGCTGTAGTTCTCATCGATGATGGTGCCAGGCAGATTGAGAATGACCTCATCCGCTGTTGACAGGTCGTAGTCTGGCATTGGCAGATAGCGGTCTTTCTGACTCTGGTACATCTTATGGATACCATACCCCTGTGTATCTATCATCCTGATGTTCACCATAGCCTTTACGAGTGCAGGATTGCGATAACTCTTGGGAGTCTTCTCACCAGTGATATACTCTTTATAGTCCCCCTCGTAGAAGTTTCCATCATTTTGGAACTTCAACGAATCCATATTCTCAGTCACGATAATTCTTGCATTCTTCTCATATTTTTGGTGGGCTATCGAATTATGCATACCTTCGAGTATACTCTCCGTATCATACTTCCACACCTCCGCTGGTATCAGCGAATCCTTGGGATAAATCTTGAAGCGGTAATTGCGTATCCTACCAAGCAGTTTTGTAGTTGTAAGGACAAACGGGATGGTGTAAATGTCGCCAAATACCTGCCCGTCCTGAAAACACTTCCACACAATTTGGGCTATGTGATGCAGTTTGTGAGCAGCCGTTTCCTTGCCTACCAGTAACAGCGTTGTACGTGTCACTTTTCCATCGATTGTCAGTCCTGCCTTGTCAAGGAACATCTTGTCTTCCCAACCATCACATTCTTTTGCAAGCGTAGGGTACCGCTGTTTATAACCTTCGCGAGCCTTTGCAATGGCCTCCTTGTCAAGGTCGTCTATTGTGGCATCAGCAACTACTTCTGCCGTCCAGTCCTCATTCACCGTTTGCCTGCGAATCTCCTCATACTTACTCATATCGAGAGCCACCAAACTCTCACCACGGCGAGCATAGAAGTGTCCCTGCCAAGCCATCGGAATACCGCGAGGTGCAGCAGGTATCTGGAACATCAGCACCCGCTTTCCCTCAACCTCCAGTTCGAAAATGTCCCTGAAAGTATTACCGTCAGTGGTATGCTGCGACAAGTCATACTTCAACTTCTGCAGACTCTTCATCCCGTTCTTATACGACGTACCCAGTATCTCTCGCGTCTTGTCGTGCACACCGAATACCAGCCAGCCGAAGTCCTTATCCCTCAGGTTCGCCTCATTGCTCAATGCTGAGAAGTATTTACCCAGTTCGTCGAAACTGAAGCTGTTTTCTGCTTTCTTGAACTCCACCACCTCATTCTCGTAATGGTAGCGCAGATTATTGAATGTTTCGTATATGATCATATCTTATCATATCTTATAAACGTTTTATCACTATGTTTTTGTATTTTGTATAGGATGTACTTTTATATAATCATCGTATGTCCATACACTACTCAATAGTGTTAGAATACGTTTCACTTCGTCTGTACTGTATCCTATTTCTTTTAGTAAGGTGGCAGAAATAATATACCTGAGTATTCGTGCAAGTTTGTTATATTCTCCTTGTTGATATATATAGTTAGCCATTTTGTCTTGTATTTGTCGATGTACAAGAAAATTTCTAGTCAATACAGATTTCGTGGCGAACTCCTCTGTATTTATCAAATCCCATACATCATGGTACTTTTGCAGCAGGTTAAGTAGTCTAACCTCGAAGGTTTCATCTTTATCCAGATATCCAGTCTTTAAATCGTTGGCTTCATTCAGGTGATTATCTGATTTAAGAATAGAGACAATATGTTCAAGCCTCTTTCGTCTCTTTGTCAAAGGTAATATTCTATTGGAGGAAAAGAATCTCTTGGTTAATTCCTCTAAAACAGAAGAGTAACAAATAATCCTCAATTCGTCTGAAAGTTCTTCGTTGTATATTGTATTAAAGAACAAAGTAAGTGCATTTGATTCTTCTTCATAGAACTTAATCCAATGCATAAAAACTTGGCTGTCCAATACGTCTACAACAGAGCTTGTTGACTTATAGTCATTAGGTGTTTGACTGAAATTATAATGCCTTATTTTGATATTTTGAATGCAAACACAGTCTATTTCTTCTATTTTAAAAGTTAAAGTATCATTTGAAAATGGAATGGATGCCAGTAGAGTAATAAAATGCTCTATTTGCTTTATTAAACCAAAACAGTCTTTCACTTCAATTGGCTGAAAGTATTTAATGATGAAAAAAGATTCCAGTTTATTAAAGAATCCATCATAACGTGGTGTGCGCGTAGAATAATTAACAGCAACAAAAATATTGCAATAATCAAGTTCCGTTATAAGAATTGGAGATGGATTAATATAATGGTAGTCTACCATATTTGTGATGACTGAGTATCGCTGTTCTTTTATTAATCGTTCACACCAAGAGTTGAGAAATTGGCTTTGTATACTTATTTCACTTGTAAATAAAGAGTGATTAGGAACTTCAAGTAGTAATCTGTTAGTTGAATAAATTATATAGTCAACCTGGAATTTATATGTTTGCAAGCCTTGAGAATTAATGGTTGACCCTGTATAAATTAGATTGTTTAAAATGAAAAAATAGACATCATTATTATTATCTTGTACTATTCCAGTTAAAAAAGGAACATCTGGTTGTATGTAATATTTTTTATTTAAATCCACCAACGACAAAGTAATATCATTCCCAACAATCAAAGAGCCCGCGACGGGGTCTTTATCGTTGTGAAAATACCAATAGCCTATATATTTTTTTTTAATTCTCATAATTAATTACATCCCCCAAAAATCTATGATTCAAAATAATCTTTCAGCACCGGTAAATCTTTATCTATTAAAGTAACTTTCAGTCCAAGATCCAACTCGTCTGAAATCTTTTTCAAGATGTCCGCCTTATCCTTTGTGGAGAAATTTGTAGATACATAGTAGCCTCCATCAATTTGAGTTTGGGCACGAGGATGATTAGGGAAGTCTGGAAGTTTTTCACGCCCTATAACAGGAGAGCCAAAGTCCATGCCCAAGATCTGGTCTGGGAAACTTTCCTTAATCACATCAAGATAAGTAACAGTGCTATTATTATTCTGCAGCACTCTGCCATCTGGGTACTCTACTCTCAAAGCGAGCCGTTTGCCTCTTTTTGATGCGGGATTCTTTGAAGATGCCTCATGAGGCTCAGAGTCATCTACGGTTTCACGGCTTGTACCTAAGCCATGAAGGACATCCACAAAAACGCCTACAGTTTTTACATCATCAGCGTCATCCTCACTTAACACAATAGATTGATAGTCGGGATTAAGCGAAAGTAGTTCCACCTTCATATTTCGCATGATTCCATTCTCGTCAGCCATTTTTTCTCCATGATATTTCTTGATGGTGTACATACCGCCATAATCTATATCATGCGTAATGAGCTGGGTAAGCACAATCTCGTTTTCAAGTGGTCCTCCCTCATATTTTTGGAACACACAGAGATCATTGTCATGGATTCTCGGCTCCATAGAGTGACCCTTAGCATGAACCACAAACATGTTTTCTTTGGCTTTGATGCCTGAGGTTGACACGTCTATCCAACCTTCTTTCTCCACTTCCTTTTCGTTAGCGAACTCACCACATGCAGCACGGACAGAATATAACGGCAGATATTGGGCATACTGATACTTCTTGCCAACCTCTTGCTTTACAACTTCCTCTTCTTGGTCAGAGTCACCAAAAGCAATTGCTGCTAATTCATCATCGCTAAGGGTGCTTTCAATGAATTCCGTATAGGCTCTGAATGCAGCCGTAAGTTTGCCCTTAGTTTTATCGTTCACCTCAACAATCTCAGGAATATCCCAAATAGAATCTTCCATTTTCAGCAACACCTTAAGGTCGGTAATTGAATAGACATTGCGAAAATCCGAATTGTAAGTATCACGAATCAGGGTTGACAGTCGCTTCTGTAAGATGTTAGTATAGCTTGTAACTGTTACCTCAACCATTTCCTTTTCCGTGCGTAGATAATCTGCAAAAGCTGCCTTTTGTTGTTCTTCTTCGGTAGTCAACGTGTAATCCATACTATGAACCACTTTTGGTTTCCTTGAATCATCCATTGACGTGTTTGTCTTGATAGGATCTTCAAACATCTTGATGTACATGTGCATTGCAGCACTTGCTCGGTGATGCTTCTCGGTGTTCCATTTCACTATTTCATCATTCGCCCAAAGTTGTTCATCTATTCTCTTCAACTCTTCTACGTTTGTAATGGTGAACGGTGACGGGTGCTCTTGGCCATCGAGCATCTTCATGGCAAAAGGTATCATGTTCTTCACATTGCCTGCGTATGCTTTGGCTGTTCTCAATGGTGATCCAGTAGAAACAATGTAGTTGATGAAACGCTGCTTCACTTCATCTGGCGTTAATACAGGCTCTTCTATTCTTTCTTGGCAACAATCTCCCGTCTCAGACTTTATAGTCCTTGTCTCAACTTTTAAGTTGGAATCTACAATAAATGTGTTGTCAGGAATCTGTCCTATTATCCAAAATGCTGCAAAGTTCTTCAATTCTTCGTCAGCATATAAATATATCTTATAAGCCGTTTTCTTTGGAACAAAGATGTAACGGATGATTTTACCAAATACTTCTTTGTCAAACTGCTTGAAGTACGGACGATTCTCAGTGGTAAACTTAAATAGCGACTCGAATGCAATCATGCCGTCATCGTCATTACGCATCACCTTGTGGACAAAATTTGCATAATTGAAGATATTAGCATCACACTTATAATGCATGTATGCGAAACCAGCCACAGTCAGCACATTGGCAGTCATGACGAAATGGGCCACTCGCGGACAATGGTCTTCGGAGTCCTTGGGATTATTCCTAAACACATCTACATACTCAGAGAAACACTGGTTGAAAATATCCATATTGTCTTCCATCAAGTAGACATGTACAGTTCCATTTCCTGACCCTTCTTTGCGGTCAGGTAACAGGATTTCGTCCTTAACTAACTCCCACTCAGAGAATATCGGGCCGATGGCTTTGGTATAGCCACGCGAACGCATTAATTCGTCAATCTTTGTCAATTCCATACTTTGTAATATCCATTTGTTTCAGTATAGCTATCAGTACATCCACCACGATGCTGTTGCCAGCCTCTTGGTACATGGCAGTATCTGCCACCGCTATTTTAAACCAGTCTTTGAATCCCATAAGACGCAAGCATTCACGAGGCGTCAATTTACGTATGCGGCCTTTGTTGGTCACATAGTTATCTACACCAGCACGGTGCATCTTGTGCATGGATTGCAGCAGAGGGCGCGCCACATCAAGGTCTGTTTTGGTAGATGTCTTGAAATTCTTTGTTCCAGGTGAGAGTACGTATTTCTTCACCTTATCGGACAGAAAATATTTCTCCTCAACCTCGTTGACATTAAAGATAAACTCGTCATACTCTTCTTCGCCCTGTATTAACGGATGGTAAATAAAATCGCCATGCCAATTAAACTGCTGATTTCGTTTCTGGCAGAGCTGGATATCCCCATTAATCTGGGTGTATCTTTTTTCTCTGTTTTTATGCGATGTGACGAACTTAACTCCTTTTTCATTCAAGAAGTAACTGGAGTCAAAAGTGTCCTCTAAGAAGTCATACATCTTGTATTCCAAAGGTATCGGCTCAGGAAAGATAAAGTCAGTTTTCTTTCGGAAACCAATACAGAATAGGCGTTCTCTGTTCTGAGGAATACCATAATTGCGACTATTGAGCACCTGAAAGCGAATGTTGTATTTCAAGTCATGCTCAAAAGTATTCTTTATAACATCCCACGTAATGCCCTTGTTGTGGTTGAGCATACCTCGCACATTCTCGAAGATGAATACCTTTGGCTTGCACTCCTTTACCACTCTGGCAAACTCACGGAAGAGCGTACCTCGTGTATCTTCAAAACCTCTGCGCTTACCTACCAAGGAGAAAGCCTGACAAGGTGCTCCACCTACAAGCAAGTCACATTTAAAACGATATGGCTTGGCATTAAGCTTGTGAACATCAGGGCACCATTTGTCTTCCGTGATGTCATAATTGGCAAAGTAACTTTTCTTGCAGTTGGCATCAATATCGCTTGCAAACAATATCTCTGTCTTCAGATTAAGACGCTTCAAGGCATGTTCAATGGCCCCGATGCCACTAAACAGACTTCCCAAGCGAATAGTGCGTTCTGGATGCGAGAACTCACGCTCTGTCCATATTGGATTGTCGTCAAATAAGTCTCTCATCAGAATGCCACTTTAATCTTATCCTTAAATTTTTCATTGATTTGGTCTAATGCTCTACAAATCACTGACAATTGTTTAAATGTCAGCTTGCTACGGTCTTTTTGTGAGGCAATCTTCTTCACAATTTTCGTGTCACTCTCATCGCAACACCGCCCTACAAGCATTCGAATTTTTATCCAATCATCTTCTGTCAGTTTCTGAATCCTCTTAAAGAGTGCTGTTGAATCTTTCTCCTTACGGGATGGCTTGATCGTGCTCTTTGCAATAACTTCCTCTTTTGCAATGCTGGATTCCTCAAACTTCTTAATCAGCTGTTGGCCTTCAAATATCAGAACAGGTGACAGTTGCTTATTGCTTACTAATGCGCTCACAATCTGCCCCATTGTCTTATATTCTAATTCCGTATACAAATCAGTACCAAGTCTTGAAAGACCATCCCAGAACTGAGCCCCATATTTTTCAACTTCCTTGCGCTCTTTTTCTGTTATGCTCTTGCCTGCTTCCTTTCGTGCCGCATCTTCATTCCGGCTTTTGAAGTCATCAACAATTGATGCTATGTCAAGACTGAAGGTGTACTTCTTTGCTGCCTCCCAAGTTTTAGCTGATTTACAGAAATCACGGAAGGTGATTGTGTCAGGCTTGTCTGCAGAAAGTTTCTCATAAAGCTGTTTGGCAAGCTCGTTGATAAAGCTTTTCAAATTGTCAGAGAGTCCTTGATTCTGCCAAATCTTATACAACGAAATATTCCCGTTTGTAACATGATAAAGCATCGCCAAAGTATAAACCGTCATTTGCGCCTTCAGTTGATGAAACTCCAAGAATACAGGATTCTTCTTCTCCATGTAGCGGAAAAGAATAACCATAGCAACAAAATCTTCAAAGAAGATGTTGTCAGGCACTACATCTTCATGCTGTTTTATAAAAGCAGGGTAGCATTTCTGCGGGCCAAGTATTGAAACGTCTGGCTGTTGATGCCATGCGGTATATATTCTACCAAGGTCTTTCTTGTCGAATTTCTTGTCTGACGGGTTCTCACTCTTAAATTTATCCTTCTCCGCTTTAGTCTTTAAGCGGTTTACATCCTGATCATATTGCCCACTTACCCTTTCATAATACCAGTGAACAACGTTCCCGCTTTGCAAAATGTCAGGTGCTATGATGGAACGTGATAATTCCTGAAGTTTATGATTGAACGGAGTATTTGTACTATAATCAGAAGGAGTGATGTTCGACTGTGTATTGGAATATCTTGTTATCAGCGGATGGAACTCTTCTATATTGTCTTGCAAGACGATGAGCTTCATCTGTACATACACCTTGCTGAGATCAAGAGCATCGTTCTCTTTCTTGGCGTAGTAAATGCTGGCAGTTGTCTGGCCGCCGTTCAATATTTGGAAGTTCTCTATAAACTTTAACTGTCCCGTCTGCTTGTCTTCGTTAAAATCCGCCAAGACCGCACTTGCAGTTGCTGTGAGTCCATCGTTGTAGGCGAGGAAACGGTGAGGTTTTGACTTTAAAGTCTCAAAAATACCCTTGTTGCAGCCTTTCTTCCCCTTGAAGAAACGCACATTCGATTGCAGAAGATCTGTGTTATGGTTCTCATATAGATTATACAAGAACTCACCTGGCAGCATAGCAATATAGGTTTCATATTGCTCTACTTCCGACTTCATTTCGATAAAAGGAATCTTGAAGTTATAGTCAGGGTCATCCAACAAGTCAATATCTACAGACACATGGTCAGATGCTGAATGAAGATTTGTATAAAGACGGTTAATGTCCCAAGAAATGAAAGACAGTAATTTCTGGTCGGCAAGTCTTTTCTTTGGCGTTTTCAAATTTGACTTGATAGTGCCATTGGTAAGCACAAATAGTCGGACGTTTGTTATGTCATCCTCATTCTCATAAATGTACTTGCAGATTTTGTAGTCTTCTGACGAAGGTTCCATTTCGTTGCAACGGCCTTGGACTGCAGCAAGATAATAGCCTTGCAGTCTATTGATAGCCAAATTGTATTTATCTGCTGGTACCGCATATGGCTCGTTGTTGGTAAGAGGCTCGTATATGGTGTAAAACAAGCAAACCGTTTCGCCACTTTGACTTATCGAATATCCATAAAGTTCTCCAAGCACATTTTGGTTGGAATCGTTTCTTATGACCGCATAACATGGATAGGTCTCCCCCAGATTTGCCTTCTCGCACATTTCGTCCAGCACATACTGGGTGAAGGCAAGCTGCGGTGAACCTGTCTCTATCAGCAAGTCGTTTACTCTTTCCTTTACCTCTTCAAGGTAGTTATTCATTGATTCAGTCACCATATCAAGCCTGCTTTATTTTGTCCATGAATGAATTATAGCTGATTACCAAATCATCGCATACGTTCAGGTCAACAACGTAGCTGGCTTCAAGAATGGCATCTGCCACCATGTTCTTTGTAATCTTGGGGAAGTCCACGTTGACGTTATATGCTTCTTCGTATGTTAATGTGTAGCTGGCCTTGTAGTTGTCTTTGTCAGCATCCTTGTAGCCCGTGTTCAACAGTTTTGATTCAAACTCTTCAAGATACGGAGAACCTACAAGCATCGAGCGCACTTCATCTATCTGTGCAGGTAACGTGTTAGTCCCTCCGTTTGATTTGGCAAAGGAATAATAGTAGAGATAAACGGCATCAAAACCAGTAGTGTCAAGTTGGCGAATATTCGAAATCTTCACCAACTTATCCTGCTTGTGCGAGCTCTTCACTTCAATGCCTACATTGTGAAATTGGAAATCCTTATCCTCCGCATCTGCACCTTTCCATGCATCGATAACATCACTGGTGGGAATGCCTTCGTTAATCATCGCCTGTATCATTTCCAACTCTCCATAGAGGCCTACCTGCTCATCTTGTGTCAGAATCTGCTGGGCACCTCTGCTAAATATGTTACGCCAACTATTTACCCTCAGACAGTAGATAGAGGTGTACTCTGGTTCCTTGTTCAGGTTTTGGACGCACGATATGACATCAGCAGCGATCTTCGAGAATGTATCAAAGAATCGTTGGTTGGTCAGAGACACTACAATTCCTTTGGTCTCAGAAGATAGCTTCTCAATATGGATGCTGACATTGTTGTATTTCTTGGGTTTGATGTCTATCTCTCGATTGACATCTACGGTTAGCAGGAATGCCACAGACTGATCTCTGGCATGAAGGAATAATGGCGCCGTACTGCCTTCAACTCTCAGCATAGTACTCACTTGGTCTTCTTTCAGCTGCTCCCACGTCAGCTCAATGTATTTTATCAGTTCGCTTTTAGTCATTGTCTTCTATCACTTTAAATGCATTGGGACTTCCCATATATTCGTATGCAACATCAATGTCATCTTTTTCTTTCAGGTATGGCAAGCTCAGCACATAGCTGAACACCTGAGTATTGGTATCTCCAAAGTCCATATTGAACAGCAGCAGCAAGCCATGAGTTTTTTTCCTGACGGCTTTAGCGCAATTGGCAAAGGGCGATGTTGGTTCGGTCTTACGCTTGGTCTTACCTGCTTCCTTGGCAATCTTCCATTCATCAATTGTCTTTGCCAGTGCTTCTTGATATTCTGCATCTGTCAGGTCAAGAGACTCATAACTTGGGCCAGACACAGCAGCATTGTTGGCTATATAGAATTCAGACTCTGCACCAGAATTGTTTCCACGAACAGATGCGCCAATTTGTATGTGCTCATGCTTTGTGGAGAACACCCTGACAGTACCTTTATCTTGAACATTTGCTAAAACAACAGTCCATTCCGTTAGATTTCCCTTGGCAATCTGCTTGCTGATATACGAAGTCAACAACCCTGGCTGCATCTGTTCTGTCGCAGTCTTGAAGCCTTTTATGAAATCTACCACTTGATAGCCAGAGCAATGCCAGAAATAGTTGTTAGACGGGACAC
Organism: uncultured Prevotellaceae bacterium; assembly: GCA_902763615.1. GTDB lineage: Bacteria > Bacteroidota > Bacteroidia > Bacteroidales > Bacteroidaceae > Prevotella. The sequence goes on along the minus strand of CACWSX010000010.1, from coordinate 55,334 downwards.
CGAATCTCTCCTTGTGCTCAGAATGTCCAAGAGAGCCTAAGAAATCAAGTATCAGATTCTTATTCTGCTCAACAATGGTTTTATCCCTAAACAGCTTGTATGCTTGCAGAGTAGTTTTGTTGAGCGACAATCTGCCTCTGACCGCTGAACCAAACTTATTCCTTGAGGTAGCTTCCAATACACCGGGGAATCGCATCACCTTCAATCCGTACTCTTTTGGCTTGACTCCACGGTTGTTCATATCGTCAAAGTCATCTCTCATACGCTGGGTAGCCACAGCAATATTTCTAAAGTTGGTGGCCGTCTCGCGTTCAAGATACAGGCGGCAGGCATCTATGTAACCGTCTCGATAACCAAACCACCTGCCCATCTGCATCAGTGTGTCGAAGGTGTTGCTGGTTCTGAAGAAATAGCTGACAACCAAACCTTCGAGCGTGATGCCTCGTGCCATAGTGTTGCCACCAATGGCTATCACATACAGGCCATTGTCAAACTCTTGTGGCCGGTCTTCATATTTGTAGTAATCGAATCTGGTGGTGTTCAGTTCTAGGTCATCGTCTGTCTGCGAGTGGATGACACGAACCTCTGTACGCACCTTGGCAGAAACTGCTCTTAACTCATCGCGGACAGCAGCCCATCCTGGCATTCTCAATCGGGATGCCCAATCTGGATAAAGGTTACATATCTCCTTGTTGCTTGGTTTTATCTTGCTCTCGTAGATATTTCTCAATTCAAGTTCAAATGCTTTGTTGTCATTCAGGGCGTCAATCTTGTCACAACACTCTGATACCAGTTGTTGCATCAGTCTTGCCAACTCATTCTGTTTGTGAATGTACTGCGAAACATTGATGAGCATGGAACTATGCGCTTCGCGCTGGCCTCTTGCTCTTCGTAGTGCCGTGCTTACAAAGAAATGCTTGGTGGCTTCAATTAAAGAGGCTGGCAGGTCTTTCAGTATCTTCTTTTTCTTACCCTTGCTGTTGTCTTCCAGATAATCGCCCTCCTTGATATACTCAATGATGGGAAGCTCTTTCTTCTCGTCCTCCGGGTCATCATAGATGGTAGGAATGCCAAACAGCACATTGGGGCCAATATAGTTGCTAGGGGCAGAGAGATTAATGATGAAGTTCTTCGGAAAGAGATCATCCTTGCAGATGCGGTATTGTGAACCGTCATCTTCCTCAATGTAGTTCGTTTTAATCTCGGGGTCTGGGTCTATGAAGATGTTGGCGTATGGGGTAGCGGTATATCCCACGTAGCAACGTCGTTCAAACAAAGAGAGGATAGCGCGAATCTTTGAGTTGATTTTCGAGATTTCCTTCTTGTCGTATTTTGTGTTGATAGATGCGCTGTCTGCCTCATCATCGATAATGAACAATGGAATATTCTGAATGATTGGAAATCCGTCATCAGCCTGTACACCATGCTGTGAGAAATGACGAAGGATATTACTCAACACTGATGAGTTTTTCTTGCACACCATGATGGTTGGGTCATTAGATGTCAGTACACCTCCGATGTCTGTCTTCTGTGAGCCGAAATCACCTTTCAATTTGCTGGACGTCAGATTCAGAATGTTGGGATGCCCTTTGTATTTCCCTACACCAATGGTCTTCTTGTAATGCTGGTCATCGGGGTCTGTAATTCTCCCGATGGCACCTTTGTCCATGCGTCCCTGAGTCTGACTTCTCAGGTCATTATACATGCCAGTCAGAACAAGGATTATTTTGTAGCCGCAGTCCATAGCCTTGTTAGCCAGGCCTACAAAGTTGCCCGTCTTACCCGATTGCACGTGACCAACCACCAGTCCTGCCCGATACCAGTTGCCTGTCATGTTGGGATTTGCCAACTGATTCAGGATCTGGTCAGTTGTGCGGTCAATTTCTTGTATAGCTGGAGCAGGAAGAGTGAGGCTTTTCTTGTAATCATTCCAAAGTCTGAAGTTGCTTGCACCGCTGGCTCGGAATTCGGCCAGCCAATTAGACCCTTCATCATTATCCTGCATGACAGACGATACCAACTGATAGATTTTACGGTCTGCAGATACGATATCAACAACCATCTGCTTTGTCACGTTGTCATTGGGGTATTTTTTATTGACAGCCACTAATATGGTATCGGCAATATCCTCAATGTCCTGCAACGTAGGTTGTTGCTGGGTCAGGAGCAAATCTGCCATTCCGCTTATAAGTTCTTCTACCATCTTGCACTACAGGTTTAATGTGTATTCTACTTGTTCTTCTGCTTCTTCCTTACTCAAGCCTCTACGCATAAAACTCTCTATCAGGATTTGACGCACTTCCTCCAATTCGGATGGTTTGTCCTCGTAAGGACTTGACATCTTCTTGCTTTCACTTTTCGAGGCTTCAAAGCCAATGCTTTCGGCGGGAATGGTCTCGGCTATCAGTTTCAGCAGACGTTTCAGCTTGGTGGCATTCTCTTTGTCAAGTGAATCAAGCAGTTCTTTTACAAATGGGTAGTCATTGTTCAACGAATAAAAGAGTTTTCCATTCCTTTCCTGTACACTATTCCACAGCGGAATATATGCCTTGCCCTTCTTGGGTGAGTATGGCTGCTTGTTGCCTCGATAGCTATAGGTATCGTAAGCCATCTTTCTTATTCGTTTGGCTACACGGCCTAACTCTCCTCTCAAATAGTCTGGCGGTGTAGCCTTTGATTTCTTGATATCTATATCCCAGTCAAAATCATCATCGTTGGTGATGTCAACGCAAATGCGCCCCAAGTCATAGTGATGCTCTTGGAGCATGGTTGTACCGTCTGGCTTTAAGCCCAGCCAGCCTCCTGCCGTCAACAATCGTTCGCCACGATAGATGTAAAAGCCCTGCATCACCGTCCATCCTCTGCGGAATCCGGCATCCTTGTATTCCTTGTCGGTAAAATAGTTGCGATGTGGCATTACCCATCCTTTGATTCTCACCTTTCCACCATTCAACTCTACAGGTGGAAGTTCTTTTTTCAGAGAAGAACTCATGTGGGGTAGGAAGGGATTCCACGGATCTACAGGCTGGCCTCCGATATTTATCTTTAACCGTCCATTCTCTATGAAGCGATGGAAAGTCAATGATAGATGTTGTCGAAGGATGTTCTTCTTGTTATTGAAGTTCTTTTCTGCATTCGAATCTTTCGGGGAAACGATTCTATCTAATTTCTCCCATACTACGAGTGTGCCAGAATCCAAATCCTTCAGACGGCGCAGATATTCATCATCGGCATATTTCAACAGACACCATTTGTTCTTCTCAATAATCATATCCAAGTCCCAACAACGTGTTGAGACGACTCCCTTATGCTTAGTAACCACTGTCAACCGCTTGCACTGAGAGAACGTAGCCGTTTTCAAGCCAAGTCCGAAGCGTCCTAAATCCTTAGGAGAACGCTTCAACGAAGCGGAAGTGCTGCCAAGCCTCATGGCCTCAACCAAAGTTTGCTCCGACATGCCTATGCCGTCATCGAGAATGAAGATTTTGGTATTTGCACCTGAAAAGGGACTGTCTATGTTGATGGTCGTAGCCTGAGCAGTAATACTGTTGTCTATCAAGTCGGCAATGGCCGTCTCCATCGTATATCCGATAGAGCGTAAACTCTCTATGATAGAAGCCGGATTCGGCTCAATGTATTCTACTTCTTCTTCAAACAGATCTGCCATATCTCAGGTTTTGTAATAATTGGCCACAAAGTTAACACATTTTAGTGAGAAATGATAAATATAACCTGCAAATTACACATTATTTAATATATAATGTAAGTTTAAGTAGAATTAAACTCGTATTAGAAAGGTATCCTTTGCAAAAGCAGACGCAAGGGATTACCTTATATGCTATTAGGTTCAGTTTACGAGAACCAATTGGTTGTTGGTCAAATCATACGTGACAGGGTGGGCGAAGCAGATAACATGCCCATCACATATACATGCGGTGTTAATTCCACGCCGTTGAAACTCGTCAATGAGAGCCTGATCATGATAGGCTCGCATACTCGTCCAGCCACGATTACCAATCTGGCGGTTGAAGATGTTTACTAACTCGGTGATTTGCATGTCTGCGAATTGCAGAGCGAACTTGATGTAATAAATGCTTTGTAGCATAACGTTTTTGTTTTTGAAGTGAATAATGTTGCTTCCGCATCGTACCTTGACCACCGTGGCTCAATGCTATTGCTCGGTTGGCGAGTCCACTCTTGCGAGCGTCTGCTCTTGATGCTTCGGGTACAAAGGTACGAAGATTTATTGAAAGAACAAAGCAAAAATGATATTTATCTGCATCAGATGATGAAATACATTCTTAGATGAAGAAAAAAGGCAGGTTAGAGGTGCAATATATACGAACCTTATTAAATATATGCCCATCGTGAGTGTTGGATTTATTAGAATCCATACACGCCTTTATGGCTATTTGGTACCTGTTTTTCTAAGAACAACTTAAAAATGTTCCATCAATGTTCCATCAAAATTAGAAGGTGTTGGAATTGAAAATCCCTGCAAGTGCTTGACTTACAGGGATTTTCTTAGAAGGGTGCCTGGACGGACTCGAACCGTCGACATTCAGAACCACAATCTGACGCTCTAACCAACTGAACTACGGGCACCATCTATAAGAACAATTGCATCGCCTTTCGGTTTTGCGGGTGCAAAGGTACACATTTTATCCGATTCTACCAAATATTTCCTGAAAATATTGCAAAAAAACTTATTATGACGCTATTTTATTTGAAAAGATACTGCGCAAACTCATGCAGGGACTTGCGCCAAACCTGCCATTCGTGGTCGCCTGGGTAGGAGTTGAAACGAACCTCTACACCGCCGTCACGCATCGTCTTCACAATGTTACGGGTGTATTCGATACGTGGATCCTGCTCACCACAACTCAAGAAGAACACATCGAACTGCTTGTTAAACGTCTTGGTATCGCTCAGGATGCCAGGCACTTGCGGCTTCGTGGTCACTCGCCAGATGCCAGCCTCGCCTTTGTTCATATCGTACTTCGTGCCACCGATGTCGACCTGCACCTTTTGTGCCTCGGGCGCTCTGACGGTGAACTCTACTTTGTTGTCGCCCGACAACTTCGGGCTTTGAGCCATTCCCTGCGCTGCCACCTCAGTGCAGCCAACGGCCGTCAGCATCGCGGCCAGAAAAAGTCTGATTGTTCTCATATTGATAATAAGTCTGTGATTTTGTGCAAAATTACGAATTATTTTCCAAATTCTGCCAAATTTGCCAGAAATCTTCGTACCTTTGCAAAAAAATAAAGAGAATATGATAGTCTGCATAGCAGAGAAACCGAGTGTGGCACGGGATATCGCACGAATTATCGGGGCCACCAGCTCACACGACGGATATATGGAGGGCAACGGGTATCAGGTAACCTGGACCTTCGGACACCTGTGTACCCTGAAGGAGCCCGGCGACTATACCGCAGCCTGGAAGCCCTGGGCCCTCACACAACTGCCGATGGTGCCTCAGCGCTTCGGCATCAAGCTCATCGACGACAACGGCATCAAGAAACAGTTTGCTACCATCGAGCGGCTGATGCAGGCGGCTGACGGCATCGTGAACTGCGGCGATGCCGGGCAGGAAGGTGAGCTGATTCAGCGGTGGGTGATGCAGAAGGCGCAAGCCAAATGTCCCGTAAAGCGTCTGTGGATATCGTCGATGACCGACGAGGCCATCCGTGAGGGCTTTGCCAACCTGAAGGACCAGCAGGACTACCAGCCGCTGTATCTGGCAGGACTCTCACGTGCCATCGGCGACTGGCTCTTAGGCATGAACGCCACGCGCCTCTATACGCTGAAATACGGTCAGAACCGCCAGGTGCTCTCCATCGGGCGCGTGCAGACCCCTACCCTCGCGCTCATCGTGAACCGTCAGAAGGAAATCGAGAACTTCAAGCCCGAGCCCTATTGGGTGCTGGCCACCATCTATCGCGACACCACCTTCACCGCCACGAAAGGAAAATTCACCTCGAAGGAAGAGGGTGAGAAGGCCTTTGCTACCATCGAGGGCAAGCCGTTTACGGTGACGAAGGTGGAGAAGAAAGAGGGCAAGGAACAGCCGCCACAGCTCTACGACCTGACATCGCTGCAAGTGGACTGCAATCGCAAATACGGCTTCTCGGCTGAGCAGACGCTGAATCTGATTCAGGCCCTCTACGAGCGGAAATTCACTACCTATCCGCGTGTGGATACGCAGTATCTGAGCGATGATATCTATCCCAAGTGTCCGCAGACGATGAACGGCCTCTATCAGACCAAATTCAACGGTGTGGCGCCCTATGCTGAGCTCATCAAACCCATCGGCGGCAAGCCGCTGAAGAAATCGAAGCGAGTATTCGATACCTCGAAAGTGACCGACCACCACGCTATCATCCCCACGGGGGTGATTCCACAGAACCTCTCGGATGCAGAGAAAAAGGTGTATGACCTTGTGGCAAGGCGATTCATCGCAGTGTTTCTGCCCGATTGCAAATTCTCGACGACAACGGTGCTGGGAGAGGTGAAAGGAGAAGAAACCATCGAATTCAAGGTCACAGGCAAGGAGATATTAGATCCGGGCTGGAGAGTGGTATTAGGTAAGGCCTCGGAGAAACCTGATGAATCTGAGAAAGCCGAGAATACCGAAAATTCCGAGAAGCCCGCCGATGCTGAAGAGCGCACGCTGCCTACCTTCGTGAAAGGCGAGTCGGGCGACCATAAGCCGACACTCACGGAGAAATGGACCACGCCCCCACCCTATTATAATGAGGCCTCATTGCTCAGAGCGATGGAGACGGCAGGTAAATTCGTGGAAGACGAGACATTAAGGGCTGCTATGAAGGAAAACGGCATCGGGCGTCCGTCCTCGCGGGCAGGCATCATCGAGACCCTCTTCAAGCGCCATTATATCAAGCGCGAACGTAAGCGCCTGATAGCCACACCAACAGGCATCGAACTGATAGACCTGATTCGCGAGGAACTGCTGAAAAGCTGCGAACTGACGGGCATCTGGGAAAAGAAACTGCGCGATATCGAGCACCAGAAATACGACCCCCAGCAGTTTATCGATGAACTGAAGGCTCAGGTAGCTGAGATTGTGCACGAAGTGATGGCCGACAACTCCAACCGACGCGTGACGGTGCTCACCGATGCAGAACTGAAGAAGGTAAAATCGCCAAAGAAACAATAAAATAGCCTCGCATATCGTTATTATAAGGTATGCGAGGTTTTTTGAAGATATGCGCCATCGTCGTCGGCACCATGCTCCTCATGAGTTGTGGCGCTGATAAGGCTTTGAAGAAGGCCGACGCTTTCTATGCCATCGGGGAATATTACGACGCTGCTGCACAATATAAGAAAGCCTACGCCCAAACACCTGCCAAGGAGAAAGCAAAGCGTGGCGAGCTGAGTGCAAAGCTGGCTATCTGCTATCGTCGCACCAACGCCACCTCGAAGGCTATCGCTGCCTACAACAACGTGATCCGCTATAAGAAAGCCGACTCGCTGACGCATCTCTATCTGGCGCAACAACTGATGAAGAACGGCAGTTACAAAGATGCTGCCAAGAACTTCCAGACAGCCATCGACTCACTCTCGACGCGCGAGGCAAAGGATATGCTATCCTTAGCGAGAAACGGTCTGAAAGCAGCCAAGGCGGCTCCCGACAGGAAGAAGGAAGGCTCGGCCTATACCGTGAAGCGCATGGAGATTTTCAATTCGCGACGTGCCGACTATTCACCGATGCTGGCAGGCGACGATAACGATATCCTCTATTTCACCTCCACCCGCAATGAGGCACAAGGCGATGAATACAGTGGCATCACGGGCGCCAAAGCAGCCGACATCTTCTTCTCGCAGAAGGACGACAAGGACAAATGGGGTCGGCCACAGAGCATCGACTCGGAACTGAACACTGACTTCGATGAGGGAGCCTGTGCTTTCTCACCCGACGGGCGCACGATGTACCTCACCCAGTGCCTCATCGATGCCAACTATCCCCGCTATGCCACCGTTGTCGCCTCGAACCGCAGCGATGCCTCATGGAGCAAAGCCACAGCAGTACAGATATCGAAGGACACGCTGTCGAGCTATGCCCATCCTGCTGTATCGCCCGATGGCGAATGGCTCTATTTCGTCAGTGATATGCCAGGCGGAATGGGAGGGCTGGATATCTGGCGATGCAGGCTCTATGATAACAATGAGACGGGTGGCGCAGAGAACCTCGGAGCGCCTGTCAATACTGCTGGCGACGAGATGTTCCCAACCTTCCGACCCAATGGCGACCTGTACTTCTCGAGCAACGGCCATCCTGGTATGGGAGGCCTCGACATCTTCATCGCCAAACCAACCGAAACAAGTTGGACCCTCGAGCATCCGGGCTTCCCGCTGAATTCGCAGGGCGACGACTTCGGCATGACCTTCGAGGGTATGAAGAATCAGGGGTTCTTCTCATCGAATCGGGGCGACGCACGAGGCTTCGACCATATTTACAGCTTCTTCAATCCCGACATCATCCAGACTGTAAAGGGCTGGGTGTATGAGCAAGAGGGCTACGAACTGCCTGCTGCACAGGTGTATATGGTGGGCAACGACGGCACAAACCTGCGATTGAGTGTAAGGGGTGACGGCTCGTTCGAGCAAGTAATCAAACCCAATGTCGACTATGTGCTGATGGCCTCCTGCAAGGGCTATCTCAACCATCAGGAGCAATTGCGTGTAAGCCCCGTCAGCGCATCTGAGGAATATGTGCTGCAGTTCCCCCTCTACGACATCTCCGCCCCTGTGCTGATAGAAAACATCTACTACGACTTCGACAAGGCCACGCTGCGCCCTGAGTCGTCTGTGGCCCTCGACTCACTGGTCGACCTGCTTAATCAGAACCCGCATATCACCATCGAGCTCTCTGCGCACACCGATTACAAAGGCTCTGACCAATACAACGAACGATTGTCGCAGCAGCGAGCAGAAAGTGTGGTGCGCTACCTGATACAGCACGGCATCGCCTCAGACCGTCTGACGCCAAAGGGCTACGGAGAGGGCAAGCCGAAACTTATCAAGAAGAAAGTGGCTGAAAAATATCCGTTCCTCAAGGAGGGTGATAAACTGACCGAAGAATTTATCACTGCCCTCCCTGAGGAACAGCAGGAAGACTGTAACCAGCTGAACCGCAGAACGGAATTCAGAGTGTTGCAGACAACTTACGGTATGTTTGATAAGGCAGGACGACTAATACAAACCCCAGCAGCAGCAGAACAACCCACAGATTGATATTGATCTCTGTCAATGGAGCCGTAACGGCAAACACCTCGAGCCAGCCCAACAACATGTGCAGGCCACCAAAGAAAAGGCTCTGAAGCACCTGCCAGCCTCCGAAAGCAAAGAACAATCCCAAAGCGACGAGAATACAGAACAGACTCCACAGGCGTGACAGCCTGCGGACATTATCCGTCCTGGCATCGGGCAGGTTTTGCATCACCCGCTCGGTAAAGTCATTGTCCTCAATCTGCTGCTGAGCAGCCTGCTTGAAGAGGTCTGCCAAATCGTTTCTTCCTTCGAAGAAATCGTCTATCAAAATATTATCTTTATCGGTCATATCCATTTTGTTTTAAATAGATTGTCATTTTTTCTTTGCCTCGCCTGAGATGCGACTTCACCGTATTTTCCGGAACGCCTGTTATCTTGCTGATCTGATCGATGGGATAGCCGTCGATGAGTTGCAGCGTGATGCAGGTGCGCTCGTCAGGCTTCAACAGGGCAAGGGCTGTGTAGATATCCATTTTCAGGTTAGAATCACCAGCTGATGCGGATTGTCTGAGTGCTGATATCGAAGTATCCACATCCTCCGTCTGCTTCTTTGCCCGCACATCGTCGTAGAAGACGTTATATGCAATACGCATCAGCCAGGTAGAGAAGCTGGAGAGGCCACGGAATTTCGTGATGTTCAGATAGGCTTTGAGGAAGGTTTCCTGAGCCAGATCGTCGCTCAACTGTTCATCACCCAGCGTCTGATTCAAGAAGAACCGACGCACAGGTGACTGGTATTTCCTCACAAGCTGGTCGAAGGCCCGCTTGTTGTGAAAGACCGCCACCTGCGTCACTAAGGCTATGTCGTTGAGCTCCGCCACTTGATGATTGTTTTACCTTTCCAAGAGCCCCTTTTCCGGCATACAGATCCAAAGTACGATGTAGAAAATCAGCCCACAGAAGGCTGTGAATATGGTGAGGAATGCATAGGCAATACGTACCAAGACGGGGTCGAACTCCAGATACTCGGCAAGACCGCCACACACACCAGCAATTACTCTGTCATTAGAGCGCATTAATCTCTTACTCATAGTCGCGAATGTTTGAATTGTTATTGAATTGATTTTTCGAATTGTTATTGTTCAGAAGATCATCATTGCCTGTGTCGCCGTTCTGGCGGGCAATGAACCATTTACCCAGTCCGATGAAGAACACGAGAGCGCCGATGCCAATACCGACCTTACCGATGATGAGTCCCAAGAAGATGGCCAGACCCACGCCTGTGAACATCTGACGGACACCTGTCTGATAGTCATTGCCACTCATGGAGGAAGACGTCTGATTTTTCAGGATATCATCGGGGATAGGCTGTCCGTTCTGAATGGCCATCTGCGCCAGCTTGTAACGCTCCTTGCGGTTCTTGTTCACGAAATAGATGATCGTGACGATGATCAGCAGCGGGAGCAGGAAGAAGATGACAACGAAAGCGACGATGCCCACAGCCAACATTGGTCCAAAGATACCACCTACGCCTTCCATCACTTCCTTGAGTTCCTTTACGTCACTGCTGGTTGTATAGGTCGTAGTGCGATGACGTTGAGTGATGTACTTGTCGTCCTCAGCATCTTCCGAATCAGCAGAGGTGGTGTCAGAGAAGGCTTCGATTGCGTCTTGATTGTTCTTAGTAGAGTCCACCTGCTCCGTACGGGGCGTATGGCGGTGCTTCTGCGATGCTGCCTGAGCATTCATCCCGAGGACGAGCATCATAGCGATTGCGATTAAATACTGTTTCATATCTCTTTTTGTTTTTTGATTTCTACACCTGTTTGACGTGACAAATTACAAATTAGTTGCAAAGATAGTGTTTTTTCCCAATTTTTTTATAACTTTGCATGCAAAATATGCAATTACCAGAGGATTTCATCCGTGAGACGAAGCAACTGATGGGTGCAGAGCGTTTCAGTCGCTATATGGAGGCATTCGACGAGGAGGCCCCCGTCAGCATCCGCCTGAATCCTCAAACACTTGGGGACGGTTCTTCTTTGTTTGACAACAACTCTGCGCCAATGAGTCAAACAAAAAAGAACCGTCCCCAGATGTTTGAGCAAGTCCCATGGTGCAAAGAAGGCTATTATCTCGAAGGGAGGCCGCAATTCACTTTCGACCCGCTCTTCCATGCCGGCTGCTATTATGTGCAGGAGGCGGCCTCGATGTTTATCGTCCATGTGTTGCGACAGTATGTCCATGAGACTGTCGAAGGCCTTGATATGTGTGCGGCCCCCGGCGGCAAATCCACTGCGATGTTGAGCGTCCTGCCCGAAGGAAGTACACTCGTAAGCAATGAACCCATCCCTACCCGTGCGCAGATCCTACTGGAAAACATCACCAAGTGGGGTGCGAAGAACTGTATTGTCACCAATAATTACCCGCGTGACTTTAAGAAGGCCAAGGCAAAGTTCGACTTGATTCTCTGCGATGTGCCCTGCTCTGGCGAAGGGATGTTCCGTAAAGACCCTGCCACTATTGGTGAGTGGAGTCTGCAAAACGTTGAGAAATGCTGCCGACTGCAACGTGAGATTGTGGCCGATGCCTGGGAGTGTCTGAATCCTGGCGGCATCCTTATCTATAGTACCTGTACCTTTAATATAAAGGAGAACGAAGAGAATGTGCGCTGGATCATAGACACCTACGAGGCTGAACCCATCGACATCCCTACGGAACCATCATGGGGCATCACAGGCTCGTTGCTCGAAGGCTTCGATGTGCCCGTCTATCGGTTCATCCCAGGCATCACGAGGAGCGAAGGACTGTTTGTGTGTGTGTTGAGAAAAAGTGGAGAGTGGAAAGTGGAGAGTGGAAAGAGAATACTTAAGAATAAATTGTCATCACCTTTGAAGGAATTGTCTGCAGCAGAACAATTCTCTTTCCTCTTTCCTCCATCCTCTTTCCACATAGACCTCTCTTACGCCGAAGCCCTGAAATACCTGCGTGGCGAAGCTCTCGTCCTGCCACCCGATACCCCTCGTGGCCTCATCACCGTCACTTACAAAGGTGTCTCCCTCGGTCCTGTGAAGAATATCGGCAATCGTGCCAACAACCTCTATCCAAAGCCTTGGCGCATCAAGACTACCCATCTGCCCACAGAAGAAATAAAAATCATCAATATACAATGAAACAGTACTTAGACATACTCAACCGCATTCTGACGGAAGGCACAGAAAAGAGCGACCGTACAGGAACTGGTACCATCAGCATCTTCGGCACCCAAAGCCGTTATAACCTCGATGATGGTTTCCCCCTACTCACCACCAAGAAGCTCCATCTGAAATCAATCATCTACGAACTACTATGGTTTCTGAAGGGTGATACCAACGTGAAATACCTTCAGGAGCATGGTGTGCGCATCTGGAATGAATGGGCCGACGAGAATGGTGAACTGGGTCCCGTCTATGGTCACCAATGGCGCTCGTGGCCAGACTATAAAGGCGGTACTATTGACCAAATACAGTATGTGCTCGATCAGCTGAAGAACAATCCCAATTCCCGTCGTATGATTGTCTCTGCCTGGAATGTGGCCGAGGTTAACGAAATGGCGTTGCCTCCTTGTCACACTATCTTCCAGTTTTATGTCGCTGGCGACCGTCTGTCGTTGCAGCTCTACCAGCGCTCAGCAGACACGTTCCTCGGAGTGCCCTTCAACATTGCCTCCTATGCCCTTCTCTTGCAGATGATGGCGCAGGTGACAGGCTATAAGGCTGGTGACTTTATCCACACCACAGGCGATACCCATCTCTATCTGAACCATATCGAACAGGCCAAGCTTCAACTGACTCGTGAGCCACGTCCCTTGCCTCAGATGAAACTCAACCCCGACGTAAAGAGTCTCTTTGATTTCCAATACGAGGACTTCGAGCTCGTCGGCTACAATCCCCATCCACACATAAAAGCAGAAGTAAGCGTATGATCAGCATCATTGCAGCAGTGGCCAAGAACAGAGCCATCGGCTATCAGAACAAATTGATTTATTGGCTGCCCAACGACCTGAAGCGTTTCAAGGCCCTCACCACAGGCCATACGATCATTATGGGCCGCAACACCTTCCTCTCTCTGCCCAAGGGAGCACTGCCAAATCGCCGTAACATCGTGCTCAGCCGTTCGCAGAAAGCTTTCCCAGCCTGCGATACCTATGTCTCTTTGGAAGAAGCCCTGAAGCACTGCACCCCAGACGAAGACATCTACATCATCGGAGGCGCCTCCGTCTATCGTCAGGCCCTGAAAATCGCCGACCGTCTCTGTCTCACTGAAATTGACGACACCCCTGACGATGCTGACACTTTCTTTCCACCCTACAAGGACGACTGGCAAGAAGAAAGCCGTGAAGATCATCCAATCGATGACCGTCACGACTTCCGCTATTCCTTTGTCGATTACATCAGAAAATAGGCAAAGCCCCTAACTGCATCATAATCGTCTTGGCCATCCGTTCGTGCCCGTCGTCATTCGGATGCAGGCGGTCATTCTCAGCATTCTTGAAATACTGCGCCATCTCGTCCATCAACGGATAGAGTCCACAGAGAGCGTTCAAATCAATTACAGGAACAGCCCAAAGATTGCCCGCTTCCTTCACCGACTGCACATACGCATCAATATACTCCCCACAAAGGTTTGTATAGTCTTCACGCGGCTGCCAGTTCTTATCGTTGGCATAGAACTCAGCCCTATGAATCGGGGTCATCAGCACAATCTGCTTCTTGGGATACATGCGCTTCACATAGTCCAAAGCCTTGTTGATGCGTCCACGATACGTAGAGTCGCTCATCACTGGATAGCGGTGCCTACGGTCCACCATGTGCTTCTGCTCATGAATGCCAGCCATCACTTTCTCTGGGCGTTCTGTGAACCACTCCCCGATGGGCACACCCGCATTATAGTCATTAGTGCCGATGAAAATCAGGATGGCATCGAAATCATCTCCATGCTCCGCCTTCAGCTTATCAGCCTGTCGAGGGATATCATTCCACTGTCGCCCGCTCACACCATAGACATAGGGCTCTATCTGGAGCCATTCCTGCAGGAATCCCCAGTATTTCTTCTTCGAACCACTATTCCTCGGATCTGTAATCGAGTCACCGAAATACGCCACACGCTTCCCTTGCCAAGGATGCTGCATGACCTGTTGTGCACAAGCTGGTATCGCCAGCAACGCCACAAACAGACATATCAATAAACGTTTCATCTCAAATAATTTGTTTTTTTGCCACAAAATTACGAAAAGATTCCGAATAAAGATACGATATCTGATTATTTTTGTAACTTTGCAACCGTTTTTCAACATTTTAATCACAGATGTACAAACCAAGATTCAACATGAAGCGCCCGGTGCTCGTGTTCCGACAGTTCGGAAACAAGGGCTACTCGCTTTTTGCCTGTCTGGGCAGAGAGGTGGTGTGTAGCGTGCTCTCCGTAACCACGCTGACCTACGCCTCTGCCGAGAGCGTCAGCACCGATCCGATGGTAACGGACTCGGCAGCGATGACGACAGCCCGCGAGATGGTGCTCGAGGAGGTCAGTGTGACAGGCTCGAGGGCGCCCCTGACAAAGAGTCAGGCTGCGAGAATGGTAACTGTACTGGACCGTGCCGATATTGCGCAGGCACCCGTACAAAGTATTAACGACCTGCTGAAATACGCCATTGGCGTGGATGTCCGTCAACGAGGACCGATTGGTGCACAGACGGATATCTCGATAAGAGGCGGCACTTCCGAACAGATTATTCTGCTGCTCAACGGCATCAACATCTGTGACCCGCAGACGGGCCATAATGCGATGGATTTGCCCGTAGACCTGAGCGACATCGTGCGCATCGAGGTAATCGAAGGACCTGCGGGGAGAATCTATGGTACATCGTCGCTGGTAGGGGCGGTGAATATTGTAACAGGAGTCAGGAGTCGGGAGTCAAGAGTCAGTAGGAATGAGCATTCCCTTGAGATGCATGCAGAGGGTGGATCATTTGGATATGCACATGTTGGCTTTAGGTATTCTAATGGCTCCAGGCTCTTATCTTCTGAATCCTTCAACCATTCGCTTTCTGCAAATTACGCCCGAAGCGATGGCTATAGCCGTTCGAAAGCGGGAAGGCTGAACACGGACTTCAGCGGTTCAAAGGGATTCTATCAGGGACAGTATGAGAACGAGGCGATGAGACTGAACTGGCACTTAGGTATCGCTGACAAGGGATGGGGCTCAAGCACCTTCTGGGCCTCACCGAAATGGCAAGCCGATGAGCAGTATGAGCACACTACAAAAATATTCTCAGCTATTCAAGGACAGACCAGACAAGGGCCGCTGCACCTGAGTGCCAGCCTCTACTGGAACCAGAACCGCGACCGCTATGAGGGGTATCGTGGACAGGCGGAGAAGATGAAATACAACTATAACCGCACGGATGTGTACGGTGTGAGCGCAGGGGCGTATTTCGACTGGAAGGCAGGACGCACGGCCTTTGGAGCAGAACTGCGTAATGAGGATCTGGTGAGCGGAAATTTAGGAGAGCCTTTGTCGCAGACACATCACATCAAGGGCACAGACCGAGATTATACCCTCGGTGTGAATCGTACAAACATCAGCGGTTATCTGGAGCACAATATCCTGTTGAATCAAGTGACAGTTTCTGCAGGACTCGTAGCGGTAAAGAATACGTGGAGCAATATGAACATGACCATCTATCCTGGCATCGACATCAGTTATCGTCCAGCCCTACACTGGAAGCTGCACGCCTCGTATAACACCTCGCTCCGCATGCCATCGTTTACGGAGATGTATTACAAACTACAAGGCTACAGCGCCGACCCTCACCTAAAGCCCGAAGAAATGCGAGCCTTCGAACTCGGCTTCAATTACCAATCCCGCCTTTATCAACTTCATGCCACTCTCTGGCATCATCACGGGAGCAATATGATTGATTGGATTATGGACACCTCGAAGGGCAGCGAGGCCGAGTGGCAGAGTGTGAACCATACCACCATCAACAGCATCGGTTTCGAAACAGGCACCACCCTCACACTCCCATCTTCCATTTTCCATTATCCATCAACCATCCATCTCTCATACGGCTACATCCATCAGGACAAGCAGCAAGAGGTGAACCTTGTGTCGCAGTATGCACTCGAATACCTCCGGCACAAATTGGTTGCAAATGCGCAACTGCAGATGACAAGGCGATTGTCGCTGGGTGTGAACCTGCGCTGGCAGGACCGTATAGGGGCATATACCGCCTTTGACGGACAGACGCACGACTATGAGCCCTACGCCCTCATCGACACCCGACTGACCTGGGCACAAGCAAAGTGGAAGGCCTATCTCGAAGCCAACAACCTCTTTGACACAGATTATCATGACTATGGGCTTGTGGAGCAACCAGGACGCTGGCTCATTGCAGGCTTCAGCATCAGGTTATAAATATGGAAAAGGCTCGCTTCTAAAAATGAATGGCGAGCCTTTTACTTCTTCTTCAGTCTGAACGACCGTTCAATGCAGCTGACTTCCTCAGAAAAGCCTTTGTCGATCTTCAGACGCTGCTCGATGGTATTGCAACTATGGATGACCGTTGAATGGTCACGGTTACCAATCAACTGTCCGATGCGGGCTGCAGACATCTTCGTATATTTCTGTGCCAGATACATTGAAATCTGACGCACCTGAACATAGTCACGCCTGCGGCTCTTGCTGATAATCAGATGCTGAGCGACATTAAAGTGCTTGCATACCTTCTCGAGGATATCATCGATGGTGAGCGGATGATTGTCTATCTTCACAGCACGCTGGATAATACGCTCAGCCAGACGCATATCGATATTCGAATTATAGACAATCGAATAGGCCATCAGCGAATTGACCACACCCTCCAAATCGCGCACGCTGCCATTGATGGTCTCAGCAATATACTGAATGACGTTGGCAGGAATCTTCAGGCCGTCACGACGACATTTGGAGTTGAGAATATCGATGCAAAGCTGTACCGTAGGCTTCTCCAATTCAGCAATCAGACCACAGGAGAAACGCGTCAGCATGCGCTCATGCAACCATTTCAGATCCACAGGCGGGCGGTCGCTGGCAAGAATAATCTGCTTGCCCAAACGGAACAAGTGATCGAAGATATGGAAGAATGTAGAGACCGTCTTCTCAGCTGTAGCCCACTCCTGTACGTCATCGACTATCAGCAGGTCGATGGTCTGATAGAAGTTGATGAAGTCGTTGACAGTGTTCTGACGACTGGCATCGGTAAACTGCACCTGAAACAGACGGGCGCTGACATAAAGCACACGCTTCTCAGGATACATCTCCTTGCAGCGCACACCGATAGCGTTGATCAGATGTGTCTTACCACAACCGGAAGGTCCATAGATAAAGAACGGGTTAAAGGTCGTCTTCCCTGGATGCTCCGCAATGGAGAGACCAACAGTCCGCGGCAACTTATTGGAATCACCCTCAATGAAATTCTGGAAGGTCTTCTTCGGATCAAGTTGCGGATTCAGTCCCTGGGGAACGGCTGCATCGAGCGTAGTAGGCGACTGGTTGCCACGACGGACAGCCTCAGGGGCCTCAATCTCAGCAGGCACCTCACCTTCCACCTCTTGTACCGTATTCTTATTATTATCACCCACTACGGTAATAATACGGTAGCGGAGAATGACATTTTCACCAAACACGCGTGCGAGTACCTTTCTTAATAAGCCAACGTAGTACTGCTCCAAGTACTCGTACACGTACGGACTTGGAACCTGCACCATGAGCGTGTGCTCTTGCTCCGAGTAAGACTCGAAGACGATTGGCGCAAACCACGTTTTATATTGCTGCTCTGTGACGTTGGCCTGGATGAGACGCAGACATTCGTCCCAGAGCGCAGATTGACTTTTTACCATACTCGATTGCTTTAATTTAGCGTTGCAAAGTTCGCACTTTTTTTTGGAATAACCAAATCAAAAAAAATCATACTATATTTGTACAATTGGCGTAACTTCTTAATAAGCGGCACGTTAGGTCGTTTCACGAATTCGGCAATCAAAACGTCCTATTTGATATTTCAAATCAGCTAAAAGTCAACAACTTACATTTATCATTCTATATAAATAGCATATAAATCCATCCACCTGAAGAATGTCTATAACCCTATAATTAAGAGGGTTTACAAAACTCGTCTCAACCGACGAGAAAAAGAGTTGTTATTTAGACAAAATTTAAATTACCTATCTTTTCGACCAAAAATAGAGAAATGCACATAGCGCTTCGGATGCTGCTTCAAATCAATCATCAAAGAGTCAACATGCCCCATTGTAGACACGGCATTGCGGTACAATTCTTGATCGCGCATCAACAAGCCGATCGTACCTTCATTGCTATTGAGTTTAGCCGTCATCTGCTCCACATTCTGTAAGGTATTATTCACCTTGGCCATCGTCATAGCAATATCAAGATCACTGAGGTTCTTGGTCAGGATGTTAGTGTTTTCCAACACATTGTCAGCCTTCTCGATCATCCCCGGCACCTGAGTCTTCAGATTCGACGACAAGTTGTGCAACTCGTTTGTTGTCGATGACAGGTTGGCAGTAATCTGGTCGATATTATGAATAGAACTACTCAACGCAGGGTCACTTAGCAGCAAATTAACATTGGCAAGAATCGAATCGAGCTTAGGCAACATCTGCTGAATACGGGGAAGCATATCACTAGCCTTTGCCAAAGCACTCTGCTGGATATGACCAAAGAGGGTATCACCCGGTTCCATCAGGTCGACGGAATTAGGGCCAAGAATCAGATCCAGTTCCACATTACCCATCAAATCCTTGGAAATCTCAGCCTTCGTGCCATTGGGAAGACGCATCTTGTTGTTTAGTCCCAGCTTGGCGATGATTTCGTTGGCCCCTTCGTAGTTATAAATGACATCCTCGACAACGCCGACTCGGAAGCCATTGGAATAGATTGGGCTCGACACCGAGAGGCCAGCCACATTATCAAATTTAGCGTAGTAACTGTCGGCAGAAGAGAAAAGCGTCATCCCCTTCAAAAATTTCAGACCAAAAAACATCACAACGATGCCGGCAACGGCAACAAGTGCGATCTGAACCTCTTTTGAAAACATCTTCATAACCTAATATCTATTATTATTTCACTCTCTTATTCTTGAATTCCTTAATGGCCTGCTGCACATCCATTCGCTTATCGCCCTTAAAGGCAATAATGAAGGCCTCGGGGAACTTGTCTAACAAAGACTTACGCAGATGATATATTTCGTTGTAATTCTCCGATGCCCCAACAGTATATTTCGTCAGGCCGTTCTCAACGTAGCTATCTACACCTTTCAGTCCTCTCAATCGACTGTCACCAGCCTTAATCTTCTGGGAACTGACCAGAATCTGCACCTTAAAGATGGGAGCATCGACAACTACAGGCGCAACGATTGGTGTCTCGGAGTTATTGTCCTTCTGGATCACAGGAGCCTCAGAAGTTTTCTGAGGGGAATCAGGCGTCGTAGAAGGCACCGAAACAGATGCTTCCTGAGACTCTGGTGTCACCGATGTCGGAGGCACTTCTTCCTGAACGGTAGATGCAGGGGTCTTCTCTTCTTCAACGACAGGTTCCTGCGGTTCCTCCTTCTTCACTTCGTTTTTCACTGGAGTGGGAGCCTTCTCTTCTATCGGATCTGGCTGATAAGGGACCGTTATGCTACCACCATGCCTTTTCTTATAAGTTGCGAAAGCGTTATATATACCACGCGCATACTGTTCTGTAGCCGTGCTGGTATTCATATATTTCTCCTCATCGGGGGTAGAGATAAAACCCAGTTCTATAAGACAGCCAGGCATGGAGGTGAGTCTCAGCACCGCCAGATTGTCCTGATGGGCACCCATATCGGCACGCCCCGTAGCCTGACACACATATCGTTGCATGTATTTGGCTAGTTCGGCGCTATTCTCCATATTCTTGTCCTGCACAAACTCAAACATGATATTACTCTCGGGCGAATTGGGATCGTAGCCACGATAAGTCTGTTTATAGTTCTTTTCCAGATATATGACGGAATTCTCACGCTTAGCCACTTCGAGGTTTTCCAATACCCCCGTCGTTTTGCCCGTCCGTCGGCTACGACCTAAAGTGTAAGTCTGGAAGCCACGGGCTATATGGCCTTTGGGCAGGGCATTGATATGAATCGAGATAAATAGGTCTGCCTTGTTGTTGTTAGCAATCTCCGCTCGGCGGTAGAGTTCCACAAACTTATCAGTCTTACGGGTATAGATGACGTTCACGTCTGGACAGTTCTTCTCTACTAGTCTTCCGAAAGCGAGGGCGAACTTTAGTGTGAGGTCTTTCTCACGAGTCTTGCCCTTGCCAACGGCACCGGTATCGCCGCCACCATGTCCTGCATCGACCACCAGCGTGAATTTCTTATTTGCAGCCTCTGTCGAAACCACAAAGAAGAGGCATGTCATCAGGATAAAAAATATCTTTTTACACATCACTTCGCATTGTCATTGATTAAATGTATCTCCACACTGGAACCACCGCAATCTGCACCCATCGGGGGATTCTGCTTGATAAGTTCCAAATCGATGGAGGTAATTTGCGGAAAGGCCTGACTGATGGTTTGGGCGATTCTTGCTGCCACGTGTTCCAGCAACTTAGAGGGCTGCTGCATCTCACACGCCACAAGATCATAGAGGGCTGCATAGTTCAGTGTATCAGTTACTTCGTCGCTCTGCATAGCCCTCCCCAATGGGTATCCTACCTTCAAATCAAGCACAAAATCCGCTCCCACCAACCGTTCTTGAGGCATCACCCCGTGAAAGGCATGAAAACGGACCTGCCGTAAATGGATATAACTGGCAATTAACCTCATGGTTCTATGTTACCTGTTCCCTCTGAGGCATCTGAATCTTCCTCATCGTGAATACCAGGAATATATTTCTTCAAAGCACGCTCTACACCTGTCTTCCAAGTATTGATGCTCTCATCTTTCAGCGAGAGGGATCCCACCAGACGCACCACATGCTCCAAAGGCATGCCATAGCGCAGCACGCCGGAAATCAGCTTGGCATAGTTCCAGTACTCTGGATTAAATTTCTCAGACAATCCCTCAACGGTCGTCTTGTAGCCGCGCTTATTCTCAAACTGGAAGTCATAGCGCTTCGAACCATCGGGATTCATTTGCTTGATGATTTTTCCGTGTGTCACGGTCTTCGGAAGAATAATACCCTCGTCATCATCCTGCAAAC
Source organism: uncultured Prevotellaceae bacterium (assembly GCA_902763615.1). GTDB lineage: Bacteria > Bacteroidota > Bacteroidia > Bacteroidales > Bacteroidaceae > Prevotella. The sequence goes on along the minus strand of CACWSX010000010.1, from coordinate 33,834 downwards.
CGGTAAATATCTCATAAGGATAGCCATCAAGCAGTCCGACCAAAGCCACCCACTTTTCCTTATTATTCTGAAAACGCACTACATCGCACTCCAACACTGCTGGGCGCACCTCCGTCACCTCCACATTCCGGTATTGGGAGGCACCTATCAGTGCCAGATCCGTCAACGACATCAGTTTACTTGCATCCTCGGGCTTCAAAACCTGAAAACACTGTCCCAGTAGACTAGCTATTCTCTCACTATTCAAATCACTACCCGTCTTGGCAGCCACCTGTGTCAATCCGTCAGCAATACGCTTGAGCATTTCGTTTTTTGTATCTGCTTGCATAACAATAGTACTTTCTGGCTGCAAAGTTACACATTAGTTTCCAAAATCAGAAAACTTTTAAACGTTTTCTTCACAAAAAGTTAACCTTTTTAGAAAACAATTACTACTTTTGAGTTTTGCTCGAAGTTACTCACACTCAAAAAATATTCAATTAAAATTTGATTTTTTGCTCACTTATTCGTAACTTTGCAGCGAGAACATAACAAGAGAACGTATCATATGAAGAATTTACTGACACGCAGAACCATCCGCAAATACACTAGTCAGGAGGTTAGCGACGAACTGCTGAACCATCTGCTGACAGAGGCTTCACGCACCCAGACAATGGGCAACCTGCAACTATACAGCGTCATCGTCACCCGCTCACAGGAGATGAAGAAGAAACTTTCGCCCGTTCATTTCAACCAACCGATGGTCAAGGAGGCACCCGTTGTGCTTACCATCTGTGCCGACTTCAACCGCACCAGTTTCTGGGCCAAATGCCGAAACGCGACCCCCGGCTACGACAATTTCCTATCGTTTATCAATGCCGCCACCGATGCCCTACTCTACACGCAGACGCTCTGCAACCTCATGGACGAGGAAGGCCTTGGCTACTGCTACTTGGGCACCACCGTCTACCAGCCCCAGCAGATTATCAATATACTGCATCTGCCAAAGTTAGTGATGCCCGTTGCCACGCTCACCGTAGGCTGGCCTGACGAGGAACCTGAACTGAGTGACCGTCTGCCCATGGAGAGTTTCGTACACCAGGAGCGTTACAACGACTACATTGGCAAGGACATCGACACCTATTATAATGAAAAGGAGCATCTGCCCGAGAACCAGCACTTTGTCCGCATCAACCACAAGGAGACACTGGCCCAGGTGTTCACCGATATCCGTTACACCCGCAAGGACAATGAAGCCATGTCAAAAGAACTAATCTATACGCTGGTCAGGCAAGGTTTCCTACCATATACCATAGAAATGGGGCATCTCGATTGAGAAGCCCCATTATTGACTATTCACTTTTCACTATTCACTACACCTCGATAGGCTTATACTTCGGCACGAGCGTCTTCATGATAAACCACCCAATGAGGTAAGCCACAGCACAGATGCAGAACACCACCATATAGGCAGCAGGCTTGCCCTCGAAACCGAAGAAGGTGAAGTTGGCACCCTGAGCAGCAGCCCAGTCGAAAAACTTACCAGAACCGAGGTTGATGCTCATCGAGCCAATACCACCAGCCATCGTACCCAGACCAACGATCGTACCAATGGTAGACTTGGGGAACATATCACCGATGGTCGAAAAGAGGTTGGCACTCCAAGCCTGATGTCCTGCACCGAGCAGACCAATCAGGATAGCGGGCCACCAGGCGCTGTAGGCACCAAGGGGCTGCGCGAAGAGTCCCAGAACGGGGAAGCAGGCGAAAATCAGCATGGCACGCATACGACCCAGATAAGGATTCATGCCCTTCTTCTCGACGAAGTAGGTTGGCAGATAACCGCCACCGATAGATACGACCGTCACGATGGCATAGAGCGTGAAGATCAGCAGAATACCCATCGTTGAGTCGGAGGTATAGCCATACTGATCGCTGAAATAAGCAGGCGCCCAGAACAAGAAGAACCACCATACGCCATCAGTCATAAACTTACCCACGAGGAACGACCAGGTCTGTTTGAACTTGAAGCAATCGAAGAAAGGAATCACCTTCTCTTCCTTCACCTGCTTACGATCCTGCACTTCAGCAATATCATTATCCTGCTCGATATAGTTGAGCTCAGCTTGGTTGACAAACTTGTTCTGACGGGGTTTGTCGTAGAGCCAAGTCCAGAGACCCATCCAAAGGAAACCGAGGGCACCGATGATGATGAACGCCATCTCCCAACCCCAAGCACGTGCCAGCAAGGGAATGGTAGCAGGTGCTGCCAGCGCACCTACAGAAGCGCCACTATTGAAGATGGAGGTAGAGAAAGCGCGGTCTTTCTTGGGGAAATACTCAGCCGTAGCCTTGATGGCCGCAGGGAAGTTACCAGCCTCACCGACAGCGAGAATCAGACGACAGCTCAGGAAGAGCCAGACGGATATCGTGGCGATGGCCACAGCTGCATCACTGCCGACCTGCACAGCACGCAGGGCCTCGAGGGAGTCGTAGCCTTCGACAGTCATGGCCACCCAACCGCAACCAGCGTGAAGCACAGCGCCCAACGACCATACGAAGATAGCGATGAGATAGCCCTTCTTGGTACCCATCCAGTCGATGAACTTACCAGCGAAAAGGTTGGCGATGGCATAGAAGAGAGAGAACATACCCGTGATGGTACCGTAATCGCCATCCGTCCAGTGGAACTCAGGAGCGATAAAGTCTTTCCATGTTAATGACAAGACCTGACGGTCCATGTAATTAATTGTGGTTGCCAGGAACAGTAACGCACAGATGACCCAACGGAAGTTGGACATTTTCGATGTTTGTACAGGAGCCATTATAATTTACTATTTGACAATTTACAATTTGCTATTTAATATCGATGACGGGGATATTATCCTTATCGTTATAATAAAGATTCTCACCAGCCATACCCCAGATAAAGGTATAATAATAGGTACCAGCGGCAGCGTGCATCGACCACTCAGGCGACATGATGGCCTGCTCGTTGTGCAGCCATACCACGCGGCTCTCCTGAGGCTCACCCATGATGTGGGCGATGGTCTGCTCCTGAGGCAGGTTGAAATAATAGTAGGCCTCGATACGACGACCGTGGGTATGAGGAGGCATCGTGTTCCAGGCAGCACCCGGGTTCAGCTGTGTCAGACCGAGTTGCAGCTGACAGGGTCCTTCCTCCAGCACATCGTTCACGATGAGTTTATACACCGTGCGGTTGTTACACTCCTCCAGCGAACCTACGGGACCCCAGACGGCAGCCTTCAACGAGCCCTTGCGACCGTCGAGTGTAATCCACTGCGTCTTATAGTGCTGATGAGCCGTAGCAGAGTTCAGATAGAACTTCGCAGGCTTCTGAGGATCCTTCGAACGGAAGAGCACCTCCTTGTTCACATCCTTGTCCTTCCCGATATGGCCACGTCCGATATACAGCGCCTCCTTCGGTGAGAGGGCATACTCCTTACCATCAACGATTACCACACCGTCGCCTTGACCACAGTTCACGATACCGAGCTCGCGGTTGTAGAGGAAATACTTCTCCTTGATTGTCGGATCCACGTCGAGACCTAGCTCGAGGAAGTTCTCCAGTTTCAGAGTTTTGTTCACTGGCATCGCACCACCGAAGATAAAACGGTCGTAGTGCGAATAGGTCAGGTTGATCTCATCAGCTACCATCACCTTTTCCATCACGAAGCGCTCGCGCAAGGTCTTCGTGTCGTAGTGTTTAACATCCTCAGGGTGACAGGCCGTCTGGAAATTCACATGTTGCTGGCCGAAGCCCATCGTCAAATTACCCATAAGCATTAAAGTCAAAATCGATTTCTTCATTGTTATATGTTTTAATTATTAAATATTCACTTTTCACTAGATCTTCGCTCGTCAGCCACGATGCGACTGCGGTTCCAGTACATCATAGCCAATGTTATGAGCGTGAGGACACCCATACCAACCCATTGGAGGTTATTAACGCACTTGTAGATGACCCATCCGAAGAGCGAGCTGGCAAAGTCAAGGGCACCCGCCTGGAAACCTTCAGGAATCTTCGCAGCAGGGTCCTGCGTCTGGGCATATACCGTCTGGGCAGCTTGTGAGAAAGCAGGAGCCATATCGGTAACAAACCATAGGCCGATGCCAACTGCAATGATGCCTACGATCAGTGTCTTGACCACATTACCCTTCGTATAAGGCAGCACCATCACGAAGACATAGAACATACCAGCAAGCGAAGCCAAAGGCAGGAACTCATTGCCAGGTAGGGCGACAGCCATCAGCAAGGCCAGAGGAATCAGGATGAGCGATGCCACAAGCGTCGTGGGGTGACCTATCACCAAAGCGGGCGACATGCCGATATACACCTTCTTACCTGCCCACTTCTTCTGAACCACCTCCTGCGTTTTCTCAGCAATAGGCTTCAGACCATCGATAAAGAGTTTTGTGATACGAGGAATCAGTTCCATCACAGCACCCATCGTGACACCCAAGAAGAGCACCTTCTTGATGTCCAACTGCGCAACGACACCTATCAGTGCGCCTACGATCACACCAAGCACAATCGGCTCACCCAGCACACCGAACTTCTTCTTCAAGCCCTCAGCGTCGATATCTAGTTTCGAGAAGCCAGGAATCTTGTCGAGCAGCCAGTTAACACCAATAGCGAAGGCTGTGAAACTCTGACAGAAAGGCTGAGGAATAGAGATGCCCTCCATATCATCGTAATAGCTCTGAAACTTATCTGCAGTCAGATCAGCCATCACCAAGGTAATGATATAACAGACGATGGCAGCAAAATAGCCCCATGCCAGACTCTGGTCCATCACGAAATAGGCAACAGCCCCGATGAAGGCGAAATGCCAGTAGTTCCATAGGTCGATGTTCACCGTACGTGTACACTTGGTAATGAGCAACAAGAAATTCACGCCAAGACAGATGGGGATGATCAATGCGCCCACTGCTGTGTTATAAGCCACAGCCGCTGCAGCGGGCCAACCCATGTCGAACACGCCAAGCTGCAGGTTATAGAGTTTTGAAATCTCACTCAACGGACTGCCGAAATTGTTGGTTAAAAGGGCCGTCACAATGCCCAGCCCCACGAATCCAACACCCACATAGAGTCCTGATTTTAAAGACTTTCCGAACTTCATGCCTATACAAAGGCCAATGATGGTAAACAGGATGGGCATCATCACTGAAGCACCAAGACTGATAATGTAACTGAATACTTGTTCCATTGATTAATTATCGATAATTACTATTTGTTTTAGTCATATACAGGTGCAAAGTTACGAAAAAATAGTGAAACGCATCGCAATCCGCTACTATTTTTTTACGTTATCGTTAACGTAACCATCTCTTTTGGCGAGTCCTTATGCTTTTAGCATAAAAAAGTCGCACGATTCTCTCGAACAGTGCGACATTTTAAAACAATCTATTAACCTTTTGACGATGCAAAATTACACTTAATAATTATATTAGCCAAAACAAATAGCCAATAAAAGCTTTTTAGTAGACGAATTACTAATTATAGCAGTTTTATCAATAATTGTGGCAATAATCAAAACACAATTTGGGTTCGTTGATTTCCAGTCCACGACAGAAGCGGTGCTCAATTTGGCGATCATCACCCAGATAGACAAATCGCTCCAGTCGTTCAACCAACGAATATTCGGCAGGATATAGCACGCTATCGTCTATAACCAATGCATCAAACTCATATCCGGATTCAAAACTGCCTACCTTACCAAAGAAACTGCCTGCTGACTTTGTGGCAATCCAGAACACCTCAGGCAGGGTCAGGAAAGCCTTATTGTGATCATGCTGATAGTGCATCTTGCTCACTTGTATGGCATAAACCAGCATACGGAACATATTCAAATCGTGACCACCACTAATGTCGCTACCTAAACCGATACGCAAGCCCTCGTCAAGGAAAATACGAAGCGGTGCCATGCCCGACGCGATGTTAAAGTTCGACGTGGGACAATGAGCCACCATGACGCCATTGCGCTTCATCAATTCCAACTCTTCCCCTTTCGTCCATACGCAGTGGGCCATGATGGTCGGTGTTTGTCCAAAAAGGCCATAACGGTTATAGGCATCACCATAGCTCTTGCTATTCGGCTCCAGTTCTGCCACCCAGGCAATCTCCGACATATTCTCCGAAAGATGCGACTGTACGGGCAACTGGTACTTGGCAGCCAGCTGGCCACAGGCTTTCAGCAACTCCGGTGTACACGACGGCACGAAACGAGGCGTAATAATGGGACGTACCAAGGCATTAGGTTGGTTGAATTCAGCAATCAGCCGTTCATTGCCCTCAACAGCAGCTTCCACATCTTCGCAGAGAGTCTCAGGACAGTTGCGGTTCATAGCCACTTTACCGACCAGGGCGCCCATACCTGCCTCCTGATAAAGTTCCATCAGTAATCGAGTGCTCTCCGTGTGGACGGTACCAAAGACGACACTACGCATGGTGCCGAAGAGCCACTGTGTATGCAGAAACCGACGATACATGCGCTCTGCATAGCGGACATCAGCATACTTGGACTCTTCAGGGAACGTGTAGTTCTGCAACCACGGCAACAATTCCAAATCCATCGCCACGCCCTGATTTCGTACCTGCGGGGCATGCACATGCATATCATTCATAGCAGGAATCAACAGACGGTCACCGAAGTCAACGATCTCTGCATCCTCACTATCCAACGAAGCCAAATCTGCCGCCACTCCAGTCACACATCCATCGGCACCAACTGCTACATAACCGTTCTCCAACACTTCGAAACGGCTTTGCTCCCGTGTATAAAGGATATGTGCCTTATATATTTTCTTTATCATCCGTATTCTATGAATCTATGTTTCATCGTCTGTGACGCACCAATAAATCGGCAATATCTATTTTGAGCAGTTCAGATATTCTAGTCAGCGTGTACAAATCGGGTTGAGTCGTGTTGGTACACCACTTAGAAACAGTAACAGGATCTTTTCCTAATTGCTCGGCCAACCACTTGTTGGTCTTTCCAGCATCGGCCAATGCAGCTTTTAGTCTATTGATTGTTTCCATACAAACAGTTTTTGGGTTGTTATTAAACTACAAGGCAAATTTAATGGTTTAATTTGACAAATAAATGGATTGAATTGTTAAATCTGATCATCATTAACTTTATTTATATTTGTTTGCGCAAACAAGCCAAAAATAGGTTGACATCTTTGAATAATGCCAACCCATTTTCTGTATTACGTAGTCAGCCTACTTTTCCGGAACATTGGCGCAACGCTTCGTGTAAAATTCACGGAAGTCGCTCCACTTATAGTAGGGGAAGTTGTTGGTAGGCACAGGTAATGTAGACTCCTCGCCATTCAGCAGACACTTCACTAGGATGTCATCGCCTTGTTTGTTGCTACGGTAGAAGATCAACTGGAGATTGCTGGCCTTACAGGTTTCCCAGTTCTGATAGCAATTCTTTACCTCGAAAGGGTCCTCAGGGTCAATGTCAGCACCGTTGATGCCCATCAGCACAGTCAAGGGACCCAGCATGGTGTCATGGCCGAAACGCAAGTCGGCAATACGATCATTACTACCATTAATCTTACCTTCAGCCTTCTTGATGATATCCTGCAGGATGGGAATCGTCTGATACTGCGGACCAAATACCCAAGAATAGGAGCCTAAATTATCTCTCTCCCACTCAGCCGCAATCTCCTCGTCAGTAATAATCCCCTCCATCATACCCTCGTGACCAATGCTAGGCAGTGAAGTGTAGAGGTTGATCATATTGCTTGAAATATGATGTAGACGGCCAGGCAGGCTATCGGTGCTGGTGAACAAGCGTTGAATAATCTTATCCCTGAGTACCTCATCTATCTTCAGTTTGTCTTTGTTCTTTTCATAACGGGGTTTAATGTTACGGGGATAATTGTGCTTGATGGGATTCTGGCCATCGGTAGGCACTACACCATCGAGGGTGAAGCGCGACGACTGCTCGCGGATCTCAAGCTTCGGATTACACTGCACCAACTCCTGACAGAAACCAGCCATACTGATGACACAACGGCCCTGCAATGACGAGATAGCAAGCACATTACCGCCCTTCTCAAAAATCTCGGGAAAGGAGTTGTACATCTTACGGGCGATGTTCTGATGTTGCTGCCAACCTACGTCAGACAGTTCACTCACACCCGTTGCCAACTCCTGACTGCAAGCTTTAAATTTCTCATAGAAGGCCTCGCCAGCAGGCGTCAGCTGATGTCTTTTGTGGGCAAAGCTCAACAGAGAGTCGACCTCGCGGTAGAGCGTCGCATTCCAATAGTAACGCGACCCGTGACGGCCATAGTGACTGATGTAGAACGGCTTGTAACCCTTGGGGGCTGCCGTCATTTTGTAATCGACCACCTGATACGGATAATCGGTACCATAGGCTTTCCTCGGGTCTGCCTTCAATTGGTCGATTGCGGATAAACGCTGTCCCCAGGCTATTGTCGCCGTGAGGAGAAAAAGTAGCGTCGTGGCTACTGAAAGAATGGATCTCTTCATAAGTGTTGGTAATAAAATTAGTTGGTTATTGATTAATTAGAAATTATGACTAATCCTGGAAATAGACTCGTTTGACGCGGTTAGAAACACCCGTCAGAATTTCATAGGGGATGGTGTCAATGATATCGCTAAGCACAGTGACGGGCAGGTGTTCTCCGAAGATCTCCACCCGGTCGCCCTCATGACAGTCGATACCCGTCACATCAATCATCGCCACATCCATACAGATATTGCCCACATACTCGGCCTTCTGACCGTTTACCAGACAATAGCAGTGGCGGTTGCCCAAATGACGATTCAGACCATCGGCATAACCGATAGGAATGGCAGCGATTACGGAATCACGCTCTATTTTCCCCTTGCGACTATAGCCAACAGTATCGCCTGCTGGCACATGGCGCATCTGGAGAATGGTTGTTTTCAGTGTCGAGACGGTTGAGAGAATACGGTTATCGCGAGGATCAACGCCATAGAGACCCAGTCCAAGACGACACATATCCATCTGGCGCTCCGGGAAGTGCTCGATGCCCGCAGAGTTGTCCATATGTCGCAGAATCTTATGACTGAAGGCTGCCTGCAACTGTTTGCTGCCTGCATCAAATATCGCGAACTGCTGAGCTGAGAAGTCGTCGAAGTCGTCACTATCAGAACCTACGAAATGACTGAATACCGAGCGCGGAATGACAGCATTCTGATGCTTCAATCGATCGATGAGTTCGTCTATATCATCGGGATCGAAACCCAAACGATGCATGCCAGTATCAAGTTTGATGTGTACAGGCCAGCCTGTGATGCCCTCCTTGCGGGCTGCGCGAATGAGCGCATCCAGCAGACGGAAGCTATACACCTCAGGTTCCAAGTCATAGTCGAACATGGTCTTAAAGGCTGTCATCTCAGGATTCATGATCATGATATTGGCTGTGATGCCAGCCTTACGGAGGGTAACACCTTCATCAGCCACAGCCACTGCGAGGTAGTCGACATGGTGATCCTGCAACGTCTTGGCAATCTCCACAGCGCCAGCACCATAGCCGTCGGCCTTGATCATGCAGACCATCTTCGTCTCTGGCTTCAGGAACGAGCGGTAGTAATTCAGGTTCTCTACCACAGCATTGAGATTCACCTCGAGAATCGTTTCGTGCACCTTCTGTTCCAACTGCTCCGTAATCTGGTCGAAGCCGAAGTTACGGGCACCCTTCAGCAAGATGAGTTCATTGCGCAGGCCTGTGAAGACCTCGCTAGAAAGGAAATGCTGCACATCGGTGTAGAAGAACTTCTCGTTGATGCGGATTCTGTCTGCCTGGGAAAACAGTTCCGGCCCGATACCAATAAACTTCTCCACACCACGCTTCAGACAGAGGTCGCTCACTTGAGCATAAAGAGCCTCAGGTGAGGAGCCCGACTGAAAAATGTCACTCAAAATAAGGGTTGATTTGAGTGGCACATTACGACGCTGCATAAAATCAAGGGCGATATCGAGGGAGTTGATATCCGAATTGTATGAGTCGTTGATAAGAATACAGCCGCGCTGACCTTGTTTCACCTCCAGTCGCATAGCGACAGGTTCAAGTTTTGGCATGCGTTCAGTAATCTGTCCCGGAGTGAGTCCAAGATACAGGGCTACAGCCGCACAAGTAATGGAATCCTCAATAGAAGCCTCGTCAATGAAAGGGATCTCAAAAGTGTGTTCCTCGTCTTGCCAAACGTAAGTGATCACGGTCATGGCATCTTGCATCTTGACGCCTGATACAAAAAGGGCTGCTTGCGCATCGCACTGTGACCAAGAGATTTTCTCACCCTGGTAGTTCATTCTGCGGATGCAGCGGCTGACAACATCATTATCAGAACAATAGACCATTGCCTGGGTGTCGTGCATCAGTTCCAGTTTCTCCATACACTTCTCCTCCATCGAACGGAAGTTCTCCTGATGGGCACTGCCCAAGCAGGTGAGTACACCAATGGTAGGTTGGATGATATCTCTTAATGCCAGCATCTCACCAGGCTGACTGATGCCGGCCTCGAAGATACCGACCTCTGTCTGCTCGTTGAGGAGCCATACGGAGAGAGGCACTCCGATCTGGGAATTATAGCTACGGGGAGAACGGACAATCTTCTGTGAAGGCAGGAGCAGCTGGTAGAGCCATTCCTTGACCATTGTCTTACCGTTGGAGCCTGTGATACCCACCACAGGCACGTCAAATTCATCGCGATGACGCTCTGCAAGTCGCTGAAGGGCGGCCAACGTATGGGGGACACGCAGGAAGTTAGCCTCTGGGTATCGGGATTCGGAATGCTCAGGCACTTGTTCGACCACGAAATGACGCACCCCACGACGATAGAGGTCGTCGATATAGCGATGACCATCATTACGCTGGGTCTTCAATGCAAAGAACAGGGTTTCCTCAGGGAAACAGAGGCTACGGCTATCTGTCAGCAGCCAACTGATATCGCCTTGGTGTGTACCATAGCGACGGGCTCCAATAAGTGTCGCCACCTTCTCTATCGAATATTTCATGACTGACGTTTTTTTTATTCTAAAGTGCAAAGTTAGGATATTTTTCCGACAATGCCGCTACTTTTAACATTGTTTTATTCATCAGAGCCTTGTAATCCTCAGAATCAGGCTCAAACGGTTTGTGATTCAGCACAGTTTTCAATGGGGCCCACTCAGCGAGAAAAGCCTTAGCCTCATCGCTCAGATAGACTTCTGACAAACGTTGCCAGATATATTCCACCGCCTGATCTGAAGGGTGCAACATATCGGGCGCGTAGAAGCGGTAGTCGCGAAGTTCATCGTTAATAATTTCATAGGCGGGGAAATAGACGAAACTCGTCTGACCAAAATTTCTTATCGTCTTCTCCACAGCAAGTAGCAATGTCGCCTTCGAGAGCTGAGAGCCATGGTAGCCGTATTTGCGGTAACGGATGGGACTCACAGTCAGGACGATGCGTATATCAGGATTCATCTGACACAAAGTCTCTATGACCTTCATCAGATATTCGACACATTCTTCAACAGACAGTTCTTCTTCTGTGAAAAGCGACTGCGGGCGCTTCTGGCAGTTGTCCACAATCTCGCCAGTCTCCTTCAAGCGATAGATATGGTTCGTACCCAAGGTAAGGATGGCGGTCGTAAAACTTTGATCTTCAATTTTCTCGATGGTATGTAGGATCGATGCAGGATTATACATCACACCATAGGGATTGACCACTGCCCGGAACTTCTCTTCCTGAAAGCGATTCCCTATCTCTGAGGCGAAACAAGAGCCTACGAAAAGCATCTCCTCGCAAGGGCCGATCCTAAACCCCGGATCTGGTATATCAACAATCGTCCTAAACTCCATCAACTGCGACTGATTTGTAATCCTTTCGTAGAGAGGGTCATCTCCACAAAACGAGCGTTCTTATTTTGGCGATGCTCTCCTAAAATCTGTTTGATACGTGCAGCGGCTTCAGGATCCTTAGCTATCATATAAAGATAGCCACCACCACCGGCACCAGGAAGCTTATAACCCAGACAGAGATCATCGATCAAACCAGTGAGCTGGGCTACTTGCGGAGGATTTGTTCCATTATCGAGCATCTGGTTCTGTTGCCAGGTTTTTCTGACAAATGCTCCCATCTGCATGAAGTCGTTACGCTGAATAGCTTCATACATCTCCATCGCATGCACCTTCATCTCGCGCAGCATACTCAGTTCATCGTGATGATTGAGGAACATCCGACGCACGATCTCAGCAAGGATGTGCTTTGCAGTACGGGTAATGCCCGTATAATATAACAGGTGACAAGCATGGTATTCGGGCTGTACCCATAAGTCATTCGGCAGCCAGCGCACCTGCGGGCTCTGGTCAAATCCCTTACCTGTCTGTAGCAGTTTCACGCCACCCAGCACACCTCCGAACTGATCCTGCCAACCACCACCTGTGGTAAGCATCTGTTCAAGCATCAGCGTACGATGGCCTATCTCGTTCTTGTCCCAGCCCAAACCACAGAAATCGTTGAGGGCTCCCAATACAGTCGAAGCCAAGATGCTCGAAGTACCCAGTCCACTACCGGCAGGAATCGCTGAGAGTAAAGTCAATTCAATACCAGCACCGAAGGTCTTCAATTCTTCTTTCAAATTGCCTTTGCCAAATCCGGCAAGGACAAGGGCAGCCTTAGGTATGGAGAAAGGCGAGCCCACATGCATAAAATCGGTAAGCTGCTCTGTCGTCTCCACTGTCTCCATCGCCCCGAGGTCGATACTGCGTAACACAATATGGCACTCCTTCGATGGACGGACATAAGCCTGCAAAGGCGGTTGACCATTGAGTTCGATGGCAAAATTAATCACGTTACCGCCTTCCATCAGGCAATAAGGCGGTGTATCCGTCCATCCGCCAGCAATATCGATGCGTACGGGCGAACGCCCCCAGACAATCTGGTCGTCAGCGACACAGAGAGTCGGTTTCTGCTGCTCATCGACAGCATACGAGCACAACCCTTGACGCAATAAGGAAAAGGCCTTTGCACTATCGCCCAAGAACATCGCATTATGAATACGTGTCATCAGCGGAGCATCCTCACCAAGTGACTCGGGCAATGGAATCTGTTCCTTTTCAAATGTCTCTGCCGCATCAGCCAAGTCGAGTTGATAGAACACACTATGCCGCCAATTGCTTGCTAATGCAAGCCAATTTTCCTTACGATACTGTCTCCGCTGATCAAACAACCGGTGCAGGTTCGCACGTTCTGCTACTTCATTGCTGTTCAGTGGTTCATCGATACGATACCGACGCACCTCGTAGTCATTCTTTCCTACGGGTACCACATCAATACAGTCGCCAGGTTCCAGATGCATCTCCCAGTCGTTTTCAGGCACACCCGTAATCACATGGTCATGTGTCAGATGCCATCGGGGACCCACAAAGCTATTTTCTATCCACACATTCGTATTCTCCTCAGTAAACGGAACCTTTACAAGGGAATTCTGTACGAAGATCGAGGGATGCGGCTTACGATCGATATGCATTATCTCGCGCTGGTCGATCACAAGGTTCTGTAAGCGCAGCGTTGAAGATATCATCTCACATGATGTACCGAAGTGGTAGAACTCTCCCCCCGCCAATGGCAGGATTGCGACCTTTAGTGACGACAGCTCACTATCAGGCTTAGAAGGGACAGTACCCAAGGCACAGCCGAACTCAGAATAGAGGTCGTATTCTTTGAAGCCAGCCGAACTTGATGGGCAAGATTTACTGCGTTGCATTAGCAGCGCAACAGCCTTGTCGCTGAGCAGCCACACACCGATATCTGTCAGGTAGAAATGATCTTTCTGTAATTCTGCGAGTGCTTGTACCGATGGTTTCTGGAGCATCTGTTTGAGCACCGAAGGTGTATGGCGGTCGCTCACAAACACCCCGTGATTCTTGGCTACAGAGGCATCGAGCCAAAGGCCATAGCATACTACATCGGCATCGGGAATAGGCTGCAGAGGCTGGGTAGCACGGATGAGTACATCACCACTCACCACCATCGTATGTAGGTGTTCGGGAGCAATCGACATTATCTTCTCGTATAATGGCAACTGCACGCTCATCAGATTCTGCGACAGTTTCTGTCCCCGCTCCCATCGGAACACGGGCAACGGCATGAGCACCTTACCCGAAACAGCATAGCTGGGCAAGCGCTTGCTCTGTCCGCCAGCATGAATCAATATTCGTTTCTCTTTTGAGAGCCAACTATCAAAGGTATTATGGTCTGAGGGATCATTTTTCCAGGCCTCTCGGAGAAGCCAAGCTGTACCGCCACCGCTTCCAAGACGGTGTCCAACAGGATCGCATGTGCAGAAATACTCATCACGGCTGAGTCCCGTCACATCATAAAAAGCGCCCACTAGGTTCGGGGGTAATGACAGTAGCTTTTTCAATTGGAAGTTGAATTAAAAGTTATGACTTCATTTTGCGACGGCGATATTCCATATAAACAGCGCCGAGGACGACAAGCATCAGAATGACATACGAAATGTATGCTATCGTCTCAGTAGTATTCACAGATTTCGGTTTGAAAGTCAACACCACATCGTGCTTGCCTGATTTCACGTTCAAGGCACGGAGAATGTAATTCACGCGACCTAATTCTGCAGGTTGTCCGTCGATTGTAGCAGTCCATCCTGGGTAATAAATTTCGGAGAAGACCACCACGCCACCCTTACCGGAATTGACCTCATAAGACAGTTCGTTAGGCTCATAACCCTTGATAGTTACAATGCTCACACTGTCCTGCTCCATAGCCTCACCGAGTTGTGCCTTGAACTTGGCATCGGCCACAGCCTCATGGCGCAGGTTCAGTTGGCCAACAGCAGCCATTTCCTCATTGGCATTAGCAACATACTGGATCTTGTCTATAAACCATGCATTACCATAAGTATATGGGTTCTGCAAGGGCACTGTCTGACCACCCTGCAAGGGGAAGATCATATACTTCGTGTTCAGCATATTAAGCACAGGCCAGATGCTATCGCCACTTATCTTCGTCATATCACCACCTGCTTCGGAAACAGCCTTGAACATCTGCTGCATCTCAGGTGAGATATACTGCTCGATCATCTCCTGGTAACGACGCAGTTTGGCTGCATGATAACCACCGATGCTCTTATGGTAGTATGAAGTTTCATTCTCATTGAAAGTGTTTGAGGCGAGATTCAGCACACGGTAATCCAAACTTTTATCACGGAGGATCTGTTCATCGGCCTGTGTCATCTGCTGGGGAGCCTCACGCTCACTTTTCGGCACAAACATCTCGTCATTGAGATAACGCTTGTTTACCGTCCATAGATCCACGAGACAGATCACAAGGATTATAGCAATGGCATACTCCTTCTTCAATTTGCCATATGCGAACGCCAGCAGAATACCCGTTCCCACAAGAATAATATAAAACGAACGTAGGGCATCGCTGGTAAACATAGCCTGACGCATCTCCGTCAGATTAGTCATCAACGGTCCCACGTGCTCTGCTGGCAGGCTCTTCAACGCCTGCATTTCACTTGTCGAGATAAAGCTGTCAAAGAACGTAGACGGCATCACTGAGAATAACATGGCAACGACACCCGTCAGACAGAAACTGATGCCAACGTACTTCAGTCTCGGTTTGATCTGATCAGGCTCTTCCAGGAATTTTTTCAATGCCAGCATCGCCAGCAAAGGAATGGTGAATTCTGCAATCACCAGTATCGAGGCCACCGTACGGAACTTAGCGTACATCGGCACATAGTCGAGGAAGAAATCAGTAAATCCCATGAAGTTCTTTCCCCACGACAGGAGAATTGACAAGATAGTAGCCGCCAGCAGTGCCCACTTGATCGGCCCTTTCACGATAAACAGTCCGAGGATAAAGAGCATCAGCACAAAAGCCCCCACGTACACAGGGCCGCTCGTACCTGGCTGCTCACCCCAGTACTGACCTATCTGGTTGTAAATCTCAATATAGTTCGGATCAGCTTTCGCCATCGCCGTTTCATTCATACTCAGGGGCACAGATGCACCACCTTTCGTATTCGGTACCAGTAGCGTCCACGTCTCTCCGATGCCGTAGCTCCACTGTGTGATATAGTCGCGCTCCAGACCACTATTGGTCTGATTAGCCGAGTTCTGTTTCACCAGTTCGCTCTTGCCACGCATCGACTCCTGACTGTACTGCCAGGTGTGATAGAGGTTCGACAGGTTCATACACAAGCCGAGTATACCTGCTGCAAGAGCGACACCAGTAGCCTTTGCAAACCGTATGAGCTGCTTTTCACGGATGGCTTCCACCAGCCATGCGATGACCATAAAGAACACGATAAACATGTAATAATAGGTCATTTGCACGTGGTTGGCATTGATTTCGAAGGCTGTAAAGATAGCCGTCACGACAAAACCCCACAGGTATTTCCCACGATAGGTTAGTACGATACCTGCAATCATAGGGGGCAGATAGGCCAATGCCCACACTTTCCAAATATGTCCTGCAGCGATGATAATCAGGAAATAGGTACTGAAGGCCCATATGATGGAACCCAACACTGCAAGGTGCTGACGGAAATCAAAGGCACGGAGCAGAATGTAGAAGCCCAAAAGATAGGCGAAGACATACCACACATTCTCAGGCAGCCACAAGTGATAAGCATTTATGACCTGCGACAGATTGTCGGTAGAGTGATACGATGGCGACATCTGATAAGTAGGCATACCACCAAACAGAGCATTGGTCCAACGACTGCGTTCTCCAGTCTTCTGGAGATACTCGATGCCCTCTTGTCCGGCACCTCTTCCTGCTGATGCGTCGTGACGGTAAAGGATACGCCCTTCAATATCGGCAGGAAAAAAATAAGCGAAGGCCAAAATGGCAAATAATAGCACTGCCAACACGTCTGGCAGGCATTTCTTTAATAATGTCATAACTTGCAAGTTTATTAATCTGCGTGCAAAATTACACATTTTTTTTAGACATAAGTATATAAGAACACATATTTTTTATGTTTCTTTTGTTCTTTTGTCTAAAAAATAAGTATCTTTGCAGTCGAAATATGGAAGAGAGTATTATTACCAGTGTCCAGAATGCCCGTGTCAAGCACGTTGTGGCTCTGCAACAGAAGTCCTCACTCCGTCGTGAGGAAAGACTCTTCGTCGTTGAGGGCCAGCGGGAGATTGAACATTGTGTAGCTTGTGGATATGAAATAGTGGAGGTGTTTAGAAAAGGTGAGAATGTTACACCTCAGGTCTATGAGAAGATGGCTTATCGCGAGAGCACCGAAGGCATCATCGCCATTGCCAAATACAAGGAGCACAATCTAAGTAATCTGAGTATTCAGAGTAACCGTTCACCTCTCATCATCGTAGTTGAGCGTGTTGAAAAACCCGGCAACTTAGGTGCCATCCTCCGTACGGCAGAAGCTGCAGGTGTGGATGCCGTCATCGTCTGTGACCCGCTCACCGACCTCTACAACCCTAATCTTATCCGTGCCAGCATCGGCGGAGTGTTCAGTGTGCCAACGGTCGTCTGTACATCAGAGGAATGCATCGGTTTTCTAAAAGCCAACAAGATCAATATCCTCACAGCCCAATTGCAGGACTCCTACGAATATTACGACTATGACATGACAGCTGCCACAGCTATCGTGATGGGTACTGAGTCGACTGGGCTCACCCAGAAATGGCGCGAGGCCGCCGATGCCCATATCCGCATCCCCATGCTAGGACGCCTCGATTCGCTCAACGTCAGTGTCAGCGCCGCCATTCTTATGTACGAGGCCGTACGACAGAGAAAAGTAAAACAATAAAAGGTATATTATATGAAAACAGGCATTATTGTAGCCATGGAGAAGGAGTTGAAACAGCTCCGCCCCTTGTTTCCTGAAAATCAGGTGATACTACAACAAAGCGGCATAGGCAAGGTAAACGCTGCCCTGCAGGCATTGGAGATGATTCGCCAGTATAAGCCTGACATTATTGTCTCTTCAGGCTGTGCCGGTGGCAATGGCGACGATATCAACATCCAAGATGTCGTGGTCAGTGCTCAGCTCGCATACCATGATGTCTATTGCGGCGAGGCTATCGGCCATAGTGTCTACGGACAAGTTCAGGGACTGCCGCCCCGTTTCGAAGCCGCCCCGGAGCTTTTGGATAAGGCTCTAGCTTTAAACAAACAACTCACAGGCATAAAAATCCACCCAGGACTGATTGTCACGGGCGATTGGTTCGTCGACACGAAAGAAAAGATGCGCGAAATCATCGGCCATTTCCCTGAGGCAAAAGCTGTCGACATGGAGAGCGCCGCCATCGCACAGACCTGTTATATCTTCCAGGTACCATTTATCTCATTCCGCGTTATCAGCGATATACCCTTGCGCGACACGCACGCTTCGCAATATCATGATTTCTGGAATACCACTGCCGAGAAGTCTTTCAAAGTCACTAAGAGCTTTATCGAAAGTCTATAAATATCAATCATTATGGAAGTCATTAAGAGTTTCACCATCGACCACACGCAACTAAAGCCGGGTATTTATATCTCACGCGAGGACAAGGGTTTCATCACTTTCGACCTACGCATCACCGAACCGAACAAAGAACCTGCAGTAGCCCCTGCTGCCATCCACAGTCTGGAACACCTAATGGCCACATGGTTCCGCAACAGCGAAGTGAAGGACGATGTAGTATACGTGGGGCCTATGGGCTGTCTCACAGGAATGTATATCATCATGACGGGCACTTATAGTGTCGAGGATATGCGACGCCTTACCATCCGCTGCCTCCAGTGGATTCTCAAACAGACGGAAGTTCCCGCCACACAGCCACAGGCCTGTGGCAACTATTTGTTACATGATCTCCCAATGTGTAAGTGGGAGAGTGCCCGTTACCTCGACCGGCTGGAGCACGATTTCCACAGCGAGTATACCAAACTTCAGATCACCCTTGAAGACGGCAAGGTCTTTGCCGATGCATAGGAGTGATCCAAACACCACATACAACATGAAAATAAGCTATTCTTATCTCAGTCTTGCTTTCATCTGTCTGCTGACCGTTTCCTGCAGCAGTGAGAAAAAGAAGGCACCCGATGCAGCCCAATACAAAACAATGGTGGTGAGCCAGAAAGATATGACGCTCAACCGCCAGTACAGCGCTCGCTTGACAGGACGTCAGATTGTTGAAATCCGTCCACAGGTCTCTGGCTGCATTACCCGCATCCTGACGGCCGAAGGTCAGGCCGTGCGACGCGGACAGACACTGTTCATCATCGACCAAGTTCCCTATCGTGCAGCCCTCGAGGTAGCCGTGGCCGCTCGTAAGAGTGCGGAGGCACGACTGGCAACGGCACGCATGAACTACGAAAACGAGTCGCGTCTGCAACAGGGCAACGTGGTGGGCGACGTCTCCGTACAGTCCATGCACAATGCCTTACTCGAAGCCGAAGCTGCTCTGGCACAAGCCAAGGCCCAAGAGACCAACGCCCGTAACAATTTGAGCTATACCGAGGTAAAGAGTCCCGTCAACGGCATGGCCTCGATGATTCCTTGGCACGTGGGTTCACTCGTCAGCAGCAATATCAGTGAGCCGCTTGTCACTGTGGCTGACGACAGTGAGATGTATGCCTATTTCAGCATCACCGAGAACCAGATACTCGATCTTATCTCACAATACGGTTCCATCAACGAATTCATCGCTAAGGCTCCGGCTGTTAATCTCCGTCTGAGCAATGGTAGCAACTATACAGAACCGGGACGCATCAGTGCCGTCAGCGGTGTAGTCGACAATCAGACGGGAGCTGTCACTCTGCGCGCCACTTTCCCCAACGCCAACCATATGCTGCACAACGGAGGCAGTGCCACCATCATCGTACCCACCCACCGTTCACAGTGCATCGTCATTCCACAGGAAGCTACTTACGAATTGCAGAACCGCACATTCGTCTACCGCGTCATCGACGGCAAAACCAAGGCCACACCGGTAACCATCTTCCCTCAAAACAACGGCAAAGAGTATATTGTTGAAGAAGGCCTTAGCGCAGGCGAGACAATCATTGCTGAAGGTGCCGGACTCCTCAAAGAGGGCATTGAAGTGAAAAAGTAAGATGGAGGAGTAATATGAACGTTAAGACTTTTATTGACCGCCCGATATTATCCGGTGTCATTTCAGTGTTGATGGTGCTCGTGGGCATCATCGGACTGAGCCAACTTGCCCTCGAGCAGTTCCCAGAAATTGCCCCTCCCACCGTCCGCATCATGGCCAGCTACACCGGTGCCAATGCCGAAACGGTGCAGAAAAGTGTCGTCGTGCCCCTTGAGGAAGCCATCAACGGCGTCGAGGGCATGATGTATATGTCATCCTCAGCTTCGAACAACGGTACCGCCTCCATCGGTATTTTCTTCCGTCAAGGCACTGATCCTGATATGGCGATGGTCAACGTACAGAACCGTGCAGCCACCGTACAGGGCCGACTGCCCAGCGACGTAGTAAAAAGCGGTATCACTGTACGTAAGCGCCAGACCTCGAACATCAAACAGATGGCTGTCTATAGCCCCGACAGTACGTTCGACCGCGCCTTTTTGGCCAACTATACGAAAATCAACATCGAGCCACGCTTGAGTCGTATTCCCGGTGTGGGTGAGGTAAACGTCATGGGAGCCGACTATTCCATGCGTATCTGGCTCGACCCATTGAAGATGGCCCGCTATGGTCTCACACCATCCGACATCTCCCAAGTACTCAACGAACAAAACGTGGAGGTGGCCACTGGTACCCTCGGTGCCGAAAGTAGCAACACATTCCAATATGTGCTGAAATATCGCGGCCGCTACGAGGATGAACAGGGTTACGAAAACCTTGTCGTCCGTTCGCTCCCCGACGGCAATGTATTACGCATCGGTGATATCGCCCGCGTAGAACTCGGCTCACAGAACTATAACATCATCGCCGAAACCAATGGCAGTCCGGGTGTCAACATCTCAATCAACCAGGTGGCTGGTTCCAATGCCAATGAAATCATCAAACAGATCGACCGCGAGGTGGAAGAGATTCGACAATCACTACCCCCAGGTATCGTCATCGAAGACCTGGAATCGAAGAAAGACTTTCTCGATGCTTCTATAACGAGCGTTGTCGAGACGCTCCTCGAGGCCTTGGCTTTGGTAATCCTCGTGGTGTTTCTCTTCTTACAAAGTTGGCGCGCCACCATCATTCCCGCAGTGGCCATCATTGTATCGCTCATCGCAACTCTGGCCATCATCTATGCCATCGGTTTCTCACTCAACATGCTCACGCTTTTTGCCCTCGTACTGGTCATCGGTACAGTGGTCGACGATGCTATCGTAGTTGTCGAGGCAGTCCAGGCCAAGCTCGACGAAAGCTATGAGGGGGCATATCACTCTACCATCGCTGCCATGCACAGCATCACTTCGGCTTTGGTCACCACCACTCTTGTCTTCATGGCTGTCTTCGTGCCCGTCTGCTTCATCGGCGGTGTCACGGGTACCTTCTATACCCAGTTCGGTCTCACCATGGCCATCGCCGTTGGCATCTCGCTGTTTAATGCCCTCACACTCTCCCCAGCCCTTTGCGCCCTTATCATGCGCCCCAACACGACAGAAAAGGCTAAAGGTTTCAAGGCACGTTTCAATACCGGTTTCAACGCCCTCGTCAATCGGTATAAGCAAACTGTTTCAGCCGTCATCCCTAAAAAATGGCTGGCAGCAGCCCTTGTCGTTGCAGCCATTCTTGGTCTGAATTGGATGATGCGCACCACAAAGACCGGTCTCGTACCCAATGAAGACATGGGCACCGTGTTCATCAATGTGCAAGCCTCACCAGGTAGCAGCCTCCAGCAGACCTATCATATATTAAAAGAGGTGGAGGAGCGCATCAAGGACCTACCCCAGCTGCGTATCTACTCGCTCATTGCAGGAAACTCGAACAATTTCGAGCAGTCATCGTCGAACGGTAACTTCACACTGAAGTTGAAGAAGTGGGGCGAGCGCAAGGGCAAAGGCGACGATGTACAGAGCGTGGTCGACGAGATATACCGTCGCACGGCCGACATCGCCAATGCAAAGATTCAGGTGAACACACAGAATATGTTACCAGGTTTCGGGCGTATCAATGGCTTCGAACTGCACGTTCAGGACAAACATGGCGGCACCATCAACGAGTTGCTCGACCAGACCAACAAGCTCATCGCAGCCCTCAACCAACGACCGGAAATCAGCCGTGCCTTCACCAATTTCTCGCTCAAATATCCACAGTACCGTGTCGAGGTCGATGCTGCTCTCTGTAAACGGCGCGGTGTATCGCCCAGCGATGTGCTCTCAGCCCTCAGCGGCTATGTCGGTGGCTACTATGCCTCCAACTTTGTGCGCTTCACCAAGCTCTACCGTGTGATGGTCCAAGCCTCTCCCGAATACCGTCTTGACACTGAGTCGCTCAACAATATCTTCGTTCGCAGTTCATCAGGCGAGATGTCGCCCATCGGCCAGTATCTCACCCTCACACGTATCTACGGTTCCGAAACGCTCTCGCGCTTCAACCTCTTCCCGTCGATTCAGGTAGGAGGAACGGCCGCCGATGGTTACAGTAGCGGACAGGCCCTCGATGCCATCCGTGAGACTGCAGCTGAGGTATTACCCGAAGGCTATGGTTATGAATTTGGCGGAATGGCACGCGAAGAAGCCTCAGCGCAGAACACCACAGCCCTCGTGTTCGTCATCTGCATTGTCTTCATCTATCTTATCCTCTGCGGTCTCTACGAAAGCTTGTTCATCCCAATGGCCGTCATCCTGAGTGTGCCCTTCGGACTCCTCGGAAGCTTCCTCTTTGCCCACCTTTGGGGACTCGAGAACAACATCTACATGCAGACAGGACTCATCATGCTCATCGGCTTGCTGTCGAAGACGGCCATCCTGCTCACGGAATACGCCTCCGCACGTCGTCGTCAGGGCATGAGCATCGTCGAGGCAGCCCTTGATGCGGCTGCCGTCCGATTGCGCCCCATCCTCATGACCTCCATGACGATGGTTTTCGGTCTGTTGCCCTTGGCCCTGGCAACGGGTGTAGGAGCCAACGGTAACCGCTCACTTGGTGTGGGTGCTATCGGTGGTATGCTCATCGGTACCATTGCCCTGCTGTTTATCGTGCCTTGCCTTTTCGTCATTTTCCAAGTGATCGAAGAAAAGGTCTTCGGTAGGAAATAAATAAAAATGACCCGTCAGGAGGCGGGTCATTTATTTTAATCTCTCTTACTCGCAGCCTTGACTTACAGTCGAGCCTGCTCACGCTCAGTAGAACTGATGCGAGCATCGTTCTACTCTCGCTTAATCGCAGCCTTTTTCCTTTGATCGTGGTCGAGGATAGTTTTGCGCATACGCATCGACTTCGGAGTGACTTCAACCAGTTCATCCTGCTTGATATACTCCAAACATTCCTCCAGCGACATGACTGTCTTAGGCACAATACGCGCCTTCTCGTCAGTACCAGAAGCACGGACATTAGTGAGCTGCTTAGCCTTGCAGACGTTGATGACAAGGTCGTTGTCGTGAACATGTTCGCCCACTACCTGACCGGCATACACATCCTCACCCGGATCGATGAAGAACTTACCACGATCCTGCAACTTGTCGATGGCATAGGCAAAGGCATTACCTGTATCCATTGAGATCATCGACCCATTGACACGGCGCTCTATTTCACCTTTATAGGGTTGGTACTCCTTGAAGCGGTGAGCCATGATGGCCTCGCCCTGAGAAGCAGTGAGCACATTGGTACGCAGACCGATAATGCCGCGAGAGGGAATATCGAACTCGATATTCACACGCTCGCCCTGATTTTCCATCGAGGTCATCTCGCCTTTTCGACGAGTTACCATATCAATCATCTTCGAGGCAAATTCCTCAGGCACGTTAATGGTGAGTTCCTCGATAGGTTCACACTTCTGTCCGTCAATCTCCTTATAAATCACCTGTGGCTGACCAACCTGTAACTCGTAACCTTCGCGACGCATGGTCTCGATAAGCACAGAGAGGTGGAGCACGCCACGCCCGGAAACCACCCATTTGTCGGTAGAATCCTCGAAAGGCTCGACATGCAGCGCAAGGTTCTTTTCAAGTTCTTTCTCCAAACGGTCGTTGATATGACGTGAAGTGACGAACTTGCCTTCCTTACCGAAGAAAGGAGAGTCGTTGATGGTGAAGAGCATCGACATCGTGGGCTCGTCAATAGCAATAGGCGGCAGGGGTTCAGGATTCTCGAGGTCGCAGATGGTGTCGCCAATCTCAAACTTCTCCAGTCCGATGACAGCACAGATATCACCGCAATCGACACTGTCGGTGCGCACGTGCCCCATGCCCTCGAAGGTGTGAAGCTCCTTGATTCTGGTTTTCTCCATCGTACCATCGCGATGGCCGATAGTGACCTGCATTCCGTCCTTAAGCTGTCCGCGATGCACGCGGCCCACGGCAATACGGCCCTGGTAACTCGAATAGTCGAGCGAGGTAATAAGCATCTGAGGGGTGCCCTCAATCTGCTCAGGGGCAGGAATCACCTCAATAATCTTATCTAACAGATAAGTAATGTCATTGGTGGGCGTCTTATAATCTTCACCCATCCAGCCGTTCTTGGCAGAGCCGTAGACCACGGGGAAGTCGAGCTGGTCCTCGGTGGCATTGAGCGAGAACATCAGGTCGAATACCATCTCATAAACCTCCTCGGGACGACAATTGGGCTTATCCACCTTGTTCACCACCACGATGGGTTTCAGACCAATCTGAAGGGCTTTTTGCAATACGAAACGTGTCTGAGGCATCGGACCCTCGAAGGCATCGACGAGCAACAAGCAACCGTCGGCCATGTTGAGCACGCGTTCTACTTCACCACCGAAGTCAGAGTGTCCCGGGGTGTCAATGATATTGATCTTGACACCTTTCCAGTTAATAGAAACGTTTTTCGAAAGAATAGTGATACCACGTTCACGTTCCAAATCGTTGGCATCCAAAACCTGATTGCTGAGATTCTGTCCCTCACGGAAAAGATTTCCTGCCAGCATCATCTTGTCGACGAGTGTCGTCTTACCATGGTCGACATGCGCTATAATTGCGATATTTCTGATATCCTGCATACTATTTTATTAAAAAACGGGTGCAAAGGTACGAATATTTTTCGAAAAAATTTGCAGTATCGAAAAAAAGTTGTACCTTTGCACCCGCATTTCGGAAAAACCGAAGCATTTGACGACGTAAATCGGCTGGTGATTAGGTCGAAAAGGCGTCTGAAAGATGTTTATGCAAACAACATTTAATCACTTTAAATTATGTATTTAGACAAAGCTAAGAAAGAGGAAATCTTCGGTAAGTATGGTAAAGGTACCACAGATACCGGTTCTGCAGAGGCTCAGATTGCCCTGTTCAGTTATCGTATCTCTCACCTGACCGAGCACCTGAAGAAAAATCACAAGGATCACAACACAGCCCGCTCACTGACCATGATGGTAGGTAAGCGCCGTAAGTTGCTGAAGTACCTCTACAATAACGATATCAACCGTTATCGTGCTATCATCAAGGCCCTGGGTCTGAGAAAGTAAGAAGGGCTTCTCTAAAGAAACAACAATCCCCGCCGTTTGGCGGGGATTTTTTTATTTCTGTATCTCACGAAGCGGAATCATTACGAAGTCACGCTGTTCCATCAGCGGATGAGGAATTATAAGGTCGGGCTCGTCGATGGTCAAGTCGTCATAAAGAAGAATGTCGATATCGATTGGACGATCGGCGTATTTTTTTAAAGAGTCAGATTTCCTTTTGCGACCCAATTCACGCTCGATTTTCTGAGTGGCTTTGAGGGTTTGGCGGGGCGTGAAAGTGGTTTCCACAAGGATGACCCCATTAAGGAAACTATTCTCTGATTCAAACCCCCAAGGTTCCGTCTCAATGAGGGAAGACTGCCGAAGCACCGTCCCCACCCTCTCGCCGATGAGCAATATCGCTTTTCTGATATTCTCCTCCCTGTTGCCGAGATTGCTCCCGAGTCCCAAATATACTCTATGCCTCCTTCCAACATCCATCTATAATCTATTGTCTATAGTCTAATCGTCAAGAATCAGCATCGCGTCGCCGAAGCAGCCGAACTTATACCCCAAGCTCACGGCCTTCTTATATGCCTCATACACAAGGTCGTAGCCGCCGAAGGAGCACTCCGTCATCATCATCGTCGACTCAGGATGGTAGAAATTACCGATGAGGGCATTTGACAATCCGAAGTCGTAAGGCGGGAAGATAAACTTGTTGGTCCATCCGTCAAACTCCTTCAGCAATCCGTCAGTACCCACAGATGTCTCCGTAGCGCGAGCGGTGCTCACACCTACCGAACAGACACGATGGCCAGCCAGCTTAGTGCTATTCACGATGTCGCAAGCCTCCTTGGTGATGATCACCTGCTCAGAGTTCATCTTATGCTTCGTCAGGTCTTCCACCTCTATGGAGTCGAAATTGCCCAAACCGCAATGCAAGGTGATATATGCAAAATTGATACCCTTGATCTCCATGCGTTTCAAAAGCTCACGACTGAAGTGCAAGCCTGTCGACGGTGCTGTGACAGCGCCCTCGTTACGAGCATAGATCGTCTGGAAGTTCTCCATATCCTCCGGTGTTGCTTCACGCTTGTCGACGATATAACGAGGCAGCGGAGCAGCACCGAGAGCAAACAGTTCTCTCTTGAACTCGTCGTGCGGACAGTCATAGAGGAATCGCAGGGTACGTCCGCGACTCGTTGTATTGTCGATAACTTCGGCCACCATCGGACCGTCCTCCTCGAAGAAGAGTTTGTTGCCGATACGAATCTTCCGGGCAGGCTCCACAAGCACGTCCCACAGACGCAGTTCCTCGTTGAGTTCACGCAGCAGGAATACCTCGATTTTGGCATCGGTCTTCTCCTTGGTGCCATAAAGACGGGCGGGGAACACCTGCGTATCATTGAAGATAAACGTATCTTCCTCATCGAAATAGTCGAGCACATTGCGGAAATCAAGGAAGACGGGCTTGCCCTCCTCGTCGAGCATATCCTCACCATTCTCATCTTTCTTAGTGGTTTCAATACGCTCGCTCTTACGATGAATCACCATCAAGCGACACTCGTCACGATGATAACTTGGCTCAAGAGCGACAAGCTCCTCTGGTAATTTGAATTTAAATTGCGATAACTTCATATATTTATTGTTTCATTACTTTTTCCAGCCAGGCAGGGAAATCGTCAAACGTCAGGCAATCCTCGATACGTACATCTCCCACACGGGTTCTGCACAGCGCCGTCAGAAAGGCGCCGCTACCTAAGGCAGCACCGATATCCCGGGCTAACGAGCGGATGTAAGTCCCCTTGCCACAGACAACGCGGATAGACATCTGCATCTTATCGGGGTTGAAATCAGTCAGTTCTATCTCGTCGATATGGATTGGTTTCGGTGCCAGTTCCACATCCCTACCCATGCGTGCCAACTCGTATGCCCTATCGCCAGCCACCATACAAGCGGAGTAAAGCGGCGGACGTTGCATAATATCGCCCACGAATTGCGGGAGAGTTGCCTCGATTAGTTCGCGCGTAATATGACGCGTCGGATAAGTATAGTCTACGGTATGCTCGCGATCGTAACTAGGCGTCGTAGCACCCAACTGCAACGTGGCTGTATACTCCTTGGTATGACACTGCAACTGTTCGATGTTCTTTGTCTCCTTTCCCGTGCAAAGTATCAGCACCCCCGTTGCCAAAGGGTCGAGGGTTCCGGCATGGCCCATCTTCACCCGTTTCACGTGCAGACGTTTCGACACGAGATAACGGATATGCGCCAACGCCCCAAAGCTCGACATGCGATAGGGTTTGTTGATATAGATGAGGGCGCCTTCCTGGAAATTCATTTAATCGACCATTGCAAGTGAGTGACCGGTCAGCAGCAACGCGATAATAATGCCACCAACGATGATACGATAGATTCCAAAGGCCTTGAAGCCGTATTTCGAGAGAAATGCCACAAACCACTTCATGGCCAGCAGAGCCACAATAAAGGCGACGACACAACCCAAAATAAGCATCGTAATATTATGAGAGGTGGCCCAAGCCGCATCTTCCTTCAACAAGTCGAGCAAATCGAGCAGCGTGGCACCAGCCATCGTCGGAACGGCCAGAAAGAACGAAAACTCCGCTGCGCGCTTGCGCGTGAGTCCCTGAGCCATACCACCTACAATCGTTGCCATAGAGCGCGACACACCGGGGATGACCGAGATACACTGGAAAAGACCGATGTTGAAAGCACGCTTCTCCGTCAGCTTATTAGCATCCGTGCCCTTATTGAACAACTTGTCGCAATAGAGCATAAAGATACCTCCCACCACCAGCATGATAGCCACCACCTCGACACTGTCAAGCAGCCAATCGAGCAAGCCTGATTTCTTTGCCAGCAAGCCAATAACTACTGCCGGAATGACACCGACAATCAGCAGCCAATAGAAATAGAACCTATGGCGCAGCTTCTGAAACAGCGAACTGCCCTCGGGTGCTGGGGTATTATCGAAGGTAAAGAAACGCTTCCAATAAAGGCACACCACCGAGAGAATAGCACCAAACTGAATGATAAACGTGAAGGCATGGACAAAGGGATCGCCTTGCGGAACACCCAGAAGATTTTGTGTGATAATCATGTGCCCCGTCGAAGATACAGGAAGGAACTCCGTCAATCCTTCAACGATGGCGATGATAACGGTTTCAATCCAATCCATTATATCTTACTATTTTCTACTGTCTCCTGACTCTTGTCTCCTGAATTCTTCGGCTTACGCATCACGGCGTAAATCATCGACACAAAGCCGAAAAGGCACACCACGGGTGCCACTTTGATACGACGGGCACTGAAGATATCGGGTTCATAAACTGTATCACTCGATCCGGGACCGGTCATCAGCAGAAAGCCAATCACCACAATCGCCATCCCCACTGCCAGCAGGATGAAGTTCACTTTGTCAAATGCAAAATCTCTTTTATTCATTTCTATTTATTACTTTTTTCTCCTTACTCCTTCTCTCCTTCTCTCCTCAAATCCTATACAAATCTCCTGCCGTCATTTTCAGGAATCTGTTCACGGAGATCCACGTACAGAGGAGCGTGATAATCAGGCCGAAGAGCAACACGGCCGCAGCCGTAATCGCCAGTTCCCGCCATGTAATGATATTCAGAATGTTCGGCTCGAAGGTGTAGAGCGCATAGACGCACCCTCCCAGCACAGCGATAGCCAACACGGCCGCAATGATACCTACTACGACGGCCTGCCTGACAAACGGTCGGCGGATAAAGCCCCACGGGGCACCCACGAGTTTCATCGTGTGAATAAGGAAACGCCGGGCATAGACGCTCAGGCGAACTGTGTTGTTGATCAGCGAGAACGAGACGAACGTCAGCAAGACCGCCAGACACAGCAGCACAATATTCATTCGGGCCAGATTCTTGTTCACATTGTCCATCAGATCCTCCTGAAAAGCCACATCGGTAACCTTCGGGTTCTTCTGCAGCTCGTAGACTATCCACTTCAGCGAGTCGCTGTTGGCATAGTCCGACTTCAGTTGCAGTTCCAACGTGGCCACAAAGGGATTGGCGCCCAGAAACTCCGAGGGGTCAGAGCCCATGGCCTCTGTCTGCTCCTTCAGAGCCTGCTCCTTACTGACATAATCGATGTTACGGGCGTAGGGACGGTGGTAGAGATCGCGACAAAGGCGCTTGGCCTCGTTCACGCTCACATCGTCACCCAGCATCACAGTCACCGTCAGGTTCTCCTTCACCCATGCCGACAAGTTACGCGACGTCTGCACGGAGAACACAATGACACCCAACAGCACCAGCACCATCGCTGTACTGATACACAAGGTGACCCACTGCACACCGCGCCGGTTGCCAGTCTTCTTCTTGCGTTTTTTCATTTACTTTTCAAATACGTACGTAATCGAGCTGCAAAGATACAACAATTTAAAACGAAATCCAAATATTTTCGTTTTTTTTAGTAACTTTGCAGCCGTTATGAGTACAATTATCTATCCCTCGCCCATTTTCGGCCCCGTTCACAGCCGCCGACTGGGCATTTCCCTCGGCATCAACCTCATGCCTGCCGATGGGAAGATCTGCACGTTCAACTGCATTTATTGCGAGTGCGGCCTCAACGAAGACTATCGTCCGTCGCTCCCCCGCCCCACGCGCGAACATGTGGCAGAATGCCTGGAGGCCAAGCTACAGGCAATGGCAGCCGAAGGACAACTGCCCGATGTACTGACCTTTGCTGGCAATGGCGAGCCCACCTGTCATCCGCACTTCGCAGAGATCATCGGCGACACCATCCGCCTGCGCGACCGTTATTGTCCGAAAGCCAAAGTGTCGGTGTTGAGCAATGCCACGATGATTCACCGTCAGGCCGTTCACGACGCGCTGATGCTGGTAGACAACAATATCCAGAAACTCGATACCATCGACCCCTTATATATTAATAAGGTCGACCAGCCCGTCATTCCCTACGATGTCCATCAGGTCATCGAACGCCTGAAGGCCTTCAAGGGGCATGTCATCATACAGACCATGTTTATGAGAGGAGAAGGAGTAAGGAGAGAAGGAGAGAAGGAGTCGGTAGATAATACCAGTGATGCATTTGTAAATCCGTGGCTGGAGGCTGTGAAAGAAATCAAGCCCCAACAAGTGATGATCTATACCATCGACCGCGAAACGCCCACCCAAGGTCTGCTCAAAGCCACCCACGAACAGCTCGACCAGATCCGCGACCGCGTCATCGCAGCAGGCATCCCCTGCTCCGCCTCCTATTAAGTCATTTGCGACACGTAGGCGACGCCAAAGCGCATTATCATTTTAGCACAAAGACCTTTTTGCCATTCACGACAAAAATAAACGGAAGCCGACTGACTTCCGTTTTCTATTCTCTCCTGAGTCTGAAATGAGCCCTTTGTTAGAATGCTGGCTTGTAATTCAGGATACTCTGCTTGGCATATTCATACCAGCCATCATCAGGCAGGATGTACTGCACCCACTGCTTGAACAGGCTCTGGCCATCAAGGCTGTAAAGGTTGTCGAGATCCTGACGCTCTGCGCACCACACATAATCGCATTTCACACCGATCTTACTTGCAATCTGGCCCTTAGGTGCCGACAGCACGCACTTCACGCCATCTTTAATGACATAAACCTCGATGTTTTTGGCAATCTCACCAATGGTAGAGCCCTGAGGATTCTCCAAGGTAAATGTAACGGGACCTCTGTCGCAGCCTTTCAGTCCCTTGCTCTTGGCATTCGTGTTAACCATCTCGTCTACATCAGCCTGGAACAAGAGATGCACTTCCTTGTTGTCAACATACAGCGGCAGCGTACCGCCGGCAGCTCTCAGGATGACCTCCACCTGATTGAGCGTATGCAGTTTAGTGGCCTTTGTATAGCGGCGCACGTCAAAGACCACGTCGTTGAAGTCGAAGTCAGTTTCCTCACCGACCGACAAGTCCTCAGCAATCACACGGATCTCCTCCCAATCGTCTTTATCCTCATCATCAATGTCGGTTCCGCCATCAGTGCCAGTTACCTCAAAGATGACATCATTGAAGTCGAGGTCTATCCAGTCCTCAAAACCGACATAGCTCTTCTCGCCGATGCGGAAGATAGCGGCATGAGGCGTCTCTTCCTGCCCTTCTCCCAGTTTCCACTGGTTAATCCCTGAGCTGTGGATAGCCTTATTCAATCTTCCGTCGGCATAGTATTCGGGATAATTATGAATCGTCTTTGTTAGGACATTGTTCTGGTCTAACCTATCAAAAATGTTGAAATCAAAATTATGTGCCAGATCTACATTCGAGATAATGAAATGTATCTCATATCCCTTCGGGAACTCATAGGAGGCGTTGCCTTGTTCATCGACATAAACCAGACTGAAGGTAGAGTGATGGAACGAATAGTGATGTTCATCGGTTTCTCCTTTGCACACCTCAGGATCAGCCATGTAGCCGATAGTATATTTCTTCATAGCCTTGATCTCATCCACACTTGGATTCGTGCCTACCTTATAATAATAATAGCTGATCATGTCGGCCGAGCTGGAGTTGTGGTAGATGGGAGTCAAGGTGACAGGACCACCAGTTGTCGTGATCGAATAGCCCGGAGCGACAGCTTTGGATAAATTGTTCTTACCCTCTGGAATTTCTGCCAAAAGAATATTGCGTATTTGTGCCAAATAATCTTCAGAGTAGGTTGAGGCGACCGGTTTAGACTCAATCAGGTAAAAGGCATCATTCCAACCCGAGCCATCCCAAGAACGGTAAGGCGCCATGAATTCTATCTTGCCATAATCAATCCCTTGGTTCCAAGCAATGCCTGTTTTTGTTGCAGCTTCTGCCAATTGGGCATTAAAAGTGGGAGCTAGATAAGTGGGAGCCGGGGCTGACTGGCTTGCACGGGTGCGTGCACGCGATGATAAGACGCCGAAACCCCATTCCTGGTTGGGATCGGGAGTGCCAAAACGGGCTTTGAAAGCCTGCTCATAATTCTGTTGGATACTCTGCTCCACTGCATTGCCAGCAAAATCTGTGTCGTGTGAGCAACTGGTAAACACGCCGCATAACATCAGGGCGGCCATTCCTGCGAAAAGATTTTTTTTCATTTACTTTTAGTTTTAATAATAGTTGATCAGAAATTGCGCTGCAAAGGTAGACAATAAATGTAAAAAAGGCTTTATTATTTGTTTCATATCATTCGCTATTTGTGTATTTATCTATAAATAACGCTGTTTTTTATGCAAAAAGAAGCATTTTGGAGGATTTTTTCCAATTATCGACGCTCCATTCGGAATAATGTTGTATCTTTGCAGCAAAGATTTAAAGAACGAGACGCGATGATGAGTACAAAATATGCATTATTCTTCGACATTGACGGCACGTTGGTCAGCTTCAAGACGCACGAGATACCGCCCTCTACCATCTTTGCACTGACACAGGCCAAAGCCAACGGCCATCGCGTCTACATAGCTACAGGTCGCCCGCCTATTATCATTACCAATCTGGGGGCCATCGAACACTTGATAGACGGATACATCACAACCAATGGGGCACTGTGTTTTGTGGGTAAGGAGATCGTGGCCTGCCAACCGATAACCAAAAGCGACGTGCTGACAGTCGTAGACGATGCGAAGACACGTGGCTATAGCCTCATCGTGGTTGGTCAGAGCGATGTTGCCGTACTCGACCCAACAGGCGACGTCCACCGTATCTTCCAACAGACGCTGGCCGTCAAGAATCTGGAGAAGGCCTCGCCGCTGGAACAGGTACTCAAGCAGGACATCCTGCAACTGACGCCCTTCTTCCCTGCTGATTACGAACGGCAGCTGATGGCCCGCCTGCCTCACAGCATCTCTGGTCGCTGGCATCCTGAGTTTACTGACATCACAGCCAACGGAGCCGACAAAGGAAAGGGCATCCTGGCTATAGCCCGTCACGATGGCCTCGACCCCAGCCACACCATAGCCTTTGGCGACGGAGGCAACGATACTTCCATGATTCGCCAGGCAGGCATCGGCATTGCGATGGGTAATGCCATCGATGCACTGAAACACGAGGCCGACTACGTCACCACCACCGTCGATGACGACGGCATCCTGAATGCCCTGCGCCACTTCGGCATCATTTCGGAATGCAACAAATGATTAGCGAATCATGGGGTCGGTTCTACTGATCACTTTTGAAGTTTTTGTATTACACATAGTTCCTGACCCCCTGTGCACTTCCATCGGTTCAATTGTTTTCAAAT
>CACWSX010000009.1 GCA_902763615.1 uncultured Prevotellaceae bacterium | reverse complement strand
GTTCTCGGAGGGAACCATCGAGGGTATCCTGCGCGACTTCGTGAAGTGCGTGCGCGAGCAGACGCTGAACGGTAACACCGTGAAGGTGGACAACCTGGCGATCTTCAAGGTGAGCGTGATCGGTAACGGTTGTAAGGAGTTGTATGATGCAGACACCGACAAGACCATTACGGCCAGCATCGGTACCATCGGCAAGAACGACAAGACGGGTCCTGCCGTGCAGAGCCTGAAGCTGCTGGCACAGGCCACTGGTGAGTACACCCGCGAGGAACTGAACAAGGATGGTAAGCTGGGCTGGACCGACAAGACCGCTGCTGAGATCGCTGCTGTCAAGGCTGCTGCTCAGGGTGGCACCTCCCCTAGCCCATCGCAGGGCGGTGACAGCCAGGGAGGCTCACAGAGCCAGGGTGGAACGCAGGGTGGCCAGCAGGGTGGCGGCACCAATACCGGAGGCGGTGACAACACCGGCGGTGGCGACAACGGTGGCGACGATGGTGACGATGGCCTCGACAAGGATTAACCGGAAGGGAGGTGACGCATGAAAAAGCGTATTGTTGAGGTAGCGGTGAAGGTGATAGTAGCCGCACTCACGGCCTTTCTGACGGCCATCACGACCACGAGTTGCATGGGCTTCGGGCCCATTACGCTCTGAAAAAAGAAATCCCCCGCACGATTGTGCGGGGGATGCTTTCTTTATATACGAATGTGTAGCTTATTCAATCGCTTTAGCCTTGTCTTCCTGACCAGTGAGCGTATAGACGTTGTGGAGCAGGTACTGCCACTTCACGGTCTTCTGGTCGGGGTCGAGTTCCTTAGCCTTCTCGAAGTCGCCCTGAGCGTCCTTCAGCATGTTCATGAACTTGTCGTGATCGGCGGGCTTCAGACGACCGGTACGGATGTCAGAGTTAGCCTCGTTGAACTCAGAAGCCTTGTTGTACTTGCAGACAGCACTGTTGAAGATACTGTTCAGATAGACAGGCGACTTGTCTTCCTTGACCTTGGCGAACTCAGCAATAGCATCGTCGTACTTCTTGTCCTGCATCAACAGGAATGCCTTGTAGACATGGGGCAGAGAAGAATCGGGATACTTGGCCATGCGCTCGTCGGCGAGTTTGATCACCTCAGCGTTCATGCCCTTTGCAATGTATGCGTCAGAGAGTGAGCTGTAGATCTGCTCTGCATCGGGATACTCCTTGTAGAGGTCGGCCATGTCGGTGAGGAACTTGGCAGAGTCAGCAGCTGTCTTCTGAGAATTACGCATGGTGTAGAGCAGGAAGTCGAACGACAGATCGTGAATCTGCTTAGCAGTATCGGCAACACCAATCTTAAAGTACTCGATGGCCTTATCAAACTTCTCGAGGTTGTAAGCGGCACGACCACCATAGAAGGCAGCTACACCGAGGTTGGGGTCGTTCTTCGACACGCCATCCACGCCCTCGAAGAAAGCCGACTTGGCGCTCTGGAGATAAATGTCGAAGTTGTCGAAGGCCTCCTTGTTCTTTTCGTTGTTGGCCAGATCGATACCTGCCTGAAGCAGGCTCAGACGGATAACCTTTGTGCGATCCTGGTTCTTCTGACGAAACTTGATAGCCACCTTACCCTTTTCGTTGGGCTGCTGGTCGTACTTGTCGCACTCCATAGCTGCCTGCAGGGCAACCTTACCGGCTTCCAGCATGCCATCGGTATCTACGGGATCTTCTTTATGCATCACCATATTGGTGGTCTTGACATCGTCTTCCTTCTTGTACTTCTCATAAGCCAGGTCCACGAGTTTGTTGTAAGCCTTGGCCTTCTCGGAAGCATCAGTAAGCTGAGCGAGAGAGCTGCTAATGAGAGATTGGGCTTCTTTGAAGTCCTTTGCCTTGAGGATAGCCTTCAAAGCGTCGCTGTCACCGGCAAAAGCGGTAGCGCTGGCCACCAGCATCATTGCCATCATCATTAATTTTTTCATAAGCCTTTTTAATTTAATAATAATACAATTCTATTTATTCACACTATTGGCCCCAATGATTTGACGATTGGGGTATTTTGGGGTTTAATCCTTAGTCTCCTCAGTGGTATCTGCCTCGTCGACGACCTCAGCCTCCTCGATATCCTCTTCCTCAGCCTGTGAGTGCATCACCTTGCAGACACTGGCGATGACGTCGTTCTTCTTGGCGAGGTTGATGAGACGCACACCCTGGGTGGCACGGCCCATGACACGCACATCGGCCACCTTCAGACGGATGAGGATGCCCGACTTGTTGATGATCATGAGGTCGTTCTCGTCGGTGACCACCTTGATGGCTACCAGACGACCGGTCTTCTCGGTGATATTGAGCGTCTTCACACCCTTGGCACCACGAGCGGTCTTACGGTAGTCTTCTACCTCGGAGCGCTTGCCGTAGCCGTTTTCAGAAACCACCATGATGGTCTCCTCGTTGGGATCGTTGACGCATACCATGCCGACCACCTCGTCGTCGTCGCCATCGAGACGCATGCCGATGACACCGGTAGCCACACGGCCCATGGTGCGGACATCGTTCTCGTCGAAGCGTACGGCACGTCCGTTGCGGTTGGCCATCAGCAGTTCGTTGTGGCCGTTGGTGAGACGGACGCCTACCACCTCGTCGCCCTCGTTGATATTGATGGCGATGACACCGGCTGCACGCACGTTCTTATAGGCATCGAGACGGGTCTTCTTGATGATACCCTGCTTGGTGGCGAACACCACATAGTGCGACTGCATGAACTCCTCGTCGTTGAAGTTCTTGATGCGCAGCACGGCGTTGATAGAGTCGTCGGGCCTGCCAGTAGCAGCGTCCCTTCTGGGTGAAGAAGAGCAGCGTGTTGTGCATCGTGGCAGGATAGATATACTCGGTGAAGTCGTTGTCGCGATGACGGGCAGCCTTCGCGCCTACTCCACCACGTCCCTGCTCGTGGAACTCGTCGAGCTTGGTGCGCTTGATATAGCCCATGTGGCTGATGGTGATGACCACAGGATCGTCGGGATAGAAGTCTTCGGCATTGAACTCGTGGTCGAAGGGGATGATCTCTGTACGACGGTCGTCGCCATACTTCTCCTTCACCTCCTGCAAATCCTGCTTCATGACCTCCTTACAACGCTCGGGATTGTCGAGGATCTCCTGCAACTCAGCAATGAGCTTCTGCAAATCATCAAACTCCTGATGGAGCTGATCGACACGCAGGCCAGTGAGCTGAGCCAGACGCATATCGACGATGGCCTTCGACTGGAGTTCGTCGAGATTGAAGCGAACCTCCAAATTGCGCTGGGCATCGGTAGGTGTCTTACTATTTCTAATAATGTGTACCACCTCGTCGATATTGTTGACGGCGATGATCAAGCCCTCGAGGATATGGGCACGCTCCTGAGCCTTGCGCAGGTCGTACTTGGTGCGACGGATGGTCACATCGTGACGGTGCTCAACGAAGTACTTGACGCACTCCTTCAATGAGAGCAGACGCGGACGGCCCTTGACGAGAGCGATGTTATTCACAGAGAATGAGCTCTGCAGAGCCGTCATCTTAAAGAGCTTGTTGAGCAGCACGTTGGCATTGGCATCGCGCTTGCAGTCGACAACGATACGCATACCCTGACGACCAGACTCATCGTTGACATTAGCCACACCCTCAATCTTATGCTGGTTGGCAAGGTCGGCGATATAGGCCACGAGATCGGCCTTGTTGACACCATAAGGAATCTCGGTGACGACAATCTTGTCGTGCGTGTCGCCAGCCTCGATCTCTGCCTTGGCACGCATCACGATACGGCCGCGACCAGTCTCGTAAGCATCGCGCACACCTGAGAGTCCATAGATATAGGCACCTGTTGGGAAGTCAGGACCCGGGATATACTGCATCAGTCCGTCGGTATCGATGTCGGGGTTGTCGATATAGGCACAGCAGCCATCAATCACCTCGCCCAGGTTGTGGGTGGGCATATTGGTAGCCATACCAACGGCAATACCGTTACCACCATTTACCAACAGATTTGGAATCTTGGTTGGCATGACGGTAGGCTCCTCGAGTGAGTCATCGAAGTTGGGCGCCATATCGACGGTCTCCTTATCGAGGTCGTCCATGATGTGCTCTCCCATCTTCGAGAGGCGGCACTCGGTGTATCGCATGGCTGCGGGTGAGTCGCCATCGACTGAGCCGAAGTTACCTTGGCCGTCGACAAGGGTGTAACGCATGTTCCAGTCCTGTGCCATACGGACGAGGGCACCATAGACGGAGCTGTCGCCATGGGGATGGTACTTACCGAGCACCTCACCGACGACGCGCGCACATTTCTTATATGGCTGCGTGGAAACGTTGTTAATGTTCATCATACCGTAAAGGATACGGCGGTGTACGGGTTTGAAGCCGTCGCGCACATCGGGAAGAGCACGGGCTACGATGACTGACATGGAGTAGTCGATGTAGCTGGACTTCATCTCTTCTTCGATGTTGATTTTGATAATTCTGTCGTTGTCGAATGTCTGATTCATTTCTTATATTTTATTACTTGATTTTTTCCGGATTTCGCGTTTAAGGGCATTTTTAAGCTCGCTGACGCGTTTTTAACCGTGCAAAGGTAGGTATTTTTTTGCATCCCACCAAACCTTTTAAGCTTATTTAGCCAAAAGTTTTTTGAGATTTTGGCATGATGTTTGCAGAATTATTTGTATCTTTGCACAATAAAGACAAAAGAATGACAAGTCAGTTTTCACCCAAAGTATCCGAAATCCTCGCCTATTCGCGTGAGGAGGCAGCTCGATTGGCCAGCCGGTCGGTAGGTCCGGAGCACCTGTTATTAGGTATGCTCAGAATGAAGGAAGGGCCTGTGATCGACGTGTTTAACCGTTTGAACCTGAACCTGCCATCGATCAAGACAGAACTCGAGAACCGCGTCAGGGAAGACGAGATCCAACAGCCCATATACACCAGCGAGTTGGTGCTCAATGAGCAAGCCAGCAATATCCTGAAGCTTGCCGTGCTCGAAGCCCGTATCCAGCGGACGACAAAAGTAGACGAGCAGCACCTGCTGCTGGCCATCCTGCATGACGCAGCAAACAATAGTGCCAAACAAATTTTAGAATTGAACAACATGAATTACGAAGATGCGATGGCGATGCTTTTCGCCCCGCAAAATAGAGAAATCAGAAACGGTATCGGACTCCCCGACGAAGAAGAGGAGGAATTCGAGGACACCGCGGGAGCAGGCGGGAAGCCGGGCTCAGCGGGGAAATCCAGAACCGCCACAACAGCCCAGAAGAAACCGGAGTCGAAGACCCCTGTGCTCGACACCTTCGGTACCGATCTGACACGTGCTGCCACAGAAGGTAAGCTCGACCCTTGTGTGGGCCGTGAGAAAGAAATACAGCGTGTGATTGAAATCCTCGGTCGCCGCAAAAAGAACAACCCCATCCTGATTGGTGAGCCAGGCGTGGGTAAGAGTGCCATCGTAGAAGGCCTCGCCCAGCAGATTGCCGCCCATCATACCAGTCCGATGCTCTTCGGCAAGCGGATCTACACCCTCGACATGACGGGTGTGGTGGCTGGCACAAAGTATCGCGGACAGTTTGAGGAGCGTCTGAAAGCCCTGATGAAGGAGATTGAAGCCAATCCTGAGGTGATTGTGTTCATCGACGAGATACACACGCTGATCGGAGCCGGTTCGACACCAGGTTCGATGGATGCCGCTAATATCCTGAAACCAGCGCTGGCAAGGGGTACTATCCAATGCATCGGTGCCACCACACTCGACGAATACCGCAACTCCATCGAGAAGGACGGTGCTCTGGAGCGCCGATTCCAGAAGGTGATCGTAGAGCCCACCACGCAGGAGGAGACCTTGCAGATTCTCAGGAATATCAAGGACCGCTACGAGCATCACCACCATGTGAGCTATACCGACGAAGCACTGGTGGCGTGTGTCAAATTGACAGACCGCTACGTGACAGACCGCTTCATGCCCGATAAGGCTATCGATGCTTTGGACGAGACGGGCTCGCGCGTACATCTTTCTAATGCACAGCTTCCACCTGAGATTGCGGAGAAGGAGCAGGAGATTGAGCGTATGAAGGAGCGCAAGAACCTAGCGGTGAAAAATCAGAACTTCGAGTTGGCAGCCGGCTATCGCGACCGTCAGACTGTCCTGGAAACGGAGCTGAAGGAAATGAACGATCGCTGGCGTAAGGGCTTAGACGAGGAGCCTCAGGTGGTGGATGCCGATCAGGTGGCCGATGTGGTGTCGATCATGACGGGTGTACCTGTGCAGCGTATGGCTGAGCAGGAAGGCATCCGACTGAAGGGTATGTCTGAGGAGCTGAAGGGTGCTGTGATCGGACAGGACAAAGCCATCGACAAGATGGTGCGCGCCATCCAGCGCAACCGTGTAGGTCTGAAGGACCCCAACCATCCCATCGGTGTGTTTATGTTCCTCGGACCTACGGGTGTGGGTAAGACCTATTTGGCCAAGAAACTCGCAGAATTCATGTTCGGCAGTAGCGAGGCCCTTATCCGCATTGATATGAGCGAATATACGGAGAGTTTCAACACCTCAAGGCTGATTGGTGCGCCTCCGGGCTATGTGGGCTATGAGGAAGGTGGACAGCTGACGGAGCGTGTGCGTCGTCACCCCTACTCCATCGTGCTGCTCGACGAGATTGAGAAAGCCCACGCCAATGTGTATAATCTGTTGCTACAGGTGCTCGACGAGGGTCGTCTGACGGATGGCAACGGACGCCTGGTGGACTTCCGCAACACGGTGATCATCATGACCTCGAACGCTGGTACGCGCCAGCTGAAAGACTTCGGACGTGGTGTCGGTTTCAGTGCTGTTGGCAGCAACGGACTGATGCTCAACGAAGAGGATAAGGAACATGCGCGCAGCATTGTGCAGAAAGCCCTCTCGAAGCAGTTCTCGCCTGAATTCCTGAATCGTCTGGATGAAATCATCACCTTCGACCAGCTCGACCTGGAGGCTATCAAGAAGATTATCGACATAGAGCTGAAAGGCCTCTACCAGCGTATCGAACA
The DNA here is from genome assembly GCA_902763615.1 of uncultured Prevotellaceae bacterium. Lineage (GTDB taxonomy): Bacteria > Bacteroidota > Bacteroidia > Bacteroidales > Bacteroidaceae > Prevotella. Next base: position 93,967 of record CACWSX010000009.1, on the reverse strand, counting down.
GATTGGTTACAAAATCGATCTCTCTGAAGAAGCGAAGGAGTTTGTGGCATCGAAGGGCTACGATGTGCAGTTTGGCGCCCGCCCACTGAAGCGTGCTATTCAGAATCACATCGAAGACGGGGTGAGTGACCTGATTGTCAACGGCAACCTCGAACCAGGTGCCACGATTCACATTGCACTCCACGAAAATAAAAATGAGTTAGTTTTCAGCTAACTCATTTTTTTTACTTCTACAAGTTCTCACATTCCTTAAGCCATAGCGAGTACGAGGCATCGCTTGGCATGCGCCAGTCGCCGCGAGGTGAAAGACTCACAGTACCCACCTTCGGACCATCGGGCAGACACGAACGCTTGAACTGTTGTGTGAAGAAGCGTCGACAGAAGGTGGTGAGCCACTTCTTTATGGTGGCATCATCATAGGTGTTCGAGAAAGCCTTCTGTGCCAACAGATAGATCTTCTTCGGACTGAAACCAAAGCGCATGAAATAATAGATGAAGAAGTCGTGGAGCTCATAGGGACCCACAAGGTCTTCTGTCTTCTGCTTGATCATACCGTTCTTATCGGCAGGTATGAGCTCAGGCGAGATCGGGGTATCAACGATATCCAGCAGCGTCTCGGTAGCCATCTCGCCTGCCACATACGTTACCAGATAACGGATGAGCGTCTTGGGAACGCCCGCATTCACACCATACATCGACATGTGATCGCCATTGTACGTAGCCCAACCCAAGGCCAGTTCCGAGAGGTCGCCTGTACCCACCACAAGACCGTTCACCTGATTGGCTATATCCATCAGAATCTGTGTACGTTCGCGTGCCTGACTATTCTCATAGGTAATATCATGCACTTTTGCATCATGACCGATATCCTCGAAGTGCTGTGTGACGGCCTTGGCGATGCTGATCTCACGAATGGTGACACCCAAAGTCTGCATCAGCGTCATCGCATTATTATAGGTACGGTCGGTTGTACCGAAACCTGGCATTGTAATGCCGATGATACCCTTGCGGTCGAGTCCAAGTTTGTCGAATGCCTTCACTGTAACGAGTAGCGCCAGTGTGGAATCGAGTCCGCCACTGATACCGATCACGGCCTTCTCAGCATTGATATGATAAAGACGCTTGGCCAGACCAGCCACCTGGATATTCAGGATCTCCTCACAGGTAGTCTGCATATCGGCCTCTTTGGGAATGAAAGGATGAGGATCGATTTCACGGATAAGTTCGAAATCACGAGGTTCTACCGCCTTGGCGACGACCAGACGAGCAGAGGCCTGACGCTGGGCATTAATAAACGTGGTGTTATGCCTACGCTCGGAACGAAGACGCTCTACATCCACCTGAGCAATCTTAATCTGAGGCTGCAATGAGAAACGGTCGCCCTCAACCAGCTGTCGTCCATTCTCGAAGACCATCGCAGCGCCGCCATATACCACATCCTGCGTCGATTCGCCGAAACCACAGCTGGCATAGACATAGGCACTGATGGTGCGGGCACTTTGCTGAGCCAGCAGCGAGCGCAGATACTGATGCTTGCCCAAGAGATCGTCGCTAGCAGAAAGGTTCATGATGATATCGGCACCAGCAAGCGCCAGATTGTTGCTGGGCGGAATGGGTGCCCAGACATCTTCGCAGATCTCAATACCGAACTTCACGCCATCGCCTGTGACGAAAACCGACGGCTCAGGACTGATGCTAACAGGACTGCCTGCCAAATAAAAATCTACTGGCGAGAGATCCTGTGCAGAGGCAAACCAGCGTTTCTCGTAGAACTCGCCATAATTGGGCAAAAACGTCTTGGGCACAATGCCGAGGATAGAACCACGCTGAATGACGGCTGCACAATTATAGAGCAGGCCGTTGACCACCACGGGCAATCCCACGACAGAGATAATATCAAGTTTACGGGTAAAATCGAGCAAAAGCATCAGTCCCTCTTCTGCCTTGTCAAGCAACAACTGCTCACGGAAAAGATCCTGACAGGAATAGCCCGTGATACACAGTTCAGGGAAAACGATCAGCTCCACGCCCTTGCCTTCAGCCTGAGCGATAAGACTCTCGATCTGCTGGACGTTGTATTCCACATCGGCAACCTTGACGGCTGGCACACCTGCAGCCACTTTGATAAATCCGTATTTCATATCTTTACTTTTTGAACGTCATTTTCTATGATGGTATAAATCAGCGCCGGCTCTTCGAAGAAATCATTCTCCTCGAAGGTGTGGAGCTTGTAGAATTTAACCCCGTCGATACGCAATGGCACATTCACTGGCGGTTTCAGCAGGAAGTGCTTGTCGCGCTTATAGGCCAGCATCTGGATACAGAGATGCTCCAGCCCCTGCAGATCCTCGCGCCCGAACTCCTCGATGAAGGCCTTTGTATTGGGCTCCACCTCGCCAGTAGCACGCACACTATAAGCCGTACCCTCGGCAGAGAGTAACGTATAGCGCAGATAATAGTTGGAATCGTTCACCAGATACGACTCGAAACGCGTCTGCATCAACTCCTTCACATTCATCGGCACAAAGGCCAAATAGGCGCTGAGCTTGTCGCCGCCCTTGCGTTCCTCAGGCTTCGCACGAAAGGTGATAGGCCTGTCGGCAGGTTCCAGTTCCTTTTCCTCCTCCACCTTAGAGGCAACAGTCTGAGCCTGCTGTCGCTGTTTCACTTCCACCATATGTCCGGTGTCGTAATCTTCTTCGCCAATGACCACCACCTCCGTGATGCGCATAGGCACATCAAAACCGTCTTCGTCCTCGACGAGCACAATATCTTTTCCTTGAAAGCCGGATACACGTCCACCTCCGACTTCACTCAGAAACCTCACTTTATCTCCTATTTTCATCAGAAGCCCTCCCGCATTACTTTATCAACATCTATCTTGTTCTTATCATTCAGCAAGTCTGACTCCTGCGGAATGTCAGGAACGGTAATAATCGGCTCGTCCTCCATTTCTTCGAGCATCTCACGCGTTTCATCCATCGCCTTGGGTATATCATCATGCACAAGCGAATCTGCCACAAAGTCAACAGGGCGATAGACGGGTCCGCTATTAAAATTACAACCAGTCATTGTCAGCAAGACCATAGCGATGACCAATAAATAGGTTCTCTTCATATTGTCGGTTTTTTATATTCTGTCTACTTGTTTCACGCCTCTCACCGCACGCAGTTTTTTTATCAGCGCTTCCAGACGTGAGGTATCGTCAATCATCACTTCCAGATTACCACTGAACAGGCCATCGTGCGAATCAATATTAATGGAGCGCAGCACGAGTTTCTCGTCTTTCGAGATGATGCTCGTCAGATTGTTCACAATGCCGATGTCGTCGTTGCCGATAATGCGCAAGGTGATGGAATACTGCGACGAGCCCTTCCCACTCCACTTAGCCTTGACGATACGATAGCCATAACGGCGCCGTAATTCAGGGGCATTCGGACAGTCAGTACGATGGATTTTAATACCGCCGTTGATGGTTACGAAGCCGAAGACGGAGTCGCCATAGATAGGTGTGCAGCAACGGGCCAACTGATAGTCGATGCCTTTCAGATTGCGGTCGATGATGAGCACATCGTCGTTCATCGGCACATTTAATCCAGCTACTTTCGACTCGTCGAGCACAAACTCCTCAGCACTGCGGGCCACATTATCGCCAGTCACGACTTTCTCGCCCTCTTTCAGTTCAATGTATTTCTCGATGACATCGTTAGTATCGAGGATGCCGTCGGCTATCTGCTTGTAAAAGTCGCTTACCTCCTTAAAGCCCATCTTCTTCACCACATGGAACATGATGGAGTCTTCGATCTCGAGCTTACGGTTCTTGAACTTACGTTCAAGCATCTCCTTCGCAAAGAGTCCGTCCTTCACCTGTGTCTCCTTCAGCGCCAGACGGATCTTCGACTTGGCCCGCGAGGTCTTCACAATGTTCAGCCATTCCTGACGAGGCTTCTGATTAGCCGATGTGAGCACTTCTACCTGGTCGCCACTCTTCAACTGGTAACGGATGGGCACCACTTTGCCGTTGATGCGTCCGCCCGTACACGCATTGCCCACTTTCGAGTGAATATGATAAGCGAAATCGAGCACAGTAGCCCCCACAGGGAATTTCAACAGGTCGCCCTTAGGCGTGAAGACGAACACCTCGTCCTCATAGAGATCCATCTTAAACTGGTCCATTGCCTCCAGACCGTCTGAGTGCTCCAGCATCGAGCGGATATTCGTGAGCCATTCGTCGAGACCCGACTCCCCCTTCAAGCCCTTATAGCGCCAATGGGCTGCCACACCCCGTTCTGCAATCTCGTCCATACGTTCTGTTCGGATCTGTACTTCCACCCACTTCTGTTCAGGACCGAGCACGGTGATATGCAGACTTTCGTAGCCGTTCGACTTCGGCACGCTAAGCCAGTCACGCAGGCGTTTGGGATTCGGCTGGTACATATCCGTCACAATCGAGTACGCCTGCCAACACTGCATCTTCTCCATCTCCTCAGGACAGTCGATGATGATACGGATGGCAAAGAGATCATACACGCCTTCGAACGGACACTTTTGCTTCTGCATTTTCTGCCAGATGGAGTGTATCGACTTTGTACGGCCTTTGATATGGCACTTGATGCCAGCCGCTTTTATTTTCTCCTCGATAGGTTTGATGAAGCGGTCAATATAGGCATCGCGCGAAGCCTTCGTCTCGTTCAGTTTCTCGCGGATATGATAATAAGCCTCATTCTCCAGATATTTCAGCGACAAATCCTCCAACTCGCTCTTCAGCTTGTAGAGGCCAAGCTTGTGGGCCAACGGAGCATAGAGATAGGCAGCCTCCTGACTCACAGCTTCCATGAATGACCGTCCAGCAATGAATACGGCTTGGGGATCTTCCGTCTTTTTCGATTTGAGCAAAGTCCGCATCAGATTCACACGGTCGGCAATCATTATCAGGATCACCCGCATGTCCTCAGCAAACGACAGCAACAGGTTGCGGAAGTTCTCGCTCTCCACCACAGGATTCTTCTTATAGAGCTGGCGGATGCGGTCGAGACCCTGCAAAATGCGCACTACCGACGAACCATACTGCGCCTCGACATCCGCCATCGAGAGTTTCCCCTCTTCAATGTCGGGTATCAGATGAACAGCTTGTATCGCATCACCCTTCAAACCGATCTCCTCTGTCAGGATCTCGGCCGTCTGAGCAGCCATTTTCTTCTTTTCGTCGTATGTAAAAGTGAATTCCTCCACCATATTTTCATAAATTTAACGGCAAAGTTACAAATTTCTTTCGATATATTCGCTTTTTTCGAGAAAAGTTACTAATTTTGCCCTATATTTTTAACTAAACACCTATTTTATGTTATCAGAAAAAGATTTAAAGCAGATTGCCCAGAAGGGCATCACAGTTGCTCAGATCGAGAATCAACTGAAGGAGTTCAAAACCGGTTTCCCCTTTCTGAAGTTGGAGGCTGCCGCCAGTATCGGACATGGTATCATCGCCCCCGATGCCGCTGCTCGTCAGCAATATGAGGAAGCATGGAAAGCCTATAAGGCTACAGGCAAACGCGTGGTAAAATTCGTGCCTGCCTCGGGTGCTGCCAGCCGTATGTTCAAAAATATGTTCGCCTTCGTCGATGCTGATTACGACGTGCCCACTACCGATTTCGAGAAGAAATATTTCGACTCTATTGAGAAATTCGCCTTCTATGACGCCCTCGATGCTGTTTGCCAGAAGAACGAGGGTAAGGGTATTAAGGGTCTCATTGCCGAAGGGAACTACAAGGCCGTTGCAGCGAATATGCTCAAAGCCGAAGGGCTGAACTATGGTCAATTACCCAAAGGTTTGCTTCTTTTCCACAAGTATCCAGAGGGTGCACGCACCCCGATGGAGGAACATCTTGTGGAGGGTGCCCTTTATGCCGCCTCTAACGGCGAAGCCCATGTGCACTTCACCGTCTCGCACGAGCATATGGCTCTCTTTCAGGCGAAAGTTGCTGAAAAAGCCGACAGCTATGCGAAGAAATACGGCATTAAGTATGATATCTCCTTCTCCGAGCAGAAGCCCTCGACCGATACAGTAGCCGCCAACCCCGACAATACCCCCTTCCGTAATGACGACGGCTCGCTGTTATTCCGTCCTGGAGGTCATGGCGCCCTTATCGAAAACCTCAATGAGATCGAGGCAGACGTCATCTTTATCAAGAATATCGACAATGTGGTGCCCGACCGTTTAAAGCCAGAAACCGTTGAGTGGAAGCAAGTCATTGCCGGTGTGCTCGTCACCCTGCAACAGAAGGCATTCGAATATCTGAAAGTTCTTGATGCCGGCGCCTCTGAGGCCCAGCTGGCAGAAATCGCCAAGTTCGTATCAGAATGTCTCTGCACCGATGCCAAGAACAACAAGGTAGACGCCAACTATCTGCGCTCGAAACTCAATCGTCCGATGCGCGTCTGTGGTGTCGTCAAAAACGTCGGTGAACCTGGTGGCGGCCCGTTCCTCACTTACAATCAGGACGGTACGGTTTCACTCCAGATCCTCGAGAGTTCACAGATAGACACCAACAATGAGGCCTATATGAAAATGTTCACCCAAGGTACGCATTTTAATCCCGTTGACCTCGTTTGTGCCGTCAAGGATTACAAGGGTCAGCCATTTGATTTGCCCGCCTTCGTCGATAAATCAACAGGTTTTATCTCTTCTAAATCAAAATCAGGTAAAGAATTGAGAGCCTTAGAGTTACCAGGCTTATGGAATGGTGCAATGAGCAATTGGTCGACCATCTTCGTTGAAGTCCCTCTTGGCACCTTCAACCCCGTTAAGACAGTCAATGATCTCCTTCGCGACCAGCATCAATAACATAAGAATCCCCGCTCATTTGGCGGGGATTTTCGTTATTAATTGATAACGGACATTAGTTAATTGATAATTATTTTGTATTTTTGCAGGCGAAAATGAAGAAAGTCGCAAAATATGTCGCCATCGCACTTGTCGCAGCCGTTAGCTGTGGCATCGGGTTCTGGTTCTCTGAGTACTCGGAAAAACCTGAGGATTATGAGAACGCTATATTTCCGATTCCGCTGATCAAAGGCACACCCCTACTCGACTCCTTACATCTTCAGATGAAGAAAGACCGAAAGACGGAGATGGACTACTACCTAGACCGTCATAACGTTGAGGATGAGGGCTACGAAATGGTAGCCGCCTTCGCTGCTGGCAAACAACATCAGGAGACGATTGACACTCTCAGCGTCTATAATGTAGGTCGCTGGAAAGGTCAAAAGCGCGAAGGAACATCCATCAGTCGCGACACCCTCGGACGCCTCATAATCGGCAACTGGAGTGCTGACACTTTAAGAAGCGGCCTGCGTTTCGACTCTACCGGCATCTATCAGGGCGATCTCACAGGCATCATCGAAAAAGACGGGTTGGTAAATGCTCGCGCCGAGGGTCACGGATCATATATATCAACCGCAGGTCATTATTTCGAAGGGCACTGGGAAAACGACTTGCGCGAAGGATTCGGTTTACAATTGTTGGAGAACGATGTACTGACGGTGTTGAAAACAGGCTTATGGCAACAGGATGTGTTTAAAGGCGAGCGAATGAACTACACCTCGGAACGAATATACGGCATCGACATTTCGCGATACCAGCACGGCAAGGGGCGCAAATATTATCCCATCCATTGGCAGCAGTTGCGCATCAGTCACCTCGGATCGAAGAGCAAGAAGAAAATCTCGGGTATAGTAGACTATCCTGTATCGTTCTGCTTCATCAAATCGACGGAAGGCATCAGCATCCGCAACAAATACTATGCCACAGACTATGCTGCTGCCCGCAAGCACGGCATCCAGGCTGGAGCCTATCACTTCTTCTCGACACGCACGAGCGGCTCGGCACAAGCCAGACACTTCATCATGAACACACTGTTTCGTAAGGGCGACCTGCCACCAGTACTCGACATCGAGCCTTCGGATGGTGACATCGCCAAGATGGGTGGCGGGAAGGTACTGTTCAGCAACATCAGGGCCTGGCTGCAAGCGGTGGAGAAGTTTTGCGGTGTGAAGCCCATCCTTTATATCAATCAGCGATTTGTGAACAAATGGCTACCTGAGGCTCCAGACATCAAGCGGGACTACAAAGTCTGGATTGCCCGCTATGGCGAGTATAAGCCCGATGTAAAACTGGTAATGTGGCAACTATCGCCCGACGGTCGTGTGAAAGGTATCACAGGCGAGGTGGATATCAATGTGTTTAACGGCTATCAGGGGCAGTTCGACGAATTCATAGAGAAGGAGACAATCAAATGAAAACGATATTGATATTAGTGGGAAAGACCACAGACAAGCATTTTCAAGCGGGCATTAGCGACTATTCTGAGCGCATCGCTCATTATATGCCTTTCGACATCGTGACCATTCCGGAACTGAGAAATACGAAGAATCTCTCGGAAGATCAACAGAAAACGATGGAGGGAGAACTAATTCTGAAACAGTTACAGCCATCAGATACACTGGTACTACTCGACGAACACGGCAAAGAGTTCAGGAGCATAGAACTGGCCAAATGGCTGGAACAGAAACAGCAGACTGCACGCCGACTAGTATTCGTCATTGGAGGTCCCTACGGATTCTCAGAGGCTATCTACAAACGGGCAAATGAACAGTTATCACTCTCAAAGTTAACCTTCTCACACCAGATGGTGAGACTTGTGTTTACGGAGCAGATATATCGCGCGTGTACTATTATTAAAGGAGAGCCATATCATCATGAATGATGCAAATGATAATCTTTGAAAATGAAGCTTATGATTAGAAAGATAAGGGTATGGGCGATATTAGGGATGATGGGAATATCGGTAACGATAGCCGCCAAAAGCAGGATTCTGGAGCCGCAGATCAAATCGCTACAGGTGGTGGTGAATCAAGACTGGCTATCGCCCGCTATCATGCGGCTAGGGACAGACGACATACTTAATATCAGTTTCGACGAGCTCTCGCACGAGTATCACCATTACACCTATCGTGTAGAGCATTGTGAAGCCAACTGGACACCCTCGACGGCACTCTTTGAGAGTGACTGGCTGGAGGGATTCAATGGCAACCCTATCGATGACTATGCTCCCTCGATGAACACAACAGTAGCCTATACCCACTACCGGTTCCAGATACCTAACGACCGTATGCGTCTCAGAATAAGCGGCAACTATCGGATTCACATCTGTGATGACGAGGATGATGAGCGCGAGGTGATGACCATCGACTTCTGCGTGACCGAACAATCGATGCCGTTAACGATGCGTATCACCACAAATACCGACATCGACACCAACGTAAGCCACCAACAGGTGTCAATGACCCTGAACTACGGAGTGGAACGTGTGACCGATCCTGCCAACCAACTATGGGTGGTGGTAATGCAAAACGGACGCGAAGACAACAGAAAGCAAAATCCAAAACCAACCATCATTACTGGTAACAGCGCTGAGTGGCTACATGCTCGCGAACTGATTTTCGATGCTGGTAATGAATACCGGAAATATGAGGTGCTCGACGTGAGCCATCCCACAATGGGCATCGACCAAATGGTTTGGAATGGCGAACGATATGAGGCTTACCCTTTTATTGATGAAGCTCGAAGACACTATCTCTATGACGAGGATGCCAACGGTGCGTTCCTGATCCGCAACAGCGACAACTGGGAAATTGAGACAACCTGCGACTATGTGTGGGTGATGTATCGGATGAAGTGCCCTCACTTACCAGAGGGACAGATGGTGATTGACGGTTGGTGGACCACCGATGACGATCCGAAGACCTACACGATGACCTACGATGCAGCCAAGGGTATGTATACCGCTCGTATTCTGCAAAAACAAGGCTATTATTCGTATCAATACCTATGGCAGCAGCCCGATGGTGCTTTGCAGTTTGCACCCTCGGAAGGCAGCTACTATCAGACGGAGAACCGCTATCAGGCTCTCGTCTACTATCGTGGTGTTAACGATAAGACCTGGCGTCTGACAGCCTTCCGAGAGCTAGACATCAACAAACAACATTAAATATTCATCATGGCCATCCGCCGATACTCTTCCGGGAGCACATGATGTTCACGGAAGAAGGAGGCTATAAAGTAATTAGGTGATGCGAACCCGCACTTCGCAGCAATGTCAGCAATATCGTCGCCCGAAGTAGTAAGCATCTCCTTTGCCTGATTCATCTTCACACGCTTGACCAATTCACGAGGATTCTTATAGATATTAGAACTGATGAGGGCATAGAATGACGTCAAGTCCATGCCAGCTTTCTCACTCAGCTTCTTCATCGATATCTGCGACAGACGCTGTTCATTGACAAAATCAAGTAGTTTGAGCATCGTCTGTATGAACTCTTCGCTCAAATAGTTACTTGAATCGACACCAACACCTGAAATCTCATCTGTCAGAGGTGCCAGCGTATCACCCTTTGTATGGATGCAACGCTCCGCAAACAACTCAATGCGACGGACAATGTTTTTCTCCTCACTGATACGTCGCGAACGCATATTGGAATTGCGCACATAAAAATAGACATTCACCAAGAAAAGCACCAGAAGGATTAATCCGAGCAAAACAAACAAACCCGTAGCACGCCACCAAGGCTCATTGATATGAATCACCCACTCACGAGGCTCCGTTTTCCAGTCGTCGATAGACATCGATGCCTGTAATTCTATCGTATATGTACCAGGCTTCAAAGAAGCGAGTGGCAAATGGAACTGTCCTCTGCTATCAACCATTCCTCCAGAATTATAAGGCGTCATGATCTTCCACGCATCATCTATCTCCTTGACGCGCACACGGTAATAGGTCTGCTGCGGACGGAAATGGTTAAGTGCAGAAAACGTCAGCGAGAGCGAATTCTGATCATAGTCGAAATTGAATTCCTTTATACGGATGAGAGCCTGATCAAGGATGACTTTATCATTGAACTTCTCGCCTGTGCGCACACGGTTACCGTTAATCATCAGACCCACCAGTTCGGGATAAAGCTCGAAGGTCATCGAGCGAAGCGTCATCATCTCATTCGGAGCAAAGACTACGACATGATCCAGCATTTGCATGACGATGGTGCTGTCAGGCAGACAAAGGGCTTTGCCGTTGACAAACGACTCCTCAGGAATATTGTCATACTGATTGTAGCTGAGGATATCAACCAGCTCACCTTTATCGTCAAGTTTCAGGCAGGAGATGCCATAGCTGGTTCCCACCCAGATGTTGTGATGCTTATCCTCGACAATAGAGTGGATCACATTGTTCTGTAAGCCGTCGCGTTGGGAATAGACACGTGGCGTATTGTCTGACTCCTTCTGATAAAAGTGCAGACCTGAGGAGGTTCCCACCCATATCCGGCCAAAGGAGTCTTTCAGAAGACAGTTGACTCTTTTACCCTTAAAAGTACGATACGACGGGGCATTGGCCAGCATCGCATCATATTTCATTGCTTCAGGCTGATCCCATGTATAAACTGTAAAGGGCGGATTGTTTGGTCTCGAATAGAGCAACCCCCATTTCTCGGTACCAATCCACATACCACCCTGATGGTCGAAGCAAAGTGCATTGATATTGGTTTTCAAAATACGGCCATTCTGCATCTTCAGTTCATCAACCTGTCCAGCCCTATCCAATTCTGTATCATAAACCCAATAACCATATTCGCAGGGAATATAAAGCAGACTGTCCCTCTTTTCGAGGTTGTTCATATGATAGGGAGTTTCCATCAGTGTCTTCCACTCCCACTTACCGATATTAAAGGACATCAAGATGGCCCCCTTGCTACCATTGCGCACCTGGTAGAACATGTAATCATCCTTACAAAGCACCGACGAACGGTTGTAAGTGCGAATCTTGTCTTCATCGTATGCTTTACAGGAATTGATAGTGGAACCCGTAGAGAGTTCGTTGATATCTACCACACCCGTGTCATAAAACAACAACAGATATTTATTCTGATAGGTGTCGAGATCCTGCAGATTCCATTTCCCGCGTACTTTAAAATATTGCTTGGATTCAGTCGAATACAAACCCTTATCGGTCAAAAGATAGAGAACGCCATCGGAATCAACGAAGAGATCCTTTACCGGTACATGAATATCATACTCGCGGAACACATCTTCAACAGAACCGACAAACATCTCCGTGAGCAGATCAACACACGACACGGTATGCGTATTTTTCAACCACAGATGGTGGTCTTTGTCAACATAGACATGATAGTTGCCTGAGTAGCTGGGCAAAGAGTACACACTCTCTTTCGAAGGATCGATATAGGAAAAGCGATTACCATCAAAGAAATTAATCTGCCCTATGGTGGTAATAACCAGTCGACCTGATGTTGCACACCGAATGGTCTGAGCACTATTGTCGGCTAAACCATTGCTGGCATTATAAGTCAAAAACACACGCCGACTAGTCACCGCCATCACTGACAGCATACTGGCCAAAAGGCATGCCAACATGAAAGATCGTCTTACCATATTTACATTTTGTGGGCAAAGTTACAAAGTTTTTTTTTAAAAAACGACTCATAAATCCAAAAGATTTTCAATAAATCATTTGTGCCCGAACACAAAAAATAATCATTATATGTCTTTTTGCCTTGATTTATGTCAATTAAGTAACAAAAAGACAGATTTTTCGAGAAATAATTGATAAAATGTTTGTCATTTCAGATTTTTGATGTAATTTTGCAACCGAAAATTAAAAATCAAAATCAATTTATATTAAACAACTAAAAAAAGGTTAAGATTATGAATGCAGCACAAGTTGTAGAGCAGTTGAAGCAGCGCTTCCCCAATGAGCCGGAGTATATCCAGGCAGTGTCTCAGGTTCTTCCCACCATCGAAGAGGAGTATAACAAACACCCCGAGTTTGAGAAGGCCAACCTGATCGAGCGTCTGTGTATCCCCGACAGAGTATGCGAGTTCCGTATCACATGGGTTGACGACCAGGGTAAGGTTCAGACCAACATGGGTTACCGTATCCAGCACAACAACGCCATTGGTCCGTACAAAGGCGGTCTCCGTTACCACAAGAGTGTGAACCTCGGTATCCTGAAATTCCTCGCCTTTGAGCAGACCTTCAAGAACTCACTGACCACACTTCCTATGGGTGGTGCTAAGGGTGGTTCTGACTTCTCTCCCCGCGGCAAGAGCGACGCTGAAGTGATGCGTTTCTGCCAGGCATTCATGAATGAACTCTATCGCGTGATCGGTCCTGATGAGGACGTCCCCGCTGGTGATATCGGTGTTGGTGGCCGTGAGGTTGGCTATCTGTTCGGACAGTACAAGAAGCTCACTCATCAGTTCCAGGGTGTGCTCACAGGTAAGGGTATCCCCTTCGGTGGTTCACTGATCCGTCCTGAGGCTACCGGTTACGGTACCGTTTACTTCCTGACTTCTATGCTCGCTACCCGCAATATCGACATCAAGGGTAAGAAGGTACTGATTTCTGGTGCTGGTAATGTGGCTCAGTATGCTGCTGAGAAGTGCCTGCAACTCGGTGCTATCCCCATGACGATGTCTGACTCCGACGGTTACATCTTCGATCCCGATGGTATCGATCGCGCTAAGCTCGATTACATCATGGAGCTGAAAAACGTGGAGCGTGGACGTATCAAGGAATATGTTCAGGAGTATCCCACAGCTAAGTACTATGAGGGCAAGCGTCCTTGGTATGAGAAGGCCGACATCGCTCTGCCTTGCGCAACACAGAACGAGATCAACGGCGACGAGGCTAAGGCTCTGGTTGACAACGGCGTAATCGCTGTTGCCGAGGGTGCCAACATGCCTTCACTGCCTGAGGCTATCAAGATCTTCCAGGATGCTAAGATCCTCTACTCTCCAGGTAAGGCTTCTAACGCTGGTGGTGTATCTGTTTCTGGTCTCGAGATGTCGCAGAACTCCGAACGCCTGAGCTGGACTGCTAAGGAGGTTGACGACTACCTGAAGCGCATCATGAACGACATTCACGAAAACTGCGTGAAGTACGGTACTGAGAAGGATGGTTACATCAACTATGTGAAGGGTGCTAACGTAGCCGGCTTCATGAAGGTTGCTAAGGCTATGATGGCTCAGGGTATCGTATAAACCCGAATATCAAAAACAACCGACGCAAAATTCACGATAGAGGGCAGGTCTGCAAAAGATTTGCCCTCTTTTTTGTTAATTTATTATAAAAGTAATTGGAATTCCCAACTCCCAACCCTCAACTCTCAACTAAAAGCTGTACCTTTGCAGCCGCTTTGTCCCCCAAAGGGGGAAATAGGGGCCGGAACAGGCGCTTGCTCCTATCGATTATTAACCCTTTAAAGATGGTCTGATAAACGTCTGTTCAGACCCAGCCCCGACAAAAAAACGAGGGGCAACAAAGTATTTTATTATGTCAGAATTAACAAAGAACGTTAAGCCGCTCGACGATTTCAATTGGGATGAGTTCGAGAATGGCACGAGTGCCAACATCAGCAAGGAAGAACTTGACAAGGCTTACGACGAAACCCTGAACAAGGTAGCCGACCATCAGGTAGTTGACGGTAAGGTCATCTCAGTTGACAAGAAAGAAGTAGTTGTCAACATCGGTTACAAGAGCGATGGTATTATCCCCGCTTCAGAATTCCGCTACAACCCCGACCTGAAAATCGGTGACGTCGTAGAGGTTTATGTTGAGAGTGCAGAGGACAAGAAGGGTCAGCTGATTCTCTCTCACAAGAAAGCACGTCTGAGCAAGTCTTGGGATCGTGTTAACGCTGCCCTTGACGCTGAGGAGGTGGTTCAGGGTTACATCAAGTGCCGCACGAAGGGCGGTATGATTGTCGACGTATTCGGCATCGAGGCCTTCCTGCCTGGTTCACAGATTGACGTTCACCCCATACGCGACTACGATCAGTTCGTAGGCAAGACGATGGAATTCAAGATCGTGAAGATCAATCAGGAGTTCCGCAACGTGGTGGTTTCTCACAAGGCTCTCATCGAGCAGGAGCTTGAGGCTCAGAAGAAGGAGATCATCGGTAAGCTGGAGAAGGGTCAGATCCTCGAGGGTACAGTTAAGAATATCACCTCTTACGGTGTATTCGTCGACCTCGGTGGTGTTGACGGACTCATCCACATCACAGACCTTTCTTGGGGCCGCGTAGACGATCCTCACAAGGTGGTAGAGCTCGACCAGAAGATCAATGTTGTAATCCTTGACTTCGACGACGAGAAGAAGCGCATCGCCCTCGGTCTGAAGCAGCTCACTCCGCATCCTTGGGATGCTCTGGATGCTAACCTCAAGGTTGGCGACCACGTGAAGGGTAAGGTTGTCGTTCTTGCCGACTACGGTGCATTCGTTGAGATCCAGCCCGGTGTTGAGGGTCTGATCCACGTTTCTGAGATGTCTTGGAGCCAGCACCTGCGTTCAGCTCAGGAGTTCCTGAAGGTTGGCGAAGAGGTAGAGGCTGTCATCCTGACACTCGACCGCGACGAGCGCAAGATGTCACTCGGTATCAAGCAGCTCCGCGAGGATCCCTGGGAGGCTATTGAGACCAAATATCCTGTTGGCAGCAAGCACACCGCTAAGGTTCGCAACTTCACCAACTTCGGTGTATTTGTAGAACTCGAGGAAGGTGTTGACGGTCTGATCCACATCAGCGATCTCTCTTGGACTAAGAAGGTGAAGCATCCTTCAGAATTCACTCAGGTAGGTGCAGAGATCGAGGTAATCGTTCTCGATATCGACAAGGAGAACCGTCGTCTGTCTCTCGGCCACAAGCAGCTTGAGGACAATCCTTGGGATGTATTCGAGGCTAAGTATACCGTTGGATCTATCCACGAGGGTAAGATCATCGAGCTCCTTGAGAAAGGTGCCGTTGTACAGCTTGACGAGGATGTTGAGGGCTTTGCTACTCCGAAGCACCTGCAGAAGGAGGATGGCTCACAGGCTCAGGCTGGTGAGACACTCGAGTTCAAGGTGATCGAGTTCAACAAGGACAGCAAGCGTATCATCCTCTCTCACAGCCGCACCTTCGAGGATCCCGCTCGTGAGGAGAAGAAGGCCGCAGCCAAGAAGGCTCCTCGTGCCAAGAAGGAAGAAACGCCAAAGGTTGAGAACGTTGCAGCCAGCACCACACTCGGTGATCTCGACGTGCTCGCACAGCTGAAGGCTCAGATGGAAAAGGGTGAGTAAAATCCCCTTTCCATTATAATAAAGAGGTCAGGAATCAACCTGGCCTCTTTTTCTATCATCAGATATCGTATTTGCTTTTGCGCTTGCCTGCCTTGCGTGGCTGACTGGGATGGAAGCCCATATGAGGTGATTTCACACCCATATAGCCCTGATGGCGCTGACGGATCTTAGCCACGTAATCCACCGTCTCGGAACCACGCATATAACCATGCTTGACAATCGGGTCATTATAATACTTGGGGGTGGCCAGTTTCAAGACATAATCCGACACCTCGCGCCAAACATGCGGATTCTTCCCATCGCGCTGGGCTAAGGCCATCGCATCACGGATATGATGAATACCGCCATTATAACTGGCCAGAACGAAATTGGTGCGTTCCACACGACTGCGGATATCAGAGAATTTTCCCTCCAACTGCCCCAGATATTTGGCAGCCGCAGCGATATTCTGCTCCGGATCGTACATCTTGTCACGCGGCAAGCCCAAGAGATCGGCCGTTGCAGGCATAATCTGCATCAGACCCTTGGCACCTGCAAACGAAACGGCCTTGGGATCGAAAGTTGACTCCTGATAGCACTGAGCAGCCATCAGGCGCCAGTCCCAACGAATCGTCTGTGAATACTGCTGGAAATAATGATCATAATGTGAAATAATACCACCATTCTTATCCAGCATGGGCGAGAATACCCGACGCTTCACACGCTGAACGGTCAGCTGTTGTGTCTCCTCCTTCTGAACCTCAGCCACCATCTCGGGCTTATACCACGCCTTCAACTCTTCTGCCAAAAGCGGTTTCGAAGACTTTACTTCGAGATTTCCAGGTGTAGGCCAAGCTACTATATCAATCTCATTCTCAGACAATTGCTTGACAAGCTCTAAAGAATCCCTGCAAACCTCTACACGAACTTTGACACCCAACTTATCCGCCAAGTGTTGCACGAGCAGATATTGGGTACCGAGCGACTTGCCGTGATAGTCGTAGTAAGTCTGCGGCCCACTGATGGTGGCCAGAATCAGTTCCCCACCCTGCTGTATCTCATGCAAGTCAAAACCCTCCGTCACCTCCACAGAGTCGAGCACTTCGCCCCAAGGTGTGACAATGCGCTCCTGCTTCTTTTCGGTGCAGGAGGCAAGCAGCAAGGCTGCCATAACGGGTGTCAAACAAATTATGCCGCGTTTCAAAATCGATGCAAAGATACGCCTTTTTCGTGATAAAAGCACAAAAGAAACATAAAAATCTATTGTTCTTATCTTCTTTTGTCTAAAAAATGTGTAACTTTGCACCCGAATTAAGAGTAATTAGACTTTAACGTAAGTATGTTAAGAATCGCAGTACAGTCAAAAGGCCGTCTTTTTGAAGATACGATGAATCTGCTCGCTGAGGCGGACATCAAAGTCAGTGCCAGCAAGCGCACCCTGTTGGTGCAGTCAAACAATTTCCCCTTGGAGGTGCTTTACCTTCGCGACGACGACATTCCCCAAAGCGTGGCTTCGGGCGTAGCAGATATCGGTATCGTTGGCGAAAACGAATATGTGGAGCGTGGCGAGGATGCCGACATCATCTCACGCTTAGGCTTCTCCAAGTGCCGCTTGTCGCTGGCTATCCCAAAGGAGATCGACTATAAAGGCCCAGAATGGTTCAATGGTAAGAAGATTGCGACCAGCTATCCGCATATCCTGAAGATGTTCCTCGACGAGAAGGGCATCCAGGCAGAGATACACGTCATCACGGGAAGTGTGGAGATTAGCCCGGGCATCGGACTGGCCGATGGTATCTTCGACATCGTCAGCAGCGGTTCCACCCTCGTGAGCAACAACCTGCGCGAGGTGGAGGTCGTCATGCAGAGCGAGGCCCTGCTTATCGGCAACAAGCAGCTTTCGCAGGAGAAGCGCGAGATTCTCGAACAGATGCTCTTCCGCTTCAAGGCCGTAAAGGATGCTGAAGACAAGAAATATGTGCGCATGAACGCCCCTAAAGCACGCCTGCAGGAGATCATCGACGTATTGCCGGGCCTGAAGAGTCCCACCATCATACCTCTGGCCGACGACGAATGGTGTTCCGTTCACACGGTATTAGACCAGAAGCAGTTCTGGGAAATCATCGGAAAGCTGAAGGAAATGGGTGCACAGGGCATTCTGGTTACCCCAATTGAAAAAATGATTCTATGAACATAATCAGATATCCAGAAAGAAGTGAGTGGCAGAAAATTGTGGAGCGTCCGCATCTGGATGTGTCACAGTTGAATGAAACCGTAGCCTCCGTATTGGCAGACGTCCGTCAGCGAGGCGACGAGGCTGTGAAAGGCTATGAGCTGAAGTTCGACCATGTGGACCTGCCATCGCTCGAAGTCACACAAGACGAGATCGACGAGGCAGGGAAACTGGTGAGCAAGGATCTGAAGGAAGCCATCCAACTGGCTCACGACAACATCAAGACCTTCCACGAGTCGCAGCGTTTCCGCTCTAAGAAGGTGGAGACACGACCCGGTGTCACCTGCTGGCAGAAGAGCGTGCCCATCGAAAAGGTGGGGCTCTATATCCCTGGCGGCACTGCCCCACTCTTCTCAACCGTCCTGATGCTGGCCACACCAGCCAAGATAGCTGGTTGCAAGGAGATTGTGCTCTGCACACCCCCGAATCGCGAAGGCAAGGTGAATCCCGCCATCCTGATGGCAGCCCGGATTGCCGGTGTAAGCAAGATATTCAAGGCCGGTGGTGTTCAGGCCATCGGAGCGATGGCATACGGCACAGAGTCCGTTCCCAAGGTCTACAAGATATTCGGCCCTGGCAACCAGTATGTGATGGCAGCCAAGCAGCAGGTCAGCATCCACGATGTAGGTATCGACATGCCGGCAGGCCCTTCTGAGGTATGCGTAATAGCCGACGATACCGCCAATGCCGAGTTTGTCGCTGCCGACCTCTTGTCGCAGGCAGAACACGGTGTCGACTCCCAGGTATTCCTGATTACCACCTCCAACAAGTTCATCGATGAAGTTCAGAAAGAACTCGATAAGCAGCTGGAGGCACTTCCCCGTAAGGAGATTGCACAGAAGGCACTCGAAAACAGCATGCTGGTATTGGTTTCCGACATCCGTGAGGCCATCGACCTGTCGAACACCTATGCGCCTGAGCACCTGGTGATTCAGACCGAAGACTACGAGGATGTGGCATCGAAAGTGATCAATGCCGGTAGCGTGTTCCTCGGCCAGTATGCCTGTGAGAGCGCCGGCGACTATGCCAGCGGTACCAATCACACGCTGCCCACTCATGGCTATGCGACCACCTACAATGGTGTCAATCTCGACAGCTACTGCCGTAAAGTCACCTTCCAGCACCTCACGGAAGAAGGTGTGCGCCAGATCGGTCATGCCGTCGAACTGATGGCCGAAGCCGAGCAGCTTGATGCCCACAAGAACGCAATGACAGTAAGAATAAAGAGTCTGAAATGAAACCATTACAAGAACTGACGCGACCGAACATCTGGAGCCTGGCTCCCTATAGCAGCGCCCGCAACGAGTATGCAGGCCGCGAGGCTCGCGTGTTTCTGGATGCCAACGAAAATCCCTATAACGCCCCTTACAACCGCTATCCCGATCCGCTACAGCTCGAACTGAAGGCTGCCCTGTCGAAGGTAAAGGGCGTACCAGCCGAAAACATCTTCCTCGGCAACGGTAGCGATGAGCCCATCGATTTGGTTTACCGCTGTTTCTGTGAGCCTGGCGTCGACAATGTGGTCGCCATTGAGCCCACCTATGGCATGTATAAGGTCTGTGCCGACATAAACAACACAGCGTATCGTCCTGTATTGCTTGACGAGCAGTATCAGATCACCGCCGACAGACTGTTGGCAGCCACCGACCAGCATACGAAACTCATCTGGCTCTGTTCACCCAACAATCCTACGGGCAACAGTCTCCATCGCGAGGAAATCCTCAAGGTCATCGAAAGCTTCGAAGGTCTTGTGGTGGTCGACGAGGCCTATAGCGACTTCTCCTCACAGAAACCCCTGCGCACCGAGTTTGCCAAATACCCCAACCTCATCGTGCTCAACACCATGTCGAAGGCATGGGGCTGTGCTGCCATCCGTCTGGGTATGGCCTTTGCATCCGAGGAGATCATCAGCATCTTCAATAAAGTAAAGTATCCTTATAACATCAACCAGCTGACTCAGGAGCAGGCCCTAGAGGCTTTGAAGGATCCCTTTGAGGTCGACAAGTGGGTGAAGATCCTGTTGGAAGAGCGTTCACGCATGATCGACGCCTTCAAGTTGTTGCCCATCTGCGTGAAAGTATTCCCCACCGAGGCAAACTTCTTCCTGGCTCAGATGACCGATGCCGTCAATATCTACAACTATCTGGTCGACAAGGGCATCATCGTGCGCAACCGCCATCGCGTGCAGCTCTGCCAGAACTGTCTCCGCGTCACCATCGGCACCAAGACAGAAAACGGAGAGCTGATTGCCGCACTCCGTCAGTACCAGTAAAATTGTCCCATCTCACTGAAGGTTTCACCGACAGAAATTCTCAGCAGCAACCCGATTGGCGAGGGATTCTTTATTTCTTGAGTTCCTGGAGACGGGATTTGTAGGCTTTGCGGAGTTTGCGGACAGCCTTGTCACGAATCTGCCGGACACGTTCACGCTTCAAGTCCATATCTTCAGCAATCTCAGCCATCGTCTCGTGCTCCTGATTGATGCCGAAGAAGGCGTTTATCACCCTGCTTTCGCGCTCGTCGAGCGAGCCTAGGGCAAACTCAATGACTTCTTCGATGGCTTCGGAGTGAACGCGCTCGTCGGCCAAGGGGGCATCCTGATTGACAAGGACAGAGAGAAGGCTCATGTTATTGCGATGACCCAACGGTGCATCGACTGATGTGGCCTTCAAAGGCAGATCGCCATTATTGCGCCCCGAAGCCTTTCCCTTGGGAGGATCGGTCTGCTGGGCAATAGCCTTCTCAATCTGTTGGCGGATGTGGACAACGGCAAAGTTGACAAAGCGGGTGCCGCGGCTGGGATCAAAGTGCGAGGCTGCTTTCATCAGACCGATGTTACCCTCGCTAACCAGGTCGTCCATCTGGAGCCCCTTGCCCTTATACTGGTTGGCGATGGAAACCACAAAACGGAGGTTGGCTTCGACCAACCGGTTCAGGGCCTTGCTTTCGCCCTGCTGGATCTTTAAAGCAAGATCGCGCTCCTCGTCGGCTGTGAGTAATGACTCGCGACCGATTTCATCGAGGTATCTGTTCAGTCCAGACTCTTCCATGTCTTTACATATTTCATTTCGTTTAATATACGCCTCTGGCGCTTCTGCATATAGGCCGAGGGATGTTTGCTGGAATACTGCCGAGGATTGGGCAGCGTGGCAGCTATCAAGGCACACTGGCTACGGCTCAGGTCTTTGGCCTGAATACCGAAATGTGCTTCGGCCACAGCCGATGCACCATAGATGCCATCGCCCATCTCGATAGAATTGAGATATACCTCCATGATGCGTTCCTTCGGCCAGAGGAGCTCGATGAGGGTGGTAAAATAGACCTCGAAGCCTTTGCGCGTCCAACTGCGTCCCGGCCAAAGAAACACGTTCTTGGCCGTTTGCTGCGAGATGGTCGAAGCCCCGAGTTTACGTTTCTCGGGATGCTTGCGGTTACGCTCAGCAGCGTGCTCGATGGCCTTGTAGTCGAAGCCGTGATGCTGCATAAAGTTGGCATCCTCGCTGGCGATAACGGCCACAGGCAAGAAGGGCGAGATCTTGTCGAGCGACACCCAATGGTGATTCAGTCTCAGTTCCTTGCCCTCACCAACCTGCTGCGCCAGACGTATGAACATCAGCGGCGTGAAGTAGACAGGCAGAAAGCGAAGCGCCACCACCGCAAGAATAGTGGAGCCGAAGAAGGCCGCCAATATCCAGCGTATGGTGACGCGTAGCTTACGAATGATTTTCTGCATCTAAAGCGGCTTAGTTAGCCTGCTGCTCAGCTGCCTGGATCATGGCCTGTGAAGCGTACATGTAAACCTCAACACGACGGTTCTGCTCACGACCTGCTGCTGTAGAGTTGTCGGCTACAGGATTGTCCTCACCATAACCCATCGTGCTGCGGATCTGACTGCTGCTCACACCCAGTGACTGCAGATAGTTGGTCACAGCCTGAGCACGCTGCTGAGAGAGGTTCAGGTTCTTCTGAATACTCTGCTCACGAGTGCTGTTCTTCCAGCCTGCATTGTCGGTATAGCCCTGAACGGCTACGTCGCAGTCGGCATTGTTCTTCAGCACGTTAGAGAACTGTGTCAGAGAAGACTTAGCAGTAGAACTCAGTGTAGAGCTACCAGTGGTAAAGAGAATACCAGAATCAAAGGTAACCTTAACAGCCTGCAGACCGTTAGCATCGGTCACCGACTCCACCTGAGCGTTCTTCACAGCCTCAGCCTCAGCCTTAGCCTTATCCATCTTCTTACCGATGATAGCACCGGCGCCGGCACCTACAGCACCGCCAACAGCAGCACCGATAGCGGTATTACCAGCTATCTTACCAACAATAGCACCGAGCAACGCACCACCACCAGCACCGATGGCTGCACCCTTCTGCATATTGTTACAACCTGCCATCACGAGGACAGCACACATTGAAAGCGCAATCGTCTTGAAACTCTTCATATTTGTTACTATTTTAATGAATTAATAATGGTTTTGTCACTTTTTACGTTGCAAAGATAATTCTTTTATTTGTAATCTGCACATTTTTCCAACTTTTTTTAGTACTTTTGTGCCCAAATTAATAAAACAGCAATAAAAACAATGGCAAAAGAATTAAAAGATTTAACGAAAAGGGCTGAAAATTACAGCCAATGGTACAATGATCTGGTGGTCAAGGCCGATATGGCGGAGCAGTCTGCCGTTCGCGGATGTATGGTCATCAAGCCCTATGGCTACGCCATCTGGGAGAAGATGCAGCAGCAACTAGATAAGATGTTCAAGGAGACGGGTGCGCAGAATGCTTATTTCCCCTTGCTAATTCCAAAATCATTCCTCAGCCGCGAGGCCGAGCATGTGGAGGGTTTCGCCAAGGAGTGCGCCGTAGTGACCCACTACCGTCTGAAGGCAACTGAGGACAAGAGCGGCGTAGTGGTAGATCCCGCAGCCAAGCTGGAAGAGGAACTCATCATCCGTCCTACTTCAGAGACGATTATCTGGAACACGTATAAGAACTGGATCCAGTCGTGGCGCGACCTGCCCCTGATGTGCAACCAGTGGTGTAATGTGATGCGCTGGGAGATGCGTACACGTCCGTTCCTCCGTACCTCGGAATTCCTGTGGCAGGAGGGCCACACAGCCCATGCCACCCGCGAAGAGGCTGAAGAGGAAGCCAAGAAGATGCTGAAGGTGTATGCCAAGTTTGCAGAAGAGTGGATGGCAGTGCCTGTAGTGCAGGGAGTAAAGAGCGAGACCGAGCGTTTTGCAGGTGCCCTCGACACCTATACCATCGAGGCCATGATGCAGGACGGCAAGGCCCTGCAGTCAGGAACATCACACTTCCTCGGACAGAACTTCGCCAAGGCTTTCGACGTGACCTATCTGAACAAGGACAACAAACCCGAATATGTTTGGGCTACCTCATGGGGTGTGAGCACACGACTGATCGGTGCCCTCATCATGACGCATTCAGACGACAACGGACTGGTGCTGCCTCCACGTCTTGCTCCTATTCAGGTGGTCATTATCCCCATCGCCACCAAGCCCGAGCAGATGGAACTCGTAAACAAGGAGGTGCAGCCTATCATCGAGCAGCTACGCCAGAAGGGCATCACCGTGAAGTTCGACGATGCTGACAACAAGCGTCCAGGCTTCAAGTTTGCCGACTACGAGCTGAAGGGTGTACCCGTACGTCTCGTGCTTGGTGCCCGCGACCTGGAGAACGGCACCATCGAGGTGATGCGTCGTGACACATTGGAGAAGGATACCCGCCCGCTGGCCGGCATCGCCGACTATGTGGCACAGCTGCTGGACGACATCCAGAAGAACATCTTCGAGAAGGCCAAGGCCTATCGCGACAGCCGCATCTACGAGTGCGACAACTACGAGGAGTTCAAGGAGCGTGTGAAGGATGGAGGATTCTTCCTCTGCCACTGGGACGGCACAGCCGAGACCGAGGCCAAGATCAAGGAAGAGACACAGGCCACCATCCGCTGCGTGCCCTTCGGTGTGGAGCAGACGCCTGGTTTGGATATGGTGAGCGGTAAGCCCTCAAAGGCCCGCGTCATCATCGCCAGAAGCTATTAAACTATTTGGTGGCAAAGATTTGACATATCTTTGCCACCAAACATTTTCAGACCACAACACATCCTTGGCAATGGTGAAATAATCCTTCTGACGAATCAAATATCTTCTCTTTTTAAACCCAATCCATTTAGATTGCACAGTTTCCCATAACGTTCCTTAATTTCCTTTGAGGCATATTCCTTACTCTTACGCTTAATCTTCCCATTAAAACCATAAGTAATATCCTCAAAGGCGAAGTCCATCTGATAAGAGAATTCTGCTTCTGGAGTGACGCATCGAGTCATGGAGGCGACAGTAAATCCCGTCTTTTCCAGTTTGATGGCTGCAACAGCATTCACCAACTTAGCCTTGAGCGTTTCCGTGTTCACCTGATAGATGATAAAGGTGGACACCCATCCTGTACTATTAGCCAGAATATCACCTACCACATAGACATATTTCTTATCCAGACTTACAAATGCATACATACCAGGAACCCCTCCGTTCAAATAATCATCCGCACCAAAGACTATCTCCTGGCGATTATGATGACATGAGTCATAAACCATAAAATGATACCCATTGTCACTTTCCTCGATATAAAACTCACGATAGTTATGCATCCCACCCCGCTTTTTGAGGACAGACATACGCTCCTTCATATCATCCGACTTCATTGTAGCAAGCACCACATTGGTTTCAGGATGCCAATCATGTACCAGGCGGAAAAGATTCTCCATCTTGGTCTCTATATTCGACGGATACACTAAAGTGAGCGTGAAAATATAATCATGGAAAACAACATATTGTTCGTAGAAGCAGTATCCGTTGGCCCCCATGATTCCCTTCAAGTAGAAATATCCATCGTGCATGTCCTGCATGATGATGGAGTCTCTATCCTCAGCCTTTCTCTCTTTAACAATAAGATCCGCCAAAGTATCAGCATTCCAGTGATATGGATTCTTTTCCGCGTTCGCCGTCAGAAAAAGCCCAGATATTTCCTTATAAGTCACCAACACACCGCCGTCATCAGACTCTTCACTCAGTTCAAAGCAGTCAGGATACTCCAGTTTAAAGAGCCCGTCGCCCACGACAATCGTATCCAGTTTCTCCCATGAGATCACATCTTTCTTCTCAGGCACCCACCACCGATTGTCTGGTTTCTTCTGCTCATGAGAAAAACACGAACTCAACGCCACAATCACAATAATCACACCAAACAAAATCTTCTTCATATTCTCATCATTTAATAACACATTCGAGTTTTCTCATGGCAAGGGTAATGGCCTCACCCACCAAAGCCCAGTTTGCCAACAAATAATGGCTCTTGCCAAACCACGTGACTGTACTACCTGCTATTTCCGCAGTTTTCAACAATTGCCGCCTATACGCCATATCATCAAGACTCGTCGCACAACCAATGGCAAAGGCTGTTCCAGACGGGCTTAGATTAAAGATAATCGGACCAGCATCTATATCGAATCCCATCAAACAAGTCGTATTATGGTATTCCTTAATGCCATCAATGGGTACGCTTTGTTTAAAGTGCTTTATCAAACAATCATACTGTTCCTTGGCGAACTCTGAATCTATCTGCGACAGATAATAACAATTCAAGGCAGAATACGAACCTCTAATAGGCATTACTATTTGCCCATTATCTTCTAACAAAATCGATGCAACCAAACCCGTTTCTTTGTCTATCCAGTCCGTCTTAGCTTTTTCAATCCACATATTCACTGTCGTTGAGTATTTCCCATCATATTGGCACGAATAATTATGCAGAGCCACAATCGCCACCAGCATATCAGGGATATAGATATAACCATCAGGATACGTTGGCAGATTCAAATATGGACTCTGACGAATCCTGCGATTCATAGCCTTACATAACGAATGATAGATATCGTCATACCTATTGTCTCCACCTATCTGCTTATATCTGCTAATCATCCATGCGATATGACTATAATAAGAAATGTGACTCATATCGCCATAGATACCCTCCATCGGATCCTCCATCCAACTATAAGCATCATACTCACGAATCTCTGGCGACAGGGCGATATCAATAATTTGCCCAATATATTTGATGGACAGATCTTTATTCTGAGGATAAAGGATGGCGATATTTGCCAATGCAGCAGTAGTCATAGAACAGGAGTATAATGCCCACTCTCCCTGAAACTGCGCCCCAATGCCATTCGTCATTTCATCAAGCAACCCTTGTGGTGAAGTCGCCACCTTTGACGTCAGGTAGTTCGCTCTTAAGATGATCCCTTTCTTCTCACTATCAAAAGATCCAAGCCCGCCAGTGGCGCATCCTACCCATAAAACCTTTACCACAATGAGAAGTGTGATGGCAAATAAGATTATTATCATCACCTGTTTAATTTTTCTTCTTTGCATCCTAATCCCTTTTCCTGTAATCATTAAATGCCCTTGCTTTTTCTGCTCCTTTCTTTGTAGCCATTTTATCTGGATCAGGAGTAATACCAACTCTTGATAAATCCAAACGATCTGAATCGAAACATGCATCAATGGTAGGATTACCAGTTTTGTGGCATATAGTATGTAGAGCGCATGCCTCTTTTAGCAAACCTATCTGCTTATCATCAAGAAAAGCTAAGACTGAATCCCTGATCTGATCAACTAATGCAGCAGCTCTTGGACCATGCTCTTCATCATAGCCATCATCTTGTCTTTCAACATCGTGAAGGTAAGCAAAACACAACACTACATCCAAATCTGCCTCAGGAGAAGCAACGCTCAATCCATAATTAGCCACTCTATCCCAATGATCTATCCCGTGTATAGAAAACTCATCTTTTCGCGCATGCTTTATGGCGAATTCCCTCACTTTTCTCAGTACCTTAATATCCATCTTCAATCCTCTAGACAGTCTATCTACCCTCTATCATCCTAATGAAATTATCTTTGATATCTCTTAGGTCATCAGTCAGAATCCTGTCACAGCGTTCTGCAATGTCGTGAGGAATGGGATACATACATGCAGCGATAGCACCAGCCATAGCACCAATGGTATCAGAATCACCTCCAAGGGAAATCGCCAGGCGAATTACCTCTTCGAACGTATTCCCCTCTAAAAAAGCTATTATTGCTTCAGGTGCACTGCCCTGGCATGATACGTCAAATCCGTATCTTGGACGGATCTCGTCAATCGTTCGATTCAGATTATATCCAAATGTCTTTTCTACAAATTCTTTGATTTCCTGTTTCGATTTTCCTTGCTTGCAAAGAAATACACTCGTAGCAATTGCCTGTGCGCCCTTCACACCCTCTGGATGATTATGACTCACCGATGCCGTAATAGCAGCCAGAGCCAAAGCTTCATCGAGGGTCTTGGCAAACAGTCCCACAGGACTAACCCGCATGCCAGCACCATTACCCCAGCTGTTATAAGGTTGTGGATTGTCCTCACAGAGCCATCCAGAAAACCTTTCTCCATACCCGGCATAAGGATAATGGTCGCCAAGTTCCTGCATACAATATATTAAATAATGTATGGTATGTGCTTCATCCTCCAGCAGCCATTTCGCCACAGCCAGTGTCATCACGGAATCATCCGTGAAATCACTTGCACCACAAAACAATTCGAAATCAGTAGACTTCGTGTTACGAAACTCATACACTGAGCCGATAATATCGCCTACCAGTGCCCCTAACATTTTTACCTGTCCCATCTTGTTATTCTCAATTAATGTGTTATAGTTGTCTTTGTATCGAGGATTACTTACAATCTCTGCGCATCTGCAATTGAATCCATTGCTGATCACCCTTTGTACCATTCCTAAAGACTGCAGCAATCTTAATTCTGTCATCTCCAAGATCCTCTTTGTATCTGTGTCTTAGTTCTTCTCTGATAAGCGATACGTTTCCACTGCTTCTGTCTTCAAACTCATTGATAAGCTCATTTGTCGACATTTCTTTAATGGTCTCTTCCCGTTCCCCAATTTTGTCCATATACAAGATATTAAAGATTGCTTCATGCATAACCTTCTTAATCCATTTGCAATGGTACAACGCCACTAGTTCATCGTGTTCAAGTGCATGCAGCATATCCACACACTTCCGCAACTTCCCATCGTCCCATTTGGTGTAATAGAACTTTTTTGCCTGATTTAAAATGTACTCGTAATCTGTCATATTCACAACTATTAAAAACTTGGTTGCAAAATTAGGATTTTCCCTCTTTGCAACCAAGCAATTTCGCCCCACAAGGCTTGTGGATTATTCATTTTTAAACTTAATAGTCGGGTATTATCGTTGACAGAAAAGCCAACCCATAAAAGAATGCTATGTCAGAAATTAAACTTTAGATAACGATATACAATGTTTTAATCTCATTTTTAAACAATGATATAAGAAATCCTAGAATTCCCCCTACAACACCAAAAGTAATAGTTATTGTTATACACCAAAAAACAATTGTCAATAATGTCAAAAAGAAACCACCAACAAATGATGTATTAGTATTATATTTGATTAAAGGTGGCAGAACAAATAATAATAAGATAAAGGCCCATACTACACAACTGATACTGCATGCCGCACCAATTTCTTTTTTGTCCACCATTCCATTAAGGAAACTGAACATTTGCCTCATGTACGATATTTTCATTATTTTGTATCCTCCCACACGACCAAGTTTCGTGGTAAGTCAATCTTCTTGGCCTCGCCACGTAAGCCATCGATATAATAATGTCTGGCCATGTGGTCATCAAACTGACCAACGAATGCCCCACGAATCCTGGCACACTTCTCATTGATAGAGTTCAGCAGCGGATTGGTAACATCCTCAATGCTCTGAATCACCCTGTCACTCATACCAAAAGGCTTCAGCTTGACATAAATCTGAGCCAACTCCTCACGATAATCAGGCAGACACTTAAACAGGATTCCCTCCGGATGTTTCAAGAAAAGTAGATATACAGCCTTCACCAGCGGCTCCATCTTGATTTCCATATCGTTGTAGTCCGGCAGCAACAACCTATAATCTTTCGTTATCACCAACCTACTCAGCCTGTCATCAGGATGAATCAACTGCTCAAGGATGAATTGAGAAATTCCCCTCCGCCGTAATAGGGCTATCCGCTCCCTTACCTCTTCTATCAAGTCGTTTGTATCATCATTATTTTGTTGAAGAACGGAATTCTCTTTGGGTTCATAATCAAAACCTATTTGGGTTCTTTCACTATTAACGCTTGTGTTTTCAATGTGGAAGTCCTGCAGACTTCGCTCATTCACTATCTGTTTACTGATTTTATCTAGTTGATCTGGTAATGACTCGCTTCCTTTAGCAGACAACGGATAGAAACGAACGACAGGTTTGTCGCTGTCATTGCCAGTCCTATGAACATTATCCACTCGAATAAAACCTTGCTTAACTCGGTTCTTATCTTCTGGATTTGAAAAGTACTGTAAAAGGAAATCATTACAGATGTCTATTTTTCCCACCTCTGCATCATTCAGATAAGGGGCGTGATATTGAAACGCTCGTTTCTCTTTGAGACGTTTGATTAGCATCGGCAGATATATTATTTGAAAACCTATCGTTTGTGCCCACGCCTCAAGAGCCTCTGGATGATTCTCCAAAAGATTTGTCAGAATTTTATCCTCTTCATTCGCAACATAAACCATTTCGTCAGGTGACAATTCTACATTCTGGTTGAGCTCTACTAAGAACGAATTATCGTCCCACAACGACTGTTCATTTTCTTGCATGAATGGTTGCACATCTTCTTCTACAACTCTAGGTTTCATCATCTCATTGATTATCATCACTACAATAACAAAAATGGATACAGTTATGGCAATATCCAAGTATTCATTCTTACCTAACAAGCTGTACAACGGCTTTATGAAGCAAAAAATCACTCCTAATATGAATAACAATTTCTTCATCCTTATCAATTATAAACTATAATTCAAAACTGATCACAAGAAAAATAAACATCATTACTTTTCCCGTACCCTTGGCATATTCATTAAGTAGGGATAGAGTATACCTACACTATGATTGGGGCCTGCTTCCCTGCATTTATGATGATTCCATATACGCATAATATCGTAACAAGAAGAGTTTCTTGTCATTTCAAAAGAAAAAATAAAATTGTTGCAACAGCAACGAGCGATACAGCATTGACGATTAAGCTGTATTTCAGTTTTGTTTGGATCTCAACCAATGAGTCTTTAAACTCTTCTGTGGCATTGGAAAGTTTCTCAGTTGCAGCAGTTGATGCGTTGATGACCGTTTCCCTGTCTTTCTCAAACGCCCTTACTTTCAGGGAATAGTCCTTGCCTATGGCATCAACAAGATCCTGAATCTTGGTCGTAATTGTGCCGAGTTTATTGACATACTCAGCGGTAGTTGAATTAAGACCATCATAGGAATTGACAGTCTTTTCCACTTGTTTACGTGCGGACTCCATGCTTTTTAGTCCTTGCTCTAACTCTCTGAGTGAGTTGTTGATTTTCTCGTCAATCATATTTCTTTGTATATTTGATTAATTCTATTAATTTCTGCAATATGCTCTTCTAGTTGAATGGCGAGCTGTATTTTCTCTATATATCCCTTGCCTTCTGGAAGTATGGCTGCATGCTGCAATAACAAATTCGTATATTCATTGAGAAGTCCAAGTTTCCCTTGTTTCGCATATAATCTCATAACTGCTTTGTAGTCATCATATAGTTCTTGCTCCAGCATCTCATTATCTTGTTGACCAAGGAATAAAATGCAGAATATATTTAAGAGGTTCAGAACAGGGTTCATTTCTGCAATAGCACGTCTGATGAGGCGTACTGCACCTTGCAAGTGTTTGATATTATCTACTTGAGCATCATTATTGACGATATCAGGATCAACCACTCTCATATATTTTTTCACAAGATTGAAATTTGATATTTCACTTTCGTTGTGAATATCGTAATTGGTGTCATCTTTTAGTGAGAATGGTATTTCCCTGTGCGCACTTGAATCGTATGTGATGAAGCCTTCTCTTGCATATTTCGAGTTGAAATAGTAATAAATAAAGTCCTTCAGCTCTTCATTCGTTTCTTTCCAGTCCTTGCCTGAGCTGATAGCCATATTACAAAATTGCTCCATATCCAAGATACCCCTAGCTCTCTTGTCCGCGATACTCCTATATATAAAAGAAGTAAGGTGCTTTAAGCATGCCATAATGACCCCGTCATTGACCGCCATCTGCTTAACTTCATTAATCATTACATCAACTCTATCTTCGGAGTAATATTTCCGATAGTATTGACGGAGGTAATCATAATAGTGCGATTCATCTTGGCATATTGTCACAATACGAAATTCTTCTTTCCAATAATCTTCGGTAAAATCATCTATAAGGCCAATTACACACATCCTATATATTGCTTTTTGAATAGCTTCTTTGTATTGAGCATAACCATAACCGTATTTGGGGTTGTTAAACTTAATTCTTCGCATTGAAGGGGTCTCAAATATAGGTAACAATGCCTGCCTTAATTGTTGATTATAATGCTCCAACAAATGTTCATCTTCATGGTATGATACATAATATGTAAGGCGCTTGTTTGGATATTTTTTTATACACTTTTGTAAAGTTTGAAATATACCTTGAGCGTTTCCAGATGTTTCATGTTCAATTCCCATGAATTCTTCATTGGTAAATCGCATTGGCAAACATGATAGAAGCAATTGCATTACAAACAATTCGAAACTCTCTCCTAAGAAATTGGTATCATAGAAAAATTTATTCACTTCATAATCTGCAGAATGCCATTCCATCAGTCTAGTTTTAACATTTTGATTTTGAAATTGCTTGTCTGCATACATGATAGTTGCCAATGCCATTTTCCCATCTCGCCCTGCGCGTCCAGCTTCCTGTACGAATGACTCTAAAGAGCAAGGATGATTTAAATGAATTGTAAGTCGAACATTGGACTTGTCAATACCCATACCAAATGCTTTCGTTGCGACCATCAGTTTTGTACGATCTTGAAGGAAATCATCCTGACATCTTGTATCATCTCCTCCTTTATATGTAGAAATGAGATTAACTCCTTCCCTTTCCAGGATATCTGCTACAGATGGAACACTTAGTATTACAGGCTTTTCTTTTTCATTTTTTTTATCTTTTCCTGCACGAGGGCAGAAGATAATACCAGAAGCATTTGTTTTGTTATTTAAATACCATTCGTTTTTTACTTCAACCGATAAATCATTAGAATCGACTTCTACTATCTTTTGTTTATTAGAAATATTTTCCCTTTCAAGAAATCGTTTTTTAATCTCTTCAACACCGTACCCCCCTTGGATCTCTTTTAACTTCTCTGTAGAATCATTAATTACATCAAGAAGCCTATTTTCTTTAATTTCACCGACATCCCATGACGTTGTAGCTGTTGACGTGTCTACATGATAGACATAATACTGTAACTCTAGTCGATTGGTATTTTCATATCTTACCGTAGCATCTTCTTCCAAGGAATACGAATTATTACCCGACAATTCTCTCTCTACATCAGCGAGAACGTCAAACGATGCAGTTGCGGTTAATCCAAATAAAGAGATATGATTATCTTCACCTTCTACTTCTTTGGGGAGGACATAATTATATAAGTTTCTACCCAGATGGAGATACGCTAGACGGAAATCATGTCCCCATTCAGAGACGCAATGAACTTCATCTATCACACCGTATGCAAAATAAACATCGGATTCTCGCATAGAGCGTAGAACATCTCTGAAACGGTGAATGCTAAGTCGTTCAGGTGACAAAAACATAATTTGTGTCTGTGAACCTGTTAATGCCTGTTCTCGCTTTGTTCTTTCTTCACCAACAATATCACCGTTTATAAATGATATACAGTCTATACCTGTTTTTTGCAATCCATCATATTGATCTTTCATCAATCCCTTCAACGGATCAACAACCAAAGTAACACTAGGCTGTAACATGGCTGCTAGCTGATAGGTAAGAGATTTACCACCACCTGTTGGCAACAATCCGATGACACTCTTTAGCTGTAATGCCCGACTAAGGATGGGTAGCTGGCCAGGTCTGAAATCTTCTTTTCTGAAAATCAGGTTCAGAAAATAGCGCAGGTGGCCACAAACATCCTCAATATTGTGATAATTTCCTTGTGTGTCCCTTTCAACGAGAGGCTTATACTTGATTCTCTCAGTTGTATAGAGAAATCTTTCTGCATATACAGACTTTGAAGAGCGCACAACAAAAAAGCAGTCGTTGTTGGCCTTATAATCAGAGAATACCACTTCTTCAGGATTACATAACTGGTCGATAGACACATCAATAATAGCATCATAAGTTGTCTGGGGCTTAGCCTCCCTCTTACCATATATGTTAATTGGGGGAAGGGTCAAGTCCGAATAATCCTGCGTCATAGCAACGATATGATGGTATAACTCAACAAAATCATTAATGGCTATCTTTGCCACTGACGTGTCATCTTCAATCACAAGAATATCCAAAGTGTCCTTCTTCAAATCTATGCGATCAGATATCATTGCCTCTATGAAGGTTTTCTGAATACGTGCAACGGCATTAAGGCTCTTTGCTTTATCTTTCGAACTGATTGCATCCAATACCTTTGGACTGGCCAATGTTGGACAACCACGTGAGATAAGATTGCTAACAAGGGCATAGACTGGGCAAAGATTTTTATGTGCCGTCATATCAAATGGAGCTAGAATCTCAAAAGCACTTTGTAATGAAGACCCCTGCAAATTGACATCTGAATAGGACGCAAATAGCTGAACAGGAGCATAGTAGCTGTATTTATGCAGAATATTACTGTTACGTGTCAGGCTATATGTAAAACTCTTAATCAGGCAACCATATGCCCTTCCATTGGGATGATGACCAAAATTCGTATCGCGGAATTCTGTAAACACCCATAGGCCTTCCTTTTTGAAATAATAGCTAAAGGTATTGATTCGGCTTTCATTTAGATTTGCCGGACCTATACACAGGGCTATATGCTGAGCACCAGAAGAGGTTATCATCTTTGAAACACCCCTCAGGCTGACAGCTTCAATATCCAGAATATTCGAGAAGATATGTATGGCACAAGGCTCACGAACATCAATTTTCGTAATAGAGTTGCTGTTGTCGCCATAATCTGAAGGAAGATAATAGGAAACGTCAGCAATCTCAATATTTTGCCCCCCTAATGCCTGTCTGACATGTAATACTGCTCGTTGCCTTGCCACATTAGAAGGTTCCTCTAAGGTGACTTTCTTCAGCTTTGACAACCAGCCAAACTGCCGTAGTTTTTCAATGATAGCGACAGTACCAATACCCTGACCGCATCCCCAATCATAAATCTCTACGCCATTGTTCAAAGCTTCGTAGGGGAATTCATCCTCATCTAATGCACGAATTAACTTGTGTTGATGCATCGGCCCATAAGCTGCCATGTATGCACAACACTGTTCTTCTGTTTCAAGAACAGCCGTACCATGTTCCAACGTTCGTCCCTCACTATCCCTATACGCCCAAGGACATGACTTGAATGACTCCGGTACATAACGTAAAGAGACCTTGATGATATCATTTATAGTCAGGTCACTTATTTTCTGTATATCGGTTACGTAGCACATATAGTCCCTCAAATTATTACTTTCCCGTTATTGTTTCACTCCTTGAATTGTTTTTATGACTATTATAATTGAGTGCAGCAGCCTGTTTACTTGTGTTCGCATAGCAATATTCACATAGGTGAACACACGTATTATATTCACCTATGTCTTTACTCTTCATGCATCCGCAGAACTCTCTTTGACCTTTATCTCTATTGTCGCCACGGGTTACATATGTATTATTGGGAAGAATAATTGCATCAGGCGGTAGTGGTTCCGTATCTCCAAAGATAGAAAGGCTTGGCATTGGGTGTATCTTGACTTTTAGGAAGTCCATAAGGACTTTATCGTGATACGCGAGCCTAATAATCAAGGCGTCATCAACACAATGGTTATGCTCAACGCCATAGGGCTTAAGATCTATCTTCTCGCCACAGGTTGCCAAGGTATAACCCCAAGATTGGTTTAGTTTGGCCAATCCCTTTGCAAACTCATGCATTTCATCTTCAGTCCAGTCTCTGCTATTAATGCCGTTCTTCTCGAGATTCGACTTCACCTTTCTGTATAAGGCAATGTCTGCATAGCTAAAGACGAGTTTCTCAGTATAGCCTTTTAACTGATTGCCAATATTGTCTATCTTTCCGAGAAGCGTGTCGATATCAATCGTATCAGTGAGCATTAGAGGGTCAAATCGCCAGATAACACTTCCTACGCCTAACTTATCAACCAATCGTTTGAAAGTGTCGATTCGATATTCCAAAGGTTTCACTCCCTTTTCCAGACCTTCTTTGACATAATCATTTAAGGTGTATTGAATATAGAATCCGATCTTCCTTTCTCTCAACTCATCTAAATGAGCAATAAGTGGAGAGGGATCTTTTGACCAGAATACGATAAAGCGAGTATTCTTATATGAAACATAACCTTTAACACCGTTAAATGGATTAGTCCATGCAGAATAGCCGACCTTCAGCCGATGGAAAAACCAATCAGCATAGAAGGCAGGGATATCTGTACTCCTACTTGCAGAAACAATTATTGGAACCTGCATAGGGACCATTTCGCCATTTTCTCTAGGTAAATTCTCTTTTGCCCATGTTGCCATAAATACGATTGCTTTAGCATTCTAGCTCTTGATTTTGCAAAGATACAACTTTTTTCTGACAGAAAAAGGATTTGGAGCAAAAAAAGTAATTCCACAAGACTTGTGGACTGAAAAATACGCCTAGAACGGAACATCTCCATCAAATAGTTCCAATTCAAAGTCGTCCACCAACTTCTTGACTTCAACATTGGTTTGCTTTATTTTCTCCAAAAACGACGGATCGGATGGAAGCATATCATTAGTGATTCTTGACGGCACATCTTCAGGAGGTTGGCGAAATATTAAATCTGCTAATGAAAACATTTCTGTCACAATCATATCTGAAGGGTGTTTATATTTGTTATCAAGCGCCGTATAGGCGTATTTCCTAACAATCAATATGCCTTGTTCAAATAAATCATAGCGAGGGAATCCCCATTCTTTCAAGACGGCATATTCATGACTATCCCTGATATTGTTGCGCACTTTCCGATTCCATTCGTCAAAAAGATCTACCGCTTTATAATGGTCCATCCTAAATAGATAGTTTTTCGCACGATTAATGCTTAGATGTTTTGAAAGGTCAAATAGGCTTTCATCGTAATCCATATGTGTCTCATATATCGAGAAGCCAGAGATGCACAAATCATGGACAATCTCAAACAACATATCAATGGCATCATCGTCAGACAGCGTTCTGCCTGAATAATATAGCACAGCCAAGTAATCGACAGTCCTTAATTTGCTCTTATCAATGATATAGTTCGGATCTTCTGCCAGACGAAGGCTAATAAAATAGAAGTCTCTTTCGCCAGTGAACGATGTCATATTCTCCTTCACATAGGAAATGGGGAAGAAACGGATAATAGGCCAAGCGCACATCGGCTCGTGGAGTTCATCCCACAACTTTCTCACCTTTTCCTCAAAAGACTTGTCCCAATGATTGTAAAGTTTCGAATAGGCCCATTGTCTGTCTGACTTACAAGAATCAAGGGATGCTATAAGTATTTTCTTCTGATCTTTCCAATCGAGATGCTCGAATCGTCTTTGAATCTCTTTCCTAGATTCAGCAACTTTGCCACTCTTCTTGTTGACATAGTTCTTAATGAGCGTGGCAATAGGGGTATTCCGCTTTGGAGTTTTGTATATCATATCTTCTTTCTCTTAATTAGTTGGTGCAAAGATACGATATTTTTCTGATTAAGCAAGCTCCCTAACCTTCCGCAAGGCTTGTGGAAATCATAAAGTATATAGAATCAAAATAGAAAAAGCTGGCCACACGTGACCAGCTCTGTATTTGAGTGAAGGAAACCAAGCGGCAAGGTCGAATTGCTCATCATCACACAGATACCACCGTTCCACACATCGTGGCTCTACTCGGTTTCTCCTTTCACGTTACAAAGATACGAACATTATTCGAAAGTTCCAAATTTTCAGGGGGAAAAGTGAATTCTATCCCTTGAATTAGAAGGAATCGGCCATCAGATCCTTACGACCAATGAGACTGAAGATGGTGATGTTGTTGTCATCATTGACTATTCGAAGGGAACGAAGGATCTCGTTAAATGTTGAATGACCGTTTGGCTCAAGCCCTTTGCTCTGGCCTTATTGCGAGCCAATTTATCAAAATGAAATTATTGACTAGAAATAATGAAAACACTATTCACTATTCATTATTCCGTATAACATTAAGATAATCAAATGGTTACATAATGAATAGTGGCTATGAATAGTGATGCGACTATTCATTATTTAGCGATTTTTGTTATCAATCTGCAATTACTGATTCAAGAAAAATAAGTGTCACGCTATTGTAAAAACAATGGTAACACTTTGTCACAATGGCGGTGACACTTTGTAACAAGGCTTGTTACAAAATGTTACGAATTGAGTTACTGTAGTGTAACAAACTAGTCTTTAGAGGTTTAATTACGTTTCTTGCAATAAAAGATGATATCTGAATGATAAATAATGAATAGTTAATGAATAGTATAAGAGTACTATTCATTAGATAACTCTCTGAATATAAATGAATAAGATACAAAATGAATAGATGAATAGAGAAATGAGAAATTTTGAATGAAACAAAAATTTAGTATCACAAAATTTCGGCGACAGGAAGAACGTCCTCGTAGCCGTCGAATTCGAGATCGGGCAGGCATATCTCGTAAAGGACGGTTCGGATTGTCTCGATCTCTGTTGGCGAAAAACAGAAAAGGGAACTTTCCCAAGCTCCCTTTTCATCTCCGACTACTAAAAAATAATTTTCGTCGGAGTTGAAAGTAGGTTATCTCACGATAACCTATTTTCCTTTTAACCTTAATAATCTAATACCATGAAAAACACTCTGCAAATGTACAAAAAAAACAAAAGTCATTCGACAAATGCAGCGTGTAATTTGCACTATTTTAATTCTTTTTTAGAATTTCATCATCTCTTTTTAGAATTGTTTGCATTTTTTTGGACGAAATAGTGTTCTGATCTGACACCGAAATAGATGGCGGCTCGTTCAACAACTGCCATGAGGACGTGAAGAAACGAACCGTGCTTTCGAGGCTGAGGGAATCAGCACCGAAAGTCTCAATCAGACAGATTATCTCGCTACTTCCTGCATCAGCGGTTTCCACCGTTCTCAGCAAGAGCATATCAATCTGCAGAGCCTCGCTCATTCGAATACTCAGCGTGCTATCGGTAAGCACCGTCATCTCGCTGGTTCCGCCCAGACGGTTTTTCACCTCAGCCTTCATCTTAGAATCAATGAAGTCGATAAAATCCAAACGGTTGTTCTCTGAGAGATATGGCAAAAGGGAATCGGGCATCTGTTTGAAGACTTCGCGCATCTTCAAGCCTTCTGCCCTACCCATCTGCACCAACAGGAGCAACAACAATCCTAAAATCCAATGACGACGCATGCAATTAATCCTTGTTATGACGGAGATCATGCACACGGACGGCCTTGCCCTCGCTCTGAGGCAGAGAACCCTTCTTGACGAGCTTCACCTGAGGTGTGAGGAGAATCTCATCCTTCAAGGCACGCTGGATATCCTTGGTCATCCTCTGAATCTCGGGATAGATATCTGTCTCCAAGCCATCGAGCTCAACCTCTACGGTCATGACATCATTGTCGTCGATGGTCTCGAGGGTGATCAGGTAGTTGCTGCCCAAGCCTGGATATTGCACGAGAATCTTCTCCACCTGCATCGGGAAGACATTGACACCCTTGATGATGAACATATCATCCGTACGACCCTTGATGCGGTCGATACGACGGTGGGTACGTCCGCACTTACATTCACCTGGCAAAATACGGGTAAGGTCGCGTGTACGATACCTTAATATAGGCATCATTGTTCGGTCGAGCGTGGTGAGCACCATCTCGCCCATCTCACCATCGGGTACTGGCTCGAGGGTGTCAGGATCGACAATTTCCACGATATAGTTGTCTTCCCAAAGGTGCATGCCTTCCTGATACTTACACTCGAAGGCCACACCAGGGCCGTTCATCTCAGTCATACCAAATGAGTTGTAAGCTTTCACGCCCAGCATACGCTCGATGCGACGACGCTGCTCCTCAGTATGGGGCTCAGCACCGATACAGAGGGTACGGAGTTTGGTGGAGGCGGGATCGACGCCCTCCTCCTTAAAGACTTCTGCCAGACGGATGGCATAAGAAGGAATAGCGTGGAGACAGGTGGTGCCGAAGTCCTTGATGAACTTAATCTGGCGCTTGGAGTTGCCTGCCGCAGCAGGAACCGTCATAGCACCTAACCACTCTGCACCATACTGGAAGCCCAGACCACCCGTGAACATGCCATAGCCGCTGGAGTTCTGGAACACATCGCTCTTGCGACAGCCCACCATGTAGAGGTTACGGGCAATCATATTTGCCCACGAACAAATGTCGTGCTCTGAATAAACGACGACACAGGGATTTCCCGTCGTGCCACTGGTAGAGTGGATGCGAACAGCATCATCCAAATTAGCACCTACCAATCCGAAAGGATAGTTGTCGCGCAGATCCTGCTTCGTGGTGAAGGGAATCTTACGGATATCATCGACCGTATTGATAGAATCGGCCGTAATACCAGCCTCGCCCAGACGTTTCTTGTAAAAAGGCGACTTCAAGGCGACATTGATAGACTCCTTGAGTTTTTTAACTTGCAACTGTTGGAGTTGCTCTCTTGGCATGGTCTCTAATTCCGGTTGCCAGTACTCACCATCAGGTTTGATGGTTGACATGATTTTCTCGTCAGTCATTTTTTTATGTTTTAGAAAGTTGCATCATTGTTACGGCCATCAGGCCTGCAGTCTCCGTACGAAGGCGGCTATTACCCAAGTGCACCGACTGGTAGCCTGCTTCGATTGCCATCTGCACCTCGTCGATGGAGAAGTCACCCTCAGGACCTATCAGCACAGTGACGGGTTCTGTAGGGTCGAGCGCCTGCAACTCGGTAAAGAGGCTAACACGAGGTATCTCCTCATAGCAGTGCGCAATATATTTCCGACCCTCAACAGGCGAAGCAATAAAGTCCTTGAAAGACACGATATCGTGAATGACAGGCTTCCAAGCCTTATGACTCTGTTTCATGGCAGAGATGGCTATCTTTTCCAAGCGGGGAATCTTCACCACCCTACGCTCTGAGAATTTGCTATGAAAGAACGTGATTTCATCGACGCCCACCTCTGTAGCCTTCTCAATCATCCACTCGATACGGTCGAGCATCTTTGTGGGTGCAATGGCCAGATGGACATGTCCCTGCCATTGAGGTGTCTGAGGCTGGCGTTCGACAATGTCGTAGTAACAGTTGTGCGTGGCGGCAATCGTTACCTCGGCACGATAATAGTTGCCGACCCCATCCATCAGGAACAGCTCGTCGCCACCTTTCAACCGAAGCACCCGCATGGCATGCATAGCCTCGGCAGCAGGCAATTCTTGCTGCTGATCAGCATCGGGGACGTAAAAGAATCTGCTTTCTTTCATTCGATATAAGTAACCTGCTTTTAATGGTTAACCTGCTCAATAGGTTTCTTCTCGGGTTTGAAAACAATGGCGAAGGTGATGCCTACCACCAAAGCGAAGGCGGCAAAGACAAACCAGCACGAGGTCCAGTCGCCAACCAGGTAACCACCTTCCCATGTGCAATATGCATTCACGATCTCACCAGCTGCCAAGGTTCCGATGGTAGCCCCCAACCCATTGGTCATCATCATGAACAAGCCTTGAGCCGAAGCTTTAATACTGGGTTCGCACTCCTGATCGACAAATATACCGCCCGACACATTGAAAAAGTCGAAAGCTACACCATAGACGATACACGACAGCACGAAGAACAGCACACCCGGCATAGCAGGATCGCCTATACCAAAGAAGCCAAAGCGGAACACCCATGCAAAGAGCGACATGAGCATCACGATCTTGATGCCAAAACGCTTCAGGAAGAAGGGGATGAGGAGGATGCAGAAGGCCTCACTGATTTGCGAGATACTCGTCAGCAACGTGGCATTGTTGGCTGCAAAGGTGTCTGCAAACTCAGGCGTACCTTTGAAACTGGTCAGGAAAGGACCTGCAAAACCATTAGTAACCTGCAGGCACATACCCAGCAATGCCGAGAAGATGAAAAACAACGCCATCTGACGACGCTTGAACAGCTTGAAGGCATTAAGACCAAGGCTTTCGACGAACGACACTTTGTCGTCTTTCTTCTCCAGCTTACACTCTGGCAAGGTAAAGCAATAGGCGAAGAGCACAATGCTCAACAAGCCGGACACGAAGAACTGCATATAGGTGTACTGGAACTTATGGGCATTCTCGGCCAACGTGAATCCAAAGCCGCTATCGTCAATGAATGCGCAGTTGACAAACCACATCGTGACAATAAAGCCGACGGTCCCCAATACACGAATGGGGGGAAAGTCCTTCACCGTGTCCATATTGTTCTCTTTCAGAATAGTGAAAG
This sequence comes from uncultured Prevotellaceae bacterium, assembly GCA_902763615.1. Lineage (GTDB taxonomy): Bacteria > Bacteroidota > Bacteroidia > Bacteroidales > Bacteroidaceae > Prevotella. The sequence goes on along the minus strand of CACWSX010000009.1, from coordinate 51,871 downwards.
CCGCTGTATTGGCAAGCGCAATAGTAGGCATAAAGAAAGCCACGCTCAACGTATAGAGAGCGATGAACAACGACTTGTCAGCCAACTCTTGTCCGAAGCCTGCTTGACTACCCAACCACCAGCAACCGAGCATAAAGAAGCCCGCCACCAAATGGCAGAGGCCTAACAGACGTTGCGGCTGGATATATTTATCGGCTACAATACCCATCAGTGTGGGCATAAAGATACTTACTATACCTTGAATGGCATAGAACCATGAAATCTTGTCGCCCAGACCGGCAATGCCCAAATAATTACCCATACAAGTGAGGTAGGCACCCCAGACTGCAAACTCCAAGAAGTTCATTAACGATAAACGGAATTTCAAATTCATAGTGCTATTGAGTTATTGGTTTTATTTGATCTGGTCGTTCTCCAAGTCGATGATGACGAGGACGCAAGGAGTCGGGCACCTGAGAGAGCGAATCCGCCACCGACTTCTGCGGCTGTGGTACAACCTCCTCGTGTTCCTTCTTGTGGAAACGTATCAACTGGATATTGCTGACGATAAGCATTCGCAAATTGGAAGTATTCTCGTATCCTTGTCCCAGATAGATAAAGCCATTGATCTCCTTCACAGGCTCCTCGCAGCCATCAATACGCAACTGAGAACGGCCGTCGACAGAAAAATGGGTCACCGATGAGGCGACACTATCGTTCTTATACTTCACCGCTATATAAGCGACTGCATCCTTGGAGCCGCTCTGATAAAGAAAGTTGCTATTCCAGGCTAACATAAAGCTATCGCCCTTGCGATAGGCTGTATCTGCCTGCAAGCGATACTGCAAACGGTTATAGGGCGCATAAGGGACAAGCACCTGCGAAATGGCACCGTTCCAGATATTAGCAGTATCACCTGTCAGCGTACTAGCCGTAAAATTCTCCACCTCACCTGCTGAAGCGCCATACTCGATGGCTGCCTCGCCCAAGCGCTCTTGTACATTCTTCCATATCTTGACAAAACGATCGGAACGTGTGTAATAATAGACAAGCGACGAGTCGAACTCAGCCCGTGTCAAATCATATTTCTTCAGGACGGCTTCGAAATAGAGTTCACGTTTGTAATCCATCGGTCTGCTTGAAGAGGAACCGGAATACGTGAGATTTTCCTGCTTGGCAATACCTTGCGACACGAAATAGTCGTAGAGAATATCTTCCATATCGTCGGGCTGTATATACTCACTGGGAACTTTTGGCGAACATGCTGTCAAAAGCACCAAGAACAGGAAAACGATATGGTAACGATGCAGATTCATGCTTCTTCGTGAACAGGATCTTGCTCTGCAGGGTCCTTCTTTTTCAACGTGATTTGACTGATCTCTTTACGATAGAACAACAAAAGCAGTACGACACCCACACTGATGGAGGCATCAGCAAAATTGAATACCGGACTGAAGAATACAAAATGATCGCCACCTACAAAAGGCATCCACTGGGGCCATTCTGTCTCGATCAATGGGAAATAAAACATATCCACCACCTTACCCATCAGGAAGGGGGCATAGCCCGTACCGAACGGCACAAAGTAGGACTGGTAGAACTCCGACGAATTATTGAAAACAAGGCCGTAGAACATACAGTCGATCAGATTGCCTGCGGCACCTGCGAGAATCATCGACAGACAAACAAGATAACCTATCTTTGCCTTCTTTCCCACCTCAATCCAAATGTAATAGCCTAGTAGTGCAATGGCAAAGACGCGGAACAGCGACAGTACAATCTTGCTGCCAAGCTGCATACCGAATGCCATACCGTTGTTTTCAATAAACGAGATGTAGAACCAGTCGGTGATATGAATGCTCTCATGGAGCGTCATCGAGGTCTTTACCCAAATCTTAATGGCTTGGTCGATCAGGAGAATGGCAACAATAATCAATGTCGCCAGTCTCCCGTTGGTGAAAAACTTTCTGAAAGCGCTCACTTAACCTTTCTTTTGATTCATCTTCGACTGAACGCTCAGCGTAGCGTGAGGTACGGCGCGAAGGCGCTCCTTAGGAATCAGTTCACCGGTAATGCGGTCGATGCCATAGGTTTTATTTTCAATGCGTACCAAGGCTGCTTTCAGTCCCTGAATGAACTTCTGCTGACGAGCGGCCATAGAGATGAGTTCTTCTTTCGACTGTGTGGCACTACCCTCCTCTAATGCCTTATAGGTTGGTGATGTATCGTCGACATCGTTGGAGTCCTCGTTCATAAGCACTTTCATCATCTGGTCATAGTCGCGCTTGGCCAATGCCATTTTCTCATTGATAATCTGACGGAACTCTTCGAGTTCTTCGTCGCTGTAACGTGTTTTTTCTGCCATATTTATTCTGTTTTTAGTTTCTGATTATTATATTTTCTCTACTTTAATGTTCAGTTTGAATTCATCGAAGTCCACTTCCTGTCCATCGTTGTCGGCTACCTTGATATCGTCGGCAAGCACCTGGGTCTTGATATAGTCAGAGAAGCTGCCGAGACTCTTCTCCACCTCGATATTCGAAGCCAAAGTCACCACGATACGGTCGGTAATTTCCAAGCCACTCTCCTTGCGGATGTTCTGGATGCGGTTGATGAGTTCGCGGGCCATACCCTCGTTCTTCAGTTCGTCTGTCAATTCCACCTCAAGGGCTACGGTGAGATTACCCTCATTGGCTACCAACCAGCCTGGAATATCCTCGCTGATAATATCCACATCAACAGCCTCGACGTTAACATCCTGACCTTCGACATTGATGGCAATCAAACCTTGCTTTTCGAGCTCGGCAATCTGCTCTTGCGAGAGGGCATCCATAGCGGCAGCCACACTCTTCATCAGCTTACCGAACTTCTTACCCATCGTGCGGAAGTTGCACTTCACCTTCTTAACCAGCACGCCAGCACCCTCTACGAAACGAAGTTCCTTGACATTCACCTCGTTCATAATCAGATCTTTCACAGCCTCGATGTGCTTCTTCTGCGTCTCATCGACAGCAGGAATCATGATGGCCTGCAGCGGCTGGCGCACCTTGATGTTCACCTTACGACGCAGTGCCAGAACCATAGAGGTAATCTTCTGGGCCATCTGCATGCGGGCCTCGAGGTCTTTGTCTATCTGTGACTCGTCGGCTACAGGGAACTTGTCGAGATGTACAGAGTCCAACTCGCCACCAAGATCCTTATATAACTGGTCAGCATAGAAGGGTGCAAACGGAGCCAGCAGCTTGGCGACTGTCATCAAGCAGGTATAAAGTGTTTGATAAGCCGAGAGCTTATCCTCGCTCATCTCCTTACCCCAGAAGCGTTTGCGGTTCAGACGCACAAACCAGTTACTCAGGTCGTCGTTGACGAAAGCATCTATCAGTCGGCCTGCACGTGTGGGATCGTAGCCGTCGAGCTCAGCCTCCACACCCTTGATGAGCGTGTTCAGACAAGAGAGAATCCAACGGTCGATCTCTGGACGCTTATTGAATGCCACCTGTGCTGTAGCGGGGTCAAAACCATCCACATTGGCATAGAGCGCAAAGAAACTATAAGTGTTATACAACGTTCCGAAGAACTTACGACGCACTTCATCCACACCCTCTGGGTCAAACTTCAGATTGTCCCAAGGCTCAGAGTTGGTCATCATATACAGACGGACAGCATCACTACCGTACTTGCCAATCATATCAAACGGATTCACCACGTTACCAACGTGCTTCGACATCTTGTTACCTTTGGCATCGAGCACGAGACCAGAAGAAATCACATTCTTAAAGGCCACAGAGTCGAAGATCATCGTAGCAATGGCATGCAGGGTGAAGAACCAACCACGCGTCTGGTCGACACCCTCATTGATAAAGTCGCAGGGGAAAGCAATACCCTTATCAATCAGGTCCTTATTCTCAAACGGATAGTGTACCTGGGCGTAAGGCATAGAACCAGAATCGAACCAAACGTCGATGAGGTCGCTCTCACGCTTCATAGGTTTACCGCTCTCAGAAACAAGGACGATATTGTCAACATACGGACGGTGAAGGTCGATCTTTTCGTAGTTCTCCTTCGACATGTCGCCAGGCACAAAACCATTGTCCTTCAGGGGGTTGCTCTTCATAAAGCCTGCCTTGACTGATTTCTCTATCTCGTTGTAGAGTTCCTCTACAGAACCGATGCAGATTTCCTTGCCATCCTCATCGCGCCAGATGGGAAGCGGTGTTCCCCAGAAACGGCTACGGGAGAGGTTCCAGTCGTTCAGGTTCTCGAGCCAGTTACCGAAACGGCCTGTACCTGTGGACTCAGGCTGCCAGTTAATGGTCTTGTTCAGTTCGAACATACGGTCCTTCTTGGCGGTAGAACGGATGAACCAGGAGTCGAGCGGATAATACAAGACGGGCTTGTCGGTACGCCAGCAGTGCGGATAGTTGTGCACATGCTTCTCAATCTTGAGTGCAGTACCCTCCTGCTTCATCTCCATGCAGATCACGATATTCAGGTCTTCAGCCTTTGAAGCAGCCTGCTCGTCATACTTGCCATCCTTATTGAATTCTGGTGCATAGGCATTCTTCACATAATCGCCAGCGTGGTGGCTGTAGCCCTCAACGTTGACACACCTCTCAATGAAGTTATTGTCGAGCTCGTCCATCACATAGTACTTACCCTGAAGGTCGACCATCGGACGGGTTTCACCTTTCTTATTTATAAGGAACAAGCTTGGGATGTGGGCATCCTTAGCCACCTTGGCATCGTCGGCACCGAAGGTCGGAGCGATATGCACGATACCAGCACCATCCTCGGTGGTGACATAGTCGCCGGGAATCACACGGAAAGCCTCACTCTCCATCTCCACGAACTGATCCTTGCCATTCTCGCCAGCAAACACCTTCTCAGGATGAGCTTCAGCATACGCCTTCACATAGTCGGCAGCATTCTGATCGAGCTTGGCCGAAGGCTTTACCCAAGGCATCAGCTGCTGATACTTCATACCCACCAGCTCCTCGCCTGTATAGCGACCTATCACGCGATAAGGCACAAACTTCTCGCCCTTGTTGTACCCAGGCATCTCCTCACCATCGGTGATGTTACCCTCCGGAGCGAGATAGGCATTCAGACGGCTCTCAGCCAAGATGATAGTGATTTTCTCGCCATTATAGGCATTATAGGTCTCAACGGCCACGTAATCGATCTTCGGACCTACGCAGAGGGCAGTATTTGAAGGCAGGGTCCAAGGTGTAGTTGTCCAAGCTACAAAATAAGGCGTACCCCACTTTGTCCACTCTTCCTTAGGATTGAGTGCCTTGAATAAAGCTGTTACAGTCGTATCCTTTACATCGCGATAGCAACCAGGCTGGTTCAGTTCATGTGAGCTCAGGCCGGTTCCTGCTGCTGGCGAATAAGGTTGGATTGTGTAGCCCTTATAGAGCAGGCCTTTCTTATAAAACTGCTGCAAGAGCCACCATAGTGTTTCGATATACTTGTTATCGTAGGTGATATACGGATTATCAAGGTCTACGAAATAGCCCATCTTTTCCGTCAAGTCACGCCATTCTTGGGTGAACATCATCACATTCTCACGACACTTCTTGTTATAGTCCTCCGTGGAGATGTATTTTTCCGAGTCCTTGTTGTCGATATCAGCCTTTGTGATACCTAATTCCTTCTCAACACCCAACTCTACAGGCAATCCATGGGTATCCCATCCTGCCTTACGCTTTACCTGATAGCCTTTCATCGTCTTATAGCGGTTGAAGGTATCTTTAATGGTACGAGCCAGCACATGATGGATGCCAGGATGACCATTAGCTGAGGGAGGGCCCTCGAAGAATACAAACTGCGGGCACCCTTCGCGCTCCTCTACCGAGCGCCAGAAGACATTTTTCTCCCGCCACATTTCCAGGATATCATTATTTACCTGTGTCAGGTTCAAGCCGTTGTGTTCGGCGAATCTCTTTGCCATATTTTCGATATCGTTTTATACCTTTTACTTATTTAGGGCGCAAAGGTACTAAAAATATTCGAGTCAACAAAGGAAATAAATATTTTTAAGATTTATATCACAAAATGTTTTTTATTTCAGAAAAAATACGTAACTTTGCAAACAAAACAAGTCAATTCAATAATTAAAAACAATTGCTATGGTATTAATGATTATTCAGCTCCTTATTGTTTTAGGAGCATTGTGGGTAGGTTCGCGATATGGTTCACTTGCCTTGGGAGCCATTTCCGGTATCGGACTTGCCATTCTCGTCTTTGCTTTCGGACTTAAGCCAGGAACACCCCCAACTGATGTAATCTACATCATCATTGCAGCCGTAACCTGTGCTGGTATCATGCAGGCTTCAGGTGGTATGGACTGGCTCATCCAGATTGCAGAAAAAATGCTCCGCAAGCATCCGGATCGCATCACTTTCCTAGCACCACTAACGACCTTCTTTCTTACAGTTTTGGTAGGAACTGGACACGTTGTATATACCTTAATGCCAATTATTTGCGATATTGCATTAAAGAAAGGAATTAGACCAGAGCGACCATGTGGAGTAGCCTCCATTGCCTCACAGGTAGGTATCACCTGCTCCCCAATCGCAGCTGCCGTTGTGGCCTTCGTCACCATCTCGAATGCCAACAATTTCGACATCACAATCCCCCGGGTGCTGATGGTTTCCATTCCCGCCTGTATCTGCGGACTGATGGCCGCCGCTGCAGCCTCTTATCATCGTGGTCTCGACCTCGATAAGGATCCTGTGTTCCAGAGAAAGATTGCTGATCCTGAACAACGTAATTACATTTACGGTTCAAACGCCACGACACTCGACAAGACGATTCCACAATCGGCCAAGAATGCCGTCTTTATTTTCCTCGGTGCACTTGCTGTCATCGTGTTGTTTGCAGCAATTCCCTCTCTGCTACCATCGTGGGATGGGAAATCGCTGAAAATGAACCTCGTTATCCAGATTGTGATGATTGCAGCAGCTGCTTTGATGATCATCTTCTGTAAGGCCCAGCCCAAAAAGGCTGTTGCTGGTCCTGTATGGCAGTCGGGTATGGTAGCCGTAGTCGCCATTTATGGTATCGCCTGGATGGCTGACACTTACTTCTCAAACTATATGCCCGAGATACAGGCTATGCTTGAGGGTATTGTAAAAGATTATCCGTGGAGCATCGCTCTCGTTTTCTTCATGGTTTCCGTGCTCATCAACTCTCAGGGTGCTGTTGTTGTTTCAATGCTGCCTCTGGCTTATTCACTAGGAATTCCTGGTCCCGTTCTGCTAGGTGTGCTACCTTCGGTCTATGGTTATTTCTTCATCCCGAACTATCCTTCGGATATCGCCACGGTAAACTTCGACCGCTCAGGCACTACGGTCATCGGTAAATACCTGCTGAACCACTCATTCATGATGCCAGGCCTGATTTGTGTCACCGTATCGACCATCGTGGCCTATATTCTGTCCTCGATATTCAATTAAAAATGTATAAGAGATTTATAACACTAACGATTCTGGCCACTCTAGCTGTGGGAGCTACAGCTCAGCAGTGGCCAGAACCGCAACAGGAGGCCAAGGCTGGCGCACGCTGGTGGTGGCTGGGATCAGCTGTCGACAAAGAAAACCTGCGTTGGACCATGCAGGAATATGCCAATCATGGTATCGGAGCCTTGGAAATTACACCCATTTACGGGGTACAGGGCAACGAGGCAAATAACATTCCCTATCTCAGCGACCAATGGATGGCGATGCTGCGCGAGGTGCAACAAAACGGCCAACAGATGGGCATCGAGGTGGATATGGCCACAGGCACAGGTTGGCCTTTCGGAGGTCCGTGGGTACCGCTGGAAGAAAGTGCCAGCAAGGCCATCTTTGTTAACAGCACTTTCATGGGCAAAAGCGTAACGAATCTGCCATTGAAGGTTTCTGCCAAAGACGAAGTCTACAGCAAACTCAATAAAGTCATGGCTTATTGGCAAGGCCATTCATACGACATTACCCCATACGTCAAGGACGGCCAACTCACCTGGTCGCCTGAGGATATGCTGAAGACACAGTTGAAGACTGCAGGGAACAAGACCATGAAAAAAGTCTTGAAACGCAGTCTGAAAGAACTCGAAAGCGCCCAGTGGCAGGTAGTTGCCCTTTATGTTCGCTATGGTGTGATGAAGGTAAAGCGTGCCGCCCCCGGAGGTGAAGGTCTGGTCATCGATCACTTCGACCGTCAGGCTGTCAGAAACTATCTGGCACATATTGAGGCAGCCTTCGAGCGGACAAAGACACCCTACCCTCACACCTTCTTCAACGATAGCTATGAGGTGGCCGACGCAACCTGGACGCCCACGTTGCTAGAGGAGTTTGAAAAACGCCGTGGCTACAAGTTGCAAGACTATTTCCTGCTCTTACAGGAGGGAGATCCCAAGATCGTCAGCGATTATCGCGAGACCCTCGGCGACCTGCTATTGGAGAATTTCACCAGCCAATGGACGGCTTGGGCCCATCGTCACGGAGCCATCACACGCAACCAAGCGCATGGTTCACCCGCCAATCTGATTGACTGTTATGCCGCTGTGGATATCCCAGAGATTGAGGGCTTCGGCCTTTCTGATCTTGGCATCAAGGGGCTGCGCACAGATCCCGGCAAAACCCGCAAGAACGACTCTGATTTCTCAATGCTGAAATATGCCCCGTCGGCAGCCCACATCTGCGGCAAGCCTTACACATCAAGTGAGACATTCACCTGGCTGACAGAACATTTCCGTACTTCACTCTCGCAGTTGAAACCCGACATCGACCTCATGTTCTGTGCTGGTGTCAACCACATGTTCTTCCACGGTACCTGCTATTCGCCGAAGGACGACCCGTGGCCAGGCTGGAAGTTCTATGCCAGCATCGACATGAGTCCCACCAACAGCATTTGGCGCGACGCCCCCTATTTCATGCAGTACGTCGAGCGCTGTCAGCGTTTCTTGCAATGGGGAGAGCCCGACAATGACTTCATCGTCTACCTGCCCATTCGCGACATGTGGCAGAAGAACACCAGAAAACTACTCATGCAATTCAGCATCCACGCTATGGGCAGTCTGGCTCCTGATTTCATCAAGAGCATCCTGGCCATCGACGGTGCAGGCTTCGACAGCGACTATATCTCCGACCGTCTGTTGCTCACAACGTCATATAAAGACGGGATGTTGCAGACAGCAGCAGGAACACGCTATAAGGCACTCGTCATTCCTGAGTGCAAAATGATTCCCGACAATGTCAGGCAGCATATTGAGCAGCTAAAGGCTCAAGGCGCACGGATTATCTATGGTACACGAGCCGCCGACCTCGCAGCAGCAGCCAAACCCGAGACCATGAAACTGGAATGCGGCTTAAAGGCCATCCGAAGAAAGAACGCCACAGGATACCACTATTTCATCGCCAACCTGTCGCCCAATGATATTGCAGACCGTCTGCCGCTGGCTGTCAGCTTCAACGATGCCGTATGGTTTAATCCCCTCAATGGCGACATCATTCCTGCCAGCATCAATGGCGACAGCATCGACATGTGCCTGCGCAGCGGTGAATCTATGATCTTGCAGACCTTTACAGAAAGTATCGATAGAAAGCCTGGCCTTTCCAGTCTGACCATCAAGGCCGGAAAGACTAGCGACATTTCCCTCAACGGCCCTTGGACGCTCAGCTTCACCGAGGAGGCCCCGAAAGTCGGAAAGACCTTTACCCTCGACAAACTCCAAACATGGGAATCCCTCGACGACGACAATGCGAAGATTACGATGGGTACGGGTGTCTATACGACCAAATTCAAGATGACAAAGCAGGACGCCCCGAAGGGTGCCTGGATGATCGATCTTGGCGATGTCCGCGAGTCTGCACGTGTCTATATCAACGGACAGTTTATCGGCTGCGCCTGGTCGGTGCCCTTCGTACTCGACTGCAAGCAGGCGCTGAAGGCCGGTATGAACGAACTTCGCATCGAAGTGACCAATCTGCCTGCCAACCGCATTGCCGACTTAGACCGCAGAGGCATTCCCTGGCGCAAGATGGAGGAGATCAACGTTGTCGACATCAATTACAAGAAGACTACTTACGATCATTGGGAACCCGTTCCCAGCGGTCTCAACTCAGAAGTCAAACTGATAAGATCTGAGTAATCCGAACATTCAGACTTATCCGAAAAAACAAAGGCCCCGCAATCGCGGAGCCTTTGATTTTTATAATAATCAAAGATTACTCTTCGTCCTTCATCTCCTCCTCATGCTGCTTGATCAGAGCCTGCTGGATATCGTTCGGAACGAGTTCATAGCTTGAGAACTTCGTTGTGAACGATGCACGGCCTCCCGTCAGCGAACTCAGAGCGATTGAGTAGCTGGAGAGCTCCTTGAGAGGAATCTTAGCGCTCAGCTTCTGATAGCCGGCCTCGGAATCCATACCCATAATGATAGCGCGACGACCCTGCAGGTCTGACATCACATCACCCATATAGTCACCGGGCACGAGCACCTCAAGGTCGTAGATCGGCTCAAGCACCTTAGGACCGGCCTCCTTAAAGGCTGCGCTGAAGGCATTACGAGCAGCGAGCATGAACGACAACTCATTAGAGTCAACCGGGTGCATCTTACCATCATATACAATCACGCGAACGTCGCGGGCATAAGAACCTGTCAACGGACCCTGCTCCATACGCTCCATGATACCCTTCAGGATAGCGGGCATGAAACGGAGGTCGATGGCACCACCAACCACAGAGTTGATGAAGACGAGCTTACCACCCCACTCCAGGTCGATTTCTTCCTTACCCTTGATGTTCATCTTAAACTCCTGACCGTTGATCTTGAACGATGTAGGATCAGGCATGCCCTCTGTGTAAGGCTCCAGAATCAGGTGCACCTCACCAAACTGACCGGCACCACCCGACTGTTTCTTATGACGATAGTCGGCACGAGCCATCTTTGTAATCGTCTCACGATACGGAATCTTCGGCTCGATATATTCGATCTGGATCTTCTCGTTGTTCTCCATACGCCACTTCAAGGTACGCAGGTGGAACTCACCCTGACCATGAACGATAATCTGGCGCAACTCCTTCGACTGCTCAACCACCCATGTAGGATCCTCCTGACGCATCTTAGCCAGAGCAGCCATCATCTTCTCAGTCTCAGACTCGTTAACGGCCTTGATGGCACGAGAGAACTTCGAGTTCGGATATTTGATGAAGTCGAACTTATTGTCGACATCCTTGCCATTCAGCGTGTTACCGGTCTTCACATCCTTCAGTTTCACAGTACAACCAATATCACCTGCATTAAGCTGGTCCACCTGAATACGGTTGGCACCTGCACAAGCATACAATGTACCCATGCGCTCCTTCGAACCACGATCGGCATTTGTCAAATCGTCGCCGCTCTTCACGCTACCGCTCATCACCTTGAAATAGCTCACCTCACCGATATGGGGCTCCACACCAGTCTTGAAGAAATAGAGCGATGCAGGGGCGTTGGTATCTGCAGGCACATCCTTGCCGGCAGCATTCTTGATGACAGGCATCTCACTAACAAAAGGCACCACATTACCCAAGAACTCCATCAGACGACGCACGCCCATGTCGCGGCCTGCACAAACGCAGAATACGGGGAAGATAGAACGAGTCACCAGACCCTTGCGGATACCTTCACGCATCTCGTCTTCTGTCAGGTCCTCACTCTCGAAGAACTTCTCCATCAGTGTGTCGTCGCCAGCAGCAGCGGCCTCTACCAGAGCGGCCTTCATTTCCTTGGCCTTGTCCAGCTGATCTGCAGGAATATCCTCAATGATAGGTGCACCGCCTTCGGGCTTCCAGGAGTATTTCTTCATCAGCAGTACGTCGATCACGCTATTGAAGCCAGAACCCGTTGCAATCGGATACTGTACGGGCACGCAGTTCGGGCCATACACTTCCTTCAGCTGATTCAGGATCTGATCGAAGTCGCAGTTGTCGCGATCCAGCTGGTTCACCAGGAAGATGACGGGCTTCTTCAACTTCTCCGTGTTGCGGAAAGCATTCATTGTACCCACCTCAGGACCATACTGGCCATTGATGAGGATCACAGCCTGGTCTGTCACGTTCATAGCGGTGATAGAGCCACCTACGAAGTCGTCAGAACCCGGACAGTCGATGATGTTGAGCTTCTTGTTGTTCCACTCCACATGGAAAACAGTTGAGAACACCGAGTAGCCGTATTCCTGTTCTACAGGGAAATAGTCGCTCATCGTGTTCTTACCCTCTACGGTACCGCGGCGCTTGATGATGCCGGCTTCGTAGACCATACTTTCGGCAAGAGTCGTCTTGCCGCTACCCGCACTGCCAATGAGTGCAATGTTTTTGATTTCGTTTGTCTGATAAATCTTCATTATCGTTCGGTTTTAAGTTAAATATCAAATTCGGTCGGCTAAATTAGACATTTTTTCAGAAATCACCAAAGAATTCTGTCATTAATTAAAAATAATTAGTACTTTTGCATTCAAATATGGCAGGAATCTACATACATATTCCATTTTGTGCAAGCAGATGCATCTACTGCGCGTTCTATTCCACGACCTCGTTGGACCTTCGCCAGCGGTATACCGATGCGTTGTGTCGGGAGTCAGGAGTCAGAAGACAGGAGACAGAAGTCAGGAGTATTTACCTGGGTGGTGGGACGCCAAGCCAACTGACGATTCCGCAACTCCGCCAGATCTTCGATACCCTATATAAATATAATAAGGTAGCCGAAGATGCAGAAATCACCATCGAAGTGAATCCCGACGATGTGACAGAGGCCTTTGCCGAGAATCTGCGCACCCTGCCCGTGAACCGTGTATCGATGGGAGCCCAGACCTTCAACGACCAGCGCCTCAGATATCTCCATCGCCGACATACGGCTGCACAGGTCGCAGAGGCTGTGGAAAGACTGCGGGCTGCGGGCATCCGAAACATCAGCATCGACCTGATGTACGGTTTCCCTGACGAGACGCTCAACAACTGGACGCACGATATCGATGCCGCCTTGGCCCTCCATGTGGAACACCTTTCCGCCTACTGTCTCTCCATCGAAGAAGGCACCCCACTCCATCGCATGATGAATGGACACAATGGTAACAGTCACCCGTGTGTCCTCCCCGACGAAGAAACGGAGCGCGCCATGTATTATCTGTTGAAAGACCGTTTAGAGTCCGCAGGCCTTGAGCACTATGAGATATCCAACTTCGCACGTCCCGGTTTCCGTTCCCGTCACAATTCCGCTTATTGGAACTATACACCTTATATCGGTCTTGGTGCCGCAGCCCACTCCTTTGACGGTCATACGCGCTCTTGGAACGTTGCCGACATCCATCAATACATAAAAGGAATAGAACGAGGCGAACGTCTCTTCGAATCTGAGACCATCGAGGGCGACACTCGCTACAACGACCTGCTGACCACAGCCCTCCGAACGCGCGAGGGTCTCGACCTCAACCTTCTCTCCGACCGCCAACGCGACTACTGCCTCCGTTGCGCACGCCGATTCATCGACGACGGGTTACTCTCAATGCACCTCGGACATCTCGCCCTCACCCGACGAGGACTCTTCATAAGCGATATGATCATCAGCAGTCTGATGCTGGTCACCTCTGAGTCCACATCGTGTTAGGGAGTGCGTGGCGGTTAAGGAACAGATAGGTCGTGTTCAGCGTCATATAGTCACGCGACATATACCAGATGCCCTTGTATTGGCCGCTCTCTCCCCATGAGTTCTTCACCATATAATAGGGCTTCCCTTGCTCGTCAACAGCCTTGCCGTAGATGAGCATCACATGGTCGTAGGTAAAGCGCCAGTCGTTCCACTGCTCTTGGCGCATTTCCTGAGTGGGCCTCACACCGTCAGCCAGCATCGCCAGTCCTGTGCGGGTGAAGTCGCCTGTCACATCGCCACCCCACGCTACGGTATAGCCTGCATCGAGCGCCTTGTCGAGTATATCCATCAGCTGCTCGATGGGGATGTTGTAGCTGGGCTTCAATCGCCATTTGTAAGGTGCCTCGATGACGAACCACTGGTTAAACGGATGATGCGAATAGCTTGTCAGACTCACGTAGTCGTCGAGGTCGAGGCCCAGACTTTCGGCAAACGACTTCGGCGTATAGGTTTTTCCCTCATAAACGAACGACTCAGGACAGCGGCCAACGTATTTCTCGATGACTGCCTGCACACTATCTTGCCAATGAGGCAGTGGCTCCTTGGCGTCTTTCCTGACGATACCCTTAACGGTTTTCTCGAGTTCGGGGAAGAACACTTTGAAGTTGGCCAGTGAGTCGCCCGTCAGCGAGCCTGGAGCCGGCATGGCATTCTCCGGACAAATACCATGCTGGCGGATGACCTCCAGCACATCGTCGCAAGAGCCGCCTTCCGAAATCTGGCTGTAGCCGTGCATGCGTACATAATGCGTGGCGCAGTCCATATAGTCCTTGTTTACCACGAACATCTCGCAAAAGTCATAAATCTTACCCGTCTTCCGCAGGATCTCGCTCTCGAAATAGCCCAATGTGGCAAAATCCCAGCAGGTACCGCTGCGATACTGGTTCTTCACACTTGTGATTGGAAGTTTCTTGACCGTTTGGAAGGTCTTCTTCACTTCCGAGGCTTTCGCGCCCTTTTGCAGGTTCTCCTGAGCTGAAAGCGATGTGACTATCAGTATGAAAAGTAGAATAAAGCTGTATCTCATTTCGTTTAAGTTATAATTGCCGCAAATATACATCTTTTTTCTGAGACCACCAAACTGTCTGCCAAAAAAGCGATGAAATAATTCCGAAATTTCGGAATTATTTCGATACTTTTTTACCTGTAAATGAAAACAATCAAGATTTTTGTTTAACTTTGCAGGCTGAATTGACAAAGTGATGACACGACGGAATGATATTATTCAAGGGCCGAGAGACGGAATCCCCATCGTCATGGTTCGTTAGCCTTACACCATACAGTTTCATCTTACATGATCACTGTCTCCCCTGCCGCACCAAGAATGAAGGCAGGTTCAACGAAGTCACAGGAACCTCGCCTCGTGGGAGGCATCATCGGCGAGATACTTCAGGGTTGGAACCGCTCTACGGAGCCAGGTATGCCGCCTGCGTGGCCAACGAACTGCTCTGGGCACTCGAGGGTCTGATAGAGAAAAGGTAAAAAAGCCAGAAAAGGTAAAAAAGTAAAAATGAGCGTGAATAGTCTCAGTCTCAAATCTCAGTTCGAAAAAAGGACACCCCTTATATCGGACAACGCCTCTTCAAATCTTTGTAACTTATTGATTATTAAACGCATACATAACATACATATATAAATAAGGAAAGATGGGGGTACCTTAAAAAAACAACTGAGACTCTGAGACTGAGACTGCAAGCCACAACAAGCAACATCAAATTTTAGTTTAACTCTCTATAAATCAATGACTTACAACATTTTAGCAACACCACCCCGGCGATGCCCAAGCCTGCAAAAGGTACAGAATGTATCAAACTCCTGCTCACGCAGCTTTCGAAAGGCAATCACGAACCCTTCGTCCCGATGTTTTTCCCCATCCTTGGCGCACACATCAGCGGCGAGGAATTCCAGTATCCTGACAACAGTTGGAAGGAACCGACGGGCATGATGGCCAATCGCGTGGCCAATTGTGGCGACAACAAGGGGCAGTTGACACCGCTGGTGGAAGCCATCTGCCGCGATTTCCGTCAGCACGACAAGGAAGAGGAGAACAAGTACCAGTCGTGGCAAAAGTTGGAGAAAACCAAGGGCAGCAACAAGGACAAGCCCGATCGCGACAAGCCCGGCGAGCGTCTCTTCATGCAATTGCAGCAGGTGTTGCCCTCGCTCGAGCACCACCGCTGCCCCAGGCTGCAAAGACTATAGTAATTATTACCTCTTGATGAAGCAGAAGCAGCCCGACATTATCGAGACGTAATCTCATTGCCAGTGAGTCGTAATGTCGTGAGGAGTGAGATTACGGCTCGCTTTCTTTACATACAACCAAAATATTTAATATACTTTAGCGAAAATATATAGCTGTTACTTTGGCCGTTTCGGAAAAATGTGTATCTTTGCAACCAAAAAGAATAAAAATGATAATAATGAAGAAAATTAATCTTTGGACAATATCCCTCATCCTTTCCATATTTGTTTGCCCGACAGCAGCCGGACAGGATGCAGACGGACAGTTCACCATTGCCACGCTCAACGTTGACGGACTGCCCCAGAAAATCTTAGTTGTGAAAGTGAACGCCGACGGCCCCGGCAATGGCGGTACGGCGCGCATCGGCAAATATCTGCTGAAGAAAGGCTACGACCTGCTCATGCTGCAGGAAGACTTCAACTATCATGACGTGCTCTCGGTGATGCTCGAGGACGACTACAAGATGGACGAGTGGTCGGGCGACGTGGGCGTGGAAGAGCGCACCATCGACTACCTGCATCTGCAGAACCACCGTTTTGAGTGCGACGGTCTGATGGCCTTGTGGAAGAACGACCTCACGGTGACGCCCGTAGCCCGCACACCCTGGCAACAGAACTTCGGCAAGTTCAGCCATGCCCTCGATGAGATGGTGACCAAGGGTTTCCGCCGTTATGAGGTGACGCTGCGGAGCGGCGACCGCATCGTGGTCTACAACATGCACATGGACGCCAGCGACGACAAGGACGAGGCCGAACAAAAGGACACGAAGGACAAAGCGGCACGCATGGCCCAATGGGCGCAGCTGAAGGACGATGTGATGCAGCATCTGGACACACGGCCGGTGATTGTGGTGGGCGACATGAACAGCCTCTACAGCCGCGACGACGTGAAAAGCGTGTTTATCGACGCCATCAACGAATCGGGGCGCGCTACGGTGGCTGATGTCTTCCTGGAACTCAACAAACAGGGAGAAGAGACACTCGACAAGATTCTCTATATCAACCCTGTCATGGGCACGAAGATACAGCCTCTAGCCTACTCGCTCGACAAGGACGGTTATCAGAACGAGGGCAAGCCGCTGGGCGACCACTATCCCGTGGCAGCCACATTCAAGGTGGTGTCGAGAACCACCGGCATCAACGAGGTGAAACAGCAGACGGACGACAACAAACGCTTCTACGACCTGAGAGGTCAGGAGGTGAATCAGCCGAAAAACGGCATCTATATCGAACAAAAGGACGGCAAAGCTGACAAGCGCGTCGTAAAGTAATCATGAAAGGAGATATGAACATGAAAAAGATAGCGATACTATTACTGGCACTCCTGGCGGTGCTTCCCTATGCCAACGCCGTTTCAGCGCCGGACGCGGATACGCAACCCTATAAGATCATCTACGACCGCGACACGGTGGTCAAGATGCGTGTGGAAGGTTTCTCATTGGGATCGCGCGCCGTGCGCCGCATCATCTATGAGTACCCCTCGAAGGATGCCGATGGCAAGCCTGCCACCATCAGCGGTGTGATCATGATTCCCCAGAACATCATCGAAGGCACTCCCTGCGACGGCATCATGCTCTTCAACCGCGCGACATTAGGGTCGCCGGAGGACTGTCCGTCGACGGGCAACCATGAACTGCTCAACGGTCTCTTGGCCAATCCACTGAAGCCAAACTACATCCTCGTGATGAGCGATTTCATCGGCTACGGGTCGTCGAGCCAGTACCCGATGTTCTACCTCAGCGGCGACGTGAATGCCCGCAACTCGCTCGACGGGTTGTTGGCAGCCCGGAAGATTCTCGAGGATGAGCAATTGCCACAGGGCAAGTATCTCTTCAACCTCGGCTTCTCGCAAGGAGGCGCAGAGTCACTCAAAGTGGCCAAGTTGCGCGACATGGAGTATAAGGACAAAGGCGTTACCTTCACCAAGACCTTTGCCGGCGGAGGACCTACCGACTTTGGCGTGGCCTATAGAGAGTATGTGAAAAAAGACTGGTGCTGCGACTGTAAGGATGTGGTCATGATGATGATTTCGACGGTGGTGAACTGCCATCTCGACATCGACTTCAAGGATATGTTCAAGGAGCCGCTGGCATCGGGTGTCGAAACATTCATCAAGACCAAGAGCAAGAAGACGCTGAGCGACTACGGCGTGAGTATGGAAGACTCGCTCCACAACCTGATACAGCCCGCCTATATGGACTTGGAAACACCGCAGGCCAAAGCTTTCATGGCAGTACTGGAGAAAGTCAGCCTGACGAACGGCTGGGAGCCCGACCTGACGCAGAAATACTACATCGAGCATAGCCGCCACGACAACTATGTGCCCATACAATGCGTGCGCGCCATCATTCCCTGGATGAGGGAGAAGGGTTTCGTACCGAGCATCGTGCCCGGCAAGACCAATCTCCAGACCAATACCATCGTGATCAAGCTCAACCACACCCTCTCGGCCATCGTATGGCTCATCCAGACCATGGCGGCCATCCAGTTTTGGCCCGTGCTCTACTATGAGGGCGAGCAGAACCGCTATTACCAGGAAATCGTGGGCGATATGAACCTCATGAAGGCCATCAAGACACTCGAGAGTCTGGGCATCGACCTGAAGAAGGTGGTCGACGATGGCGGATTTGCCAGACGCAGGGTGAATCTCTTCGACCTGATACCTGATATAGAAGAGAAACTGAAGGTAGTAGACCTGACCACCGACGACCTCAATGAGATGTGCGAGGATTCCGGCATCACCATACAGGACTTGGCACTTGCCTATCTCTATCTCAAGACCGGCATAGGGGCTCGGGAGCATGCACCAAGCACGTCGCTTGAGGAGAATGTCGAGGCACCCCTCTATCTGCTACGCAGCTACGAACAAAAACTGGCCAACTGGTTCATGCTGGCTGGCTACGATGTAAACTATAATCTTTGGGGCTTATGAAAAAGAGATGTTTTTGGGCCATGATGGCCATATCCGGCGCACTCCTGTTAGGTGCGTGTAGTTCTGACGACGAGAATCTGGAGTCTCAGAAAGTGACGCCTCTCAGTCCGTTGGAGACTGTGGCCAACGACCTGAATGAGGATATGGAAGGTCTCGACTTCAAAGACCTGAATCCGCTGGCAGAGGTTATCAACAGCAAGACGAGAGGCGATAGCGAAGATTCTGAATTCGAAGTAAAACTCTCCACGCTCCTCACGCTGCTCAAGGGTGACGAAGAAAAGGGGCTGGCGCTGGGGCGTCGGTTCACGTATAATGACTTTAACGCGGCCCTCGAACTGGCCTACGACCTGTCGACCATCCTCAAGGAAAACGGCGAGAGCAGTTCGTCGTGGTTCGGACTGAAGGCAGACGGTCGGGGGGAAATCAGCTATATAGCTCACAACGGCCAGCAATACCACATATCGGCAGAGATGGAAAAGGACATCTCTATCTATCGCTGGAATTTCTATATCACAGGCTCGAGCCAGTTCTATATCTACAAGGGTGACGAACTGGTGCTGCGCCTGATTTCGAATACCGAGAGAAACCGTCCCGTATGGTTGCCGCTGCTCATTCGTGGTAACAGCTTCAGCGGTGAACTGCTCTATCACGATTATGTGGTCACCCTCGACTACAGGCAGTTGCATACCCATGAGCGGAGCGTGGTGCTCTCCTATGGCAAGTCAGAAAGTGAATCGCCGCTCCTGGTGATGAACACCATGCTGACCGACGATGCCGACATCCTCAAGCTAATCAAGCACGACGTGACCGTAGAGGCCGACTTCACCATTGAGGCCAAGGAAGGACTCTTCGTGTTCAACGGCCACGCGAACAACGTGAACTACCTTGTGGTGGATGGGGCCAAGATTGCCAAATACATGAAGGAGGGTACTTCTGAGGAAGAATGTCAGCAACTGGTCGCAGATTTCAACGATAATCTGAAGTTGTCGCTTCTGCTCCAGACCGCACCTATGGGCGATCTCTTTATGGACGTTGTCCGCGACGATGCCACCGGTCTCTGCTATCCCACCATCATGGTGCGTATCGCCACTATCGAAGAACCTATAGCGCTCACTACCCTATTGGAGAAATTAGGCATAAATATGGCTGGCATCCTCACGGAGCCAGCCATGATAAATGGTTAAGGTACTATTGATTGGGACAAGGTATTACAAATGTATGTTCACGTCGAGACCGAACTGCAGCGGATTGGCGCGCTGGGCGAAATAGCGGGTTCCGCCAGCGGCTGAGCTCTGAACGGCGAAAGTGTTATACTTCGTAGCCGTGAGGTTGCGGCCCCAGAGTGAAATGATGACGGGTCCGAAATCATAGTCGGCATGAGCGCCGAGGGTTGCGTAAAGCTTCTGGAAATAGGTGTTGGCCTCATCCCACCAGGTCTTACCCTGACCTGCGACATTGGCGCCGATGGTGAAGCGACCGATGTGATAGTCGGCCATCGCGCTGAATGTATGCTGCGGCACGAAAGGCACATATTTGTCGTTGTAATCCCTCTGCACTTCCAGATAGGAATCATCATTAGGACCCTTTGGAGTCCAGCCTGTCAGATTAAGAGTCTCGTAGTCGTCGAACTTGGCATTGGTGAAGCTATAGGTAAGTCCCCAATCGAGCGCATTGTCGAGGAACCTTCCGCGAAGTGTCGTTTCCAGTCCGCAGGAATGGCTCTTGCCGGCATTGACCATCATACGGCCATAGTTGGAACCCGGAATCATCTGCGAGAGCTGCTGGTGGCGGATCTGCATGTAGAAAATGGCAAGGTCGAAGTGCAGCTGTGAGTCGAAGAGGTTGAGATGGGTTCCTACTTCGTAGTTCCACGACTCCTCGGGCTTATAGGCGATGGTTTCCTCAATATTATCAAAGTCTTGCGTGGTATGTTCTACATCGTAATCGCCACGCATGGCATCCTGCTGATGGGCATTGAGTTCGGTCTGGAGCACGTCGGAGAACATCTGGATGTTGTAGCCACCAGCACGATAGCCTTTCGAAACGAGGGCATAGACATTGCCGATGTTCCCGTCGAAGCTATAGGTGAGACCGATTTTCGGCAACAGCTGGGTATAGGTCTTCTGACGGCTGTCGGCAACATGCGAGGTAAGGTGATAGGTGGCCTGACGCTCAGCGGTGCCGCCCGTCATGTTCATATAAGCGAGGGCGTCGTACTCGATTTTCACCTTGTCGACATTGAATCGCAGACCAAGGGTGAGTTTGAAGTGATCGCCCAAGAGGAAGTTCGACTCGTGGAAGGCAGCAAAGGTCATCGAGGGTGTCTTGAACGTCTCGGGTACGGCCATCTCTGCCGACATGGACACGCCGCTAATGGCAGCGTCAACAGCCTTTTGGGCAGCAGCCTCGGCAGCCTTCGCGGCAGAAGCCTGAGCGACGGCTTCGGGCATGCCCTGAGACATCATCTGTTGGAGCATCTGGTCGTACATCTGCTGATACATGCGCGGATACATCGACTGTTGCATAGCGCCCCGCATGGCATTGGTGATGGCATTGCTGATAGGCCCCGTGATGGCATCGCCGAAATAGACAGGTGCATCGGTACGCAACCACTGATAGGAGCCGAATAGTCCGCTGGCGTGCTGCCAGTTGCGCTTGTCGTGCGAACGGAGCACAAATTCCTGGGTAAAGGCGTTCATCTTCTGACGCTGCTCCAATTGCAAATAGTCGGGCGTCATATAGTCCTGATCCATCTGCATGCGGTCTTGCAGGAACTGGTAGCTGGTGGTCGAGGTGAAGAGGAGGTTGTCGATATCATAGCTGATGCTCAGACCTGTGTTGAACATATTGCGCTTGTAGCCATTCATAATCGTTGTCGCAGGATCCTGCACATCCGTGAATACAGTCGACAATGGTGCTGAACCAGGAAAACCTGTGTCATACCAACTCGTACCGAACTCGCCATAGCCGAAACCATTCTGACTAACCCACTGATAGTCGGCCGTCCAATCGAACTTCAGCTGCTGCGAGGGTTGGAAGATCATGCGCAACTTGCCACCAGCCTCAAGGCTCTTGTCATTCTTGTCATCGAAGTTCTGATTGTTGATAAAACCCTTCAGACCGTTATAGAAGCCAGCTACCGTGAAGGCGAGCTTGTCGCTGGGACGATGGTGATGGGCCACCTCGACATTGCGATAAAGGCCATTGCCGATGCCCAGACGGATGTCGGTGCCCTGATAGCGCATCGGGTCTTTGGAATAGATACGCACCAGTCCGCCCTCAGTATTCTGGCCATAGAGCGAGCCCTGGGGACCACGCAGGATATCCACACGGTCGAGCATATAGAAATGGTTATTAAAGGCTGCTTTCGACATCAAGGGGATATTGTCGTAATAGAGGCCGACGGCGGGACTGTTGACACGCGAGCCAATGCCACGCACATACATCGACGAGGTGAGGCGCGAGCCATAGGCCGGCATCACGAACGACGGTACATACTGCGACAACTGACTCAGGTCGCGGACATTCAACTGCTGGAGCTGTTCGCTGCCAAAGACATTACTACTCACGGGCTGCAGACGCAGACGAACCTGTTCCTTCGGCTGCGCCACCACAACCACTTCATCTAAATCAACAACTTTGCTCGTATCGGTCAAGGCCTCGTTGGTAAGGTCGTCAAGCGGGGTTGCCATAACAACCGCCTGACAAATGAGTGCTAAGAGCACAAAACATGTTTTTCTCATCATTCTTTTCGCTTTTTCAAATCGGGTGCAAAGGTACACATTTCTCCCGACTCGTGCAATCCTCATTTATAAGGATTTTTGCAGTAAAAGGCGATGAATGGCGAAAACGATATAGGCAATCAGCAGCGGATAGCCCATATAATATAAGGTGGTGATACTGAAAACGACATAATCGACGGCACAGACAGCCGCTAATCCGCCCAAATAAAGAATGGACTCGCCCAAGGGTAAATGATGGCGGACATCATCGACAGTAGCAATAGCCACAATCAGAAGCGTCCACACAAATATAACAAACAATCCGAGGTGCCAAGGCAGCGCAAAGGGATTGAGTGATGGGTGGTAATAGAAATGCCGCCACATCTCAGGCGCAAAGAGTTGGATGCTACTGTAAAGCACCGCCGATGCTGCCACCAACAGACAGAGCAACGTGGGATAAAACGAGGGGATATCGTTGAAATGTACGATCTTTGCCCCCTTGCGCAGCAGATGGCTTACCCCATAGGCACCACCGACGAGGACACAGAAAGCAAGGAAGATCAGCAGATGGGAATCAGAGAAGAAATCGATGAACTGACTGATGGGGTCGTCGGGTGACACCGCTGCCAGAAGTTCTGACTCTCGCACCCAACCAAAAGTGAGCTGGTCGCGCGCCACCTTCACCCATACGCTATCGATGGAATCCGAAGGCACAGTGTGGATATCAGCCACCACGAGATGATCATGTCTTCGAAGCGTGATGGAATCCACCAACGAGAGCATCGGCATGGTCTCATCGCCTGCCGTGATTTCTGCTGTAAGAATATCAGGCACAGGCATCATTTCGTTCTGCTGTTCAAGAATCTTAAGCGAGTCGCGACTGACAACAAAATTGTAGCCCTGCGTATAGTGATGGGTGGTGTAGAAGGATATGGAGTCGAGTTGCTGCTCGGTAAGATTCCAGGCATCAGGCGTGATCGGGCCCTGGTTGTAACAACCGCAGAGCAGGAGCATGCAGAGGATGGTGAAGAGGCTACGACGCATAGACATTCATTTGACAGTTCCTGCAATCGAACTCAAGCGTGAAACGACGTCCGTCGCCTAAGATGAGAGAGAGGGGCTCTTGCCATACTGGGCGCTGACCACCATGTTTGACGCAATAGCCAAGGGCATAACGAATGCAATGACGACATTGCATGATGGGTCCATCGCCGCCTTTCAATTCATAAGCCGAAAGTCCCTTTGCGCCATAGAAATCGCGCGCCATTTGGTTTGCGATGTTATAGAGGTAAGGATAGGCGTAAGGAGCGCAAGCGCTCGGTTTTGCCACATCAAGCTGCAAAGGTTCTTCCCTTTGTGATACCAACTTCTCTACCAACTGGCGTCGCATGTCGGAGAGAAGGCTATTGGGGATAAAGTAGTTGAAACCGGCAGGAATATCCACCGCTTCACAAACATAAATAGTATCGCCAAGTTTCGTCAGTTGGCGGATGATGTTATCATGAGGCGGTTTCTGCGCTTGTTGAAGCGCCGCAGGATAGTGAAGAGTATATTTCTTATCGTGAATCGAGGCCGACAGTTCGAAGCCATCAGCGACATCACGAAGGGTCATACAAATGGGGATACGACGCTCGGCACTCGGCTTCGACATCAAACGGTCGAACTCCTGATCGTTGTTGCGGTAGAGTCGCGTACCGGGCTTGAGCCCCTGAGGCATGCGATAGGGGTAGATACGGTTGCCAACAACCTTATTGGCACGGAATCCTATCAGCTGACGCGCTTCATCGAGGAAACAGAGTCCATCACCATTAGCAAAACTCGCCACACCCGCCACGTTGAAACTGTCATGACGGATTTCTTTTACCATGCCGACAAAAGCACCCATCGCCTTAGGGGTATCCATCGAGGCGATATCAGGTATTCGGCCATGCAGGAAATAAGTGGTATAGCCACGATTGAAGGTGCGGTTCAAATCGGGCGTAAAAGTATAGCTACATACGCCCTGCGAACTACGGCAATACAAGTCAGGATGACGTCGGATTAACGCATTGAGCCGCTGACTATAGGCCGCTGTGACGTTCTTCACATAAGAGAGGTTTTTCAATCGGCCTTCAATCTTAAAGGATGAGACCCCAACCTCGGCCAGATTCTCAAGATGATCAATGCGGTTCATATCTTTCAGCGAGAGCAGGTAGCGATCGCGTACCACTTCCCTACCCTTCGCATCCTGAAGCGAGAATTTCATACGACAGAACTGCGCACACGCTCCGCGATTGGCACTACGTGCGAAACAATACTGCGAGGCATAGCAAAGGCCGGAATAGCTGACACAAAGTGCCCCATGCACAAACACTTCGAGCTCAACATCAGGCTCCTGACTATGAATCTCGCGGATTTCATCCAAAGAGAGTTCACGAGCCAGTACCACACGGGAGAAGCCTATATCATGCAACCACTTTACCTTTTCAACCGAACGATTATCGGTCTGTGTAGAGGCATGTGCCGCCATCGGCAGGCTGCGCATCATCTGAAGCACAGCCATGTCTTGTACCAGAATGGCATCAACACCAGCCTCAGACAACGCTTGAAGCAGCCGACGCGTGGCATCGAGTTCGTCATCATAGACAATGGTGTTTACCGTGACATAGACCTTTGCACCAAAGGGATGGGCATAGTCGCAGAGTTTCCGGATATCATCGACACTATTGCCTACAGCAGCACGGGCACCAAAACAAGGTGCGCCGATATAGACGGCATCGGCACCATGATCGATGGCCGCCATACCATATTCAAGATTCTTGGCTGGGGCAAGTAGTTCTAATGCTCTCACTACCGGATATCATCAATATTATATGGTGTCTCCTGATAAACATAATAGTTGACCCAGTTGGTATAGAAGAGATTGGCATGAGAGCGCCAAGTGACCAATGGCTTCTGCGAGGGGTCGTTATTACGATAATAATTCCGAGGGAGAGCCACATCGTCGCGAACACCCAGATCGCGCTTATATTCATTGTCGAGCGTGTTGGGAGCATACTCCAAATGACCGGTGATGAAGAATTCGCGTCCCTCGCGGGCCATGACGACACTAACTCCGCACTCGTCGGACTCTGCTATCAAGCGCAAGTCCGGATTGGCAAGGATATCCTCCCGGCGAATCTCTGTATGACGGCTGTGAGGCATCATAAACTCATCGTCGAACC
Organism: uncultured Prevotellaceae bacterium; assembly: GCA_902763615.1. Classification (GTDB taxonomy): domain Bacteria; phylum Bacteroidota; class Bacteroidia; order Bacteroidales; family Bacteroidaceae; genus Prevotella. The sequence goes on along the minus strand of CACWSX010000009.1, from coordinate 26,122 downwards.
CACGGAAGATGGGGAGTTGCGGATCCAAAGGCTTCTGCGAGAAGATACCGAACATCTTCATCGGCAACGGATACTTTGGAATGCCGTAATGATAATAGAGTCCCGCCTGAGCAGCCCAACATATATATAAGGTACTTGTTACGTGCGTACGCGCCCACGCGAAGATATTAGTAATCTCGTCCCAATAGCTCACATCCTCAAAATCGAGCTGTTCAACGGGGGCACCGGTAATGATCATACCGTCGAATTTCTCCTGACGCATCTCCGCAAAGTCGCGGTAGAACATCATCATATGCTCGATGGGAGTATTCTTTGGCGTATGACTCTTCAGTTTCATAAAACTGATTTCCAACTGCAAGGGCGTGTTGGAAAGAAGACGAATCAGATCCGTTTCGGTAGTAATCTTCAACGGCATCAGATTCAGAATCACAATCCGCAACGGGCGGATATCCTGCGAATGGGCACGGGTATCGTCCATTACAAATATGTTTTCCTGCTTCAGCAAATCTATGGCAGGCAATCTATCTGGTAATCTTAACGGCATGGTCGCTGTTTACAATTTATGATTTAACTTCAATCATGCAGGCCGAGACATTATCGAAGCCTCCAGCTTCAACAGCAGCCTGACAGAGGGCATCGGCATCAGCGCCCGACTTCAGCAAGACTTCAATCCGCTGATCGCTGAGCATATCACTCAATCCATCGCTACAGAGCAGATAGATATCTGAGGGCAGGATGTCGTCGGTCAACTTGACGATGTCCATATATGAATACTTGCAGCCACCTCCGATGCAGTTCGTAATCACACTACTATGCTCTGGGGTGCCTAACATATTATTAAGGGAGTGGTCGGTGGTGAGTTGTTGCAATGCGCCGTTGCGCATACGGTAAAGACGGCTGTCGCCACAGTTCATGGAAAAGAAATTGCCACCATAATAGGCAACAGCCACCAAAGTGGTTCCCATACCCTTGAAACGATCGTCGACACGTCCCTTGGAATCAATGATGGCATTAATGGAGTCCAACCACACCACCATCATCTCATTGAAGTCGCCTGCCGTCAAACCTGTAGGAATATCATTAAAGAAGAAATGAAGATTATGCAAGGCATCGCTACTGGCCACCTCACCACTCTTATGGCCGCCCATTCCGTCGGCCACAGCAAACAATATACGTTTTTGGGGGTCAAGTCCAATGTTTGTGCTATAGTCGTCATTACGAATGAATGAACTGCCTACCAGTATCATATCCTCATTATTACTCCTGACACAGCCGATTCTGCTTGCAGCTGTTACACACAAGTTCATCATTTCCAATTTATCTTACAATCACTTGCAAATTAATATTGGCAATCGTCAGCACATCACCATTACTGAGCGACATGTCGACATCAGGCTGAAGACTGCGCTGATTCAGCTTCGTTCCATTGGAAGAATGCTTATCAACGACACACCAACCTGTATTAATGCTATATTTCAACTGTGCATGTGTTCCTGATACATATGGATACTTGTCGAAGAAGTGTGAATAGGGACCGGTACGGCGACCGATGATGGCACCGTTAATACCCACGATTCGGATATTGAGACTGTCGTTGGCCAGCGTCAGAACCGGTATGCCATTTGCTTGCTGCTGATTTCCTCGCATACTTCCAGAAGTAGCCATCTCCATCTTCAGGCTTTCCGACATTCCAGGAATGCCTTCGCCTGGCGCATTCTTCGGAGCAACCATCAGGCCACCACAATGTGTGCAACGACGTCCTACACCCACATTTCCACAACGATCACAAAACAGCAAAGCCTGTCCACATTGATCACAGAAATGGGAATCATTATCTATCTCTTCTTTGCAAGTCGGGCAAATAATCATAATCGTCTAATTATAAATCTTCTGGTAATATCAACTGATAGGTTTCCTTTGTCACCTCCTCTTGCGGCATCTGCGAAACACGGAGCGAAAGCTTCTGGATAGTCGCATCAAGCAGATTACGCATCTCACGGGCATTACCCCACGACTCATCCTTGTTGAGCACCATCTTATAGATGGAATCCAAAGCCTTGAACTCTGCAGTCGGCGACAGCGTGTATGAGTCTTTCTGAGCCATATGCTTGAAGATGGCCAGGAGCTCGTCTTCGTTGTAATCATCGATATGGAGCTTATGTGTAAAGCGGCTGGCCAGACCAGGATTCATCATCAGGAACTCCTCCATCTTATCCTTATAACCAGCAGCTATCACGACAAACTTGCCACGATCGTCCTCCATGCGCTTCATCAGCGTGTCGATGGCTTCCTTGCCATACTGGTCACCACCATCGCTCAGGGTATAGGCCTCATCGATGAAAAGGATACCACCCATCGCCTTGTCACACATGTTGTTCACAATCTTTGGCGTCTCACCCATATATTTGCCTACCAATGTGGCACGACTGGCCTCGATGACACGCGATGTAGGCAGAATCTCCATTGACTGAAGCACCTCACCCATCTTACGGGCAATAGAGGTCTTACCCGTGCCTGGATTACCCGTCAGGATGAAGTTCATGGCCATCTGCTGCACCTTACCGGCACCCATGGCAGCACGCTGTTTCATGAACATGCTCTGTACGGCCAGACGACGGATAGAATTCTTAACAGTACGCATGCCGATGAACTCATCGAGTTCGTTAAGCACCTCCTCAAGCGGACGGGCTGATTCACTCTGAGCCATAGGCAGGTCTTCCTTCGTGAGCTTATACATATCAGCCTCCTGGAAGCCAGGGGCACTCATCAACTTCACCAAACGCTGACTCTGACGTTCGACAGCGCCATCGAAGATGCGACGAGCCTCACGGGCATTGCCGAAGTTCTTGTCACGACGCAGATAGAGCTGCTCAAACTCGCGGTGGATAGCAGCCTCGGTCTCCTCATCGATCGTGAAGTTCTTACCTTTAGCCAGATTGAGGAAGATTTGAGTCAGTTCATCAGGCGTGTAGTCATCGAAATGAATCGTCTGTGTGAAGCGACTCTTCAAACCAGGATTGGTATCGATGAAGTCGTGCATCTGGTCAGTATAACCCGCCACGATACAAATAAACTTACCACGATCATCCTCCAATCGCTTCAATAGCGTATCGATGGCTTCTGCACCGAATGAGTCGCCATCGTTCGACTTCAGCGTATAGGCCTCATCGATAAACAGCACACCACCCATAGCCTGATCAACCAACTGATTGGTTTTGATGGCAGTCTGTCCAGAGTAGCCTGCTACTAATTTCGCGCGGTCGGCTTCTACCAGCTGACCTCGTGACACGATACCCAATGTCTTAAATACATCGGCCATGATACGTGCCACCGTCGTCTTACCCGTACCAGGATTACCTGTAAAGACATAATGCTTACCCTGGAAGGTATTGGTTTCGCCACGCTTGATCTGCAGATTGAGGTAGGCAGCCAAATTGGAGATTTCCTTCTTCACGCCGCCTAAGCCCACAAGACCATCGAGTTTCTTCAGACACTCTGAATAGTCCACAGTCTGCGGAGCCTCGTACGGAATATCCTGATCCTCAATCGTCATTAGCTGCTCATTGCTCATCGATGAGATGTTCTCACCCTGCAGACGCTGAGCCTGTTTCTTACAGATCTGGTCGAAGAGCGAGCGCATCGTACGACCATTGGCAAAGTCCTTGTCACGCGAATTATACATCTCGGTGATCATTTTCTTCGTCAAGGCCTCAGCCTGCTCTGAGAACAGATACTTCTTCTCCTTGGCAAAGACCAGCATGATCTGATAAAGCTGCTCAGGTGTATAGTCCTCAATATTCAGGAAGTAATTGAAACGGCTGCGGAAGCCCGGATTGATGCGGAAGAGATTATCCATCTCGGTCCGATAACCGGCAGCGATGACAACAAACTTTCCGCGGTCGTCCTCCATGCGCTTCATCAACTTCTCCAGCGCCTGTGCGCCCTGATTATCACGGTCGCCTGCCTGACTGACAGGAGCCAGCGTATAAGCCTCATCCACGAAGAGGATGCCACCCATGGCCTTGTCGCACAAGCGGTCGACCACCTTCGGAGTCTCGCCCTGATACGGGCTCACCATCTTGGCACGATCTACTTCCACCACATGACCACTATCGAGATAACCGATAGCTGCTAAGATCTCACCCAACTTTCGGGCAATGGTCGTCTTACCTGTTCCCGGATTGCCTGTCAGGATAATATGCATCGACATCTTCTCCTGCTCACCCAAGCCACGTTCTGCGCGCTCAACGCTGTTCTTCACAGCATAGGCGATCTCGCGTACCGCAGCCTTAACCTCATCCATACCAATGTACTTGTCGAGGTCTTTTAGGATATCTTCAACAGAACGCTCTTCGGGTACATAGCCCTTGATATCGCCCTTCTCCACGATAGTAGCTTGGGCACCGCGACTGATAAACTGCGTGAAGATATCTTCGGCCGTCTTCATAGCCAAGTGGGCATTACCAAAGGTCTCGTCCTTAATCTTGATCTGATATTTGAAGAAACGCTTCAACTGATCGTCGGCATCAGGAGCGAAATCAGAAATGCCATAACGCGACTTCAAACTCAACTTACAGATATCCGTCAACTCATTATAGTTTGGTGTCGGCAAACGGAATGTGTATTTAAAGCGGTTGGCTACGGCCGGATTGCTCTCTAAGAAGTCATCCAAACCTTTGGGAAGACCTGAGATGATGACCACTGGGTTATCCTCCCATTTATCCATCTCGACAAATAGCTTATCCAAAGGATTCACCTGATTGGAATACTTGTCAGGCAGAAGTTTCTGGACATTGTCAAAGAACAGGATACCATTCTTTGCCTTCTTGATGTTTTCTTCCCACTTGTCGACAAATCGCTGATAGTCGACGGCATCCACCATCGTCAGTTTCGGTTTGTCGATAATCTTGTTCTGATAGAAATAATCACGGAGGATCTCTGCCAGAGCCGTCTTACCCGTTCCTGTCTCACCGATGATGATGGCATTAACGGAGATGCGAACCTGAGCGATATCCTTGCGTGAACGCAGGAAAGCATAGGTATCGACAATCATCTTCAGTTGTTGCTTGACACTATCAAGACCAACCAATTTGTCGAGCAAGTTCTGACTGATCATGGGCTGGCCGCACCACTTACAGAACTTGGCTACGCTCCTGTTTTCCTTATGGCAATGTTCACATATCATTATTCAACGTCTTTTTCTATTTTCTGCATCATTTCCGAAGGTCTGAAACTGAAATTATCAACATCAGGATTGCTGACATTCATCAAGCTTGGACTATAAATGATAAAGTCAAGCACAAAGATAAGTGCTAGGATACTCCACAGCACATAATGGAGTACACTCTCGCCACTGATAGAACGTACCTGATCGGTTACATCGTCAAGCAACCCGAACTTCGAACCCTTGAACTTGTAAGACTTGGTCTTGAACGTATAGTAAAGCGGTTCGAGCAAGGTAGACTTAATGTCGTTGTCAAGCACCTCCGTAATCAGTTTGTTATCAGCTTTCTGATCACCGCGGAAGTCCGTCAGATGACAAATGAGCATATAAACCAGCGAAATTGCAATGACGGTAAGATTGAACAGACCGGGATGCGACTGGTTCATATATTTTAAAATAATAATAGGTATAAAGGACGAGAAGGCGCCCAAGAGCCCCCACAGGAAGGAGAAGAAGAAATCGTATCCTCTGAAATAGGCCCTTGTGGCAACAATGATACCCGTCATTCCACCCAACGGCAGACCGATAGAAATGAAGGAATGTCCCAAGAGGAAAGTACGATCCTTGACACCAATGAACAGCATCAATAAAATCCACAAAGCCGACAAGCTATAGAAGGCCATGCGCCAGATTTTCTCCTTACCTTTTGCACGCTCCCAGCCGCTTCTAACATTTTGAATTCTGTTGGCTGTCTCCTCACGGGCATCGACAAAACGTTTATAATATGTCTGATGACTGTCAATCTTACCGATGGCATTCAACCACTCCTCCAAAGTATGCTCATAGGCATATTCCTCTGTAAAGTCGGCAAAGGGGTCTTCGTGATAAAATACGGAAAGCCACTGTGTAAAGGAGCCGTTACGCATTTCATTCCGGATCTGGGCAAAGTCGTGCGAATGAAGATTACGGCCATCCGTCAACTCAGTACCATCAGACAGCACATATACCGGCGTCACACCAAGAATCTTGCAGAACCGATAGGTTGCAGTCCTTGCGTCGTATGCGCCCAGACGTTCCTTGTTCTCTTCACTATTGAAATCAAAACAGCGATTGGCTTCATTCAGTACCTCTGCCCATCCATGCAATTGGGCGAAATAAGAGAAACGGCCATTTAGATTAATGATGTCCGCCATTTGACTCTCAAACTCCTTCCCATCAGCATGTTCAAGATTCTTCAGTCGTTCATTCAACATCTCACCCACTTTTTGCGGCGTATTGGCTTGACGGAGATCGTATGCGGCATCCCGATCCAGATTATAGAGCACCTTATATGCCAAGGCCTCCGAATAGGGCTGGTTCCTTGTCAGGATACGCAGGCTCTCACAGGCCATCTTGTCCTCATGACTATACATCCACGATAGCAGTCGGCCATCTGTCAGACTGTGCCACTCATCCTCGTTCAACTTTTCCTTACCAAAGGTCCGAACGATATCTTTTATAGATGAAGAGGGGAATCGACTGAGCAGGGGAATATCCGGATCGATCTCATATACTAGGCGCATCACGGCCACCTTTGCATCGAACTTCTCCGACTGGGTGAAGTATGAACGCAAACGGTCGATGTTGCATTTGGAATGCGACTCCAGATATTGGAACAATGTATCATTCGGATTCACCAGCAACATGCCGTATTCTTTGATATAGCTTAACAAGGAGATTGCTACGCTATGAACATCGTCGCACAAGTTACCTTTGATGTCCTTATAAGGATAGGTCGGCTCCATCATATAGACGGCAGCCATCAAACCGGCATGCTGGTCAACGGGATACTTGTTGACCACGATATCCTTGACGATCGTACTCAACTTGTCATTGCCGCATTGTTCCAACCAGGAACTGATACGACCATTGTACAGATAGCCAATAGCCAGTTTCTCGTTATCCAGCAGCATCGGTATCAACTCGTGGATATTATCAGCCACTAGGTTCCTGTCAGGATCAACGACAAAGCTCTTATATTTCAAGAACGGCGAACTCAGATCCACTGCCGGGTTCTCGCCCTGGAACCATTTCTCCACCTGCTCATATCCCCAGCGGTTCAACGGGTTGACAACCGTCATACCCTGAACAATCATCTTTACCCGTTCGGGTAGTTCATTCAAACGAGGCAGACGTCCTTCGCTCTTCTGGCGCATCATCACACGCTCATTACTGCTCATTGGATTACCACCGAGCCAGATATACATCAGAGTAATACCAAGAGAATAGAAATCAGCTGCAGGCGTTACCTCCACCATACCATCAATCACATCCGAATACATCTCAGGAGCTGCATATATAGGGGTTCTGGCCTGAGTCGTCTGATGCAGCTTACCATCGTTCTCCAACATACTGGAGATACCGAAATCGCCAAGAACGACTTCCGTATGCTCCTTATCACGGAAAAATAGGTTGCTCGGTTTGACATCCTTGTGAAGAATATTGTTACCATGACAATAGGCCAAGGCTGCAGCAGCCTGTAATGCAATACGACGGAACTTGTCTATATCGCCATTCAGATGGTAATCAACCATAGAACCGCCTCGGAGGTATTCCATCAACTCATAGTTCCTGCTCTTCCCGTCGACGTAGACTTTTCCAAAGTCGATGAGTGTCACCACCATCTCAAACTTGAAGTTGTAAATGGTCTGCAACATTTTCTTGTTGACATTGAACGTCGGGTAATAAATCTTCAAAACAAATTCTTCGTCGTCACGTTCCACAAGATATACCTGAGCCTCACCAGAGTTCTCGCTGAGACATTGTTTGTTCTTGTATTTAACACCTTTCAAGACGAAATAATCTCCCGCCATATCTTGCACATCGGAATTATCCTGCTCGAAATTTGTTGTTGTTGTACGCATCGTCATATCCATAGAGCCAGACGCATTCGTCTGGTCCATTGATGCCGGGCGCATGGTCGTATCACCTGCTGCAGGCTCTACATGCATAGTCTTCTCAACATCCGGATTCTCCATTATAAATCGTCTTTAATTTCTTTTCGTGAGTTCTTTCCCAAAATAATCCATTTACCGCCTAACTGAGGCTTGGCACAACCACATGGACTAGAGTGCAGGGCATGTTTAAAATTACATTCCCACGCAAGACGGACGCCCTGTGGTTTACAGGCCATAGCATAATTGCGGACTTTGGCTGGTTGAGGTTCTGGTTTCTGGGCCATCTGTTCCAAAATTTCATTCAAGCGTCTCAAACGCGTTTCTTTCTGAGCATCCAACTCCTGTTTCTCGACAAGAGCCTCCCGTTCCTTAATCTCCGGCTGGGCTATGCCCTGATCCTGAGCCAACAGCGTCAGGACACGCTCACGCAACTTCCTGCTCAACTGATCACGCACCTTATCACGCTCTGACGACAGGGGAATGACCATCTCCATCTGCTGGATTTCCTTGGCTAACGCCTCCATCTCCTTGTATTCCGGTGTCAGCTGCAACTCTGCCAACAAATGCCGGGCTTCTTCTGTCAAAGCCGTACCACACTGCTTGCAGAAAGAAAAGTCGTTGAGTGTATGACAGACCGGGCACACAATACCGCCTCGGGGATTTCCGCACTCGGGACAAAAAGCCTCCTTACCCGTGAGATGGGCACCGCAGAAGGAACAAACGTCTTTGCGGATATAGTGGTGACAAACTTCACAGAAATCGGCATCGGGATCAATCTCCGCACCACAATTCGGACAACTGGTCTTACCAATGGGTTTTCCACAAGAAGCACAGAACATTGCTTCCGGCTCATTCACAGTACCACAATAAGGACATTGTACACCTTGTGCAGCACGGGCATGCATTTGTTGCTGGTAGTCAACCGGCGAGGCTTTTTCCCTCGTCAGTTCTTCATGTTGCATTTCTTGCATACCACTGGCGCCTGAGGTTGGGTTTAGGGTAATATCTTCGTTCATCATAACATGTTATTTACGTAAGTTAGGCGCAAAGTTAATTAATTTTTTGAAATAAACAAAAAAATCCGCCGTAAATTTATATTTACGACGGTAAATTTTTATGATTAACGGCCTTAGGCCGCCTTTAGCCAATCAATTCTTCGTTCAATTTCTCCCAGCGGTCCATTTCTTCGTCGAGGCATTTCTTCGTCGAGGTATATTCCATGACGAGTGTCATATCCGAAGCATTCTCCGGCAGCATGAGTAGATCGTCAAGTTCTTTCAAACGGGCTTCCATCTTCTCGATTTTCGATTCAGATTCTTTTACAGCCTTTTCTATTCTTTTGACCCGCTTCTGCTGCTCCTTACGCTCCGCATAATCAAGAGCCTTTGACAATGTTTCCTTTTCTACAACAGACTTATTATCAACCGCCTCAGACTTCTGAAATGACAACTTCTCACGCGAAACAACAGGATTCGTTTGTTGAGGAGTCTTTTCCACTTTCCCCAACTCATTCAACTCTGATATTTTTTTACTTCTAAGAAAGTCGTAGATACCGCCAAGATGCTCCCTTACCCTACCGCCACCAAACTCATAGACCTTCGTCACCAGTCCGTCTAGGAATTCTCGGTCGTGACTAACAATGATGGCTGTACCATCAAAAGCCTTGATTGCCTCCTTAAGCACATCCTTTGAAGGCATGTCAAGATGGTTCGTAGGCTCGTCAAGAATCAACAAGTTGACAGGCTCCAGCAACAACCGGATCATCGCCAAGCGACTCCTTTCTCCACCACTGAGCACCTTCACCTTCTTATCGCTTTCCTCACCACCAAACATAAACGCACCAAGAATATCATTAATGCGCAGACGAATGTCGCCTTTGGCCACGTTGTCTATCGTCTGGAAAACCGTCAGATTCTCATCAAGCAGCTGCGCCTGATTCTGGGCGAAATAGCCTATTTGGATATTATGTCCGATTTTCAACTCACCGGTATAGGGAATCTCATCCATGATACATTTCACCAACGTCGACTTTCCCTCACCGTTTTTACCCACGAAAGCCACCTTCTCACCGCGCTTGATAGTCAGCGTCACATGGTCAAATACGGTATGGGCACCATAGTCCTTACGCACCTCATCGCAAATCACCGGATAGTCGCCACTTCGCAGGCATGGCGGGAACTTCAGATGCATGGCAGAATTATCAACTTCATCGATTTCGATGGGTACGACTTTCTCCAATTGTTTGATTTTCTGCTGCACCTGAACAGCTTTTGTAGCCTTATATCTGAAGCGTTCAATAAAGTCCTTCATATCAGCCACTTCCTTCTGCTGATTCTCGTAAGCTCTTAACTGTTGCTCGCGACGTTCTTTTCGCAAAACGACGTACTCATTATACTTCACCTTATAGTCGACGACCCGTCCGCAGGAAATCTCCAACGTACGGTTCGACACATTATTGATAAAGGCTCTGTCATGACTTACCAGCACGACGGCACTCGACGACTGTGCCAAGAATTGTTCCAGCCATTGGATACTCTCAATATCCAAATGGTTGGTCGGCTCATCGAGCAACAACACATCAGGTTTCTGAAGCAGGATTTTCGCCAATTCAATACGCATACGCCAACCGCCAGAGAACTCCGAGGTGGGCCGTTCGAAGTCTGTTCGCAGAAATCCGAGTCCCATCAGTGTCCGTTCTATCTCCGCCTCATAGTTCTCAGCCCCCAATATCATATAGCGTTCGTGTTCGGTGGTGTATTTCTCGATCAGGGCCAGATAGCTCTCACTCTCGTAATCGGTGCGTTCTGCCAACTCCTCGTTCATCTTGTCGATGCGAGTCTTCAGCTTCGTGATGTCGGCAAAGGCCTTCTGTGCCTCCTGACGAACCGTCGTATCGTCTTGCAGGATCATCACCTGTGGCAGATAGCCAATCCGGCAATCAGTAGGCACACTCACATTACCAGCTGTAGGCCGCTGCTGTCCACAGAGGATCTTCAGCATCGTCGACTTACCGGCACCATTCTTACCCACCAAGGCAATACGGTCACGGTCGTTGATGACGAAACTGGCATCAGCGAACAGGGGGTTCACTCCAAACTCCACCTTCAGTCCTTCTACTGATATCATCTTTTATCTACAAACTTATAATCTTTATATTTCTCGACAGGAAACCGCAGCATCTCATCTGTAATACCACCCGACTTGAAATTAGAGATCTTAATGGTGGTCCAGATAAAGGCTATCTTGATGCGTAAACTGATGGGCTCGTAAGTCTGGCGCTTCACTAGAGCATGCACCTCCTTAATACCCTTCGCGCCCTTCTTTGCCTTCAGCGTCAGCATGAGGCCCTGTTCATGATTGGCAATGCTATAGTCAAAATTATCCGGCTCAAATTTGAACTTACTCGAATACTTGTCCGATTTATTGTTTTTGGCGTTATGAATCTCCACCTCTTTATTCTTTTTCTTGTTCTTGATGGTATACACTGTCACGCCATCGTTCCAGGAATTCATCTTCGCATCTACAAATTTGCTTTTCTTGCCTTTATACCAAATCGTTCCGTAAGTCTTATAGATCCCAGTAATGTTCACATCGTAACGCAGTGTTGCACCTTGTTCACCGAAAACCTGCTGATAGGCCTGATTGAAAATCCGTCTCGCCTGTCGCGCATTGGGATTGTCTTGAGCATGGATAGAGGTCAGGGCCGACAACAGCAATACCACTGATAATATAATCTTATTTCTCATTATTTTTCAATTTCAGTGTGCAAAAGTACACAATTCTCGCGGATTATTCGTATTTTTGCAGCATTAATTAACGAATTGTATGGAAAAGAACAGCTTTGCACGACTGATAGCCCAGCAACTCAACCTGCAGGAACGGGCTGTCGGCAACACTTTGGCGCTGCTCGACGAGGGCTGCACCATTCCCTTTATCTCCCGGTATCGCAAGGAACGCACAGGCGGACTCGATGAAGTACAGATTGCTGCTATCAGCAACCAATATAAACGGTTTAAGGAGATCCAGAAGCGTAAAGAGACGGTACTCAAGACCATCGCCGATCTGGACAAACTGACACTCGAACTGGAGAAGCGCATCAACGACTGTTGGGATGCCACCGAACTCGAAGATATCTATCTGCCCTACAAGCCCAAGCGCCGTACCAGGGCCCAGGTAGCCCGCGAACAGGGTTTGGAGCCTCTCGCCAAGATACTCCTGCTCCAGCGGGAACATAACCCAGAGCGTGCAGCAGAGAAATTCATCAAGGGCGATGTAAAAGATGTTGCGACAGCCATCAAAGGCGCTCAGGATATCATTGCCGAAACGGTCAGCGAGGATGAACGCATCCGCCAACAACTCCGGGGTGCCTTCCGTCGTCAGGCTTATATCACCTCAAAGGTGGTCAAAGCAAAAGCAGATACAGATGAGGCTGCCAAATACAGCGATTATTTCGATTGGAAGGAGCCCCTCAAGCGCTGTTCCTCCCACCGTCTTCTGGCCATGCGTCGAGGTGAGAACGAAGGCATGCTCCGCATCAGCATATCGCCCGACGATGACGAGTGCATCGAACGTATCCAGCGCCATTATGTCTATGGTAACACGTCTTGTAGCAAATTAGTGGCCGAAGCAGTTGAGGATGGCTATAAGCGACTGCTCAAGCCCTCCATAGAAACAGAGTTTGCAGCCCTCAGCAAGGAGAAGGCCGACGAGGAGGCTATCCATGTCTTTGCTGAGAACCTCCGTCAATTGTTGCTTGGAGCCCCCTTAGGACAGAAACGGGTGATGGGCATCGACCCGGGGTTCCGTACAGGATGCAAGGTCGTCTGCCTCGATGCACAGGGCAATCTGCTCCACCATGAGGCCATTTTCCCCCACCCGCCCGTCAACAAGCGTATGGAGTCGGCAATGGCTATACAGAAGATGCTCCAAAAATACCAGATCGAAGCCATCTCTATTGGCAATGGCACTGCCAGTCGCGAAACCAACGATTTCATCCGCGATGTCCTCGCTGGCCGCTACAACATTCCTAGCCCATCCAACGCCTCTAGTCAGTATGAACCCCAGATCTTCACCGTCAGCGAAGATGGGGCTTCCATCTATTCCGCCTCAAAGATAGCCCGCGACGAGTTTCCCGACGAAGATGTCACCGTGCGCGGAGCCATCTCTATTGGACGCCGTCTGATGGACCCTCTCGCAGAACTCGTCAAGATCGACCCCAAGAGCATTGGCGTAGGACAGTATCAGCACGACGTCGACCAGACGAAACTCAAGAACGCCCTCGATTATACCGTTGAGAGTTGTGTTAACAACGTTGGCGTCAACCTCAATACCGCCTCACAGCATCTGCTCATGTACGTCAGCGGACTTGGCCCAACCCTTGCCAAGAACATTGTCGACTATCGCAAAGAGAACGGAGCCTTCACTGCTCGGGCTCAACTCAAGAAAGTACCTCGTCTCGGTCCTTCAGCCTTCCAGCAGTGTGCAGGTTTCCTCCGTATCCCAGGAGCAAGCAATCCGCTCGACAATTCCGCCGTCCACCCCGAAAGCTACTACATCGTCGAACAGATGGCCAAGGATCAGAATTGTGCCGTCATCGACCTTATTAATAATAAGGAGAAGCGCGAGGCCATCGATATCAAACGCTACGTGACTGCTGAAGTAGGCATCCCTACCCTTACCGATATCCTCAAGGAACTGGAAAAGCCTGGTCGCGATCCCCGTGAGCAGATCGAGGAATTTGAGTTCGACTCACGCGTCAACACCATCGATGACCTCATCGAGGGCATGGAACTGTCAGGCATCGTTACCAACATCACCAACTTCGGTGCCTTTGTTGACATCGGTGTCCATCAGGATGGCTTAGTACACATCTCACAGATGGCGAATCGACGCATTGCTCATCCCACTGATGTCGTCAAGCTCCATCAGCACATCCACGTCCGCGTCATCGAAGTCGACCGCCGTCGTAACCGTATCTCCCTGAGTATGAATGGACTCAGTTAGACACTCATTAATCCTCTCTAACCAAGATCGGCAGACTCCGGAATGGAATCTGCCGTTCTTTATTTGTGAGTTCAAGCGTATTTACTTCGCTTTCTTGGCCAGTTTCTCTGCTCTCAACTGAGCCTTCGTGGCGTTTGCAGCAGCCTTCTGAGCCTTAGCCTGAAGCTTCAGGTCGCCAGGATTCTGTGCAGCCTTCTCGGCAGCCTTCTGGGCCTTCTCGGCAGCGTTCTCAGCAGCCTTCTGAGCCTTCTCGGCCTTCTTTACGGCATCGTTGTGCTTCTTGATGGCCTTCTCCTTTTTCTTGGCCTCTTTTTCTTTTTTCTCGATAGCCTTCTGCTTCTTCTTGGCCTCCTTCTCGGCAGCCTTCTGAGCCTTGATAGCATCCTGCTGAGCCTGAGCAGCAGCTACAGGATCGGTAATCACATCTTGTGCCTGAGCGGTGTAAACACCTGCGATGATGGCCAGTGCCATCGACATAATAAACTTTTTCATAATCTTGTTACTTTAATAATTAATAATGTTTATTTAACGTTCAATTTGATAGTCTTTCCGTTCTTCAATCGGATGATCTGCATGCCCTTATAGGTGCTGTCGACAGGATTGCCCTTCATATCGTAGCGAGCGACGACCTCCGACTCGTCGATGATCAGTTGATTAATGGCCGTTATCGTCTGCTCTACTTCATTCTCAAGAGACTGCACCTGGTTGTCGACGATATTCACATTGTCAACAACTGTATTCACATTTTTGGTAACTGCGTTACAGTTTCCAGCCAACAGATTATAATAATCGACACCCTCTGATGCCAACGCGGACTTTACCTTGGTGACAGATGCCGTTAACTTATCAACTTCATCGGCAGTGAGAGCCGACGACTGACCATCCTGCAGCGTTTGCCTGGATGTCTTAGCAGCCGCGATCACAGCTGCATAGTCCTTTGCCTGCTGATCCAACTTCTCGATCTGGCCAGCAATCAGTTGGCTTTGGCTCTCTAGGGTTTCGATGTTCTCCTTAAGCTCTGCCAGCTTCTTCTGCAGATTTTCAATAACTTCCGAGTCGTCAGAACGGGTTGTCGACTGTTTATCAATGAACTCCTGGAGTTTTTTCTCAATCTCAGCATATTGGGCCTTCAACTGTGAAATGGCATCGTTGAGTTCAGCCATCTTTGCCTTGATATTTTCCATCACCTCTAGGCATTTATTGTAATCGGCCTCCTGCGCCTTGATGGTTTCATCCAGAGCGTCGACGGCAGCCTTAAACGTTTCCTGAGCCTTGGCCAGCTTCTCGGCCTGCTGTTTCTCGTATTCCTCCTGTCCGCCAGCAATGGCCTTTTCGACATCGTCCTCGAGGGCTGCCAAGTTCTTAGTGGTGGCATCGAGCGACAAGCTGCTGAGTCCTGCCTGTACCTCCAACACCTGTTTCTCCACATCTGCCACGCTGATGGCTTGCAATTGGTCCTTATCCGAATTCGTTTTGTTCTTTATCTCGGTCAGCGCAACCGGTGTAGTAGCGTTATTGGCATTTGACTGCTGTGTCTGGAGATCGGTTTTCAGTTCCTGAAGCTGGGACTTCATAGCGTCGTTGGTCTTCTTGACCAGTGCGAGCTGGGTAGCCTGCGTATTAACGGCTTCGGCATAGGCTGACTTCGCCTTTTCGAGGGTGGCGAGGGTACCTTCAAATGCCGTCTTCTGCTCGACTGTGAGCATTTCGCTCTTCAAGCTTTCCTTGATGGCAGCAATCTTTTTCTCTATGGGCTCGATGGCATCCTTGGCATCCTGAATAGCTGCTTCGAGTTCAAGAATCGTCTTCTCGTTCGTAGCGACAGCGTCCAACTTAGAGTCGACATCCGCCAATAACTGTGGGAAAGTATCCAGCAAGGCCTTCTTATCTGCCTCAAACTGTTTCTGGGCTTCCTCGTCGTTAGCCGCCTTACCTGCCTCAATAGCAGCATCGATGGTGGTTTCGAGAGCTGTTAGATCTGTCTGGAGACTGGTGATGGAAATCGCTGCTACTTCTGTTTCCAGGCTTGCTACCTTCGTAGTTTCAGCCGAGACATCACAGGCATTCTGCTGCGAAGTAATCTCATTGACCTTGGCTGTAGAGGTTTCCAAAGCAGCCTTTGTGGTGATGGACGCTACCGCAGCAACCTCTGTAACAACAGAAGCCAGCAACGTGTTAAGTGAAGATTTCAACGAGTTGCTCGTAGCCTGAAGTGATGACAACTTATCTGATGCTGCAGTTAATGATGTTGTCAAGGTTGATTGTGTCGATTTAAAAGTAGCTAACTGATTATTATATGTTTGCTTTTGCTCTGCCGTTAGATACTCACTATTCAATTTACTTTCCAAGGCAGTAATCTTGGTATTAACAGTAGTGAGGGCATTATATATGTCTGAAATGGCTGTTGAAATGCTTGCCAACTTGGCATTGTTGGTTTCAATCGCAGTAATCTTGGCATTAATCGCAGTCTTTTGTGCAGCATAGAGTGCAGCCAACGCATCCAATTCTGCCTGCGACACCTCAGGCGTGGGATCAGAACCACCAGGTTCGCCTACATACATCTTCAATTTCATATCCGAACTAACAACACCAGTCAGATAGTATGTATCACTGTCTATGTTCTCATTCCATTCGCTGGTTCCTGCTTCACGAGAAACTGGTATCATTTTATAGGTACCAGGCTCTTTAAAGGAAATACCTAAACCATCTGCTTCATTCCAATCTGGTAAATATATTGGCATTGTATTTTCATAGTAACCCCCTGCTGGGAAATTATTAAATGACACCTTTTCATGAAATAAATACTCTTTAAATTCGCCGTTCTTATATACTTTGAAATCAAAATCAATCGAATGAGTTCCAGCCAACTTACTAACCAACTTAATATCGACTTTAACAGGGCCGAACTGGGAGTAGCCAGTGGGTATTGTATAAGTAACATCTCCATCTGGCAAAGTAATATATTCGGTGGTAAGTACAACAGTTTCTTTAATCTCATAAGGTGTAACAGTTGTTGGGGAAATACCCACAAGCGCAGACTGATTATAATTGAATCCACCAGCACCGGCACCGGCACCACCTAATTCAGGATTCAGTGCACTCAGAGCGAAATAACTGTCTTGATATCCGCCCCAACCCCAGTTTATGGCATACTTACCTGCGCCATCATAGCCATCGATGACAAATGTATGTCCGCCGGTACTACCCCGTCCGCTATAAAGCACAGGACGTCCATTAGCCAACTCATTACAAATCAGGTTATCCCATTCGCTTTCAGGTATTGCATCAGCTCTATGGACAAGTTGTATACCATTGCCGTAGCCAAAATAATCCTTAAAGACGATTTCCGGCATATTATCCCGCACTGAGGTGCCGCCATTTTCAGAAAGATCATATGCTGCTTTCAAGCCTGTGCCAACATACTGAAACAGTTTTGCGACGGAAGCCTTCTGCTCAGCTGTAGCCGAACTGTTGTAAACATCAATCATGTTTACCCAGTCAAATGATGCCGCAGGCAAATCCGGCATCTTATCGCCACGGCTCTCTGTGGTATAACCTGGAATAGCAGTACTCGATGGGGTATATCCACTTGTTTTTGCATGATAATAAAGAATCTGAGATACAGCAGTCGTGACACATCCTGTGACACACTTCTTTGTTCCAACGGTAGGACATTCAGCATTGAATGGGTCATCCTGATCCCACTGGCATGTCATCAGCTTTGAGATTGCAGAATATGACCTTCTGACGGTTTGTTTCTGCGCAGACAGGGCTGGATGTTCCTGAATATACTTGATCTGGTCGGCATAGCCTTGCAGCCAAGCAGCCATATTACTGGGAATATTATCGACATCAAAGCGGCCCGATGTAGCATATCCGAGCACGGTCTCCGCCCTGTCGTCGCCGCTGATGATGACAAAGCCCTGATTCTGGCCACTGTTGAATACATAATAGTAATCGGGTTGAGGTATGCCTTGCGCACGACGGCGAGACAATTCTGTCTCTGCTGCTTTTACAGAGCTTGACAATCCCTTTTGAACCAGGAACTGCTGGGCTTTGCGCAGGGCCTGATCACGAGAAACCTGCTCTGCCCAACCAGGGATGGTCAGGCAAATCAAAGAAAGGATAAGCACAAGTCGTTTCATAAGCTTAAGTCGTTATATTGTCTAAATCATGCGACAAAGATACGAAGAATATCCGTAAACTCCAAGAAAATCAAGAAAAATTAATCTTTCAGTGGCCAAACTAAAAGGATCCGACAATCACTGCCGAATCCTTTTTCCTAACGCTATTGCCAAATAGACAACGATTTGTCACAAACCATTTTTACCATTACAATAACTACATTTTTTAATCAACTGTTATCTAACTAACATCAACAACGGTAAAACCGATTGGCGGTTTCCCAGATTATTATATTGAATTGCGTTGGTCATTTTATCTTTCTTACCAATTGTATTGCAGATACATTTGGGGGCAAAATGGATACATATCGGAGGCTGAAAAGTTAAAAAAACTATCAATCCGGAAAATAAAACAGGAGAAAACATCAAACAGTCACTTTTTTTATTACCTTTGTGAAGTAATCCCTATACAGAATGAAGATTCGGCATTTCATCATGGCTGTCGGAATGGTTCTGACATCATTCCTGCCATGTTCTGCAACAGACATTTTCTTCCAGACCATCGATGCAAAAGACGGTTTGGCAGACAATTTTGTGAGGGACAAGAAACTCATGGCCATCACGGGTAAGTCGCCACTGGAGTTTATCAGAATCGTGAAACTGAAACGAGGAAAGAGTCTATTGGACCAAGGGCGTACCAATATATCGGAAGTATCTGATATGGTGGAACTTTCTGCAAAACAGTTCACTCATTACTTTAAGCTAATGTATAATCATACTCCCTCTGAATATCTCAAGAAAAATCATCATTAAAACTATAAATAAGAATATGAAATTCAAAGAAATCACGACATGCATGATAGTCGTCGCCCTGACTTCGACGACAACGGTTCATTCACAAGCCAAACACTCACGTCTTTTGAATCATGAATCAAAAATCGAGGCCATCATCAAGGGAATGACATTGGAAGAGAAGATTGCCATGCTTCATGGTAAGAACATGTTCTCGTCCGAAGGTATACCCCGTCTGGGTATCGCCGATATAGAATATGCCGATGGCCCCTTTGGTATCCGTGAGGAAATGGAACCCCACTCCTGGAATTCAGCTCATCTGACGACAGACTCTGCTACTTTTTTCCCAACTGGCTCTGCTTTAGCAGCCACCTGGAGTACAGAGTGGGCCTATGCATACGGACGAGGTATGAGCCGTGAAGCCCGACTGCGTGGTAAGGACATGATTCTCGGACCAGCTATAAACATACAGCGTATCCCCACTGGTGGACGGACATACGAATACTTGAGCGAAGACCCCTTGCTCAGCGGCATGCTGGCTGTTGCTTATACCAAAGGATCACAAGACGACGGTACGGCAGTTTGTCTGAAACATTTTGCCCTCAACAACCAAGAGGAAGCCAGAGGCTATGTCGATGTACGTATTTCCGACCGTGCTATGCATGAAATCTACCTGCGTCCCTTTGAGATGGCCGTACGCGACGGCGATGCCTGGGGGGTGATGGCAGCTTATAATAAGGTGAATGGGCGCTGGTGCTCAGAAAACAAGCATCTGCAGACCACCGTCTTACGCGAACAATGGGGCTTTCCAGGTATGGTGATCAGCGACTGGGGCGGTGTACATTCTACAGTCGACGCCGTCACATCAGGCATGAATGTGGAGATGCCAGGCAGCCGATTCATGGGGCAGGCACTACTTGACTCCGTGAAGGCAGGCAAGGTCAGCGAGGATGTCATCGACCAGCGCGTAAAAGAGATCCTTCGTGTACGTCTAACGGTGAAGCCCATCGATAAAGCGGTAGCAAACAGCAAGCCTGTAGGCAATGAAGAGGAGATGACGACTGCTTTGGAGGTAGCACGCCGAAGCATCGTCTTACTGAAAAACGAAAAACTGCTTCCGATCGACACCAGACGCGTTCGCACCATCGCAGTGATTGGTGAGAATGCCCTCACAAAGATGGCGCTGGGGGGTGTTGGAGCAGGTGTGAAGACCCGTCGTGAAATAACACCCTATGAAGGTTTGAAACAGAAATTAGGCAATAGCGTGAAACTCACTTATGCCAAGGGCTATAAGGGTTTCGACCGCGATAGCCGCAACAGACGTCAGGATCCCATCCAGAAGGCTGATCCCCAACTGGTTGACGAGGCTGTGAAGGTAGCCCAAGCTGCCGACATCGTGCTCTTCTTCGCTGGCAACAATCGCGAAGTGGAGACAGAGGGCAGCGACCGCAAGACAATCACCCTACCCTCAGGGCAGGATGAACTCGCTGAGGCCCTAGCCAAGGCCAATCCGAAACTGATAACTGTGATTGTTTCAGGAGGTCCTGTTGATGTGAGCACCGTCAGCAAGGTCTCGGGTGCATTGATTGCTTCTTGGTTTAACGGCTCTATGGGCGGACAGGCTTTGGCCGAAGTGCTGACAGGCGAAATCTCACCATCAGGCAAATTACCAATGACCTGGCCCAAGAAACTAGAGGATGTGCCGGCCTACGCCACAGGCACCTATCCGCAGAAGATGGAGAACAGCAATCAAGGCGACATCTTCGTTGACCTCACTAGGAATCGCAGTAATGACAGACGCCAGCAACTCATCGCCAACTATGCAGAAGAAGACCTCGTTGGCTATCGCTGGTACGATGAAAAGAAGGTCGCCGTAGCCTATCCCTTTGGATTTGGCCTCTCGTATGCGAAATTTCAATATAGCGACCTGAAGGTGAAAACCGTAGGCGAAAGCCTCGAAGTGAGTTTCATGCTCACCAACCGCTCTGCTATCGATGCCGAAGAGGTAACACAAGTCTATATCTCTCGTCAGGGATCTGCTATCAGCCGCCCAGTCAAAGAACTAAAAGGCTTCCATCGTGTGGCCCTCAAGGCCGGCGAACGCCAGCATATCACCATACCCATACGCCGTGCAGACCTCTGTCACTGGGACGAGACCACGCAGGACTGGAAACTGGAACATGGTAAAATGACTGTGTTTGTAGGCGGATCATCCGACAAATTAGTATTGAAGGCAAAAACAAAGTTATAATAATAAAAAAGAATATGAAAGATTTTAATTACTATGCACCCACAGAAGTGGTGTTTGGAGAACAATCAGAAGAGCAGGTTGCTGCATTGGTAAAGAAATATGGTGGCACGAAAGTGCTGGTACATTATGGTGGCAAAAGTGCAGAGAAATCGGGCCTGCTTAATAAGATTTGCAGCTTACTAAACGAAGGTGGAATCAAATATGTGAAACTGGGAGGTGTAGTGCCTAATCCCAGGCTCTCATTGGCACAGAAAGGTATCGATTTGTGTCGCCAGGAGGGTGTCGACTTCATCCTCGCCGTGGGTGGCGGTAGCGTCATCGACTCTGCAAAGTGCATCGCCTATGGTGTCTGTTATCAAGGCAATGTATGGGATTTCTACTTCGGTAAAGCCGAACCGGAAAAGATGCTGCCTGTGGCCTCTGTATTGACCATCCCCGCAGCGGGCAGTGAAATGAGTGAGGCCAGCGTCATTACGAATGAGGACGGCGATGTAAAACTGGGTTACAGCAACAATATGTCGCGCCCGAAATTTGCCATCATGAATCCCCGTCGCACTTTTACCCTTCCCCCTTATCAGACTGCCGCTGGTGTGACTGATATGATGATGCACACCATGGAGCGCTACTTCACCAAGGACGACGATATGGATCTGACTACCGACCTGGCAGAGGCCGTATTGCGAAGGATGAAGACAGCCGTCTTTGAAGTCTTAAGGAATCCAGAAGACTATCGCAATCGTGCGCAAGTGATGTGGGGTGGCAGCGTCGCCCACTGGGGACTGACGGGCTGCGGTGTCGCCGACGATTGGGCTACCCACCTGCTTGAGCATGAACTCAGTGGCATGTTTGATGTCACCCACGGTGCCGGTCTGGCTGCTATCTGGCCTAGTTGGGCCCGCTATACCATGCATGAGAATCTCTCGCGCTTTGTTCGCTTTGCCGTCAATGTGATGGATGTGCCCAACGATTTTACCGACCCTGAGGGTACAGCCCTGAAAGGGATCGAGGCTATGGAGCGTTTCTACCACGCCATCGGTATGCCTATCAACATCAAGGAACTTATCGGCAGAGATATCACCGATGATGAAATCCGCGAGATGACCCGTAAGTGCAGTCGCAACTATACCTCTACCTGCGGTGCTCTCAAAGTACTCAAAGCAGAGGATATGGAAGCCATCTATCAAATGGCAAGAGGATGAATAATAACAACTGACAAAAATGAAAAGACTGTTTGTTTTTGTAGCCCTCGCAACACTGGTAGTGCTGCCGGGCTGTTCACAAGAGAAGAAATCACCTTCTTTCGATGAAGTATTAACCACCCGCCGTAGCGTCCGCAGCTACGATGCCACCAAGAAAATCTCAGAGGTCGAGGTTCGCGAACTACTCGAAGCTGTACAAGAGGCACCATCGTGGGCAAACCTGCAGCCGACGCATTATTATGTTGCAATCACCCCTGAGAAAGTTGCAGCAGTGCAGGATCTCGTCGGTGGCAATAAATCGCGCATCAAGGAAGCACCCGTACTCATTGTCTCAACCTTTGAGCGTGGTAAGAGCGGTTTCTTTCAAGGCAATCCTGCCAACGAAGTAGGCGATGGATGGGGAGCTTACGACAATGGTCTGTCGAACTGTTACCTTGTACTGAAGGCGCGTGCTATGGGCTTTGACACACTCATCATGGGTATGCGTGAAGCCAACAAGTTACGTCAGCTTTTTGCTATCCCAGAGAGTGAGACCATCATGGCCGTCATCTCTCTTGGCTATCGCAAAGGTGAACCAATACAGCCCCGCCATCGGTCATTTGACGATATCGTAAAATTCTATTAATTGACATGAAGATCATGGACGACCAACTGATTAATGACGTAAAGAACGGCAAGGACATCTACCTTGCCGGAGGATGTTTCTGGGGAACAGAGCATTACTTCAAACAGATTGAGGGGGTAATAGAAACAGCTGTGGGTTTTGCCAATGGACACACTGCGAACCCTACGTACAAAGAGGTCTATACCGACACAACAGGATATGCTGAGACAGTATATGTGAAATACAATCCTGATGTTGTCAGCCTCGAATTCCTATTGAAAATGTTCTTCAAGGCCATCGACCCGACAAGTCTCAACAAACAAGGCCACGATGAAGGGACTCGCTATCGTACCGGCATCTACTATACTGATTCAGAGGATTTATCAGTTATTGAGAAGGTGTTTAATGAGGAACAGAAGAACTATCAGCAGCCTTTGGCCGTAGAGAAACTGCCCTTGGAAAACTTCTATACGGCAGAGGAGTATCATCAAGACTACCTGGATAAGAATCCAACTGGTTATTGTCACCTGCCCCAATCACTGTTCGAGTTTGCAAGACAGGCCAAGGACAAGAGGTGATTTTGGTATATTGTGGGGAAGCAGTTTTGATTAATATGAATAAGAATGTCAGAGAAGCCAGATCGACGGATGTAGCTGAGATAATGAAAGTCATAGATGCCGCAAAGAGAATTATGCGGCAATCTGGCAACATGAACCAATGGGGAGAGGGATATCCGTCTGAAGCTGTCATTATTAGCGATATGGAGAAGCATGGTAGTTTTGTCATTGAAGACGCAGACCGCATTGTCGCCTATTTCGCTTTCCTACCCTCTCCTGAGCCTACCTATTCAAAGATATACAATGGTAAGTGGATAAATGATACTCTTCCGTATCATGTCATCCATCGTATCGCCAGCTATCCTGAGGCTCATGGCATCTTCAGCACCATCATGGACTTCTGTTTCTCCCACGATTCGAATATCCGCATCGATACCCATAAGGACAATCGAATCATGCAGCACAACATCGAGAAGCATGGCTTTATCAATTGTGGCATCATATACCTTGCCAATGGAGATGAGCGTATCGCTTATCAGAAATTAAATGATAAACCTATGCTGCATAAGAAATCGTTCCAAGAACTGACTAATGATGAGCTTTACGAACTGCTGAGGATTCGTAGTGAGGTGTTCGTCGTTGAGCAGAACTGCGTCTATCAGGACATGGATGAAGATGACAAGAAGTCGGTTCATCTATGGCTTACCGTCGCAGACAAGATTGTCGCTTTGGCTCGT
Organism: uncultured Prevotellaceae bacterium; assembly: GCA_902763615.1. Taxonomy (GTDB): domain Bacteria; phylum Bacteroidota; class Bacteroidia; order Bacteroidales; family Bacteroidaceae; genus Prevotella. The sequence continues at coordinate 1,755 of CACWSX010000009.1, read as the reverse complement.
GTTTGTCCTGCAGGTACTCACATGAAGGAAATCTCAATAGGCAGAGTCATTACAACAGAAAGATGCAAAGGCTATGGTAAGCAAATAATGTTTCATGCCATTGATACTGCAAAAGACCACTTCGGTGCAAAGCAAATAGATATTGAAGCACAGAAGTACGCCAAAGGTTTCTATGAAAACTTAGGTTTCAGACAATCATCCGACATATTCATGCTTGACGGCATCCCCCATATAAAAATGTCATTAAATGTATGAGCGCAACACCCAAACGGGAATTGCGCTCAAAAATATTGATTGAAATCTTACGATTACTCCTCAACAGCAGCCTGCGCGGCGGCCAGACGTGCGATGGGCACACGGAACGGAGAGCAAGATGCGTAGTTCATGCCGATCTTAGCACAGAACTTCACAGAGCTAGGCTCGCCACCATGCTCACCACAGATACCGCAGCGGAGGTCTGGACGTACTTCACGACCTTCCTTCACAGCGAACTTGATGAGACGGCCAACACCCTTCTGGTCGAGTACCTGGAATGGGTCAACCTTCAGAATCTTCTTGTCAAGGTATACAGGCAGGAACGAAGCGATATCGTCACGGCTGTAACCGAAGGTCATCTGAGTCAGGTCGTTGGTACCGAATGAGAAGTACTGGGCCTCTGTTGCGATGCGATCTGCAGTCAGGGCTGCACGAGGAATCTCAATCATAGTACCGATCTCGAACTCAACCTCGATGCCATACTCCTGGAATACCTCCTTAGCGGCATACTGGATAACCTCCTTCTGCTGCTTCAGCTCGTAGAGAGTACCAATCAGAGGAACCATGATCTCTGGCATCGGGTTCTTACCCTCCTTCTTCAGCTCACAGGCAGCACCCAGGATGGCCTTGGTCTGCATAGCGGTGATCTCTGGGAAGGTGATACCCAGACGGCAACCACGATGACCCAGCATTGGGTTGTTCTCTGCGAGAGAGTCAACACGACGCTTGATGTCCTCTACGCTGACACCCATCTCCTTAGCCATTGTCTCCTGACCAGCCAGATCGTGGGGAACGAACTCATGGAGAGGAGGATCAAGCAGGCGGATGTTCACGGGCAGACCGTCCATAGCCTCAAGGATACCCTTGAAGTCAGCCTTCTGATAAGGCAACAACTTAGCGAGAGCCTTCTCACGTCCGGCAACGCTGTCAGCGAGAATCATCTCGCGCATAGCGATGATTTTCTTATCCTCGAAGAACATGTGCTCGGTACGTGTCAAACCGATACCCTTGGCACCGAACTCACGAGCGAGCTGAGCGTCACGAGGGGTATCTGCATTGGTGCGAACCTGCAACTTGGTGTACTTGTCGCAGAGGTCCATCAACTCCTTGAAGTCGCCAGAGAGCTCAGCGGCCTTGGTGGGCACCTCGCCAGCGTAAACCTGGCCAGTGGTACCATTCAGAGAGATGTAGTCACCCTCCTTGTATACAACGCCGTCGATCTCGACAGTCTTGTCCTTATAGCTAACATTCAGTGAACCTACACCCGATACGCAGCACTTACCCATACCACGAGCCACAACGGCAGCGTGAGAGGTCATACCACCACGAGCAGTCAAGATACCCTCAGCTGAAGCCATACCAGCGAGATCCTCAGGAGAGGTCTCGATACGTACGAGCACAACCTTGTGACCATCCTTATGCCAAGCCTGAGCGTCGTCAGCGTGGAACACGATCTGACCGCAGGCAGCACCAGGAGATGCAGGCAGACCCTGAGCGATC
>CACWSX010000008.1 GCA_902763615.1 uncultured Prevotellaceae bacterium | reverse complement strand
ACATCATTCGTTTGCATAATCGTAACATTTTAAATGGTGAATACTTCTTTTTTGACTAGTCTTTATCTCTTTAAAGAAGAATTTGCAGAAAAATTAAGCAAGTATGAGAAATTTTTCGTAATTTCGCCAAAAATATCGAGTTATGTACTATCAGCGACTGTCAGACGAAGAGATTCTGAGCGGTTTCCGCGAGGGTGATGCCGACATTATCCGTGAGTATTTCTACGGATACTGTCAGGTGGGCTATAACATCTTTGACCAGCGGTATCAGCTGCGCGAGAAGGAGAACCTGGACTTCATGTCGCTGGCTCACCAGTATGCGCTCTACCTGATGGAGCACGACTGGAAACCGCTGGAGGATCATTTCGGATGGTAGAGGACGTGTGTGACCATGCACCGTTGGACCGTCAGGAACGGCTGATTATCGACATGCTGTTGTTGCAGGGATTTAAGTCGAAGGAGATTGCAGCGCAGATGGGGATGACCCCGTCAGCTATCTCGCAGAAGTATAAGAAACTGAAGGAGCAGATCATCGTGCCGTATTTCAGGAAGAACTTCGACATGGATCTTGATATGCCGGAGGTGATGGACGAACGCATCTTTGCCAGCCGCGAGGCTTCGATGGGTGCGGCCCGAACATGCGAGGCAGCAATGCCTGCGCCGATGGCACACGAGGATATGGATTTTTCTGTTTGCGAGGATATGGTTATGGAAACGAAACGTACTACACCAGAGTTTATCACAGAACTCCAGCCGAACGAGATCTTTGTCTTCGGCAGCAACCTGAAGGGTATGCACGGCGGCGGGGCGGCCTACATCGCCTACCGCAAGTTTGGAGCCATTATGGGCCAGGGGGTCGGTTTGCAAGGTCAGAGCTATGCTATCCCAACGATGCAGGGCGGCGTAGAAACAATCCGTCCGTATGTGGATGAGTTCATTCAGTTCGCCAAAGAACATCAGCACCTGACGTTCCTTGTTACACGCATCGGCTGTGGCATCGCCGGATTCACCGATGATGAAATCTCTCCGCTGTTCGAGAAGGCTCATGACGTGGAGAATATCGTGCTGCCACCGAATTGGTAATAACAAAGAAAGGCATCTATGATTTGGTTCATCATCATAGCAGTAATCGTTATTGTTCTCTATGGTATTGTTAGCATAGGTACCAGCAGGAAGTCTGTATGTATAGAATCGGCACATGAGAAAGAAAAGTCGATTCCTCTATCCATTACTATTACTTCCGTAGAAGACGTATTGCCTGAAGAGATTAAGCCTGCAGATCCTTTGATAGATGAAAACGAGTTCTCGGAGCTGAAGAAGTGCGTGATGCAACTTAGAACACTGATGAGCGAACTCAGTAGAGAGCAGCGTCTCTTCGATATGATCAACGAGAAATCCATAGATGCCGGAGGTGACAGAATGCCAGACAATGCCTATCTGCGGCAATTACTCAAAACAATCTTCATCAAAGATCTGAAGCATTGTTATGAGAAGATGGGGAAACTGTTCAAGATAGCGACAATCACAACTGAGGGTCAGTGTCTGCTGTTTATTGCAGACCAGATGAACGAAGATGCGTGTGCTCTATCAGACTACAAAAAATTTCACGATGCTTTGAATCCAATAGACAAACCAGTCATTAGCTCCACCATCAAGTATCTTTCTTCCCTTATGCCTGAGAGTATAGACGTTGGAGTAGAAGGAGATGAAGAGTTTGCTTTCTCGGCAATGCTTATCAACTTTGACGAGGGATCTGAGTACCTAAAGAGATATCGATCGTTGATAAAACTACTGGCCACATGCATATCATGCATTTGCCAAAAGTCCAAAGATAAGGAAAACGAGTGGCTGAAGAACCTAAAGGAGTGACAGTATGGATGATGTGAAATATACCAAGAAGGTGAGTGCATTCAATGATGACGATATTCCTTATGAGGTGCGGATGAAGCACATTATCGAGGCCTATCGCAAGGACTTGAAACGTCTGGAAGCATTGGAGAAATACGCCAAAGGTCTTGAAGAGGAGAATCTGCTATTGCAAAAGAAAATGGAGAAAACTGATGCCTGGCTCGCAGAGGAACCAGACCGACAAGCTACTATTCAAAAGATGCACGTGGAGATAAAACAGTTGAGAGGTACGCTCACCAAGACTTTCCCCAAAAGAGTTGTCCAAATGCGCGACATGAGGAAGAAGGTGATGAGTCTGGAGGAATATATCAGGTATCTCCAGACACTGCTTCAACAGAACGACATCCCTTATGAGGAACGCAAAACCAATCCAAGTAAATCGGAGAGTATCGACTTTGATAGCCTTGATTTGTTCGCTGTCAGAGGGCCGAATGAGAATTACGATGCAGGTGATGATTACGCAAATGTCCTCAAAGGTATGATTAATCAAGATGAAGTAAAGTGAACTGGGAAAGAAGTATGATGAATGTTGTAATTCGCAAGGCTGAACGGCAAGATGTGCCGTTGTTATTGGAATTCATAAAGGGTATTGCCCGATATGAGAAGATGGAGGATGAAGTGATTACCTCTGCAGATGTACTGGAACGGGAAATGTTTGATGAACACAGGGCAGAAGCCGTTTTCGCTGTCGTCGGCGGACATGAGGTTGGCTTCGCGCTATACTTCTACAACTTTTCAACGTTCATAGGACATTCTGGATTGTATCTTGAAGACTTGTATGTCTGGCCCGATGATCGAGGCAAAGGCTATGGTAAAGCATTACTGTTGCATCTTGTCAAGATAGCACGGGAGCATCACTGTGGACGCATGGAGTGGTCGTGTTTGAACTGGAACCAGCCAAGCATCGACTTCTACCTCTCTCTTGGAGCCGTGCCCATGAAGGAGTGGACGGTATATCGGCTGGATGCAGCCGCATTAGAGAGACTATTATGATTATTTCTGCGTTTTAAATCTCGTATAGTTTCACGTAATATCGGAGGGGAGGACAGATCTGGTTGACAAATGAACGGTAGAATGCCGCCCAGTCCCTGCGCTTTGCCGAATCCTTCATACTCATGTGGCCGTTATAGATGGCGCATCCCATCTTGTGCTCGACGAATCCAGACTGAAAATTAATTCTCTTGTCGCAGGCCTTGAAGTATTCATAGAGTTGTACCGACTTTAGGTACAACAGCACCTTGTGGACATAGATGACAAGACGAGGGGCATGGATTCGCTCCAGCTTCTTAATATAGTCGTATGATTGGGCGATGGCATTTCCCATTCCAAGCCATAGTATGGGACGGTATTTCTTGAACTCAGGCATGTTGTGCATGGCTTCATCCGTATAAAGACGGATCAAACTGGTTCGTAGATCCAGCACCAGATAGTCGAGCAAATCAGGCAGTGACAGTGTTGAGTCTGGAATCATAGTATTCCTGACCATCACTGCAAACTGATCTTTTCCGTCGTCTGTGGGCATTAGGAAATGATGGAAGTCGAAATGCTCTCCACCAAGGCAATTGTCCAGCAGCACCAAAGAACTCAGCACTTCATAGAACTTGTCCTCGGAATCGAGATCATAGTCGATTTCATAACTATGCTCATCTGTCTTACGGAATGGCATCAGCGGAGCATCGGGATTGACAATGAGATGTGTGGTTATGTTAACGTTGTATTTGGATTCTATCCGCCCAATGAGATCATCCAACTCGTTAATGGACATATTCTGGCAGATAGTGCTGGAAACACCATAGTACGCCCGGTTGTAAAGATCCCTATCGGACTCGGGTTGCTCGCCTTTTAGTTCAAAGACCTGCCGGTAAAGCCACTCGTATGCTTCTTCGTATTTCCCGAGGCTTAAATAGACAGATGCCAGGTACAGATACGGGTCGCCATGAGAGTGATCATGATCCTGCTGCAAGGCCGTCTTAAACTCGCTGATGGCATTGTCGTACTCTGCACGTTCCCAATACAATCGTCCCAAGTTTATGTGTGCCTCATAGCTCTGAGGGTCAAACTCAAGCTGACGGAAATAGTGGCCTTCGGCTGCACTGTAATCTTTCTTTGAGAGTGCCATGTCGCCCATGATGCCAAAGGCCTCACTATTGCTGCTGTCGAACTGGAGGACAGAGATAAGATGGTCGGTGGCGGCATCAAAGTCTTTCTGCTGGAAAGCATCGCGTGCCAGCTGAAGAAAGGCCTGTATTTTATCTTGTTTAACCTCAGCCATACTTACATGATTGGTCGTTTAGAACGGAAATAGTCATCAGGGTATTCTTCCTGCCTCTGTGCTATTTCCTTGTTAATGTCATCCTCCAACGTCTTGACGGCTATATGCCAGTCATCGGGTATTCTAAGGTCATCGTTTTGTGAATCGTCATAATATCTGGCCCTTAAGCAGCGAACCCTCAGATTGTGCTTGTTGAAGAACCAGGAGAGACCATTGACATCTTCTGCTATCTGATAGACAATCTGCCGATATTGACTGTTCTCATTCTCGTCCTCTTTTGTACCCTGATACAGTTTGCCGTCTTTCCCGACATGACAATCCCTGCGAGGAATGTAATAACCGTCCTCGTAAGAATAGATACTGAATGAGTCCGTGTTCCTAATTCTGTATATTTCGAGAAATATCGTCTCAGGAAGTTCTTCCTGCGGATTATCCTGCATACGATTGGAAACGGTGATGCCATGGTGTTCTGCATCAATGAGAATGTCAGAATAGTCACCACTGCGCTCTTCTGCGTTGAGGTCAAGAACATGTTGGAGTTTAAACAAGGGAACCGTTTCTCCCTTTTTGCCAACGACAAGATCAGCGATGCCGTCTTTGATGCAATCGTCTTCACGCACTTCCCAATCGTCATCGACAATGGGATAAGTCATAAACCTACCACAATGGTATTTCTCTTTGTCCTCATCTGTGGCTTCTGCTATCAGAACCCCTTTGAGGTCATAGAACCAGCAGCCAAGGTGAATAACCTTATGCTCATGGTCAAGTTCAACCCGTATCTTCTTGTTGTCGTCTTCCGTCATTGTCGCGTGATTAGAATTTCACAGTGTATTCCTCGTTGATGTCACGGTTCTCGATTTCGTATGTCAACTCCTGATGGAGGGATTTTGTATTTTCGTTCTCGGGCATTTCTACTGATACCCTTGCATATTGTTGTTTCATCTATCTTCTATTTATAATGTACATTTTATAATATCGGACTGCAAAAGTACTCAAAAAAATGCGGAATCATGCGTGATTTAACAAATTTGGCATAAAAATAGATGATCTTTTGACAGCAGGTGAGAAATGATTGAGAGTTTTATCGTTTCAGTTTATGCTCATCATCGATGTCATCATAGTTGCTGTGACCACCGACTTCATGCTCTCTGTTGCCATCCTTTGAACCACCTTGCTGCTGTAGGACTTTACGGGTTCCCTGAATGATGTTGGGTTTGTGGATTGGTTGTTGAACTGACTGAGATTGAGAAAGTTCATGCTGAGTGTTATTAGTTCTCATTCGGCTCACATCAAGACCAGCTTCCTCCATATTCAGGATAACCTTATTAGCAAAGTCAATGCAATAGTATTGGTCGTTATCATTGACGATGTAATAGCCATCCTCATGAAGTTTGTCACGCAGGGATTCATCGGGAGTATTATCGAACAACTCATGCAGTTGTTGGGTGATTCTTTCCTTATTCTTACTTTCGTCACCAAGGGTCAGGCGGTCTGGATGACCATACTTTCCCATAGCACAAAGGATAGCGGCTTCGGCCTCGTTGGCAGGGTGGAACGACTGTAGCCAAGACAGGCGGTCGTTGGAGCGAAGGGTCTGCTGGATATGCTCTGGTAGTTCATGGAAATTACCTTTAAACAATAAAGAGCCATTCATAAGTTTAGTACCGAACTGGCGACGAAGAAGTTTGTTTATTTCCCTTGTAGTCAGATTAGGATTGTCCTCCAGCATCGCATCGATGAAGGCTTCTGCCTTGCTGAAACGCTCTTCGTCAGACTGGAACTGCAAGACATCTTTCAGTTTCAGGACATCACCACCCTTGAAAACACACTTGGTATGATGATCGACGATGAAGAAGCCATAGGGTGAATCCTTAGAGCCAAGGAAAATGAGGCTGACACCGAACTTATCGCGCATCATCTGCTGTAGTTCCTCTTTATTAGAACACATATCACGGTATTTCTTGATGACAGCCCGTAACTGATATTTGCGACGCTGATCCTGATAGTAATCCTTTCGGCATTTCGACTCAATAAAAGCCTCGCTTATTTTTTCCTGAATCATGCCAGAACGTTTAATAACAATATCGCCATCTTCCTTGTAGCATTTGTAGCCAAGGGTTTCGATGATGGCCATAAATTGAGGAACGGAGGTAAAGCTGTATTGCAAGGCTTGTTCTGTGGACTCTCCTACTCGTTCGTTCTCACTCTGCTGCAAGAGACGGTTGATGACATCCTGAGAACGGCGGCGTTCATGGTTATTGTCAATCTTCTGGCCATTAGGAGCCACACGACTGGTTATGACATGGATGTGATTATTGTCGGTGTCATGGTGGGCATAGATGAGCATTGGCTGTCCGGGCTGGCCATAACCCATCTCCTTCATGTAGCGTCTGGCAAAGCTGACCAACTGTTCATGGGTCATCTCATGGCCTTTACAGGAGAAAGCGATATGGAACTGAGGCTTCTGAATACGAGTATTCTGAGCGGAATAATCATTCAGGAAGGTTATCAGGTCTTCTGTGGAGTATTCGCCCATGTTGCTGATGTAGCCGAAGTTGAGCATCTCCACAAGTTCAGCCTTTCCCTCGGCGACCTTGCGCTCATTGTATTCTACGGCATGGAAGTTGGCACTGGATGGAAGGATGGTTGCTATCATATTATGCAATTTATATAATATGCTAATATACTAATATTTAAATATGATATTATGCAAACAGCATATTATACTATTCACATAATATATAAATATGTAGATTGCAGAAAATGCAATTATACTCTTATAATAATATGGTAATATGCAATTATGATAATATGCAAATATCATATTTGTGGATTATGTTTGATGAGTTTTTGAGCAATCAAGTGCTGTTCAGACTTGACTTCTTCGAGGAAAGAAAGTATATGCCGGACTTGGGGCAGGATGACCTGATCGTAATATTCCTGGCGCAGTTCATGGCCTATGGCGAGTTCATTGGCCCGTTTCATTGACTGGTTGAAGTTGCCGCCAAGCCAGCTGAGATCCTGCTGATATTTGCGAAATAACTCAGTCATTTCGTTCAATGCCTCCATGCGTCGGACTGTGCCGATGTCGTTGAACTGGCGCACGGCATCACGAATCATGGCACTCACGTTACCATACCCGGATGCCTTATTCAGGAAGAGTTCATGCTCTTCTGGAGTCAGCCTCACTTTGCATACTATTGTTCTTTTGTCCATATTTGTCTTTTATAGATACGAGTTGCGAGTATCGTTCTCCTGTGTCGAAGCACAGGCAAGTCGATTTTTGAGGTACGAATCCTTCCGCAGGAGGATTTGTGGCCACAAAAATACAACTTGCTAAGAAACTACCGAATACATTTGCCTAATCCTCAGTGCAAAGTTAGGAATAAAGTCTGAAACCACGATGATTTCTAAAAGAATATGAAGTTAAACTTTGTTTAATATGATATTATACAAATATCTGAATATCAATTATATAGAATATTATAATTGTATAATATACAATCATTATAAATGCAAATTATACTAATATGACTTTTGTATAAATATAAAATATCAGAACTACAATATAAAATATTATACAAATATGATAATTATATAAAATGCAAATATGAAAATGGTATAATATGTGATTATGGTAAAATGATAATTGCACAATATGGGAAAAGCAAAATATGTTATTTGCTGAAAACGGGTACTACATAATCTCTCGATCGGTAGTACCCTGCCAAATACTAAGAATTTCTTCTCAGCTATACGTTGGGTGTATTGTATAATCAATAGGGCATAAGGAAGTGAACTGCCCACCATGCGATTCCAGACGTCGGCAAACGCTCATATACACACAGTAAAGCAGCCCACTGTAGAGCTGTTCCTGTGCTTTGTATATGATGAATTTTGCCGATTCTGGAATCAAAGCACCGCTTTTCCGTCTCTTACAAGACTTCTAAGCCGGTGCAAAGATAATCATTTTATCCGAGTATTTGACATAATAACAAAAAAAAGTCAAGAATCGAATATAAAAGAGCTACAAATTGCTTTATGACTGTTTATATTTCTGGTATATGCTAATCATTTCAAAGAGAGGATCATAGGCTGAATCATTAGAAAGTACGGCATTGAAACAGTTTCCCCATGATTTCAGGAGAAAATCAGATACAGCTTCCTGAACATTTGTGTCTGGACGAATCTCACCATTATCCTTAGCTTGACTTATCATTTGAATAAAAGCTGCTTTAAATTTATCATTGTCATCTCTGATACGATCAAGGAAACCAGGCATAACATCCGATGCTGATGTCATTAGTCTTAAATAGTAACGAATAGCCTCACTTTGACGACATCCTGTAGCAGTCTGGAAAATCTTTATGCGCTTCTCCTGCTGTTCAACATAGAAATGAACGAACTCAATCAATGAATGAGGCTTACTCATGAAATCCGAAAGATACCGATCGGTATTTAACTTCTCGAAAAAACACATTTCAACCGCCATACAGAACATGGATATTTTATCTTTTGTATAATAGAATAATGCCCCACGAGTGAAATCTGACCCATCCTCTATATCCTGTATAGTTACTGAACCGAAGTCCTTTTCGACAAAGGTTTTGAAAGCCTTTTGGAATATTACCTCCTTATTGTTTTTTCCCATAACGCATAAAGTTTGGTGCAAAGATACAACTTTATTTTCAGAAAACATATAGTATGTCGAAAAAAAATAAAGTAAAAGAAAAGTGGATTGCCCCTTATGTGACTCCAGGTATCGCCAAACACCTACAAACACACAGACAAGCAACCCACCGTATGGGCTGTTCCTGTGCTTTGTTTGTGTTCGATGAAACTTGGCGATTTCAGAGTCAAAGCACTGCTTTTGGCCTCTTACGAGGCTACTTAGCTGCTGCAAAGTTACGAGTTTTTCCCGAATGGATAACCATCATTCCAAGAAAAAGTCACATTTGCAGCCTAAAATTGAGTTTCTTTCTCTTTCAGAAGCTCAAAATGAACAGTGTAACGCACACCGGCCTTACTGTGGCGATGGGCATTACGATTGAAACAATGGAGGTTGATGTCAAGATGGTCATTCAACTCTTTGGTGGTCAACTTACTATGCTGACCGTTTTCAATGCCCCAACCATGGGCAAGGCCACCTTCAGGCATAATAGAAAGAGCATAACGTTTGTTGAACACTCGCATGGAACGTGAATGTCCCAGGTTCTTAACCTCATAATTAATCTTGTCACGCACAATCTGGTTCATGCACTCCTCCAGATATTTGTCACGATGTTCTACATAGGAGAAACGACGATCAAGCTTCAGATCATCATCGTCGAATTTAACACGGAAGTCCATCTTCGAGAGGGCGATGGTAATGCCTCGGACATTCAGCATGTAGAGGTCGCGGATGCGACGGATGAATTGTGCCAGAATAATACAACCAAGAGGGGTGTTGATGTACCTGTCCTCATAGACGATTTCAACCACAGGGTCGTTTATCATTACACCTCGAATGTAGTGCCACTTCTCAGGATGGTACTCCTGAAGGACATCGAACAATTCATCACTAATCACATTCTGCGTGACATGGAAGGTGAATGTCAGTTCATCACCATAACCGACATAGGACACAAGCCTATCGGTATCGATAAGGGGAAAAGCCCACTTCTCGAAAACGCTGACAGCCTTGTGGGAATCTTGGATGTCCCAGTCGTCAGAATACTTTTGTAATACACTTGTCAGCCAAACCGCCAACTTCTTTCTCTCATGATCCTTTATCCATAATGGGATAGGATGCTCGTTAAAATTGTTGTTAGCCATAATAATTGAAATAAAAATGCGCTGCAATATATTGCAGAATCGTCGAGTCTAAGTAGACGAACCGTATTTTTTTCTGGCAGAACTCAATTTTCTCATAATATCGCTGCGAAGTTTACCCTTAGTCTTGACAGTAATGCCATCACCGTATGACATCAGTTCCATCATCAACTCAGTATTTGGAATCACTTGGATAGTCATAAACACACCCGTTTTGTCTCTGCCGACAATCTTCTGGCTATAATGAATAGGGCGAGTCTGGAGATAGGGCAATTCATGTTTGTCGACATGGAACTTAATAATCTGCGGCTCACCTTCCATCCGGGCGATGCCATAGACATCCTTGAAATAGTCATTAACATCAATATCGATAGGAACATACTCATCTATCAGAGAAGGTTGGAAGGAAACCATGCGGTCAAGGGCATAGGATGATATGGAATCCAGATGATGAGCATTCTTGGCTACAAGATACCAACGTTGCTTGAACTGCTTCAGGTAATAGGGATATAGCAGATGAGTGCGAGGCTTCTTACCGAACCGCTGGTAATCGAGGAATATAGGTCGTTTATCAACGATGGCATGAAACAGGCCGGTGAAGAACTCACGGCCAAAGACTGTATCGGAATCCTCGAACTCCACGACAGGCTTGTCAGGGGTATTGATCGATACATCAAAGCGGGAGCATAGATCTCTTATCCATTCCATCTGGGGCATACCATCGAAACGACGGAGGATTTCAAGAGCACCTTGGATTTCCTTAATTTCATCTTCCAAGAGCGAATTGGAATAGATGGAGAAGTCTGCCCGTTCATATCGATAGCGAATGATACGACCATCGAAAGGATCATGGAAACTCTCAATGTTGACATAGTCACCATTGGCCATCTCGGTCATGTCCTTTAGGATTGTGTCCTTCGACGTGACGGGTGGTATTCCTCTGGCCGTAAGACGATGGTTAATCACTCGAAGGCAGTCCTGAATGGACACACCTTTCCTTTGCTGGAGAAGTCCGTCGAGAATACGGACGCGGAGGCTGAAATTCTTTGTATTTGGCATATATCTCAATAATTTGAATCAGATCCGTAACTTAACCACGCAGTCTGCTGCATGGTAGCCAGGTCAGTCCATGGCGGCGCCAAAATCGTTGACGCTTCAAGATATATAGCCTTCGAGCCGGTGTTAAGACTCTGCCATCGGACAGGACTGGAACCGACACTTTCATGCAAAGATACGAAATATCTATGAGAATCGGAAATTAATAGAGAAATAATACATTGGGGGAAGAAGAAAGAGGCTAAGAAAGTTGCATATCTCAGATTTTTTTTGTAATTTTGTAGGTAGAATCGGGCTTCTGTAGAGGTCTGAAGTTGAATCGTAAATTCGAAAGTGCTATGATGGTATTTAGTTTCTTCTTCGTGTTGTTCTATACAGTGACACACGCCATCCTCTCGGCAGTGGGATTGGTTCTGAGGGGCATCTTGAAGGTGTTCAGCTTCGTGTTCGGAGTCGGACGCTAAGATGCTGCCATGAACCGCCAATTCAACCGTCAACCCAACACGAATCCCAGCGTTTTTCTTTCCCAAAAAGTCGAAAGTTCATAAAGCTTTATTTATATATTTATTTAATAAGCTTTATTTACGGAGGGCAGGAATGGCCTGTTTATCGGGGTTTCAAGAGTTTAGTCAGGAGGTTTTTAGCACCAAGTTAGGAGGTTTTTAGGCGAAAGTTAGGAGGTTTTTAGCAAGTAACAGTCGAAGTTAGGAGGTTTTTAGGCAACGTCGGGTGTAAACCTGTAGCAGGGACTAAGAGTTATCGAAGTTAGGAGGTTTTTAGCACAGGACACGGCTCTCGGGCGATTTGGTGGTTTCGGGGAAAAACACTATCTTTGCAGCGTCTTAGTTACGGACGACTTTAATTTGTGCTTTACTTTGATTTCGTAACAAGAGCCAGTCGGACAGCGGCCGTCGGAAGCGGACTGCGATCCGTCGGGTAGAGCAAAGCATGAATGATGAACATCCGTAGCTACGGAAACAGCAAAAGAAGATTATGCCTCGGCAGAAACAAGATACGATCAGGCTTGCGGAACTGGCCTCGATCGAACACGAACCAGTAACATGGTGCAACGACCTTATCAGTTCACCCATCTCCTGCAGTTTGCTGGAGAGGCGGGTGATGTACTTCATTACGGGCGTGGTGAAGCATAAATACGTGGAGAACGGCCTGAACGTGCCAGAGAACTGGAAGGAGCTGTACTTCTACATGACCGACCGTGACCTGGGAATCATCGGTGGCCAGAAGAACATCAGGTATACATACGACGTGCTCACAAAACTGGGCATGAAGTTCTTCCCAATCACTTATCACAGACCGAACGGCAGTGTCATCGTGGGCCGCATTCACTGGGTGGACACATTCTTCTACGATGAGGAGAAGGATATCTACGCCATACGAATCTCGCCGGAGATTATGCCGCTGCTGATCAACCTGACGCAGAACTTCACAACGTTTGACCTCGGTACGGCCATGCGGCTGAGGTCGAAGTACACACAGAAGCTGTATGAGCTGTGTTGCAAATACGGCGGCGACTACAGATTCAGCGACGGTCAGGAGGAAACGACGGGAAACGTGTACAAAAAGCGTGTTGTGCCGATAGCAATGGAGTATTTCCGGGTGCTGTTCAACCTGAATGAAATCAGGGATAAGAAGACAGGACGGGTCTTGCAGGAATCGTCGTACGAAAGCTATAAGGACATCCGAAGTAATATCCTTCAGGTGGCTCAGAATGAGCTTTACGACCTGTTTATGTTTCATGCCTCGAATGTTTGGTTCGATTATCAGGCAGGGCCTCGGAAGGGCAAGGGCGGCAAGACATCATCGATCATCATCTACGTCTATACACGCGAGAATCCGAAGGAAGGGCTTTGCAGGCCTTGGCAAAAGGGTGACGAAGAATTATGGCCTTATGAGCCGGAATATATTGAGAAGAAACGGAAAACACCCCAGCAGAAGCTGCATGCGAATATCTTCTACGGTGCGGACAGGCAGGAGGAAATCGTCATCTCATTGCTCTCGAAGTACCTGAGCAGACGGGAACTGACGTACTACATGGGAATAATAAACAAGGAGGCCAGGCAGTGTTACGACAGTTATACGCAGGTGATCCAAGTGATTCTGGAAAAGGAGAAACAGCCGAAGTTCAAGAAGGGAACCAAACAATACAAGCGGAACAACATCATAGAATACGCTCTTCAAGAGAATCTGAAGGAATACGGCTGGTCGATTGAGCCACCGAAGAACTACAAACAGGTTTATAAGCAGCAGGAACTGTTTCCTCGCTAATATATATAGGTATATAGGTGTGAATCGTTGCCATACAATCCTAGGGTAGCAAATCTGGAAAAATTCAATTATCGGAAGGGATTTGGCAGCATTCACGCCCTTTTTGTGACCATCAGTAGGGTTACATACCACCAAAGCAAAGAAGATTGTATTTTGGGGTAAATATATGTAACCTTCCTATCCAAAATAATCGAAAAATCGGTTGTGCAAATTTTGATTTTGCTTAAAATTTGCACAACCGAAGCCATATATTCGGGAGTCATCAACATACAAAATGCATGTAAACAAATGCAAAAACACCGTTAACGAATGTAAATACCGACTTTACACGATATTACACAAAACGGTTTCTGAACTATGCGTACATTCCGTATATAAAGGGGATTCGCATGTTCGGGCAAAGGAGATGTTGTGCAAGTGTTGTGCAAATTTGGGTATTAAAAAAGTTAAGGTGCTGAAAATCAGCACCTTAACTCTCGCGGTTGTCGGGATTACTGGACTCGAACCAGCGACCTCGCGCCCCCCAGACGTGTGCGCTACCAACTGCGCTAAATCCCGATCCTTTTTAAAGCTTAGCACCGACCCTTTGGCCGAAATGCGGGTGCAAAAGTACACACAATTTTCCGTTTGACCAAATTTTCCGGCCACTTTTTTCATTTTCATGCGTATTTTTTTGTTTCAGATTTGCTTATACTGATAAAAATGTGTACCTTTGCACCCCGAAATCAAGACTAGAACATAAAAATGACACAATATCTTATCAAGGCTCCCAAACTGCAACACACGATGGTGAGCCTGCCAGCCTCGAAGAGCATTTCTAACCGTGCCCTGATCATCTATGCGCTCAGCGGTGGTAAGCAGATGCCAGAAAACCTTTCCGACTGTGACGACACGAAGGTGATTCTCCATGCCCTGCGCGATATGCCGGAAGAGATCGACATCAAGGCCGCAGGTACCGCCATGCGCTTTATGACGGCCTATCTGAGTGTGATGCAGGGGGCGCACGTGCTGACGGGAACAGCCCGTATGAAGCAGCGTCCCATCGGCATACTGGTTGACGCTCTGCGCAAACTGGGTGCCGACATCACCTATGTGGGCCAGGAGGGCTATCCCCCACTCCGCATCACCGGACAGGCCATCGAGGGCGGAGAACTCGAAATCGAAGGTAGCGTAAGCTCGCAATACATCTCGGCCCTTCTGATGATCGGCCCTGTGCTGAAAAAGGGTCTCGAACTGAAGTTGACGGGTGACATCATCTCAAGGCCCTACATCGACCTGACACTATGGATGATGCGCGAATACGGCGCCGATGCCGAATGGACGGCCAACGACACCATCACCGTGAAGCCCAAGCCCTATGTGGACCGCGACTACGTGATAGAGAACGACTGGAGCGGTGCCAGCTACTGGTATGAGATACTCGCCCTGAGTGGCGCCCGTGAGGCTCAGGTGACACTCAACGGGCTGATGGACGGTTCGAAGCAGGGCGACTCGGTGGTAAGATATATCTTCAGCGTGCTGGGTGTGAAGACCACCTTCCAGTCGAAGAGTTCGGGCAAGCCTCAGACCGTGACACTGAAATGCAATGGCCGCAAGGTGCCCAAGATGGAATATGACTTCGTGAACTCCCCCGATTTGGCTCAGACGGTGATTGTGACCTGTGCCGCCCTCGACATTCCCTTCCACTTCAGGGGGTTGGCCACACTGAAGATTAAGGAGACCGACCGTATCGAGGCCATGAAGCGCGAGATGCGGAAACTGGGCTACGTGCTCCACGACCGAAACGACTGCGAGCTCTTCTGGGACGGCGAGCGCTGCGAGCCCTCGCTGGAAGAAGGCATCGACACCTACAACGACCACCGCATGGCCCTCTCGTTTGCCCCCTTCGCCATGAAGGCCGGCAGTCTGATTATCAACGACCCGCAGGTTGTAACAAAGTCGTATCCGCACTTCTGGCAGAGTCTGCAAGAAGCCGGTTTTGAGATAGAAGTAAAAACCAAAGATTAATGACGTTTACGTTGGTGTGTATCGGGATGATTGTAGGTCTGGGCATTTTCGCCTGGATAGCCAATCATTTTGACAAGGGCGACGACACCATTGCTGTGAGTCACGACTGCTCGAGCTGCACCGCTGCCCATGAGGGAGACTGCAAAATTCACTGCCTTTTAGAGGAAAAACGACAAAAAGACGCTGCATCACACAATAAAACAACCTCTAAAGAGGTTTAATTATAGGATGCGCAAATTTGCCCATATATGGACCATAGGCGCCATCGTTTTGTTGACGATGGCCGGCTGTTCTACGCAGAAGAACACGGCAGGCACCCGCTGGTGGCACAGTTTCAATGCCCGTTACAATATCTATTACAACGGCAAGCAGGCCTTCATCGACGGTAATCTGGAGAAGGAGAAGGGCAACAAGGACAATTTCACCGAACAGATTCCCCTCTACATGGTGGGTAACAAAGACAGCCGCTCGCTAGGCAGCGGGCAATACGACCGTGCCATCGAGAAGGCCGAAAAGGACATCCGTCGTCACAGCATCAAGGCCAAGCCCGAATGGAAAGGCGGCAAAAAGAAGACCGACAAAGACAAGGAATGGCTTGGGCGCAAGGAATACAATCCCTTTCTGTGGAAGGCGTGGATGCTGCTGGGTAAGTCGCAGTTCCAGAAGGGAGCCTTCGACGAGGCTGCAGCCACCTTCAGCTATATGATACGTCTCTACCAGACACAGCCCATGCAGAGTGGTATGGCTAAGGCGTGGCTCGCGAAATGCTATACCGAACTCGACTGGCTCTACGATGCCGAGGACGTGATTCGCAACATGAGTCGCGACTCGATGCACTTCCGTACCGTTAAGGACTGGGACTACACCTACGCCGACTACTATATTCGCACGAAGGACTACCAGAAGGCCGTGCCCTATCTGCGCAAGGTGATCAAGCACGAGCGTCGTCACCAGCAGAAAGCCCGCGAGTGGTTTCTCATGGGTCAGATACAGCAGGAGCTGGGCAACCGTGTGGAGGCGGAGCACGCCTTCGCCAAGGCCATCGGCTGTCATCCCACGTACGAACTGGAATTCAATGCCCGCATCGCCCAGACAGAGGTGATGGCCAAAGGTAATGCCAAAGCGATGATCAGTCGTCTGAAACGCATGGCATCCAACGATAACAACAAGGATTATCTCGACCAGGTGTATTACGCCATGGGTAATATCCACCTGATGCAGAAAGACACGCTGAATGCCATCGCTGCCTATGAGAAGGGTAATGAAAAGGCTACCCGCAGCGGCATCGAGAAAGGTGTACTGCTGCTCACATTGGGCAATCTCTACTGGCAGTTGGAGAAATACAACGATGCTCAGCGCTGCTATGGTGAGGCCATTGGTCTTTTGGACAAGGACCGTAAAGACTATCAAGAGTTGTCGGAACGCTCGAAGGTGCTGGACGAGCTCGTACCCCATACCGATGCCATTCATCTACAGGACTCGCTCCTCGCCCTGGCTGATATGCCCGAGGCGCAACGTCTAGATGCCATCGACCGTGTGATCAAGGAGCTGAAGCGTAAGGAGAAAGAGGCCCGTGAGGCAGAGCAGATGGCAGAGGCAGAGCGTCAGTTGCAGAAGAACCAGGCTGTGGGACAGCGTGGTAACGTCAACCAGCCGACGCGTCCAACCACCCAAGCGCAGAGCGGCGGACAGTGGTATTTCTATAACCCCACCGCTGTGAGTCAGGGAAAGACCACTTTCCAGCGCCAGTGGGGCCAGCGACAAAATGCCGACAACTGGCAGCGACTGAACCAGACGGTAGTGAACCTCAACCAAAATAGCGAGACTGCTGAGCATTCCGACACCGCTGAAGACGCCGCTTTATCCGACTCTCTGACCGCGCAGGGTACTGTTTCCAGCGACAGCATCAAGGGCGAGAAGGCTACTTCTGACACCCTGGCCAACGATCCCCACAACCGGGAATTCTACCTGGCACAGATTCCTTTCAGCGAAGATCAGAAGGCAACGAGTCACGCCATCATCCAGGAGGCGCTGTTGCAGTCGGGTATCATCTTCAAGGACCGTCTCGACAACCTGAAACTCAGCGAGAAACAACTGTTGCGTCTGACCAAAGACTATCCCCAATACGAGCAGCTCGACGATGCGTGGTATCACCTCTTCCTGCTCTACTCGCGCTTAGGGCGTCATGATACGGCAGAAGCCTGTCTGAGCCATCTGAAAGCCGAGCATCCTGAGAGCGAGTGGACCACCCTGCTCTCCGATCCCTATTATGCTGACAATGCCCGTTTCGGCACCCATATTGAGGACTCTCTCTATGCAGCCACCTATCAAGCCTTCAAGGACGACAAGTTTGGTGATGTGGCCGGTAATGCCCGCATCTCAGCCGACAGATTCCCCATGGGTGAGCACCGCGCGAAGTTCATCTTCATCGACGGTCTGAGCCGGTTGAACAACGGCGACGCCAACGGTTGTCTGGAACAACTGAAGGAAGTGGTGGAAAAACACCCCAAGAGCGAGGTGGCCGAGATGGCAGGTATGATTGTGAAAGGCGTGCAGGAAGGTCGCAGGCTGCATGGCGGTAAGTTCGACATCGGCGATGTGTGGTCGCGTCGTGATATCACCCTCACGGCAGACTCGACGAAAGCCGACACGCTGAGTGCCGACCCCAACCAACGTTTCGTCTTCATCCTCGCCTACGAGCCAGACAGTGTGAATCAGAATCAGCTGCTGTTTGAGATGGCACGCTATAATTTCACCAACTTCCTGGTACGCAACTTCGAAATTTCCACCGACGAGGACAACGGGCTTCAGCGCATGCTCATCAGCGGATTCCTGAATTATGACGAGGCTCTGCAATACGCCCGGCAGTTGTATGCCAACGAGGTGATGGCTGAGAAGATTGCGAGTTGTCGCAGCCTCATCATCAGCGAGGTGAACCTGCCGTTGCTGGGCATACAGTTCAGTTACGACGACTACGAACAGTTTTATGAGGATATCTTCGTGCCTATGAAGACGAGTAGCGACAAACTGCTCATCCGTCCGGAAGACATCGAAGCGGTGGATCCTGAGGATATTCCTACGCCAAAGTCTGGCACGACAGATGACGAGGATGAGGAAGAAGAAGATGCGCCTCAGAACAAGAAGAAACAGAAGAAGGCCAAGGACTTCGACTTCGACGAAGACTTCTGGTGATGTGAAATGTGAGATGTAAGATGTAAGAGATATGATCAACGGCTATTTATTGTGGGTGGATGATGAAATCGAGCAGTTGCGGGCGCAGCGCTTGTTTCTGGAAAGTAAGGGTTATGACGTGATGACGGTGAGCAACGGCACCGATGCCATCGACCTCTGTCGTGAGCACCATTTCGACCTGGTGTTGCTTGATGAGCAGATGCCAGGTCTCAGCGGTCTTGAGACCTTGCAGCGCATCAAGGAGATACACCCCACCCTGCCCGTGGTGATGGTGACCAAGAGCGAGGAGGAAGACATCATGAACCAGGCCATCGGCCAGAAGATTGCCGACTACCTGATCAAGCCCGTGAATCCCAACCAGATTCTGCTGACGCTGAAGAAAAACATCCACCGTGAGGAAATCGAGACGGAGGTAACGCAGACACAGTATCAGCAGCAGTTCCAACAGATAGCCATGCAGATTATGGACTGCAGAACCTGGCAGGATTGGGTAGAGGTATATAAGAAGCTCGTGCACTGGGAGTTAGAGCTGAGCTCAACAGACAGTAACATGACCGATATGCTCCGTATGCAGAAGGAAGAGGCAAACCTAGGTTTCGCAAAGTTCATCAAGAAGAACTATCTGGACTGGGTTGCCTCTCTCGATCCCACCAAGCCAACAGGCGACCGTCCTGTGCTCTCCCCCGAAGTATTCAAGAGCAAGGTTTTCCCTCTATTGAGCGAGGGCAAGAAGGTATTCCTGGTGGTGCTCGACAATTTCCGCTACGACCAGTGGCGTATGTTGGCCCAGGAACTCAACAAGCAGTTTGACATCGAGGAAGACCTCTATTTCAGCATTCTTCCCACCGCTACGCAATATGCCCGCAACGCCATTTTCTCAGGTTTGATGCCCAACAAGATTGCCCAGATGTTTCCCGACCTCTGGGTGGATGAGGATGAAGAAGAAGGCAAGAACCTGAACGAAGCCCCGCTTATTCAGACACAGTTCGACCGTTATCGTAAGAAGAACACTTTCTCGTATCATAAGGTGAACAATTCTTCCGATGCCGACAAGCTGATGCAGCAGATGGCGAACCTCGGGAAGAATGACCTGAACGTGGTGGTATTCAATTTCATCGACATGCTGAGTCACGCCCGTACGGAATCTAAGATGGTTCGCGAGTTGGCCAACAACGAGAGTGCCTATCGCTCAATCACTCTCTCCTGGTTCCGCCACTCAGTGATAGCCGATTTTTTCCGACAGCTGGCACAGGAGGACTGCAAGGTGATTGTGACCACCGATCATGGCAGTATCCGCTGTACGCAACCCGTGAAGATTGTTGGCGACAGGAACACAAATACGAACCTACGCTATAAGTTGGGCAAGAACCTGAGTTACGACGACAAGAGTCTGTTTACCATCCGCGAACCGCAGAAGGCGCAACTGCCAGCGCCCAACCTCTCAACGACGTATGTGTTTGCGACAGGGGATGCCTTCCTGGCCTACCCCAACAACTACAACTACTACGTGAGCTACTATCGCGACACCTTCCAGCATGGAGGGATCTCGATGGAAGAGATGATTATCCCCCTAATGACAATGACAGGAAAAAAGAGATAGATTATGGAAATACAGATACAAGACTTAGCGCATCTCAACGAGGCTGCGCGGACATTTATCGAAAACATGGGCGACCATACTGTGTTTGCCTTCTACGGCCATATGGGAGCCGGCAAGACCACGTTTATCAAGGCCATCTGCGAGGCGTTGGGCGTCGACGACGTCATCACCTCGCCCACTTTCGCCATTGTCAATGAATACACAGCTCAAGGCAGCCCTATCTACCACTTCGACTTCTACCGCATCAAGAAGTTGGAGGAAGTCTACGACATGGGGTTCGAGGATTATTTCTATTCAGGCGAGCTTTGTCTGATAGAGTGGCCGGAACTGATAGAGGAAGTATTGCCTTCGGATGCCGTGAAAGTGAGCATCCAAGAAAAAGAGGACGGCTCACGAGCCATCCTCTTCTAAAGGTTCTGTTCCTGAAAGTCGAGGTCGGTCTGTACGATGAAGAACACAAATTCCGGTTCGAGGTTGTTGACACCGTCCTCCTTAGCCCTTTGAATGACATAGTCGGTCACCGCCTGAAGGTCGATGTCGACCTCCTCTTCTTCGCTCTCCAGAATGCCACTTGTGTAGTAATAGTCTACAATCAAGTCCAACATATACAGGATAGAACTATCGCTGTAATGTTTTTCTGCATCAAACGGGATGCGTTCACGAATAAACGCCAGTTCGCGTTTATTCTCCTCCTCGTCAAGGCGGAGTTCTTCTTCGATACTTGCCATCACTTACAGGAATTTCAGGAATTTCTCCTCAACTGCAGCTTCCTTCTGGGCGCCGACCAGTTTGTCGTGAACCTGTCCATCTTTGAAGAAAAGAATTGTCGGGATGTTGCGGATGTTATATTGAAGCGTCAGATCTTCGTTTTCCTCAACATCGCACTTGCCTACGACAATACGGTCGCCGTACTTCTGAGCCATTTTCTCGATGATAGGGGCAACGACGCGGCATGGTCCGCACCATGTAGCCCAGAAATCAATTACCAATGGTTTGTCGCCATTTTTGTAAGTCTCGAAATTCTCACTTGTGATTGTTACTTCCATAATAATTCGCTTTAAAAAGTTTATACTAAATATTAATTAATCTTATAATCCATGACATTGGGATGACTCTCGATGTAGTCGATGAGTGTGTGTCTCACATCCACGCCCCTATTAGGAGACCGCAGCAACACGTGGTTTTTGCCTAAGGAGTCGCGTAGCTGGAAGAACAGTTTTGTCTTGCCGGGGTTCTCAGCAATCAATTCGTTGAGTTCTGCCACAATCTGCTCGTCAAGCACCTCCCGGTCGGTAATAATCGAGATGGTAATGCGGTCGATGGCATTCTCCTTCACCGTCTGCAGGTATTCCACACGGTTCACCTTTAGCTCCTTAGGGCCATCGTTGTTGTACTGGAAGCGGGGACGTATCTTGCCCCCCACATAAACGGAGGCCCCGATGGAGAACATACCGCTGTACTGTCCCCAGTTCTCGCCGAAGAGCGGCAACTCGCCAGAGCCGTCGAAATCTTCAAGGGTGACGATACCAAATGGTTTTCCATTCTTGGTGAATCCTGTACGTACAGCTGTGACGATACCGCCCAATGCCACATCGTCGCGATCAGTCACGCTGCCAATATCCGTGAGTTCCGCACAACTGATGTTGCACAAGTTGTCGATTACGATTTTGAACTCGTTGAGCGGATGGGCAGAGAGATAGATGCCCACCAGATCTCGCTCCTTGTTCAGGCGTTCGATATCGCTCCAGCGCACATCGTTCTTAGGCACAGGTGGCTGTGCTATCTCCACGCCATCGCCAAACATGCCGAAAAGCGAGTTCTGCTGCTCAGCCTTCTCCTGCTGATAGGTCTGTCCATAGCGCACGAGGGTGTCGAGGAACATCTCCCCTTTTGCATTCGTAGCAAAATAGTCCTCACGACGAATGCCGAAGCTGTCGAAGCCCCCACTCAGCGCGAGACTTTCGTAAGCCTTACGGTTGACAGATGAGAAACTGACGCGCTGAGCGAAGTCGTATATGCTCTTGTAGGGACCGTTTTTCTCCCGCTCTTCGATGATAGCGAGGGCCGCTGAGTCGCCCATACCCTTGATGGCGCCCAGACCGAAACGGATTTCGCCATGATGGTTCACACCAAACTTCTCGTACGACTCGTTAACATCTGGTCCTAAGGTGGCGATACCCATCGACTTACACTCATCCATGAGTTTTGTGATTTCCGTAATCTGGTCACGACGGCGGCTCATAATGGCAGCCATGAACTCAGCAGGATAGTTTGCCTTGAGGTAAGCTGTCTGATAAGCCACCCACGAATAGCAGGCCGCATGCGACTTGTTGAAAGCATAGGAAGCAAAGGCTTCCCAGTCAGCCCAGATTTTTACCAGTACTTTCGGATCGTGACCGTTCTTCTTACCCCCCTCGATGAACTTGGGTTTCATGGCATCAACGATATCCTTTTTCTTCTTACCCATGGCCTTACGCAGTGCATCGCTCTCACCACGGGTAAAATCAGCCAACAGTCGTGACAGCAGCATCACCTGCTCCTGATAGACCGTAATGCCATACGTATCCTTCAGATATTTCTCCATAATGGGAATATCGTAGGTAATCGGCTCTTCACCATGCTTACGACGGATGAACTGAGGGATATAACTCATCGGTCCCGGACGGTAGAGGGCGTTCATAGCAATGAGATCCTCGAACACGGTGGGTTTGAGTTCGCGCAGATATTTCTGCATGCCCTGCGACTCAAACTGGAAGGTGCCCACGGTACGTCCCTGTTGGTAGAGTTCATAGGTCTTGGCATCGTCGATGGGAATATTGTCGAGGTCGATGTCGATGCCTTGTGAAAGTTTGATATTCGCACAAGCCTCCTTCAACTCCGAGAGGGTCTTCAGCCCCAGGAAGTCCATCTTGATAAGTCCCGTCGACTCGATGACATGACCATCATACTGTGTACAGTTGGTCTTGGTGCCCTTGAAATCAGGATCGTCGGCTGTGGATACCGGTACATGGTCGCTGATAGGGTCGCGACAGATAATGAAGCCACAGGCATGAATACCCGTACCTCTCACCGTACCCTCGAGCATCTTGGCATATTTGATAGTATTAGCTAACTGCGGATTACTGGAAGCCTCAGCCTCCTGGAGTTCGCGCACAGCCTTGATGGCGTTGGTAAGGTTCATCTTCGGTGTCTTGCCATCAACCTCAGGCAGACGATCAGGAATGGCCTTACACAAGGCATTCGATTCAGCCAACGGCAACTTCTCGACACGGGCTACATCCTTGATAGAGTTCTTTGTGGCCATCGTGGCATAGGTAATGATATGGGCACAGTTCTCGTGACCGTACTTATCTTCCACCCATTTCAGCACCTTGCCGCGCCCGTCGTCGTCGAAGTCGGTATCGATATCAGGGAGCGAGATACGGTCGGGGTTGAGGAAACGCTCAAACAGCAGGTCGTACTTCAACGGGTCGATCTTCGTGATACCTAAGCAATAGGCCACCACGCTACCCGCTGCGGAGCCACGTCCAGGTCCCACCATCACGCCCAGTTCGTCACGGGCTGAATTGATGAAGTCCTGCACGATGAGGAAGTAGCCAGGGAAACCCATCGTCTTCATGATATGGAGTTCGAATCGTATACGATCCTCGACCTCTTTCGAAAGCGGTGAGCCATATCGCTTATCCGCCCCTTCATAGGCGAGCTTTGCCAGATAGTCGGCCTCGAACTTGATGCGGTAGATTTTGTCGTAGCCGCCCAGTTTCTTGATTTTCTTCTCGCCGTCTTCAGGAGAGAGCTGGTTCTGACCATTCTCATCACTGGTAAACTCATCGTAGAGTTGCTGTTCCGTAAACTTCTCCCGCCACTCCGCCTCCGTTCCGAAGTCCTCAGGTATGGGGAAGAACGGCATGATGGGGTCGTGGTCGAGGCTGTATACCTCCACCTTATCCAGAATCTCAAGGGTATTCGACAAAGCCTCAGGCACATCGCTGAAGATATCGTTCATCTCCTGACGCGTCTTAAACCACTCCTGTTTGGAATAAAGCATACGCGTAGGATCATCAAGATCCTTACCCGTAGAGAGACAAAGCAGATGGTCGTGAGCTTCAGCATTCTCCTTATCCACGAAATGGGCATCGTTGGTACAGATGAGTTTGATACCATATTCCTTAGCCAGTTCGATGAGTACCTTATTCGCCTGTTGCTGCAAGGGGAAAGTCTCGCGGTTTGCCCTTTGCATGGGGTCGGTCACCTCGTGGCGCTGCAACTCCAGATAGTAGTCGTCGCCCCAAAGGCGCTTGTGCCACTCGATGGCCTCGCGGGCACCTGCAATATCGCCTTTCAGGATCTTCGCAGGCACTTCTCCAGCGATACAGGCAGAGCAGACTATCAGGTCCTCGTGATACTTCTCAAGTTCCATTCGGTCTGTACGTGGTCGGTTGTAGAATCCGTCGACCCAGGAATTGCTGACGAGTTTGATGAGGTTCTTATAGCCGTTGGCATTCTTAGCCAGCACAATAAGGTGATAGCCGCCAAGGTCTTCCTTTGTCTCTTTCAGGCTCTTGTCTCCACGACGAGCCACATACATTTCGCAACCGAAGATAGGCTTGAACGGTTCGAGGCCTTCCTGCTTACGTTTTTTGTTCACCCCGATGCATATGTCGTGAAATTCTTTGATACCGAACATGTCGCCATGATCGGTAATGGCCATGCCTCGCATGCCGTCCTTAACAGCCTTGTCTACAAGCCGTTGGATACTCGACTGTCCATCGAGGATTGAATAATAGGTATGTACGTGCAGATGTATGAAATCTTCCATATATTCCAATAAAATGCCCTATTGGCAGATGGCAAAGATACGGCTAAATATTGAGAATACCAAAAGAAATGGCAGAAAAATTTGTAACTTACGTTAAAAAGTTGTACCTTTGCACACAAATTCATAAAGACACCTAATTATATAATGGGAGAACGAATCAAGAAACTGAAGAAAATCAGGATTCACCGTGAGGGTACTCACGAACTCACTTTGAGCGCTTTGGCCATCATCGCCATCGCTTATCTGCTCTGGTATTCATTCAGTAGCACGATACCTTTTTGGATCTTTATCATCGTTTTTGGCGCAGCTTGGCTAATGGCCCTGAATTTCTACCGTTGCCCCATCCGCTATTACAATGGTGATACGGAGAAACTGGTAGTGGCACCTGCCGACGGTAAGATCGTGGTGGTGGAAGAGGCTGAGGAAAACGAGTATTTCCACGACAAGCGCCTGATGATCTCGATCTTTATGAGTCCGCTGAATGTACATGCCAACTGGTTTCCCATCGACGGTAAGGTGAAGTTCGTTCACCATCAAAATGGCAATTACCACAAGGCCTGGCTTCCCAAAGCCAGCGAGGAGAACGAGCATGCCGACATCATGATCACCACTCCCGACGGCGAAGATGTGCTGGTGCGCCAGATAGCAGGTGCCTTGGCCCGTCGAATCGTGACTTACGCCAAGGAAGGTGAGGAGTGCTATATCGACGAGCACCTGGGCTTTATCAAGCTCGGCTCGCGTGTGGATGTTTTCCTGCCGCTTACTGCCAAGGCCTGTGTCACCATGGGACAGCCCACCATAGGCGACCAGACAGTCATTGCGAAGTTGAAGTAGTGAAGGAGAGAAGGAGTAAGGAGAGAAGGAGATATGAAGAAGCATATACCTAATACAATTACGTGCTGTAATCTGATTTCAGGCTGCATCGCCACCTATTTCGCCTTCATGGGCGATGCACAGATGGCTTTGCTCTTCATCGTGATTGGTGCGGTATTCGACTTTTTCGACGGCATGGTTGCCCGATTGCTCCATGTGTCCTCCCCCATCGGAAAGGAACTCGACTCTCTGGCCGACGATATCACCTTTGGTTTTGCGCCATCGGCTATCGTGTTCAACTACCTCTGCACATTCCACATCCATCTGTTGTTCGTCCCCTTCCTCGCCTTCGTCATGGCGGCTTTCTCAGCCCTCAGACTGGCGAAGTTCAACCTTGACGAACGCCAGGCATTAGGATTCATCGGACTCCCCACGCCTGCCAATGCGCTTTTCTGGGGCTCGCTTATCGTCGGTTTGGAAAACTGGAGTGCGTTAGCAGACTCTCCACTCTCGACCCTCGACGCTCAACTCCCCTACCTCATCCTTCTCGGCACCTTCATCAGCTGCTACCTGCTCATTGCCGAAATACCCATGTTCGCCCTGAAGTTCAAGACCTGGGGCTGGAAGGGGAATGAGGTCAAATACATTTTTATCCTCTCGTGCATACCACTACTGCTCTTTTTGGGCGTAAGCGGTCTTGCAGCCATCATCGCATGGTATGTTATCCTATCCATTATCACTACCAAGAAAATTAAAACAAACTAAGAACCTATCATGATTAAATTCATCATCGGCCTCATCATTTTCGGTTTGATAGCCCTGGCCATCATTATATTGATAGTCATTAATTTCAGCTATAAGAGCCTTCGCCAACTTCGCAGGGCTGCTGAAGACCAGTGGGAATTGAACCAAAAGCGCAAGGAGCAGAAAGAGAAAAATCCTTTTGGCGATGACTATTTCAAGAGCGCAGACAGTGGTTCCCAGCAGCCACATCAGCAGAAGCACCAGCAGAGAAGTCAGCAAACCACTCAGCAGAAAGAGCAGCAGACCGAAAAAACCACTACCCGCACAACAACGACGAGCAGTGGTGTAACGATTATCGACGAGCGCGACGCAGACAAGAAGATCTTCAGCCACGACGACGGCGAATACGTCGAGTTCGAAGAGGTATAAGAGGTCTAAGGGTGCACCAGCGTGCCGATAGGCTCACCGTTCATTACCTTTTTCAGATTACCGACTACGTCCATATTGAAGACGTAGATAGGCAGGTTGTTGTCCTGACACATGCAGACTGCAGAAAGGTCCATCACCTTCAGACCGCGATTGAGCACCTCCTGATACGAGATCTCCTCGAACTTCGTGGCTGTGGGGTCCTTCTCCGGATCAGCGGTATAGACGCCGTCCACACGCGTCCCCTTCAGCATCACATCAGCCTCAATCTCCACGCCACGCAGACTTGAACCCGTATCGGTGGTGAAATAAGGCTGCCCCGTACCTGCTGAGAAGATGCACACATAACCGGCCTCCATTGCCTCGATAGCCTTCCATTTGCTGTAGAACTCACCGATAGGCTCCATACGGATGGCCGTGAGTACCTTGTTCTTCACACCTTCAGCATCGAGGGCGCTGCTCAGAGCCAACGAGTTGATCACCGTGGCGCACATGCCCATCTGGTCGCCCTTCACACGATCGAAACCCTTCTTGGCACCACTCAGGCCACGGAAAATGTTACCGCCACCAATCACGATGCCAATCTGGACACCCATCTCCGATACTTCCTTAATCTGGCGGGCATAGTCGCCCAGACGCTCAGGGTCGATGCCGTGTCCCTGCTTACCCATCAGGCTCTCGCCCGACAGCTTCAATAGAATTCGTTTAAATCTTGCCATCTTTCTTACCTTTTATTATTAAATAATGAATTGAACTTCCTTAAAAGCGTAAATGCGTGTCTGCCCCTCGCTATCCACAAGCTGGAGTCTTCCATCGGACAACACATCCGTCAGCCTTGCAGTAAAACGGCCTGTCTTATCCTCGTAGAGCCCCTCTTTTCCTTTCCTAAAGAGCCTTTCCCTGTAGTCAATACTAGTTGTGTTACTTTGAGAGCCCAGTTCGAAAGCTTCGAGAAAACGATTCAGCAAGGCATCGCGATTGGTCTCCTGCCCTGTCAGTTGATACAATGACACCGGATTGGGGGCGTCGCTCAGAAACACGCGCTGGTTCACATTCAGTCCAATACCGATGATGGCATCCTTGATGGTTGAGCCCTGCAGACGGTTTTCTATCAGTATGCCACAGATCTTCCTGTCGCCCACATAGATATCATTCGGCCATTTTATCTCTACCTTCTTGTTGATATAAGGTTCCAGTGTCTCGCAGAGCGCAACGGAAACCACTTCTGTGATATGGAACTGTTCATTGGCAGGTATCTTCTCCGGATGAATCAGCATCGAGAACGTCAGGTTCTTACCCCTTTCGCTCTCCCACAAATTGCTCCCGCAGCCCTTCCCCGCCGTCTGGTAGTCCGCCACGACGCAGAGCTCACAGGGGACGGTTCTGAGTGAGTTCTCATGTAAAAACTCACTCAGAACCGTCCCCTGTGAGCTCCTCAGCCAGCGGTTGGTGGAATCGGTCTCTTCGATATGAATAATCTTAAAATCCATAATCCGCTTGCAAAGATACAAAATATTTTGTAATTTTGCAGCATGATTGAGCAAGAACAACAGAAAAAAGACGAATTCTACATGCAGCGGGCGCTCGACGAGGCCCGTATGGCCTATAAAGAAGGCGAGATACCCATCGGTGCCGTCGTGGTGTGCAAAGACCGCATCATCGCCCGTAGCCACAACCTGACGGAGACCCTCTGCGACGTGACGGCCCATGCTGAGATGCAAGCCATCACCTCGGCCGCGAACCTTTTAGGCGGGAAATATCTCACGGAGTGCACCCTCTACGTCACCGTCGAACCCTGTGTGATGTGTGCCGGTGCCATCGGCTGGGCACAGATCCCACGCATTGTCTACGGCTGTCTCGACGAGAAACGGGGCTATCACGCCTATGCGCCACAAGCCATGCACCCCAAAGCCACCATCGTTGGCGGCGTCTTGGAAGAAGAATGCCGTCAACTGATGCAGGATTTCTTCAAACAGCGAAGAACATAATTACGGATTCTCCGACAACAGAGAATCAGGCACGAAGGCCTCCTGATAAAAATTCAGGGTGTCGAGACTGACGTGGCGGTTATTGCCCACACCGATGGCTAAATAGAAAAAGCCTTTACGGGCAACGGTGTCGGTATTAGGCAGCACGCGCAACCACTTCAGATTGCCCTCATACGCTTTGCGCTCGTCAGCGCGCGTGTTTTTCGTAGAATCTTTCTTGCGGGTATCCTCCAGATATTGGGCCAGACTGCCTGTGACATAGAGTTGCAGACTGTCGGCCGCATTGGTCTTGAACGTCACTTCCATCATACCGCCTTCTGCCGGCACGCTGAATTCCTCCTGATCGAACTCAGCATATTCATCCCGCTGTGTGACCTCAACCGTTCGCAACTCGCCATCAGCCACCAACGTGACAAGCACCTTGCGCTCCTGACCTGTGAGATTCTTCTGCGTGGTCACCACTTTCAGTGTGTCAGTCCCCCCAGGCCCCGATTCCTTCATCACCTGCAACCAAGGTTCAGGGCTGGTAGCCGTCCACGGGCCGCTAGCATGAAACAGGAACATACTGACCTGGTTCGGAATCGAATACAACTCAACGCTAGGATCAGAATAAATCCTAACACCTCCGACCTTATCCTGCAGGCACCCTACCAGCAGCATCAGTACGCTCGCGACAATCAACAGCCTCAATTGTTTCATCCCTGCAAAGGTACGAACTATATTCTGAACCGCCAAACTTTTTCCAGATTATTCTCATTCCGCCGGCCTTTTTACCCTTTCAAAATGTTAATTTTTGCATAGAAAAGTGATTTTTTTACAATTTTATTCGTCATTTAGGAATTTTATATTTAGTTTTGCAAGCTAAAAGCGGATAAATCAGCCACAATGGACATAAACATTATTTATAATAAACATTTTAATATTAACTAAAGAGAGAGATTTTATGGAAAAAAGACTAACGATGTTTTTGGTCAGCCTCTTGCTCTGCGTGGGTAGTGCGCTGGCACAGACAAAAGTTTCCGGTACTGTGCTCTCACAGGAAGACGGACAGCCGATTATCGGTGCAGCCGTCAAGGTGGTAGGCACAAGTACAGGTCTGCTCACAGACGTGAACGGTAAGTTTACCGTCACTCTGCCAGCTGGCAAGACCCAGTTGGAAATCACCTATCTGGGCATGGAGTCTCAGACGGTGACAGCCAAGAATGGCATGCGCGTGTTTATGAAGACCGATGCCAAGGTGGTCGACGAGGTGATCGTCGTAGCCTTCGGTACAGCCAAGAAATCGGCATTTACCGGAGCTGCCAAGGCTGTGGGTTCTGAGGAGATCGCTCTTGCTCAGACCACCAGTGTAACTGGTGCTTTGGCAGGAAACGTGGCTGGTGTACAGCTCACTCAGTCAACAGGTAGCCCTTCAGGCTCGCCCACCATCCGTATCCGTGGTTTCAGTTCGTTGAACGCCGGTAAGGACCCACTGATCATCGTGGACGGTGCTCCCTACAGCGGTGACATGACCAACATCAACCCGAACGACGTGGAGTCGATGACCGTGTTGAAGGATGCTGCTTCTAACGCCCTTTATGGTGCCCGTGGTGCCAACGGTGTTGTGATGATCACTACCAAGAAGGCAAAGAGCGGCGACGCAGTTGTCACCTTCGATGCCAAATATGGTTGGAACTCAAAGGCCGTACAGCAGTATGACATCATTACTGATCCTGCAGCCTACTACGAGAAGCACTACGATGCAGTGTACAACTACTACAGAGATCCCGCAGGCAAGAATATGGATGCCAACTCTGCTTGGCAGGCTGCCAATGCAGGTCTGTTCGGAGAGCAGGCCGGCGGTGGTCTGGGCTACAATATCTGGAGCTATCCCGAGGGTCAGGTGCTCATCGGTCGCAACGGCAAGTTGAATCCCAATGCTACAATCGGCCGCGTTGAGGGTGACTACCTGATTACGCCCGATGACTGGGAGGATGTAGGTATCCGTACTGGCAACCGTCAGGAGTACAATGTTTCTATTGCCGGTTCTACAGAAAAGTCAAACACCTATATCTCATTAGGTTACCTGAAGAACCAGGGTATCACCAGCAAGAGTGACATGCAGCGTTTCACAGCTCGTCTGAAGGCTGACTATCAGGCCAAGAAATGGCTGAAAGTGGGTACGAACATGAGTTATACACGTTTCGATCGCAACTCACTGGGTAACAATGGTAGCGAGACTTCTACTGGTAACATCTTCGCATTCACCCAGCAGATGGCTCCGATCTATCCTGCTTACGTACGCAATGCCGACGGTAGCATCAAGTTCGATTCTAACGGCATCCAGATGATGGACTACGGTGATGGCATGAACAACGGTCACGACCGTCCGTTCATTCAGGACGCTAACCCTATTCAGGACGTCCGTCTGAACACCCGCAACGCCGAGGGTAATGCCTATACAGGTCACGCCTTTGCCGACTTCACATTCTATCCTGGTCTCGTACTGACCCTGAATGGTACGATCAACCTCGATGAGACACGTGGCACATACGTTTACAACCCCTACTACGGACAGTTCGATTCTACTGGCGGTACTGTTGAGAAATATCACACCCGCAGTTACGACTACAACCTGCAGCAGCTGTTGAACTACACCACCACTATCAAGGATGTTCACAACCTGAACGTCATGCTTGGTCACGAGTACTACGATCAGCGCTACTATGAGCTAGTTGCTCAGAAGAACAAGATGTTCTCTCAGGAGAACAAGGAGCTGAGTGGTGCCGCTGTCGACGGTCAGGGTGCATCGTCACTGAAGGCCCGCTACAACAACGAGGGTTACTTCGGCCGTATTCAGTATGACTACGACACCAAGTACTTCTTCTCTGGTTCTCTGCGTCGCGACGCTTCTTCACGTTTCCATCCTGATCACCGCTGGGGTACCTTCTGGTCTGTTGGTGCTGCATGGCTGATGAACAAGGAGAAGTTCATGCAGAACATCAAGTGGATCGACGAGTTGAAGGTTAAGTTCTCTATCGGTTCTCAGGGTAATGATAATATCGTGGCCTCTGACGATTACCTGAACTCATATCGCTATAGCGACGTGTTCCGTATCATCAACTCTGGTGGTAACGTAAGTACCTCATTCAAGCAGAAGGGTACCAAGGACATCACCTGGGAGAGCAATACCAATATCAATGCCGGTTTCGAGTTCCAGCTGTTCAAGAAGCTGAGTGGTAGCCTGGATTTCTTCTATCGTAAGACCACCGACATGCTCTACTCATTCTCTGTAGCTCCCTCTAACGGTTATTCAAGCTACTGGGACAACGTAGGTGACCTGTACAACACCGGTGTTGAACTGGAGTTGAACTACAATATTCTGCACACCAAGAACATCAACTGGGATGTTCGTCTGAACGTATCAACCCTGAAGAACCGCATCAGCAAGCTGGATGACGACAAGAAGACCAACGTGGTATACGGTACCGACGGTAAGGCTTACGAAGGTTACAACAGCGGTAGCTTCTATATCACAGAGGACTGCTCAATGTACTCTTGGTATTTGAAGGACTATGCCGGTGTTGATCCTGAGACCGGTAAGTCTCTGTGGTACAAGAATGTCTACGAGCAGCACCAGGTAGTGGTCAACGGCGAGCCTCAGGTTGACAAAGATGGTAATCCCGTGATGGAAGACAGCTGGTATGGCCGCGACGGCAGACTGTTGGATAGCCAGAATGACGACGATTTCTCTCGCCGTAAGGTGGTTGACCGTGAGACCACAGACGTGTTTGCCGATGCTGACTACTATGTAGTAGACAAGACGACCATCGCTCCTGTATTCGGTGGATTCGGAACAAGCCTGCAGGCTTACGGCTTCGACTTCGCCATCAACTTCACCTATCAGATCGGTGGTAAGCAGTTCGATGCAACCTATCAGTCGTTCATGACGCCTCCTAACAGCAGTACAGCCGGCCGTAACTTCCATAAAGATGTTTACGACTCATGGACTCCGTCGAATCCTAATGCAGGCATTCCCCGTTTCCAGTTTGATGATCTCTATACAGCTGCTAGCTCTACTCGCTTCCTGACGGACGCCAGCTATCTGAATATCCAGAATATCAACCTCGGTTATACCTTCCCAGCCAAGTGGACCAAGGCAGCTCTGATCAACAGTCTGCGCGTCTATGTATCAGCTGAGAATGTATTCTACTGGTCAAAGCGAAAGGGATTCGATCCTCGCCAGACTGTTGGTCTTGCCAGCGACGGTAATATAGGTATCAACGCTACGCGTTATTCTCCCATCCGCACTATCTCTGGTGGTATCACGCTTACATTCTAAAACGAAAAGGATAGAAAGTTATGAAAACATTAAATAAAATATTTACTGTGATGGCTCTGTCAGCTGTATTCTCGCTGACAAGCTGTATTGAAGAAACCTTCCCCGAGGGCGGAACAGCTACTGCCGAGCAGGTGGGTGCATCTTCTGCCGCTCTTGAAGGCTCTCTGAATGGTATTCCCGCTCAGATGTCATTGGGATACTATGTTTACGAGGATCAGGTTCATGAGACTGATATGGCTTATCCTCTGTTCATGATTGCCCAGACCGAGTTGTTGGGTGATATGTATCCCCTTGGATCAAACTCTGGTTATGACTGGTATCGTAACTATAACACATTTGCTGCCAACGTAGGTGAGACGAGTTATTTCGCTTATCTGCCTTGGTTTACACTCTACCGTTTTGTAAAGGCTTGTAACGATGTGATCTCAGTTGTTGATATTGAGAGCGAGAGCACAAGCAAAGAGATCAAGGGTATGGCCGGTGCCGCATACGCTATGCGTGCATTCGACTACTACATGCTGATGGTTTGCTTCGAGCCGGTAGAGAATATCTACACCGATATTAGTAAGGTTAAGGGTCTGACAGTGCCCATCATCAGTGAGAAGACCACCATCGAGGAGGCAAAGTCGAATCCCCGTGTGACTCACGAGGAGATGGTAAAATTCATTCTCTCTGACCTAGACAAGGCTGAAGCACTGCTGGCAGACTGGAGTCCGAAGGACCGCCACCTGCCCAATCTGGCTGTAGCATACGGTATCCGCGCAAAGGTGCTCCTTTGGGACGAGCAATATGCCGAGG
Organism: uncultured Prevotellaceae bacterium; assembly: GCA_902763615.1. GTDB lineage: Bacteria > Bacteroidota > Bacteroidia > Bacteroidales > Bacteroidaceae > Prevotella. The sequence continues at coordinate 46,298 of CACWSX010000008.1, read as the reverse complement.
CAGCCAAGTATGCCCGTATGGCTATCGACACCAGCAAGGCAAGCCCTGTAACAGCAGCTCAGTGGGAGGATCCCACCTCTGGTTTCTGCGTAGCCAACCAGGCTTGGATGTGGTACATCAGCTATGATGCTGAGAACATGCGTAACCTGGCCAACTTCACTGGTTGGATGAGCGGTGAGGCCGATTGGAGCTACTCTTCACTGACACGTCCTTCTATGGACAAGTCGCTCTTCGACAAGATGAGCAAGTCTGATATCCGTAAGACAACCTTCCTGCACCCCGATAAGTACAATTACTACGAGTACAAGACCGTTCGCGATCGTCAGTACATCGAGGAGGCTCCTGCTTGCCTGAGTCTGAAGTTCCGTTGTAAGGGCGGTGACTGGGAGAACTATGCTACCGGTGGTGCTTCTGACTGCCCCATCATGCGTGTTGAGGAATTGATGCTGATTGAGGCCGAGGCCAAGGCTGCTGCCGGCGATCTGGCCGGTGGTGTACAGCTGCTGAACAACTTCATGCAGAACTATCGTGACCCGAACTACACCTGTAAGGCTACAAGCAATCTGCGTGACTTCCAGTTGGAGGTTCTTACTCAGATGCGAATCGAGTTCTGGGGCGAGGGTAACGCCTTCCCTTCAGCTAAGCGTCTGAAGCCCGGTGTGATGCAGAACTACGAGGGTACCAATGCCCCTTCAAACATCTTCAAGATCAACTGCGAGGGTATCAAGCCTAACTGGAACTTCGTGATTCCTATCTCCGAGCTGAACAACAACAAGGCTCTCCAGGGTTGGAACAATCCTGACCCATCGCAGAAAGTGACAGGTCCGTCACCTGTTGGTCAGTATTCACCTGCCAAATAATTCAGCAAGTAGTTTAACGAATAAACAGAAAAGAATATGAAATTAAATAAGTTATTCCTCGGACTCTTCGGAGTGGCAGCCCTGACACTGGCTTCCTGCTCTGATGACGACAAGTACGAGTGGGCAACTGCTTCCGGACCTCAGGTATTCTTCAGCGACCAGTTGGAATCTCAGTTTGAGATTGACCCTGAGGGAACAAGCTTCAACGTGCCCATCAGCCGTGCAGATGCTTCCGGCTCTCTGACTGTCAATCTGACATCGTCGACAGCCAACCCAATGTACTCCATTCCTGCTAGCGTTACTTTCAACGCTGGCGAGAAGGAGGCAAATATTCCTGTCAGCTATGACCCTGCCAAGATTGAGTATGGCCGTTATGACAGTCTGACCATTAAGATTGCCGACGACGCCCAGGCCACTTCTTGGGGTACCCAGGAGTTTACCTTCACAGCAGGCGTGACCGACTGGGGTCCCTGGCAGAATTGGAACTCAGCAGGTACAGCAGTCTATACTTACGTCGTTTACTGGGGAGGTGATGATCAGCAAAGTTTCACCTATCGTCACAACATGATCAAGCCCAACCTCTATCAGTTCAAGATGACCCACTGGGGTAGCGATGTTGATATCATTTGGGACTATGATGAAGAGACAGGCATAGTAAGCGTCGCTCCGCAGTTCGCTGCTGTAAACTCCACCTATGGTAATGTAACAGTGTCTGACTATTGTTACTATCAGACCGTTGTAAAAGGCACTCCTACAGCGTCACCTACAGGTTACTTCGACAAGGAGCAGGGTATTCTAGCTTGTCCGGTAGTTTACTATGTTAGCGCAGGTTCTTTCGGTGCAGATTATGAGTATATATACATCGATGGTTATGTACGTGCCGACTATAGTCTCGATATTACCTATGGCGGAATCTTCACCGACGTTGCTAATGTCCCCTATGCTGTTGCACAGGTAACCGCAGGTTCTGATGTGGCAGAGATTTCATCTGTCATTGTGGAGGCCGATGCCGATCCCGATGCCGTTGCTGACGCCATCGTGGCTGGTGACATCGAAGCAAGCGTCACTGCAGCAAGCAGCCAGATCTATGTTCCCATGCCAGAGGGTCTGACCGGCAAGCTCCAGATTGTATCTGCCGTGATCGTCGATGGTGAGTTGAAGAGCGTGGCCGCTGCTCCGTTCGAGTACTTTGGCGGTGGTTCTAATCCTTGGCAGTCACTCGGTACTGGTTATCTGAGCGACAACCTGCTTATCACCATGTTCTATTCCAATTCAGAAACAAAGACAACATTCGAGCCTCAGACCTACGAGGTAGAGATTCTGGAGAATAAGGACGAGCCAGGTATTTACCGCATCGTTAACGCCTTCGCAAAGGCTGCTGATCTGTTGGGTTATTCATCAGACTATAAGCCAACCAATATTGAGGTGAATGCCACAGTGGCTGACGGTGTATACATCCTGCCTCAGACTGTTGGTTTCGAGGACTTTGCAATTTCTACTGTAGGCGGATACTATCTGTCAAACTACGACTTTGATACCCTTTACAAAAATGACTACTTCGGAAAGCTGGAGAACGGTGTGATGTCATTCCCTGTATTTGAGAACAAGGACAAGGAGACTGGCGAAGTGAAGTCTACCTTCCAGGGCTTCTTCCACTCTGGCGGCAAGAACTATTACTCAGGTTCCACTGGTGAGTTCAAGATCACTTTCCCAAGTGCCGCTGATGCAGCCCGTACGACAGCCAGAAGAGCAGCCAAGGCCACAACCTTCGCACGTCATCTGAATGGCTATGCCCAGTTTGATAAGAACGCCAAGAAGGCTAATAAGATCATCAAGGGTATTGCCTTAAAGAAGGATGTTATTCTCAAGTAATCGTTTTTGACCTGTTAACAGGTCGAATGATCAGTATAGCCGACAGAGGCGTGATACCACCCTAAAAGTGGCCACGCCTCTTCGGTTGTTAAAAATAAAGGTATTTACCGACAAACCATATACAAATGACATTAAAAAAATTACTTACATTTTCAGTCTTGTTTTTCTGTACGCTGTCGACACAGGCCGTTCCGGCTAAACCCGGCGTGAAAAAGATGTTCCGTATGGCCGACGGTACGATGAAAGAACTAACGCTCCGCGGCGATGAGCATTTCTCCTATTATACGGATGACAATGGTCAGGCTTTCCGTCTGAGCGTAGGCGAACAGCTGCTTCCGATGACGCTCCAGGAGGTGTCGGAAACATGGACTGCCCGCCGTAAGGCCCGCCTTGGCAATGAAGACAAGCGCACGGCAGCAAGAGTGCAAGCACTCCGCAGGGTCGGAAAACCAAGTGAATCAACAACGGGACAACATCGCGGACTAGTCATCTTGGTAGAATTCAAGGATGAGAAAATGGCCACGGCCGATCCCCAAAAGGCATTCGACCGCTTCTTTAATGAAGAAGGCTACAATGAGAACGGCAATGCCGGCTCAGTGAGAGACTATTTCCTCAAGCAGAGCTATGGTAAACTGGAAATCAATTTCGATGTGGTAGGTCCCTATACCTGTAATGGTTCGATTGCGCACTACGGTGGTGCAGATGAAGACAGTCACGATGTTCGCCCTACTGAAATGGTCATGGAAGCAATCGATGCCGCCGCCAAGGAAATAGACTTCTCACCTTACGACTGGGATAATGACGGCGAGGTGGATCAGATCTTCCTGATCTGTGCCGGTTATGATGAGGCAGAAGGCGCCGACTCAAAATACATCTGGCCGCACGAGTGGGCTCTGGAGGCTCAGGATATTTCAAGAGAATATAACGGCAAGAAACTCAATACCTACGGTGTGTCGACAGAATTGTGGGGTAACGAAAAAAGCAATCCCAATAAGACGATGTCGGGTATTGGAACAGCCTGCCACGAGTTCAGCCACTGCTTAGGCCTGCCCGATATGTATGATACTTCTGGCGATAACTACGGTATGGGCTCATGGGATGTGATGTGCAGTGGAAACTACAATGAGAGCAGTCACACGCCTGCAGGCTACACCTCCTACGAGCGCTGGTTCTCAGGATGGCTGGAACCCACTGAACTGAAAGAGATGACTCGCATCACCAATATGAAACCGCTTGCAACCGATCCAGAGTGTTACGTGCTTTACAATGACGCTAACCACAATGAGTTCTACTTGTTGGAGAGTCGTCAGCATGTAGGTTTCGACAAAGCACTGTCAACCCATGGTCTGTTGGTGCTGCATGTGGACTATAATGAAGCAGCCTGGAGGAGTAACGTTGTTAACGTCAGTTCTGAAAGACAGCACGTGACCATTATCCCCGCAGACAATATACCGTCGAATTACAGTGAATCGGGCGATCCGTTCCCCTGGATAACTGAGAAAAAGAAAGTCACAGAACTGACCAACTACAGCACGCCTGCAGCCACGCTTTATAATGAGAATGTTGATGGCCGTAAGCTGATGAGCAAGCCCATCGACAACATCACCGAGAGCGAGGACGGTCTGATCAGCTTCGTGGCCTGCCGTCCGGAACTGGGCATCCCACAGCCTGAGGAAGGTTCCTATATAGAGGGTACACAGTCGTTCAAGGTATCCTGGCCTGCCATCGCAGGCGCCACTGGCTATGAACTGGAACTCACCGAGGTGGGCACTGCTGCCAGTAATCCTGAGGAAGCGCTGCAAACCAGCACCACCTTCGACAAATTCGTGAGCAAATCTGTAGGTTTTAGCGACGCGTCAACCAAAATGGGAAGCTACGGGCTCCCCAACTGGGGTGGCAGCAAATTGTTTACCTCACCTGACGGCTTACGCATCGGAACCTCAAAGGAAACAGGCTATCTGAGGACACCCAACTGGTATATGACCTCATCGTCGGAGCTGACGGTTGTATATGGTGTTAAACCCGCTAAGGAGGGTACCGTCAAAGGAAAAGTGGTTTTCAACGCATTCAATTCCGGTAGTTCTGACGATGAAATTGAGGAACAATCGTTTGAGATTTCGGGAGAGACGAAACTCGTGTTCAATTTCAGCACCCGTAAAGAGATTGTCAGGATTGAATTCCGTCCGGAGGCACAAGTATCACTCAACTACTTCGCCCTCTACGATGGCACCTGGACAGCTGAACAGCTCGGTCTTAACACAAGCGCTGCCCGCATGGCTGCTCGCAGGGCTACTGTTGTCAAGAACTACACGACCGACACCAACAGCTATACCTTCGAGAATCTGAATACGACCAACCGTTTCTCTTATCGTGTCCGCGCCTTAGGCGAGGAGGGCACCGTCTCGAATTGGAGCGACGAGAAACAGTTTGTATTCCCCGCTTCGGGCATCCGTACTGTCATTGCCGACGACCAGCGCCAGCAGACGTTCGACCTGTACGGACGAAGAATAGAAACGCCTCAGAAAGGCATCTATATCAGAAACGGAAAGAAATACGTCAAATAATCAAAAGGGGTACTCACAATGAGTACCCTTTTTACTTGATGAATGTTCTGCTTTTTGAGAGCGTAGCAGTCCCCCTCTACGGTTATTTCCGGAGCGATGTGGAGATACGTTCCCGGCTCATCAACTGACGTGTGAGCTGTTCTTCATCTATATCAATGGGAGCCTGCGTGAATTCAGGCGTATTGATGGAGTAGATATTCTCCAGATCGTATTCGCGCGGATTCTGCTGCGGCAGGCGGAAAGGCTTGGATGCCTTGCCATCGGCATCGATGTGGGCCAGATAGAGCTGGGTGTAGAGTCCGTCGTCGCGCCTAGTGGTAAACAGGATCCATCGGGAGTTAAGGCTCCAATTATGGAAGCTCTCTGAATCGTGACTGTTGACGGCCTTCAGGGGCCAGCTCTCTCCAGATATCAGATCCATCATCCACAGATCAGCCTCAGGATGCCAGATGGGAAAACATCCGTAGTCGCTGATGGTATAGAGCAGGAACCTACCATCGTAAGACAGACGTGGCATGTTGGCGCTCTTGCCTGACTGCCGGGCATTGAGGATGGTGTCGACGCTTTCGCCCAGCCTGCCTGTCTCGGCATCAAAGTCTATCCGGCAGATGTTGTACTTGATATCCTTATATTGCGTCCAGATACTGTCGATCCGGTCTGCTGCACAGAAATAAAGCGACTTGCCATCAGGAGAGAAGACGGGATAGTTCTCCAGATGGTTGTCGGTGGCTACGATGCTGTTGAGTTGTATCTCTTGCGCCGCTATATTATATATAATAATGTCAGACCGGTCGTCATAGACCTCGACCTTTCTATCGCGAAGCTGGTGAAAATTCTGATGTGTCTGGTTGGTTGAGTAGGCAATATACTTTCCTGACGGGTGCCAGAAGGGATAGACCATACTGCCGCCCAAGTCCTGATTACGTGGCGCCAGGACATGAAGCTGCGAACCGTTTCTGACGACAGTAGCGCCATGCTCTCCACGAACATGGAATGTAAACTGGCCGGGATTGGTACGATTCGGTGTATGACAGTTCATGCAGTCAGAGTCCACAAGCTTGTTTTCAAGGATTGGTTTCTGCTCGAAGTTGCTAAGATTTCGCTGATACAGGCCCATCGATCCGTAGGTCTCATAGCCAGGCGGAATCAGACGGTATGTGACGCCCCACTCTCCCAAAGAATCACTGCTGATGAATACAGAGAAAGGCTTGTATGCTGTCCATTGGCCATCTTTCCTCACAGTAACAGTGACCTGCAGACTGTCGTCTCTGTTATTCTGTGTCAGCGCGTGCCACTCGTCGATGTCAAAGTCTGCATATTCTCCATTGGAGTGGAGTTCATCCCCCTTATTACCTCTGACCACGACATCCACCAGATCCACCTCTTCATCCTCGATATAGAAATTCAGCGGAGCCATATCAGAGGGAATGGTAACGCCGATATAATCGGGCACTATCCGAGGCCAGGAATCACTCTTTACGGGGTTCTTCGGCAAAGAAGTACAACCGCAAAGGGCAAGACATGCGAAAGTGAGGAAAAGTAGCTGTTTCATTGCCTCTGTTGTTTGAGTTTAACCGTTGCCTGCGTATGGTAGTGCCAGTATGACTGGTTGTATGGCGGCACGTCGAGAGAAGGATCGCGCATATTTCCTGTTTTGTTTATGATGGAAAGATAGGATGCTGTGGTTTGGAAGATATCCTTGTTAATAGGTATTGGCAGCGAATCGTTGGGATGCGAGAGGATCCAATAACCAGCGATGCTCTCCTGTACAGCTTTCGGTACAAGTTGATATACCTTATCCTTGAGTCCCAACGTAAGCTGTGTGACTTTTTCCAGATCGAGCCGCAACATGGTATATGCCAACAGATAGTCAGCAGCCAGTTTGTTCTCGGGATTCTCTTTTACCATCTGGGCGAGAATCTGGTCTTTGGCATAGATGAGCTGGTCATTCTGCTTTTGGCGCTTTGTCCTGAGTGCACCATATCTGGCATCGCGGTTGATGGCCTGCTCATCGCCCAGGATTGCGATATAGTGATTTGCCCAATTCCTATAGAACAAAGTGGATTGTAACACATGCATATATCTGCGGGCGACTTTATAATGGCCGTTGACGAGGTTTGCCTCTGCCAGTCGTTTATAGACTCTTCCGCTCTTATGATTGTCAGGGAGCCGCTGCTTGATATCGAAGGCAAAACGCTCGGCACTGTTGATCATGCCTATCTCAAAAGAAATGTCGCTGATAGAGTAAAGGGCCAGTGGTTGTATCCTCAGGGCATCCATCAGCAATCCATCGGGGCCATCCTGTTTGTAGAAAAACATGTTGTTGAGAAGCATACCTTTCATTCCCAAAGCGAAGTTTGTACACCAGATGCCATTCATGGTCACTGGAGGATGGTTATAGGATTTTGCCAATATCCTGTTCCATTTCTGCGCTCTGACAAGATAATCGTATTCCACTGCTTCGCGAAACTGCGGATCGTTTTTGTATTCCTGAGGAATGAAAGTGTAACAGAAGAGCAAAACGGAAGGGATAAAGGTCAAAGGATAGACATAGGCTTTTTTCAGACGGATTGCACCGGCGAACAACCAGACGACTTGCTGTATGGCAACGGCCAGGATGGTGATAACTGCGGCGCCTAACCAGCCGATATAGAAGAACTGGGTAATCCACGAGACGACATATTCACCGAGTCCGTCAAGACTGGTGCATTGCTCCTGGAAATAATAGACGTTCCATCTGAAGAGGTGTCGTTGCTCATGATAATTCATTAAGGCTCTGTATGGAAAGAGGCATAAGATATAGACCGCTATGGCAAACACCATCGTCAGCAAGCCTTTCCACATCGTTTTGAGTCGTTTAATCATCATTGACAACCGTATTCTCTAAAAAGAATGGTGCTCGTTGAGCACCATTCTTATGTCTTTTTACTTCACCTGAATCACCAGATACTTGCTGGTAGACCAGAAGAGGTTCGGGTCGATGATGCGGAGCACATACTGTTTGTTAGCATCGGGAGCCAGGGTGTAAGAGCTTGACGGATGAGAGGTCAGCATTTTTGCATCCTTGCTGTAGAGTTTGATCTCCTTGTCGATGCGGATGTCGATCTTGGTGAAGTAATCCTTGTTGAAGTTCTTCTCCAGAATCTTGGTCTTGCTGAACAAGCCGTCCTTGGTCAGAATATTCTGCTTCTTGAGCTCGTCCTTCGTACCGAATACGAACCAGGCCGTATGCAGTTCCTTATCCTGCTGGCTGATTGTCTGCGACTTCTGTGTAGTCTCCTCGGTGAGTTGGTTGACATTTGTATTCAGATTAGCCACCGTCTCGTCGAGCTCAGCGATGTGGATATCCTTCTTGTCGAGTTCCTCCCGCAGGGCCTGCAACTGTTGTTCTTTCTCCTCAAGCTGCTGCTGCATATTGTCGATGAGTTTCTTCAATTCCTCACTCTTGAATGAGCTGTCGCGCAACTGCTGCTTCAGTTTGTTGATGAGTTCCTTGTTCTGACGCATGGTCTGCTGGATGAACTGCATGTTCTCCTTGATGCGCTTGGCCGAATTGGTACCCTCACCCGACTTGGCAAGTGTGACACGGCTCTGGGCCTCGGTGATCTCACGGAAACCTTCCTCGATGTCGCCGAAAGTGGCAATCATGTCGTTGATCTCATTGTCCTTCTGGGAAATGATCTGATTGAGTGAATCACGTAACTGAGTCATCAGGAGGTCCTGTTTCGGTGCCTCATTCTTACAACTGCTTAAGATGGCCAGTGCACAAACGGCCAAGATGGTTAATTTCTTCATAATGCTTTTATTTAGTTAGACAATTTTGATTTTTCATTCTTTCCTTCCAACACAATGACGATTTCGCCTTTCGGCTCCTTCGCCTGAAAATGGGCAATCACCTCTTCGAGCGATCCACGTACACTCTCCTCGAATACCTTCGAGATTTCGCGGCAGACACTTACCTGACGGTCAGCGCCATAGACTTCGGCAAACTGCTGCAATGTCTTGACCAAGCGGAAGGGTGATTCGTAGAAGATCATGGTGCGCTCCTCGTCCTTCAAGGACAGGAGCTTCGTCTGACGGCCTTTTTTCTGAGGCAGAAATCCTTCGAAGCAGAAACGGTCGCAAGGCAGGCCACTCGACACCAAAGCCGGTACAAAAGCCGTCGCACCAGGCAGGCACTGCACTTCGATCCCGGCCCTGACGGCTTCGCGAACCAGGAAGAAACCGGGATCACTGATGCCGGGGGTACCTGCATCGCTGATGAGAGCGACATTCTCGCCCGCCAGCAGACGGTTGACAATGCCGGCACTCGTGCCATGTTCGTTAAACTTATGATGCGACATCAGGGTATTCTTGATCTCAAAATGCTTCAGCAAGATACCCGACGTTCGCGTATCCTCTGCCAACACCAAATCCACCTCTTTCAATATGCGGACGGCACGGAAAGTCATATCTTCCATGTTCCCAACAGGAGTAGGAACGATATACAATATGCCCATATTCGAGCGCAAATATAGTCCAAATTATCATAACTGACAAAAAAAACACTAAAATCTTTGCAATTTTTAAAACGTATTTGTATTTTTGCAACAAAATTAGGAAGAAAATGGCAGAATTCATCTCTGGCGAGTCTCATCGCCCTGGCAGAATAGAAGTGGTATGCGGGTCAATGTTCTCTGGAAAGACCGAAGAACTGATTCGCCGACTGCGTCGTGCGCAGTTTGCCAAACAGCGGGTGGAAATCTTCAAGCCCGCCATCGACGTCAGATACTCTGAAGAGGATGTCGTGAGTCATGACCAGAAACATATCCAATCGACACCCATCGACTCGTCGGCAAGTATTCTGTTACTGACGTCGAACATCGACGTGGTGGGTATCGACGAGGCACAATTTTTCGATATGGGTCTAGTGGATGTGTGCAATGAACTGGCCTATCGCGGTGTGCGTGTCATCATTGCCGGTCTCGACATGGACTACAAGGGTGTGCCCTTCGGTCCTATGCCAGCGCTCTGTGCCATTGCCGACGACGTGACAAAGGTGCATGCCATCTGTGTGAGATGCGGAAATCTGGCCTACGTCAGCCATCGTACGGTGGAGAATGACAAGCGCGTGCTGCTCGGCGAGACTCAGGAATACGAGCCTTTGTGCAGGGAGTGTTATCAGAAGGCAATCGCAGAAGAAAAGGCAAAAGACGAAAAAACATCCAAATAAATTTGGCAGTTTCGGGAAAAAGTAGTACCTTTGCAGCCGATTTCAAAAAATCACCTAAGGTAGATCCGTTAGCTCAGTCGGTAGAGCACAACACTTTTAATGTTGGGGTCTTGGGTTCGAGCCCCAAACGGATCACTTCCTTAACAACAAAAAAGGACACCGCGCGGTGTCCTTTTTTAATTTTCTGCAAAGAAGGCTACTCGCCCAGATACTTACGGATGGTTTTGATACACAAGTCACTGCTGACTGGTTTTGACAGGAAATCAATGCATCCTGCTTCCATGGCCAACTGACGGTCGCTGTCGAAAGCATTAGCCGTTAAAGCAATAATAGGAATTTCCGGACGAATCTTCTTTATGGCTTTGGTGGCCTCTAAGCCATCCATAATAGGCATCTTAATATCCATCAATACCATATCGTAGGTATTTTTCTCTACCAGATCCACGGCCTCGTTGCCATTCTTGGCACGCTCGTACGCATAATACTTCTTCAAGATGTAGGTCATCAGGATAAAGTTGCTGTCATTGTCTTCTGCTATAAGAATCTTCTTCATACCACTCTTTTTTTACTTAATAGAAAGTTTTTTTGATTTATTGATATCTTAATAATTCACAAAATTACAACTAAAATTTGAAAAAACAAGCATTTCATAGTTTTTTTAACTAATTTTGCATCAGAAAAAGTAAAAACTAATCACTTTTAAAATCAAAATGCGATGAAATTAAGAATTTCCGTCAGTTTTCTGACACTCTTTTCAGCCCTCGCTTTGTCGGCTCAGACCCATGTGATGGAGGTAAACACCAAAAAGGTCGGTGCCCCTGTTCAGTCAACGATGTATGGTATCTTCTTTGAAGACATCAACTATGCTGCCGATGGTGGCCTGTATGCAGAAATGGTAAAAAACCGTTCGTTTGAATTCCCCCAGAGTCTGATGGGTTGGCGCGCCTACGGCAAGTTTGAGGTGCGCAACGATGGTCCCTTCGACCGCAATCCCCATTACGTGCGTCTCTCCAACTCTGGACATCGTGACAAGTTCACAGGTCTGGAGAATGAAGGATTCTTCGGCATTGCCGTGAAGAAAGATGCCATTTATCGCTTCTCCCTTTGGGCACGCTGTCCGGAAGGTGGCAAGTCGACACTTGAAGTAAGTTTTGTAGACAACGACACGATGGGCGAGGATCAGCGCTTTGCAACGGTTAAAGTGAACATCAGCGGCAAGGATTGGAAGAAGTATACCGCTGAACTGAAAGCGCCACGCACAGAGGCCAAAGGCGCTTTGCGCATCTTCCTGGCAGGTGATAAGGCGACGACTGATGTGGAGCATATCTCACTGTTCCCCACCGACACATGGAAAGGTCGTGAGAATGGTATGCGCAAAGATCTGGCTCAGGCGCTCTATGACATGCACCCCGGTGTATTCCGCTTCCCTGGCGGCTGTATCGTGGAGGGTACCGATCTGGAGACGCGCTACCAGTGGAAGAACAGCGTTGGCCCCGTGGAGAACCGTCCACTGAACGAGAACCGCTGGCACTACACCTTCGGCCATCGTTTCTTCCCCGACTATTACCAGAGCTATGGCCTTGGTTTTTTCGAGTTCTTCCAGCTCTGTGAGGATTTCGGCTGCGAGGCCCTGCCTGTGATCAGCTGCGGACTGAGCTGTCAGTTCCAGAACCCAGATCCCACGAAACCTGGTGTTCACGTGGCCCTCGACGATCTCGACAGCTATATCCAGGATGCCCTCGATCTGGTGGAATTTGCCAATGGTCCTGTAGACTCGAAATGGGGTAAAGTTCGTGCAGATATGGGCCATCCAGCGCCCTTCAACCTGAAATATCTCGGTGTAGGTAATGAGCAGTGGGACTATGATGAGCAGCACGGTGGCTATGGTGCTGTGTTTACGGAGCGCCTGAAAAAGTTCAATGCCGCTCTCCGCGCTAAGTATCCCGAGCTGAAGCTCATCGGCACAACAGGCCCCAACTCCGAGGGCTGGGACTTCGACCTGCTGCAACCCCGTATGAAGGAACTGAAGGTAGATCTCTACGATGAACACTACTATCGCAATGAGCAGTGGTTTCTCTCGCATGGCCTGCGTTACGACAGCTACGATCGTAAGGGTCCGAAGGTGTTTGCTGGCGAGTATGCCTGTCACGGCAGCAACAATCATAAATGGAACCATTACTATACCTCTTTATTAGAGGCTGCCCACATGACGGGTATCGAGCGCAATGCCGATATCGTACACATGGCCACCTATGCCCCACTCTTTGCCCACGTTGAGGGTTGGCAGTGGCGTCCGGATGCCATCTGGTTCGACAATCTCCGCATGTTCAAATCCGTCAGTTACTATGTGCAACAGATGTATGCCATGAACAAGGGTACCAACGTTCTCTCGCTGACAATGGACAAAAAGCCTGTGGCTGGTCAGGAAGGACAGGATGGGCTCTTCGCCTCGTCGGTTTTCGACAAGAATAGCGGTGAGGTCATTATCAAGGTGGTCAACACCTCGAAGACGGCTCAGCCCATCAGCATTCAGTTGACAGGTATGAAAGGAGAGCGTACAGCTCAGACCATTACCCTCTCGCACAATGGGATGGACGACGAGAACACACTCGACAATCCTGAGAAGATCACCCCAAAGAACGGCTCACTGAAACTCGATGCAGGCAAGAGAGCCACTCTGCTGCTTGACGATGTCCCAGCCTTGTCATTCCGCCTTTATAAGGTAAAGAAATAATCGTGAAGAGTGAATAATCCCCGAATTGCTTGGCAGTTCGGGGATTTTTGCCTATCTTTGCACCGCATTATGAGTATACTGAACATAGATAAAGACCGCAGACGATTCTCCTTTGAGGTACTGCCCCCACTGAAAGGGACGGGTACTGACAAACTTTTTGCCGATATCGACAAACTAAAGGTGTTCGATCCAGCCTATATCAATATTACGACGCACCACTCCGAGTTTGTGTATCGCGAACTGGAGAACGGGCAGTTTGAACGGCAGCGCATCCGTCGCCGTCCTGGTACAATCGCCATTGCAGCTGCTATCCAGCAAAGATATCACATTCCCGTACAGCCGCATGTTATCTGTAGTGGTGCTACCATCGCGGATATCGAATACGAGTTGCTCGACCTACAGTTTCTGGGCATCAGCGACCTGCTTCTGCTCCGTGGTGACAAAGCCAAAGAGGACAGCCGGTTCGTACCTACGCCAGGAGGGCATGCCCACACTACAGAACTGATTCAGCAGGTGACACGTTTCAACGAAGGATTCTTTGCCGACGGCACACCTATCAAGCATCCGGGCAAGCCCTTTGACTTTGGCGTGGCCTGCTATCCGGAAAAGCATGAGGAGTCGCCGAATCTGGAGCGCGACATGGAGTATCTAAAGCAGAAGCAGGATCTCGGTGCGCAATATGCGGTGACACAATTGTTCTTTGACAACGAGAAATATTTCTCCTTCGTGGAGAAGGCGCGGGCGATGGGTATCACCATTCCCATCATCCCAGGCATCAAACCGCTGGCAAAACTGTCGCAACTGACTGTTGTTCCCAAGACCTTCCACTGCGACATCCCAGAGCCGCTGGCCAAAGAGATCGTGAAGTGCAAGACTGACGACGATGCCCGACAGTTAGGTATCGAATGGACGACAGCGCAATGCCGTGACCTCTACGTGCATGGTGTCGGCAATATTCATTTTTACACCGTGTCGGCGGTAGACAGCGTCGCAGAAGTGGCAAAGCAACTGCTATAAATTATGCATTGGAATGAGGTGATAGGACAGAAAGAGGCGCAAGAGCGTTTGATGCAGATGGTCAGCGAAGACCGTCTGCCCCACGCGTTGATGCTCTGTGGTCCTATGGGTGCTGGAAAGATGGCCTTGGCAATTGCCTTCAGCTGTTCGCTTTTGGACGACGGCAAGGCCTCGTCGAAAGCCATGCTCGACAAGTTGGAGCATCCCGACCTCCACTTCACCTACCCCACCATCAAACTCCCCTCGATGAGTGCAGATCACAAGCCTGTAAGTGATGATTTTGCCAAGGAATGGCATGAACTCCTCATGGATGGTCCTTACTTCACGATGGACCAGTGGATGCAGGCAATGGGCGGAGAAAACCAACAAGCCATCATCACGGCTGGCGAAAGTGACGACTTGGTGCGTAAGCTGTCGCTTAAGTCGAGCCAGGGGGGCTATAAGGTCAGCATCATCTGGCTGCCGGAGCGTATGAACATTGAATGTGCCAACAAGTTGCTGAAACTCATCGAGGAGCCTCCACTCCAGACAGTGTTCATCATGGTCTGCGAAGAACCTGACAAATTGTTGGAAACCATCCGTAGCCGCGTACAACGCATCGACATCAAGAAGATTGATGACGAGAGCCTCACTCAGGCACTTGTTGAAAAGCGGGGTATCAACGAAGCGGATGCACGCCGCATCGGCCGTCTGGCAAACGGCAATTGGCTGAGTGCACTCGAGGAACTGCAGATAGGCTCAGAGAACGAGTTGTTCCTCGACATGTATATCTCATTGATGCGTCTAGCCTATCAGCGAAAGATCAAGGATCTGCGTAAATGGAGCGAGACGATGGCAAGCTACGGCCGCGAGAAACAGAAGCGATGGCTGACCTACTTTCTTAAGATGGGCCGTGAGAACTTCATATATAACTTCCACCAGGAAGAACTGACCTACATGACTCAGAAAGAAGAGGACTTTGCCAAGAACTTCGCCCGTTTCATCAATGAAAACAATATCCTGGCCATTTCAGAACTGGCCAACCGAGATATCCGCGACATCGGACAGAACGCCAATGCGAAGATTGTATTCTTTGACCTGGCATTGCAAATGATCGTGCTGCTTTTACAAAAAAAATAGGAAAGTCCAGAAAGGCCTAGGAAAGCCCAGGACAACCTATAAATAATAAAAATATGGAAGAAAAGACAAAAGAATTACCAATACGCGTGGGATGTGACAGAGGACTCTGCCATCAAGCTGTTGGCCGTCAAGACCGACAACTGAACACCTACGACTGGCTGGCTGATATTCCAGGCAATGCCGAAGACACCGACCTGGTAGAAGTACAGTTTAAGCATACGCGCAAAGGCTATTACCACAACGTCAACAATCTGCCCTTGAAGAAGGGCGATATCGTGGCGGTCGAGGCAAGTCCTGGTCATGACATCGGTGTAGTGACGTTGACGGGCAGACTGGTGAAGCTCCAAATCAAGAAGGCAAACCTGAAATCGCTCGACGATATCAAACGCGTCTACCGCATCGCCCGCGAGATTGACATGCAGAAATTCCGCGAAGCAAAGGCACGCGAGCACTCAACCATGATCGAAAGTCGCGTCATCGCCAAAGGACTGGGTCTCGACATGAAGATTGGTGATGTGGAATATCAGGGTGATGGCAACAAGGCGATCTTCTACTATATCGCCGACGAACGTGTGGACTTTCGTCAACTCATCAAGGATTTGGCAGCTGCCTTCCACGTGCGCATTGAGATGAAGCAGATTGGTGCCCGTCAGGAAGCTGGACGCATCGGTGGTACTGGTCCCTGCGGCCGTGAACTCTGTTGTGCCACCTGGATGAAGAACTTTGTCTCTGTTTCCACCAATGCAGCCCGTTTCCAGGATATCTCCCTGAATCCTCAGAAACTCGCCGGCATGTGTGCCAAACTGAAATGTTGTCTGAACTATGAGGTGGACGACTATTTGGAGGCTAGTCGTAAGTTGCCTGGCAAAGATATTGTTCTACAAACCCTTGATGCCGATTATTATCTTTTCAAGAGCGATATTCTCGCAGAGATCGTCACTTACTCGACGGACAAGAATATCGCTGCCAATCTGGAAACCATCTCTGCTGCACGCGCCAAAGAGATTATTGAGATGAACAGAAATGGAGAGAAGCCAGCCTCTTTGCAGGAAGACGGCCACACGAAACCCGTCAAACAACATGTAGATCTGGCAGGTGGTGATATCAGCCGCTTCGACAAAGCCAAGAAAAAGAAGAAAAAGAAGAAGAGTGGCGGCAACGATTCTCCAAAAGCAGATAAAAAGAAAGATAATGCTTAAATCTCGCAGACAGGTCATCATAGGACTGATGCTGACGGTTGCATGCGGACTCACCTCATGCGACCGTCTGCCAATCTATAGTCATTATGAGCCTACCCCCATAACGGGCTGGGAGAAAAATGACACCATTTGCTTCGGCATTCCCCCTGTTAAAGAGGCTGGTTATTACAAAGAAGAACTTGGTCTGAGAATCAATGAAGATTACCCATTCTTGGGTTTGTGTCTGATTGTCCAGCAGACTGTCCTGCCTTCGGGCTATTGTCATTACGACACGCTAAACTGTCACTTAATTGACAAGAAGGGCACCATCAGAGGCACAGGTATCAATCACTACCAGTACACCTTCCACGTGAATACCATCCGCCTGGCAGAAGGCGATTCTCTTCACATTCTCGTCAAGCATAACATGAAACGGGAAATCATGCCTGGCGTAACAGACATCGGCATTAAGATCGAGCGAGATGCCGACTAGCGTCGATACGCAGGAAAATAAACAGTAGGATGGTAAAGCCCCATAATGAGGAGCCACCATAGCTGAAGAACGGCAAAGGAATACCAATCACAGGCGTCAGTCCTAAGACCATACCCACATTGATAAACACATGGAATAAGAAAATGCTCAGCACCGAATAGCCATACACCCTTCCAAAGCGGTATGGTTGTCGTTCAGAAAGGTATATCAGTCGCAGGATTAATGCCAGGAAAAGCAATAATACACTTGCAGAGCCGACAAAGCCCTCCTCCTCACCGACCGTACAGAAAATAAAGTCGGTATCCTGCTCAGGCACATACTTCAACTTGGTCTGTGTACCATTGAGGAAGCCCTTTCCTTCAATACCGCCAGAGCCAATAGCAATCTGACTTTGATGCACATTATAGCCAGCACCTTTCAAGTCTTCCTCGAGCCCCAACAGCACATTGATACGTACCCTCTGGTGGCGTTCCAACACATTATTCAGCACATAGTCGGCTGCATTGAAGAACACAATTGAACCGACGGCGAAAAGAGCAATCCATAAATAATTACGCACACGGGTGGCCACACCTTGCCACAACAGATAGCCAATCATTAACGCCGTCGTGACCAACTGTACATAAACGATGTCGAAGGGAATCACATATAGCGAGAACAGCGAGAATATC
Organism: uncultured Prevotellaceae bacterium; assembly: GCA_902763615.1. Classification (GTDB taxonomy): domain Bacteria; phylum Bacteroidota; class Bacteroidia; order Bacteroidales; family Bacteroidaceae; genus Prevotella. The sequence continues at coordinate 28,578 of CACWSX010000008.1, read as the reverse complement.
AGGGTAATGCCCAAGCCGGCCAATATAACCCGCATGCCGTCGCGTTTGTTTCCGCAATAGAAGAAGACCATCAAGCCAGAAAACAGTTGTATCAACAACAACACGACGAATTTACCCACCGAGGTAGGCGTATACAGTAGCATTGTGTCAGCAAAACGGATACCTATCACGAAATAGATGACCATCGCCACACCGGTAAAGAGCAGGCTGCCCGACATACCCTCCCTATAAAGCATTAGGAAGAAGGCCAGATAGACAAGGGCCGAACCCGTTTCTCGCTGAAGCACAATACAGAACATTGGCAGGAAAATAAAGCCTAGAGCAATGGCAAAGTCTTTCCATTTTTTGATATCGTAGCCATAGGTACTCATCAGTTTTGCCAACGCCAATGCCGTCGCGAACTTCGCAAATTCCGCAGGTTGTACACGCAAAGGGCCTAACACCAACCACGATCGCGAACCTTTAATGGTATGGGGATTGAAGATGGTCGCTATCAACAATAGCACTAAAACAGCATAAATCAGATAGGCGAAAGTATCATAAAAGCGATTATCCAATAACAGGATGACCAGTCCTAACACAATAGACGTACCAATCCAGACGATCTGCATACCCGAACGACTGTCGAGGCTGAAGATATCGGTTTCGCCATAGGTATAGCTAGCACCGCAAACGCTGACCCAGCCAAAGGTGAGCAATCCTAAGTAAAACAAGATTGTCAGCCAATCGATGGAACGCAACACACTGTTTTTTTTATCTGTCTGCTGAGCCATATGCAATTCGTTTGTTTTGGAACTCCGTTGCCTTTTTCTCCGAGGCTTCGGACAGTTTTCCATTGATATACTTTTCCATGATCAGGCCACCAATAGGCACACCATAGGTAGCACCCCAACCACCATTCTCAACATACACCGCTACAGCAATTTTCGGATTGTCCATCGGGGCAAATCCCATGAATACCGAGTGATCGTGACCTCGATTCTGTGCCGTACCAGTTTTACCACAGGCCATGAACTCATAGCGGCCCAACGCCTTACAAGTACCTCCCATGACAGACGAGCGCATACCCTGCACCACATAATCGTAGGCTTTACGGTCGGCCTTCGTGAAATGGCGACGTGTAAAGGCAGTGTCGAGGGGTTCACCCTGCACCTTTCTCACCACATGAGGCACGTAATAATATCCACGATTGGCGATGGTGGCAGCCAAATTGGCAATCTGCAACGGGGTAGCATTTACCTCACCCTGTCCGATGGCAATTGAGATGACAGTCAGGCCATTCCAAGAGCCCTTATAGGCTTTGTCATAGAACGAGGCATTCGGAATCAGGCCGCGTTTCTCTCCAGGAAGATCCACCCCCAAGCGATACCCAAAACCCATACTAACCATATAGTCACGCCAAGTATCCATCGCATTCTGTACTGTACCGTATTTGGATATATGGGTATTGATCATGTGGTATAGTCCCCAACAGAAGAAGCCATTGCAAGAGGTACTCAACGCAGGCACTAAAGGTAACGGAGATGCATGACCGTGACACCCCACATGAAGGCCCTTGAAATTAAAACCATGGCCACACGGATAGGGTGTCGACGGGGTTATAATTCCTTCACTCAGGAAGGTCAGGCCTTGGGTGGTCTTGAAGGTAGAACCTGGCGGATACTGTCCCATGATACTGCGGTTGAGCAAGGGTTTCCACTGATCCTGACTCAGGATGTGATGGTTCTTACTGCGCTCACGACCAACCATCATACGCGGGTCATACGAAGGCGAAGAGACCATGCACAACACTTCACCGGTAGAGGGTTCTATGGCCACAATACTGCCGATTTTGCCTTCCAACAACCGTTCACCAAGGGCTTGCAATTCATAGTCCAAGCTCAACGTCAGATTCTTCCCGGGCACCGGTTTTCGGTCGAGGGCACCATTCTGGTAACGGCCTTGGATACGGCCATGGGCATCACGCAACAAGATTTGAATACCTTTCACACCACGCAGCTGTTTCTCATAGGAACGTTCCACGCCCAGTTTTCCAATATAGTCACCTGGCTGATAATATTCGTCTTCCTCTATATCGGCAGGTGACACCTCTGCGACATCTCCCAAGACATGTGCCGCCAGATTGTACTGATACTGACGGATACTACGCCGCTGGACATAGAAACCGGGGAAGCGGAACATCTTCTCTTGGAAGATACTGAAATCCTTGTCACTGAGTTGAGGCAGGAACAATTGCTGGGTAAAACGCGAATAGCCAGGATTCTTCGAACGGTCCTTGATGGTTGCCATCCTGCGGTCGAACTCTTCCCTTGTGATATTCAAGGCATTACACAAATCAAGGGTATCCAAGTGATCCTTCGCCTCATTCATCACCACCATGATGTCATAAGCAGGCTGATTGAACACCAACAGTTTGCCATTGCGATCGGTGATATTCCCACGCGACGGGAAATCCACCTTCTTCAAAAAGGCATTCGAGTCGGCACTTTTCTTGTAATCATCACTAGTAATCTGGAGCGTAAAAAGACGGATGATATAAACAACCACGATGACAACGGCCACCGCAGCGATGATATATTTCCTTTCAGCAAGATCGTTTTTTTCCTTCACTTCCTACGAACACTTTCGATTGCCATCATCAGCGCAAATGTCAGAAGAGAACTGGCACCTGCACATGCTAACCAATGCTGCCAATTGTAGAAGCTGAAAGCCTCCAAAGCAAAGAACACCAGACAATAGACCACCACAAGCACCAAACTGAAGATGATGAATTTACCAATACCCAAAGTTGAAACCGACACCTTTAGATTCTCAGTTGAATCACGGGGTACGAACAACTCTAACAGATAAGGCTGAACGATAGCGATGAGCGTCATGGAGCCCGAAGCCAGACCTGGGGTATTAGAGAACACGTCGATGGCTAGTCCTAACGCAAAGCTCCACAATAGAATCATCCACTTTGGCGTACCCCGATGGAAGGTGATGGTAAAATAGACATACAACAAAGGGATAGCAATGTCATACAGATGAATATGGTTCAGAATCAACACCTGAGCCACACAAAGGACGATGAACCATCCCAAACGTTTGAAAAACTCTACTGACACCCCTCTATTATTTTAAACTGACTTATTCGAATGTTACCTGTCTCTATTGGTTAACGCCATCGAGTCGCGGGCTGCTTCCAAGAGCTTGACCTGCTCGGCGACGCGTTTATCACTAATGACACAGACATCACGCAAGCAACTGAAATCGGTACTCAGACGTAATTGTAACTTATACGACAGACCGTCGGCCGAATTAAAAACTTTCTCTATCTGGCCCACCAACACCCCCGAAGGAAAGATTGAAGAATAGCCACTGGTTACGACCCACTCTCCTTTCTTAAAGCGGGCATGACGCGGCACATCCTCCAGATAGGCGATGGCAGGATCTCCCCCACTCCAATGTAGATAACCAAAATAATTGCTGTTTCGGATGGAGCAGCTGATACGCGACATTGTCGTATTCAGAGCCGGAATGACGATTGCATAATGCTCAGACACTAGATAGACCACGCCGACAATACCATTGCCACTGGCCACGCCCATGTTCACCTCTACGCCATCGGCAGCACCCTTGTCAATCGTCATCAGATTATCAGGCTTGTTAACCGTGTTCGCCACCACCTTAGCCGGAATAAGCTTATATTTGCTGAGAAACTGCAATTCCTGACGCTCTATCACCGTGGTGTCGTGTGTCATCTCCGTATAGAGTCGACGCAACTGGTCCACCTGTCTTTCCAAATAGAAATTGCGCAAGGTAAGTTCCTCATTGGCACGTGTCATGCTGAAAAAAGAAGTAACACCACTCTCCATTTCATACATCTTTCCCACTGCCACATTGGCCGAAGAGAGCCATACACTACCCTGATAACTGTTAAATTTGAACAGCAACACGGCACTGACCACTTCCAGGAAAACGAAAAGGAGCCAATGATGATACTTCCTCAGGAAATCCAGCAGATTGCTCATTCCCTATGTTTATATGTTATCGCATCAGGAAGTTGAAACGATCGATATTCTTCAGTGCTATACCGGCACCCTTGGCCACACTATGGAGGGGATCCTCAGGCACATGGAACGGAATATTAATCTTCTCCTGCAGACGACGGTCTAGACCTCTAAGCAGGGCACCACCTCCGGAGAGATAGATACCATTCTTCACAATGTCGGCATACAGCTCTGGCGGTGTATTCTCGAGGGCTGACAGCACAGCATTTTCAATCTTCGAAACCGTCTTGTCCAGACAGTGTGCAATCTCCTGATAGCAGACGGGCACTTCCATAGGCAGGGCAGTAATACGGTTAGGCCCATGTACCACGAAGTCTTCTGGCGCATCCTCACCCAGATCGGTCAAGGCTGACCCCACATGAATCTTAATACGCTCTGCCATACGCTCACTGACCTTCACATTGTGCTGACGACTCATATATTCCTGAATATCAGCTGTCAGATCATCACCAGCCGTACGGATGGAGTTGTTGCTGACGATACCACCAAGTGAAATCACAGCAATCTCGGTAGAACCACCACCGATATCTACAATCATATTACCCTCTGGGGCCTCCACATCGATGCCTATACCAATAGCAGCAGCCATCGGCTCAAAAATCAGATAAACGTCACGGCCATCAGCATGCTCCGCAGAATCACGGACAGCACGCAATTCCACTTCGGTAGAGCCTGAGGGAACGCCAATCACCATACGCAGAGAAGGTGAGAACAAACGACTACTGGTGTGTACCATCTTGATCAAGCCACGCATCATCTGCTCACAAGCAGAGAAATCGGCAATCACACCGTCGCGGAGCGGACGAATGGTACGGATATTATCGTGTGTCTTCTCATACATCATCTTGGCCTGGGCACCTACTGCAATCATTTTGTCCGTACGACGGTCGAGTGCCACTACAGATGGCTCGTCTACCACAATCTTATCATCACTGATAATGATGGTATTGGCCGTTCCCAGGTCCATTGCTATTTCCTGAACGAAACTAAAAAATCCCATTATAAACTATAAACTTTAAACTCTTAACTTTATACTATTACTTCTCAAACCAAGCATTGATAGCGGTGTCATAATGTGAGCTGACACCGAAGGCACGGGTAGCGAACATACGGCGCTGAGCCTTAGTAGTCTCTGCGCCCTGTTTGTTCAGAATGTCAAGCAACACGCCATACTCAGCCTTGCTCGGTACGATAACCACATCGTTAAAGTTCTTGGCACCGGCACGAATCAGTGAGATGCCGCCAATATCGATTTTCTCGATGATATCTTCCTCGGAAGCACCGCTGGCTACCGTTTGTTCAAAGGGATATAGGTCAACAATCACCAAGTCAATCTCAGGAATCTCATACTGCTTCATCTGAGCCTGATCGCCTTCGTTGTCACGACGTCCAAGGATTCCTCCGAACACCTTCGGATGGAGTGTCTTCACACGACCGCCAAGGATAGAGGGATAAGTGGTTACATCCTCTACTTTCTGGCACTCATAGCCGAGTGACTCAATAAACTTCTGCGTACCGCCTGTCGACAAAAACTTCACGCCCTCCTCATTCAGTTTCTTAAGGAGTTCGTCCAATCCATCCTTGTGGAATACAGACACCAAGGCGGTCTTAATTTTCTTTGTATCAGCCATTTTTTCTATTATAACGTTATAAATAATGCAATTAGGGTGCAAAGTTACAAAATCCTTGGATTAATCCCGCATTCTCTTCCGAAATTTTAGATTAATCCTTGTTAAAATTAAGATAAGTCAAGGTCAGTCCAGATGAAATACTTCCTGAACGGGTACAGTCACCGGCGAATTGTCGGGATTTACTTCCATAATGTCAGCCATCATGTCCCACCATTTTTGTGTAATGGGATCCACGTGCTCAGTATCCTGCGAGTTCCCCTCTCCCTCGCACTCCTGATAACCAAAAAGGATGTTGGTATCCTTGTCCCAGTAGATGCTGTAGTTACTCACACCACCATCCTTAATCATCTTCACGAGTTCCGGCCAGATGGCGGCATGACGCTTCTCGTATTCTTTCTCGCACCCAGGTTTGAGGTACATCTTAAAGGCAAATCGTTTCATATATGCTGTGGTATTTATTTCAACTTGGGTTTCAACTCGTCAGGTGAGTCGTTGGTAAACATATCCACCTTTGGCGCATCCTTCGTAAAGAGGTCTGTGATCACCTTCGATTGAATGGTCAGCGAGGGTTGGAAGTCATCGCTCTGCATATAGGTGAGGATAGCCTGACGCATCTGACGAGCGACCAATCGATGCTCCAGATTAGAAGTAATGTCCATCGTGGTCATCAACAGTTTGCCCTTCAGCACCTTCGCCTCAACCAGCATCCCCAATTTCCGGCTAACGTGCCATGTATCAATAGGTTGTATCGGCGACTGATAGTCCTTTGGAAATTCTGCAAGATTCATTACCTGGGCACGATTCAACAGTTCCCACCAATTCAAATTGCTCCAATCGTCGGTAGGGAAATCATACTTGAACAATGGATGTTGCTGGTCGATATAGGCACCCGTAGTGTGCGGGGGACGCATCTTGAACCATGACGTATTCCAGAATACGGGCAGGTAATGCTGCACCACATCGCGTCCGTAGCGAACCTTCCCTGCCGCAGTCAACAACACCTTGCCACCGTTCCTCAGTACTTTCATCGCTTCTGCATCCAGCGAATCCGCAATATATATATCATTCACAACTTCATCTTCACTATTCACGCTCTCCGGATACACCCAGAAATCCCAATGATTACGGAACGCTCCGCTGAGAATAACCGTTAGTGTCATTTTCTGAGGTTTAGTAATCTTGTCAAGCGGGAAGACAAGTGTACCGATGCTGATATTCTTGCCAACAGGCAAAGTTCCACTGGCAAGTGAACCGCCTGCCACCACTTTCTTTTCACCATCGGTGATATAATAGGCAGCACGCATTGAGTCGACATCAGAACTATAGGCATTCATCACTTCGATAGGTACTCTCAGGGTGTCATCAGAGGAATAGATGAACTTGGGAAACTTTGCCAATGGCACGATTGCATTGCAGAATTCCCTCCACTCCTTCGCATTGGTGTAGCCCTTCTCCTGCCAATGCACATTCAGCACACCTTCCAAGGCCGTTCCTTGTCCACTGTAATCATTGAGGGCCAACAACTGGAACCCTGCATAATCTGGCGTGCGTAAGTTGCGCTCAATCTCATATTTGTAACAGAGTGTCTGCAGTTTGCCGCTCGCCATCAGGAATTTCTCCGCCATCGGCTCCATGCCGTTGTCACGCAACAAATCGCGGAAAATCTCAAAGTTCTTGGCCTTATAGGCACCCGTATACTGCGATATCTCTTTGAAATCAGGGAAAGCACACCACTGGCCCTGTTCATGAGCGATAATAGGCGAGTCATTATCGACGGTGTCCTTATAGTTCCGTGGACGAAGAATCTGGTCGTAATAATTATCATCCGAATGCGGTGCATGCCGGTCCCAGTCGAGTCCCCGGGCTCCACCCTTTACATGATACTCCGAGCCATCATCCCATGCCCAGCCACCACCGACGGAGGCTCCGCAATAGAGACGCGACGGGTCGTAATTCTTCATTTCCTTCACCCAGTCATTACAGTAGCTCACCCAGTCGCCTGCAGGTTCATTACCGGCCGCCATCATCACAAACGAAGGGTGATGACCATAGGTATCGATAATACGTTTCGACTCCTCCATCAGGTATTCGTCGATTATCTGACCGCGACGCAGTCTGACGCCATGATTCGGCCATGACGGTCCTTCGGGCTGCAGGTAGAAGCCCACTCTGTCGGCCGCGGCAAAGGCTGCCTCTGGCGGACAATAGCTGTGGAAGCGCATGTGGTTTAACCCATAAGACTTGCACTTACGGAAAATCTTTATCCACGATTCCTCGTCTGTCGGGGGATACCCTGTCTCAGGGAAACAGCAATTCTCCACGGTGCCACGCAGCCAAATGGGATGACCGTTCATATTGATTTGTCGACCTTCCACACTAATAGTCCGCATGCCAAAGGTCGTCTCATAATAATCATTCCCGAGCGAGATGCCGATACGGTAGACAGCGGGATGATACTCGTCCCAGATATAGACAGAATCGAAGAAATTCACGTCGTACTCGATGTGAGGTTCAGAACAATACCGACGATGTACGTTAGCCTTGCTTGGATCATCGCCATCCTTCACCACAGCAATCGTATAATAATTGTTATAGTCATTGAACCTATCCGAAGAGAACGAACCACCGGCATCAAGGCTCAGATGCACACGCCCGGTGGTCAGGTCTGGCCGGATACGTACCTTTTCAATATACAGGTCTTTCGGCTGAGCCCGCAATTCCATCGTGCCGACGATACCATTCCAATTGCCTTGCGTCTGGTCGGTCACCGAATGAGAATCCTGACCCACGCACACGTTCTCGATACCGTTATATACGCAAATCGCGATGGTGTTGCGCTGTCCGACATTCAACCAACGGGTAATGTCACACGTATGAGGCGTCGAAAGCGACATCTGATGCCTCACCTTCACCCCGTTCACGTAGATAGTCGTCTCGATATGCGGGCGCTCCAAGAACAGCACCACCCGCCGATTCTGCCACGACGATGGCACATACACGCTCTTCTTATACCATGCATAGCCCACATAGTGCGTCTCGGGTGTCAGGAAGAAGGGGAACTTCATGTTACCCTCCACCCGATACTTCTCCATATAGGGATTGAAGTAATACGACGAGTCGTAGAGTGAGCCCGTCCACTTGGTCTTTACCGACACGGGATCACCCTTGCCGTTGGTCAGCAGCGACCCTGGCAACATCACATAGTCATTGTAATGCAGGGAATCGCCCAGCGACAACTCCCAGTCACCTGCCAGATTGATGGTCTCCTGAGCCCAGACATGAAGCCCTCCCATCAACAGGCCAAGCAGTAACGCAACCGACCGTCTCATCCTTCAATCTTTACTTTTCAATTTTTCAATCTTCAATTTTCAATATCAAAAGTGCACCAGTATACGGAACACCTTGCCGGGATTCTCTGCCCACTTCTGCATGGCCTCGAGAGCGCCTTCCGGTGCCACGTCGCCGCTGATCAGGCGGTCTACAGGACAGGTACCGCGCTGCAGATAGTGGATCACGGCACGGAAGTCCGAGGGCTGCGCATTGCGCGAGCCACGGATATCGAGCTCTTTCTGCACGAAATATTTCGTCTGGAACGACACCTCACTCTTCGCATAGCCGATGCAGACCACGCGACCGGTGAAGGCCACCTCGTTGACGGCCATCTGATAGGTCGGCACACTGCCCACCGCCTCGATTACCACATCGGGACCGAAGCCGCCGGTCAGTTCCTGCAGACGGGCATGCACATCCTCCTGAAGCGTGTTCACGGCGTAGGTGGCTCCCATCTCCTTGGCCAATGCCAGTTTCTCGTCGTCGATGTCGGCAGCGATGACGGTAGCACCGCGCAGGGCGGCACGCACCACGGCGCCCATGCCCACCATGCCACAACCAATCACCATCACCACGTCGATATCCGTCACCTGGGCACGGTTCACGGCGTGGAAACCGACACTCATCGGCTCTATCAGTGCACAGGTGCGGGGATCGAGTCCCTCGGCGGGGATCACCTTCTCCCAGGGCAGGACGAGCAGTTCGCGCATGGCGCCCCAGCGCTGCACGCCAAGTGTCTCGTTGTGCTCGCAGGCGTTCACGCGGCCATTCCGGCACGAGGCACACTTGCCGCAATTGGTATAGGGATTCACGGTGACGATCATGCCGGGCTTCAGCATATCGGGCACGTTCTTGCCCACGCTGACAATCTCTGCGCCCACCTCATGACCGGGCACCACGGGCATCTTCACCATCGGGTTGCCGCCACGGAAGGTGTTCAGGTCGCTCCCGCAGAAGCCCACGTATCTCATCTTCAACAATACCTCGCCGTCGCCCATCTCCGGCTCGGCCATCTCAATCACCTTCATCACCGAAGGCTCACTAATCTGAATTGCTTTCATTATCTATAAACTATAAACTCTAAACTTTAAACTCTAAACTATAGGTTTCTGCTTGGTGTAGGCCCGATAGCCGTAGCAGATGATGATCAGGAAACAGATCAACGGCAGCACGAACGACACGTTGACAGCCGGATGACCGAAGATCACCTCCTGGTCGATGAGCAGTCCTTGCAGCGGCGGCATGAGCGCACCACCCACGATGGCCATCACCAGGAAGGCTGCGCCCAGATGGGTATCCTTCGCATCGACATCCTCGAGCGCGATGCCATAGATGCTGGGGAACATGATACTCATAAACAGACTGATCATCACCAGCGAATACAGTCCCCACATCCCCTCGATACAGATGGCGCCGAGCGTGAAGATGCTGGCGCAGACGCCGAAGATAGTGAGCAGCTTGCGCGTGTTCACCCATTTCATGCAATACGTGCCCAGGAATCGTCCTATGAGGTTCAGCGACATGGCGCAGATATTAAACATCTGTGCCTTGGCCTTGTTGATGCCCAGATGGTCGGCATACTGTATGATGAACGTCCACACCATAATCTGCGCGGCCACATAGCACATCTGCGCAAACACGCCCTCGCGGTAGATACCGTTGTGCCAGAGATTCCTGAGCGTCGTCGCCACGCTGTTGGTCTTTCCGGCCGCCTTCTCCTCCTCGCTCTGCGTCATCGGCATCTTGGTGATGGCGATCACGGCCAGCACGATGAGCACCACCAGTCCGATGGCCACATACGGGTCGCGGATCACGGCCAGGTCGTGCAGCCTGATGTCGGCCTTCTCAGCCTCGCTCAGCAGGGGGAAGATGATCTGCCCCGCCTCGTCGCGCTTGTCGGAGAGCAGCTGCGGCAGCACAATGAACGAGGCGACGGCCATGCCGCAGAGCGAGCCCACGGGATTGAAGGCCTGCGCCATGTTCAGCCGTCGGGTCGACGTCTCCTTGTCGCCCAGCGAGAGGATGAACGGGTTGGCCGTGGTCTCCAGGAAGGCCAGGCCGAAGGTGAGGATATACAGCGAGATACAGAAGAACGAGAACTGCTGGTAGTTGGCCGCGGGGATGAAGAGGAACGCGCCGACGGCATAGAGCGCCAGTCCGAGCAGGATGCCGCTCTTATAGGAATAGCGCCTGATGAACAGCGCCGCCGGAATGGCCATCGTGGCATAGCCGCCGTAGAAGGCGAACTGAATCAGCGAGGCCTTGGCGGCCGACAGTTCCATCACGGTCTGGAAGGCGGCCACCATCGGGTTGGTGATGTCGTTGGCGAAGCCCCAGAGTGCGAACAACGAGGTGACGAGGATAAACGTCAGCAGATACTTCTTCGGTATCAGTTTCTTTTTCTGCTCCATGTAATGAATATAAGATAAGTGTAATTCGCGTGCAAAAGTACAAAATAAATCCCGTACCGCCAAGCGATACGGGATGTTTTTTTACCTACAATCGAAAAGGATCTTCCTCCTATTATCCTTCGGCCTCACCGCGAAGTGAATCCAATAGGTAGTCCCACGCTTCTCTTGGATAAGTTCGTCGAAATCACGCTTGGTTCCATCAGAGATGTCGAGCAGGATGCCAGCCATACGGATCATCTGCTCAGGGCCATAGCATTTGATGTCCACCGCACACCCAGTGAGATGATTCGAGCCCTTTGCGCCACCACACAATCTGTTCACTTCCTCTGAACGATAACCCGAGGAAATAATGATCGGAATATCTCCATTCTTATCGCCGTAAAGCGTATTCTGGCTATACCTCAGATCCTCCAGCCAATTCTCACAGATATTCTTCAAGTTCTCAATGGCCTTATGACTGGGGATATTCCCATCAGCCGTGATATAACTTGTCTTCGTCAACTCCACGAGGGTAAAATGCTCGGAGAGTTTCATCTTTTCATTGATACTTACTTCTTGCATAATCTTATTATTAATATGAAAATTCCAATGCCGCGCCGCCGCGCTGCCGCAGTGCCGCGGCATCAGGATTTGGAAGTTATAACATGATGGTGCCAGTCTTCTGAAACAAGGCTTTTTCACCGCCCTTCTCTTCGCTCACCTTCTTTATCAGGTGGTCGCGATACAAACGTGTCACCTTCTTACGAGCGGAGGCAGCACTACCCAGGTTGAAACAACGGACTACATCCTCGATTGTGAATTCATCAGGAAGACGACCGAAAGCTTCAAGTGTTTTCTGCTTGCGCTGGATATTCACAGAAGCATCCTTCAACTTATTGTCGAAATAAGCCTCAGCCATCGCTCCGAAATAGTGACGCTGACAAGCAAACTGAATGTTGGTGATCAACTCAGCCAGATGCCAGTCGACCTCATCCGTCTCAAACTCGCCACACCAATACTGACCATCCTGGTGCATCTTGTCCCAATGACGCATCACGATAAACGGCGCAGCAAAATTCAATCCATGATAGGCACAACGTTTCAACAACATCTCGTCAGCCTTCGAGTCATTATCCTTGGCGTCTTCCATACGACGCTCTGTCCAATCATAGAGCTCATCCACGATCTTCTGAACGCTCAGTTCACCCTTCATACGATCCAGTTTCTCAGCCCACGCTTTCAGACGGGCATCGCTCTCGAAATCCACATGACTCTCACGATCCATCATCTCAAAGTTGGTCGCTGGCAGAGGGATGCAGGTCAGACGAGTGGCGAGACCTGAACCAAAGTTCTGCTCGTTCACCAGTTTCTTCAGTGCAATCGGCGTACCTGTGTAGATAAAGTTCCAGATGACATAGAACTCCTGAAAGATACTGTCCACATTCGAATAAGCCTGACCGTCTTCCTCGTTATGGAACGCTTTCAACTGCAGGGCCTGCTTGTCGATGTACGCCCCACCTTTCTGCAGCGACAACGTATTATCCAACTCTGTATCGAAAGTCAGCATGTGCAGCTGCATCGGCTCGCCGTCAACCTCCTCAATGGCATTCACCATATCCTGAATAAACTGCGCATTCGAGGTTCGTGCAGGGTGAATGCGCACTACTACCTTGGGTTTCTTGGGTTTCTCCTTGTTGGCACCCTTCGTCCTCATCTGCTCACGATAGGCATTGATCGCATCTTTGCCAATCTTATCAGCCGCCACGATAGGCGAAGCCAGGAGCTTGAACAATCGCGTCGCAAACGACTTTCCAGATGCCGGATCGCCAATAATCAGTGTTGAGTTATTCAAACGACGCAATTCCTCTGGGCGATGATAGAAGCGATACGTGCACCTCGTCATCAGCGTCATCAATAACCCACCACCCACGAACATTGCCGCAGGATACTGGTTACGTTTCAGTCCCTTGCAGATGTCTTTCAGCAGAGGGAATTCATCCGACAGCGCCTCAATCTCAGCACCCCACTCCCAAAGCCAGCGGCTCATATCGTCATCTCTCAGCGTCACCGCCGACGTCTGCGTTTTCGTAATCTCCTGATACGTCTTGCCACAGTATTCCTGAATCGCGGCGAGCATTGCCTTCGAGGGCAGAGAAGACACGTACTTCTTTTCCTTTTCAGCGATACAACCGGCAGCACTCTCCACAGTCTGGGTGACGTTCTCATTCCTCTCGTCGATGATCTCCTGTACCCACGGCTGGCTCTCCACGATGCGCTGCACCAGTTGCTTGTCACCATCGAGCATGAGCAGCAGGTCTGTGGCCAGTTTGAGACTTTCTTTGTGACGATTGGAGTCGTCTGCGCACGGCAGCTTGGCTGCATAGCGAGCATCAATAATACGCTGTATATCATAGCCGCGCCACATTACAGAGTTCGATACTTGCTCAGCGTCCACCTGACCGACATTCCCAGTCCCTTCCACAGCAGCCTTATGGGCCACAGCATGAGCCTTAGGGCAATGAGTACTGTCAGCAGTGCCATCAGCAGAGAATTGATGATGCAGCGGCTGCGTTTTCTTGTCACGATACTGTGGAGTAAACTCCCTGTCAAATTCTTCATCATAATACGTAAATAGTCGTTTTTCGTCAATAAACAGTATTTCATCCTCTTTTGGAGCGAATGAATTTCGAGTAGCATCGATGCAGCTCTGATCAGGCGAATAGCCCAAAACGGCTGCAAACGAGATTTGCTGATCTGCCAGGTTGCCAATCTGCCTGTCTGCAATAAAGATGATGCGTATGCCATGACCGCTACTGGTGATATGTACCAATACCACACGCGCCATCAACGCTTCACATTTCTGCAGCTTCTCCCACACCTCCATGGGATTATCCACATGGTCGATGTCGAGCATCACCAGACCGTTCAAGTGGCAGCCTTTCAGCAGACGCCTTGCGCCCTTCTTAGTCTTGCCGTCCTTGGTCTTCACCGTCGCCTCATCAAACTGATAGCAGCAGAACTGGAACGCCGTGAGCGACTTTTTCAGATCGTCAGCCCAAGCCAGCAGTTTCTTATCGAGCGGCTTGTTCTGCCACTTCTCCTTGCCAGTCTTGGTCTTCAGTCCCTTCAACGTCTTGAGTTCAAATTTCTGGAAGTCTGTATGTTCAGCCCATTTCAGCAGCGTTGTCTCGTCCTGCGTATCTACTGCATGCAGGATTTCCCTGCGCGTGTCGATATTGAAGGCTGTCGAGGACTTGCGAATCTCCCTCCAGAAGTCCTTTTTGCCGCACTCTGCGACAAAAAGGCTCTTAGTATCTTTCTGATATGTAAACATACTTACTCCTCTTTAACAAAACTCAATCTGATCCAGTTCACGCTCAATCAGGGCGTTCTTTGCATCGCAGTTGTGCTCTTCGAGCAATCCTATGACACCTGCCGTACCCATATCCTTGGGAAAGCTGCCAAATACCTTGATACGCTCCAACGACTCCCTTACCCAGCCCCAAGGCAATTTCTTGACAAGCACATCTTTGTGCCTGATCTGAGGCTTACGGTTGTACGCCTTGAAAGTTAATTTACCTGTGTTCAGATCCATGTACAAAACACCTTCCACTCGCTTACCATCCAGCAGCTGCTTCAACAGCTCGATGGCATTCAAAACATATACATACTTTTTCATAACTTGTCGAATTTGTGAGCTTTGGAAAGCGGGTTTTAGTTGAGCTCATTCGTACGTACACATTTCCACGCTCATCCTCCGACTCGGTTATTTTTCACTATTCACTTTCTTCGGTCCATAGCGTCGCATCATATACTTCACGTGACCAGCAAACATCAGCTCCGGCATATCCTCTTTCAGCATCTTGCAAGCCTTCTTGAAGTGCACATTCGCCATAGCGCTCTTAAACGTCATCTTCGTGCCGGTCATCACATAAACCACCAGTGCATACGCCATAGCCGCACGATCCAGAGGGTGATAATATTCGAGCATCTTCTCTACACGCTCGCGACTCTCCTGAGTCAGCCACAGTTCCAACAACTTCACCATCATCTTCGTGGCCATTGTGGTTTCCCACGATCCCATCGATTCCTCACCATCGGTCTTCTCCAGCCAAGGCGCCAGATACTGCATCAACTGACTGATCTCTGAATTCTGATTTTCAATTCTGCCCATACCTCATTACTTATAATAGATTAAACATTCTCCTCGTTCTTTACCTCAGCCAGCAGTTCCTTTGCCTCATCGATGAACCAAGGCAGCATTTTCTGAAACAGGGGCTCATTATCCCAGTCCGCATCCAGTGCGATGACCTTCAGCGCTGCATATGCCTTACAGACGGCATACGTCTCAATACATAGTCCCTGATAGGAATTACCATACTGTGACAACTTCTCAATGAGTTCGTTGCTAAGAACCTCGCCATATTTAACCATTGTTTCAAGGTTCTTCTGTTTCTCGTCTTGTGTGCTACTTTTTTCAGTTGCTTTAGCCTGCAACCTGACTTTCTTTGCCATAACATTATTACTTTTTATTGAATAAATAATTAACCAGAGACTTACTTGAAATCTCTGGTGCAAAGATTCTGAATAACCTGCCATATTTGCAAGTTATTCAGGAAGTAATTCAGCGCATAACTATCTGATAATCAACGGTTGTTAAATTACTTGATTTTACCCTTCAAGTAATTCAGCCGTTTTTATGTTTTTCCATGATTTCCTTGGCCGTTTTGTATAAAACCTCGGCCTCGCTGGAGGGGTTCTTATCGCTCATTTTCGAGACAGCAGAAGTACCTTTCCCATAGATTGTCTCAAACACATCTTTGAACTCATTCTTTGGCATCTTCGCCGCACTATACAGATGGGTGTCGAGCACATAGCCTATAAAAGGAGCCACATACTTGATGCTAACAGCCGTTTCAGCCGTCGCACCATCCAGATAATCCTTGATGACATGTTCGTAGTTGGCCAGCAGTTCATCCATCACCATGCCGAAGCCCTTACCGTCCACTTTATATATATAGGTAGTGGTGTAGCTTCTCGAATTATTCTGTTTCTGCTTGCCATTGTCTTTTTCAGCTTTCAGCATGATTTCCTTCACACGCTCTACGAAAGCTACGGCAGGATCTATCTTTTCCTTCTCATCTTCTTCTTCAAACACGACTTCCTCATCAACAGGCTCCTCTTCATCAGCCTGATTACCCATGTGGATATGTTGCTGGCCTATCTGAGGTTTATAGTTCAGTATCCAGGCCATTTGGTTATATACCTTCTTCTTATCGTTGTCTTTACTCATTATCCAATTGTTCTTGCTGATCCAAAGGAAGATTAGGGAGATCAATATTTTGTGTTTGTATCTGAGGCATGTAATTATCAATATGGGGTATCACGGTCGTAGGTTTCTCCACCACCTTCTCTATCGCCCTTGCCAGCATCTCCTGTCTGTCCTTCGCCAGCGTCTCTATCTCCTTCGAGTGACTCTGCTCATAGTCGTCGCGTAGCCATTGTGCCAGCATCTGGATGGTCTGCCGCTGAATGGGCAGTTCGCACTGCGTCTTTCCAAATTCTACCACGCGACCAATCGTCGTAGGCATCTCCATGGGGTCAGTGATGAGTCCATCCTGCTGATACTCTGCTTCTGCCATGGGGCGCATCTCAATGCCCAGTTCACGACACGTCAGCTCACGCAAAATCATCAGGGCCAGAATAGACTGGAACGCCTTGCGTGGCGTGTTCAGATAATACAGGCCGGAGAGGAGTTCATCCATTTTCCCTATGTCATTATACAATTCTCCTGGCAACTCTCTGAGCAGCGAGTCTATCCAACGCAGGCCGTACCATAGTTTATTGTCGTTACGCAGGCGCCACTGATTCCACAAACGCTCCACACGCTCTGTTGCCATCAACGAGGGCCACCACTGCTGACACCGTTCGTTCAGCATCGCCCGCCCACAGATAGAGGTCCGCTGGCGTTTCAAAGGTTCAGCCAGTTGGCGCACCTCTTTGTTTTGCGCTGCCAACAGCCGTTCGATATAGGCCGATCGTGCCTGTCGCGCCTCGCGACTCAGGTCATGGCGACTGTTCTTCAGCCATATATTGACATAGGTCTTCAGCTTCTCAAAATCTGCATGGTCGATGTTGGGCAGCAGCTTCTTCTCAAGCACATAAGCCGCACCCTGCTCAGCAACCAATTGTTTGTTGGGCGGCAGCAGTGGCAGGTCACTCATCCAGATACTCCACTCTATCTCTGACGATTTCAACGGCAGCATCTGTGTCAACTCGTCGGCCTCAACCGTTACCCATATCCAGCCGTGCTCCACGACCTCCACATCCGTCACTTCTGCTCCCAGCATTCCACAGTCGCTCTGTGCCAGCAGACTCTTGGCTGTCGTAAGCCAGTCATCGCCCACATAGCCTATACGGATTTCCTCTGCGATTGCCATCACGGCATCAGGATTCTTAGGATTTGTTGGGTCAGCCATAAGCACCACGATAGGATTCTCGTCCCTCACCCAACTGAGCATCTTACGGGTACGCACGTGCATCTCCTCCGTGTCTGGCTGACCGGCTACGGAGTTTGGATTGGCCGCATAATGCACCCCCGTTATTTTCAAACGATACTCTTTCATTTTTAATTATTCAAAAGATAAGCAACTGTTTACCATGGATTTTTAATGCATTTTTCCAAGGCTCATAGTCTGGGTGCAAAGGTATAAAAAATCTCGCTCAATCAAGCATGTTTTTCCATAAAAAAATCAATCCCACTCACAATATTTTGAATGGGATTGATATTGAGGGAATTAGAATGTTAGATTGGCTTTTTTTACTCGTTCTTCTGGTTAATCAGGTTCACCACCACCTTCACCATCACGTCCTTCTCCTCCGTCTTGCTCTCTGCTATCATCAGCGTCAAAGCCACAAGGGTGTTATCAGCCAGTCGCTTCGAGCCATCCTCACGATAAAGAATGCCATTGTTATTCAGGAACCAAAGGAACAACGTAGCTGCAATGCGCTTGTTGCCATCGCTAAACGAGTGGTTCTTCGTCACCAAATACAGCAGCATAGCAGCTTTCTCCTCCACACTGGGATAGAGTTCATTACCACTAAACGTCTGATAGATCTGACCAATACTGCTCTTAAACGAGTCGTCTTTCTCATTACCGAAAAGCGCAGAACCTCCAAACTTATCACGCAGACGCCCAATCTCCTCCATCGCATTGTCATAGGTAGCATGGAACTTCTCTTTCTTGGTAGTCTTCTCAATTGTCAGGCGTTCGTAATCATAATTATCCAGCATATCAAGGGCATACGTATAATCCACCACTACATTCAGCAGATCCTGACTTTCAACGGTCTTTGCTATCTTCTGATTACTGATGGCACGACTTGCTACCTGCACCAACTGTCTTAGTTCCCCAAGTTGTTCCTTGCGAATACGTTCGTTGATGACATAGCCTTTTATCAGATACTCTTTGAGCACTTTGTTTGCCCACTGACGGAATTTTACGCCTCGTTTAGAATTGACTCGATAACCAACGGAGATAATCATGTCAAGATTGTACATTGTCATGGTACGGTTAACCATACGTTTACCCTCCTGACGAACCTGTCGGAAATTCCGACATGTTGCCTCTTTCTCCAGTTCCTCTACTTCATAGATATGCTGAATATGCTCTAAAATATTAGTACGAGATGACTTAAATAGTTGAGCCATCTGAGTCTGTGTCAGCCACACCGTCTCATTCTCCAGTCTGACATCTATCTGTGTCTTCCCATCTGGAGTTTGATAGATTACAATCTTCTGATCTTCCTTCATACCTTATTCGTTTCGTTTGCAAAGTTACACTTTTTTTCTTATAATGTATGCAAAAGACCAGAATTGTTAATCCTCAAAAGCGTTTTTTACTTTATTATTTCAATATTGATTTCCGTTCTGAAGTTCCTCACATAGATGAAATCAGTAATGGCAAACAGCATGTGCTGAAAGAGGTTATGAAACTGGCTGATAAGATGAAGATCCTTAGTCAACACAGGATCAAGCCCTTCATTCCAATTTGGAGGCGGACAGTCCATACCAATGAAAGAATCAAAGGTATAGCCCTCATCTCTGGGAAACGTGAGAGTCAGCACAGCATATAACAAAAGAACCGTCCCTCCGTTATACGTTATGGAAGAACGGCGAAGAGTATGACCCGATGCGCGACAAGACGCACACACACCAAAAGAAGATGAAGGAAGAGGACACGGAACTGGAATATGAGCCGGAGGACTGCATAGGACCAAAACGTGACCCTGCAGACTGGAATGCGACTGACGAGCACGGAAATCCCCCTTTCTAACAAAAGTGGCCGCGTCTCGAAACACAGCCACACGAGATAGTACCTTTGGATGAAACAGGACAAGATAATTATGCTTTTAAATGTCAAACGGATAATGTTTGTTAATATGTTCTATTTTTCTTCTCTTTTATTTGGAGATTAAGACAGATCTGTCCCCATGACTAGAACCTAAGGAGACCACAGATGACGAAAGCCAAGCTTTCGATTTTCTTTCTGAGTGCAAAGGTACGAATAAGTGAGCAAAATACCAAATTTATTTAGGTATTTTCGAACGAGAGTACCTTCGGCGGAGCCAAAGATAAGAGATTAATTTCAATTCTCCAAATATAATAAGAGATTTTTTTCTTTTTCACTGTTTTTTCTTCCGAGTATCGTAATCTTTCCCTATCTTTGCGCTCGATGTGCAGACTCTGGCCTATCCTAAAGAATGCGAGCAGGCTATGCTGCGATTGATTAAGGAAATAAGAGAACGGAAGGATTGACAAGATGTTAAATAGTTATAAACGTAGTTTGGTTATGACGTTTCTTTGTGTCTTATAGATGTAATGCAATAAAAGAATGAAGAAAAGTGCATTTGAATTTCAGGCCCGCATATGGCGAGAAAAGGCTCTCAGTGTATGTCGACGCTACGGAGCGGGCAAGGACGAGGCAGAAGACATCGCACAAGATGTGATGCTTCGCCTGTGGCAGATGCACGAGGAACTGGAACGCTTCCAGTCGATTGAAGCCATTGTGACTCTGATGGCGAAACATCTGCTGAGAAACCGCCAGAGGCGACGACCAACAGAAACGCTGGATGCTACCATCATTGTAAGCCAAGACACCAGTCCACACGACGAGCTGGTAATGAAGGAAAACGAGGAATGGCTGACAGCAAAGCTCCATCAGTTGCCCACTACACAGCGCACCTTATTATATATGCGACAGGTGGAACGGCGAAGTCACGAAGAGATAGCCCGACTGCTAGGCATCGAAACAGCGTCAGTCAGTACGCTTTTGGCTAGGGCAAGACGAACAATATTAGAAGAAATCAAACGGAGGAATCAGATATGAGACGTTATACCAAAGAATATATCGGAAAGCTGCTGGACAAATATATGGACGGCACATCGACACTCGACGAGGAGGCCATCCTCAGCGAGTACTTCCGAGGGGGAAACATCCCTCAGGAATGGGAGGACTATCGCCAGCTGTTCCAGGAGATCGAGTCTATGAAGCCTAAGGCCAACAAACGTTGGATAGGATGGAGCGTGGCAGCAGCAATCTTAGCCGGTATCTTGTACTTGGCATTCCCGTCATCACCAACGAAACAAGTACAGCCTTTAGTGGCTGAGGCAGACACGACGGTGATACAGCAATCTGTCAAGACCTCAACAGATCTGAAACCAGATACGATGCCTAAGTCCGTAGAGCAAGACCAGCCGATTCAAACCAAGAAGAGGCGGTTGCGCAAACAAGCCCCAACCATTAACGACCACGCAAAGACATACGCATTGATGGCAAAGGCTGAACAAGAACAGCGAGAGGCAGAGCTGCAGATAGCCAAGTGCCAGCGAGAAATCACAGAGGCACAGCTCAAGGCTCTCGGCTATATCCCAGTGGTTCAAGAAGATGGTACAATTATATATATTAACGAACAAAAAGAGTATTTAGCTTATGAAGAATAAACAATTTCTGGCTATCGGCATCATGATGCTGATGCCTCTGACAATCCTAGCACAAGGGAATATCAAGCGTACTTTCAACGTACTGATAACCAGTGACTATGCCAAAGTGGAATCCTCCCACAAACTAAACAAGGATCCGGAAACAGGCAGCAAGATAGGTCAACTTGATGTCTACGAGTTTACTATCCCCGCATCACATCACGATTTAGTAGAAGACATAGAACGTGCATTCGATCAGGATAAAGAGAAAGCCTACAGCCTGAGTTCGGCATCTACTGCAAACAAGAGGCTTAACAATTACTCAAGTCTGGCCGTTGGTGGTTTTGATTACGGTTATCGGCTGGGGAATATCAAAGACTCACGCTATATCTATGCCCTTTTCCTTGATCCGGAAGACAAGAGCAAAACGCACCGTTATGCCTATGCTATGGAATGGCGCAAAGGAACAAAAGAGACGATTGGCAGGCTTGTCATTACCTACGCCACCACGCTGCAGCATCGCGAAAGCAATAAACAGTCGAGAATCATTCACATCAACGGCAATGACGTAAAACTAAGCGACAACGGTTTTTCTTTCAGTAATGGTTCCGAATCCTGGCTCAGTCAGTTTAATACATACAAGAACCTATTCACGAATAATCCTGAGGGAACAGCCGCCAACTACTATGCATCATTCATTTACAAGCTTTGCAAGAATGCTGACTCTCTTGACGATCTGGAGAAACAAATGGTGATAAAGGAACTTGAAAAATTGAGGAAAGTCACCAAAGACGAATTCATACAGAACATATTCGAGACAAGCATCGAACGATTAAGAAAATAACACGATGAAACATATTGGAATGATTGTGCTCTCGCTGCTTCTGGCAGCGAAAGCAGGGACAGTTATGGCCCAGACGGACTCAACAAACGTGAAAAACGACTCCATCACATGGAATCAGGAACTGGAAGGCATCGTTGTAAAAGCCCAAAAGCAACTGGTCAAGCAAGAGATTGACCGTATTGCCTACGATGTACAAAGCGATGAAGAGTCGAAGACACAAACCGTATTGGATATGCTTCGCAAAGTGCCGATGGTGACGGTTGACGGGCAGGATAACATCATGGTAAAAGGCAATAGCAACTTCAAAATTTACAAGAATGGTCATTTGGATCCCAGTCTGACAAAGAACGCCAAGGAAGTGCTGAAGTCGATGCCGGCTTCAATGGTGAAACGTATCGAAGTCATCACCGACCCTGGTGCTCGCGAAGATGCAGAGGGTGTGGATGCGGTGCTGAACATCGTGATGGAAGATGGTTCGAAGATGAAAGGCATGACGGGTGTGGTCTCCGCGACCTATACCTCGCTGAATCAGCCAAACTTCTACACCTCACTCACTGGGCAGATGGGCAAGTTGCTGCTTTCAGCAGACTATGGCTTCAATAAAATGTCGGATAAAAGTTCCTATAATCGCTCAGAAGTGGATCGTACCTATCTTGATACGGGCAATAGGATGTTGTCGAGTTCTGAGGGTAGCAATCCTGGCAGCATCCATTATGCCGACCTGAATGCCAGCTACGATATCGACTCGCTCAATCTGCTCTCGGCCTCGTTTGGCGGCTACTTCTATAAACTGAATGTGCAAGGCGACGGTTCTACATGGTTGGGACATGGAGACCAGCCTGTCTACAGCTACAACAACCACTACTGGATGCCTGGCTATCAGCATCACTCCTGGAACGGACGACTAGATTATGAGCACAAGACGCGCCGAAAGGGCGAGCGGTTCACTCTCTCTTACATGCTCGCCCTGACGCGTCAACACACCGATCAGGAGAACACCTATACGGAGCTGCAAAACGTGTCGTTCCCCTATACAGGCAGCTTGATGACGGAGCGCGAACGGTTTACTGAGCACACCTTTCAAGCTGATTGGCTTCGTCCTTTAGGCAAGGGTCATCAACTGGAAATAGGCACCAAGTATATTGACCGCAACAACAACAGCGAGAACTCGCAGCAGTTCTATGGCATCGATATGAATACCAGCGACGAGTTCCATCATGTTACACGTGTGTTGGCTGGCTATGCCGACTATATCTATAAGCATGACAAATGTTCGGCCCGTGCCGGATTGCGCTATGAGTACAGCTATATGCGAGGCAGCTATCCCGATGGTAAAGATGAAAGTTTCGATAAGCACTTAGGCGACTGGGTGCCACAAGCTACACTGAGATACCAGCTGACGGAAGCCCAGTCGCTGAAGCTGAACTATACCACCAGCATCAACCGTCCAGGCATCTCCTATCTGAATCCAGCCGTTTCGATAACGCCGTCGATAGTGCAGCAGGGAAATCCAAACTTAGTCAGTTCGCACAACCAGCGGTTCAGTCTGGTCTACTCCTATATCATGCCAAAGCTGACGCTCCAGATTGCGCCATCTTATAGATTCAGTTCTAGCGGTATCAGCACCATTCAGACGGCTAAGGACGACATCCGCTATACTACTTACGAGAATATCCGGCGCTATCGCCTATTCACTATCGACCATTATGTGCAGTGGAAGCCTTTCGACGGTACCATGCTTGCGATAAATAATACGCTGCGCTATGTACACAACGAGAATCCGAATTTGGGCTATCGTAACTTCGGATGGTCATACGTTTATTACGTCAATCTCTCGCAGCGTCTGCCCTGGAAGCTGCGCCTCAACGTGAGCGTCTATGGCAATGCTGCACGCAATCCGTCGAGCATCTATAATCTGCAGCACTCGTGGTTTGACTACTATGCCTCGATGCAGCGCTCGTTCCTGAAAGATGATCGTCTCACGGTTCGCCTGGGCGCCAATACGCCTTTCAGCAAGTATTATTCCACGGAGACGGAAGCGGTGAATGGCGACTATCGCGACTTGCAGGAGAAGTGGATTCGCGGACGCAGTTTCACCCTCGCCGTCACATGGCGCTTCGGTTCGTTGAAGGCCAACGTGAAGAAGGCAGAACACAGCATCGATAACAGCGATGTGGTAGGCGGTATCACAAAAGGACAATGACCTCTGACTAGGTACACAGAAGGATCCTTACACAGTAGGGTCGGTTCATATTGTGTAAAAACTCTGTTTTGTTAATTATGTCATGATATGTAAGGCTCGAAGGGATGCAAATGTTTCTGCACCCTTTGGGCCGTTTGGATTTTTTTAGTCACTGGGACAGGTACTTGGGTAAAGGGTGACAAGGGATGTCCCCCTGTCACATTAGGATTCAACAATGCTTCTTAATTCCTCAATATATTGAGTTATTTGCCTTTTTAACAATGGCAAGTCGTTGGTATAGGTATCCCAGATCAAATTTGCATTTGTGGTGATGTAGCCATGTACCAAAGCATTACGCATATCTACAATGTCACGCCAGGGAACTTCAGGATGATTTTCTCTGAAATCCTTGGTCAGAAGATTGGCAGCCTCACCAATAATCATTATGTTATAAACAACGGCATGATAACACATGATATCGGCTGTCATATCTTCGAACGACTTCCCGTTAAGATAGTCATTGATATGCTCTATACATTCGTCAATATGGCGAAGGCGATCTATATCTCTAATTGTTTCTCTCATAAATTACTTTCAAGTCACGATTAGCAGTTGATTGTACTGATGGACGAAGGGTCCCTTCTTCTACAAGATCAACTTTGCAACCTAGCTTTTCTTCCAGTTCGCGATGCATACGGAGATAGGCAAACAAACCGATTGGGATACTTCTGTCGAACTTCACAAGTATGTCAACATCACTTCCATCTTTCTGTTCATCACGTGAATACGACCCAAACAGCCATGCTTTCAAGACGGGCTGGGTCTCGAAATAATGGGCTATCTGCTGTATCATCGTCTCCTTACTCATATATAGATCTTTAGCCTTTACGGTGCAAATATAAGCATAAAAACGGAATAATCCAAATTTTGGGGCAAAAAAGTTTGTGGGCTGCCAATGTCACACGGTGCCAGACCCCATTGTGTCCACGAACTTATTCTCGAACATCCAAATTTTCAACGTAAAAAATGATCAGTAGAACTGACCCCATGATCGAGACCCCATGATCGAAGAACCGACCCCGTGATCTTTTCCTGTCAATAGTCACGGGGACAGGTACTTAGGTATGACGGCTGCTATGACCCAGGCACCTGTCCCCACGGCTAGTTTCAGCCTTCGGTAAGGAAGGTACTCCAGAACGGGCTGCTGCTGAAGAAAGGGCCAACGCCTTTTTCACAGGACAGATTATCGAAGAAGCCAGAAAGAACGCCAACATTACTCAGGAAGAACTGGCAGCAAGGATCGGAACCAACAAGTCGTACATCTCACGCGTTGAGACTGGTCGTACAGAGCCAAAAGTCTCAACTTTCTACCGCATTATTGCCGCCCTCGGCCTTACGGTGGAACTCACTCCAGCGGTTTAGGATCATTTTCCTGACGTCAAAGGGCACAGAGGGGTCAGGAACTTCTACGCCTTTTCTTGCCCATATTTCTTCAATAAAGTGTCACAGAAATGCCAGAGGCGACCACTTGGTCGCCTCTCTTTTTCATTTCATCACGATTTTTCTGCCTTTGTGGATATAGATACCCTTCGTGGGTGGAGTGCTGAGACGGCGCCCGCTGAGGTCATACCACGGAGCGGTGACGTCGGCGGCCTTCACGCCCAGGACGGCAGTGGGATCGCCCCAGACGTAATACTGAATATCCAAAAACTGCCCGTCCTTATAGCGGTTCCGTTTCTCTATGACACCATTGGCATCATAGAAGTTCTCGTAGGTATACTCATAGTTACCCCAGGCATCAGACGTGTATGTCTCCTTCGTCACCCAACTGTGGTCGTCATACTCATAGAGTTTGGTAGAGGTATAGACCATGTCTCCCCAAGGTATCTCCTGATAGAGTTTGACCAACTCCCCCTTGCTGTTGTCTTCTCCCCTGACCGTGCCATATAACGCCCACCCGCCGTCACCGTCAGGAGCATAGACGTCGTAGTCTGCAGGATAGGTACCATTGTACCGATAGATGATATACTTCAGGGTTTGGACCAGCTGGCCCGGATTGTTCTCGTCTTCATCGTAGTTGATCCAAGCCGTCTCGAGACCCTTCTCATTCCATTCCAGGCTCTCCCACTTGTTTGTCATCACGTACTCGCCGTTACGCATCTCGTATTCCTCCAATCTCAGTCGCCGTCCTTGGTCGTCGTAGATGTGGAGCGTCTTGGTCTCTGCTGTGCCGTCGGCGTAGTAGTAGATATCATGCTCCTCCATCGTTTTTCCGTTCTCGTAGGTGTAGTCACATTGCCACGTTTTCTCGTTGGTCACAGGGTCCACCGTGTAGGTGCTTAAGAGTTGCTGCTGTGCGCAAACTGTCAGTGTTGTCATTACTCCGAGGAGCGAAAGGTAGATCTTTTTCATAAGCGTAATTGTTTTAGTTATTAATAATCTGCGGCAAAGATACGAAAAATCTCTGAACAATGCAAATTTAAATGCAATACTTTGCATTTCGCTCGTTCTTTATGCTATCTTTGAACCATAGTCACTGGGACAGGTGATGAAGTGTGATACTTTGGTGTAACGGCTGCCGTAACTCAGGTGCCTGTCCCAACGGCTAGGACGTCCCCTTCGATACAACGTATTGAAAAAAGTCGTATCTTTGCACAAAGTTTGTTAAAAATAGCACCCTCTCGTGCAAGATTTGCGATGATTGGGTGTTATATAAAAAAGGACAAATAAAAACGAAAGCGTATGAAAAAGAGCTTTTTATTATGGATGGGCGTTGTGCTGATGCTGGCTGTCGGCATGAGCAGCTGCAGTGGTGATGACGAAACCACCAGCATTGCAAAAGATATATATGATAACTTTTTTACTGAGAAGTATCATACAGATTCCATCAACGGATGGACTATTACACGAGATGAATCTGATAGAGTAACACAATTGATATTCTTTTTAGCAGGATACGATCCTATTGAGAAATTGTATAGCAGTCCAACATCCCTAGATGAAATCATGAACTTTTTCCCATTAAGCGATGGCAATGAAATCAGGTTAATACATCAAGATAAACCAACGCCCGTTGATGGACATCCTGAATTACAACAGTCTTACGAGGAATATGATCATTATTATAAAGGAGTTCTCGTGGTAAACGGGATGTCACGATTATATTATTTCATAACCCCACAAGGCAAACGGATGTCATATGCCATAACAGAATCATTCATTGACATCAAGAACCTCGATCCCATTCCCGATATCTCAGAACAAAAGGCCAGACAGATTTTGGCAAACTATCTGAATGTTGACAGAGATGACACATGGCCTTGTAAACTTTATGTTAAAGAGTACTCCTCTAGAAAGAACGGACTGGTTGTTCGAGATCAGCGGCTTATCTATTTTGTTACAGGACCTTATGCTCCTAGTGATCCAAATGTTTGGTACTATACAGCACCTCGATATCATGCGGAGATAGATGCCCATACAAGTGAACTAATTATGGTTACTGAGTAAAAATAAAGAGAAACGAATGGTTATG
Source organism: uncultured Prevotellaceae bacterium (assembly GCA_902763615.1). Taxonomy (GTDB): domain Bacteria; phylum Bacteroidota; class Bacteroidia; order Bacteroidales; family Bacteroidaceae; genus Prevotella. The sequence continues at coordinate 635 of CACWSX010000008.1, read as the reverse complement.
AGAAAGAGTTATTATTTTGTTGTGTTAGCAGTGTTTATGACAATGTCATTCTTAGGCTGTAGCAGTGAAGACTACGAATCATCAACCGAACCAAGGTTGAGAATTCTGGGGACATGGCAACAAATAATAAATCATGGACATCCTGTAGCTTCGGATAGTATTTATTATACATTCACTGCCAACGGAAAGTTGATTATCACCCATCGGAAACAAAACAATACAGAGAAATTGGATGATGTTATAGGAACATATACCATTTATAGTAGTTGGACTTATGAAGCTGTTGATAATTGGACCTATGATGAGAATAATGAGAAAACAGATGAAGTCATTGGATTAATCGATTATACAATCACAAACACTGATGGTTCTTGCGAATCTGGTGGGTATAAGTGCAGAATTGGGGAGAAGGAAATGCTATGGACAGGTTCCCCAGGAGTTGCAGATCTAACATGTAAATTTGAAAGACGATAATGACAGTCGGGACAGGGGAGATCGTTAGAGTAGCCATAGGGACAGGTACTTGGGTATACCCAGACTTGTCCCCCTGTTACTTTTCAAAATACTTCCGCTTTAATTCTCCTTGCCCTATGTCTGAAGTAAATACTATCGGCGATCTTTCTTTTCAGATTCCA
>CACWSX010000007.1 GCA_902763615.1 uncultured Prevotellaceae bacterium | reverse complement strand
TGAGCAGATGCGAGAGGATGCGCAGAAGATTTCAGCCACATGGTAACCACTGATCACAAGCCCGTTCTTATTGTCATTGCCGGGCCAAATGGATCGGGCCGAACCATCCCTCTATCAATGCTTCGCGTATTGCCAGACGGGTGATGAAAGGTGGTCACGATGTGCCTATCACCAAAGTTATTTCCTGCTACTACAAGTCTATCCTTAATTAGGAATCACGGGGTCGGTTCTCCTGATCATATTCAAGAGTCTGAAATCTCTATGCTTTATTACCTGTTTCATTCGCATTTCACTTAATTTGAAAAATGATCAGAACCGACCCCATGATCCCTTCAGATATCTGACGTTGTATTTCATTGTGTTGTTTTTTTATACGGATTAATTTCTCATGGGGGCACCGAAGTGGCTTGGTTCGCCGTAGGTAATCTTTTGGATGATCTGGCCTGGCTCGGCCATGATGATGGTCAGCGTGTGGTGTTTCTGGTGCGCATGATTGAAGAAGGTGGCTGTGAAGTCCCGGCGGTTCTCGAGTACCTGAAGTTTCCAGGGATGGCTCCACTCCTCGCAGTCGTGTATACAGACAATCGGGTCGCTGCCGTCGAAACTGACTGCGAAGCGGCATACCATCTTGCCGCTGCGGGGCCAGAAGGGAACGGCCGCAATGCAGATGCCGATCTGGCTGGCATCGCATTCGATGGGAATGTCGATGCGGGGCAGAGAGGGGTCGGCAGGATCGAAGTCCTCGACGGTCGCCTCGTAGGTCTGGTGGGGCTCGCCGAGTTGCAGCCCCTTCCAGTCGGTGCCGATACCCTCGATGATGCGGAAGGGCGGGGCGACCTTCAACGAGCCGAGCTCGACCTTGTTCGTCAGGTCTTTGTGGCGCTGGTCATCGGGCAGACGGTATTCGGTGGTGGGCTGGTCGCTGAGCTTTGGCATCTGTTGGTATTTGGCGCAGAAACCGGGCGGTATCTCGCTGATCATCTCATTCCATTTCCCATCGAACTGTCCATTGTAGCGCTTACGCAGCTGCTCGATCTTGTCGTTGGCATTGAGGGCCATCGCGGCATAGATGGCACTGCCCGTCTCATGGTTGCGCTGGGCGTAGAGGAACTTGCGGTTCATCTGACAGGCGGAGTGGACGGCATAGCCCAGCATCTCGAAAAGCGCCGGTCGCAGGGCCTCGTCGATGTTGCTTTCAATCATGTCGTAGGCCTCACAGATATTCTCATAGTCCATGAGTCGCTTCTGGGCTGTGCCGTCGTCGAAACTGAAATCTGTGTCGTGGAGGGCATCGAGCTTGTCGCCGCTCCACTCGAATTCGTAGCCCATGAACTCGGGTTTGCGATCCCAGGCCAGCCGATAGTAGTTGTCGAGAATAAACTGGAACCGGGTGGTGAGCTCCGACAGCCGGGAGGTGAGATGATCGCCTTGCGACAAGAAGGTGCGGGCGAGCCACTCAGCCTGATAGCGGTTGGCATTATCGTAACTGAAGGCGTCGAAGTCCCAGGCCATGTCCATGAACATCTGCGTCTCGATCTCGCCGGGTTTGATGTCTCCGACATTGAGGAGCCAGTAGCGGTCGGCACCGGCGTCGTAGGCTTTCTTCAGTTCGTAGTACATCAGCATCGGGGCGGTGGTGGCAATCCACAGATTGTCGTGGGGGGTGCCGAGATAGGAAATATGGTAATACACACCGCTGCCGCCTTTGCGCTGTTGTTCCCGGGCATCCGACACGCGTTTCATATAACCGTAGTTATCGTCGGGCCAGACGATGGTGATGTCGTCGGGCACACGCAGACCGGCATCGTAGATGTCGAGTGTCTCTTTGTAGGGCACGAAGATCTGCGGCAACCGTTCGGCCTTTACCTTCTTATATTTCGTGAGGATGGCGCGCTGCTTGGCAAACACTTTTTCCAAGGTACGGGCACGGTCCTTTGGGTCGGTGCTGCCCTTCATGGCTTCATCGTGCAGACCGCGCATGCCCATGGTGTAGATATTGTCATACTGTGCCGTCTCACGGATGCGGTCGTTGAGTTTCTTCAGAATGGTGGCGCTGTTGGTCTCATAGTTCCATTCACCGTCGCACTCCTTGTCCCATTCCGAGGGAGCCGCATTGTTGAAGAGTAACGGCTCGCAGTGGCTGGTAGTAATCATGATACCCCATTTGTCGGCCATCTTCTGACTCTCAGGATGCGAGTAGAAAGCGCCCGTACAGGTGTGCATGGCAGGGGCCAGCATGTTGCCCTTGAGTCTTAGGATCAGCTCGCAGACCTTGTCGTAGGTTTTTGGCCCGATGTCGCCGAGGTCACGTTCGTAGTTCTTGGCGGCCCAAGTTTTCAGTCCCCAGTCCTCATCGTTGATGAAGACACCGCGATATTTCACCGTGGGCGATTTGCTGACGTAGTTTTCCTGATAACTGAATACGCGTTTGTTGGATGGATCTACAGGCACATCTGCAAGCCAGTACCAGGGTGACACGCCGATGGCTTCGCTCACGTGAAGCGCACCGTATGCCAGGCCTCTGGCATCGCTGCCGGTGATATAGAGGCAGCCGTCCTTCGTGTCGATGGCATAGCGTTCCCAGGAGCCCCGAATATCTTTATGCCATTTGCTCCGACCCGCCGTGGCGAGAACAATCGCCGCTTTGGTCTTTCCTAGCATGTAGGACTGTCCGGATAATCCTGTTACTTTGGAAACTTCGGGTCTTATGCCCGACACCCGTTCGATATCATCAGCCAGGACCTCGGCCATATGGCCCACAAGCGCAGATTCGCTCTTCTGATATACGATAGTTGTCTTTGTCAGATCGATGGTCTGCGCCATCGATGTGGTGAACGACAGGGCCATTACGAGGCCTGTAATGGTTCTGATGATTGGTTTCATTATGATCTATTTCTTGGGCTTGATCGTAATCACTCTGTCGAAGGCGGCGGGCTTGACTCTGTATTCATCGAGCACATAGACGCAGGTGCAGCCTACACCTGTGGTGGCGTAGTCGAGATTGAGGGTGTAGCAGTCGGCCTGTGGCTGCAACTGATAGGTAAACTGGCTCTTAGTGAGATTGTCGGTAGTGAACTGATAAGCGTTGAAATTGAAATGCTCGTTCATCGCAATCTGTACGCCTTGGCCCTCCTTGTTCGTCAACTCCACATAGCGGTTGTCGGTACGCAGGGCATGATCCTGAGGGAAGAGGTAGGGCTCGTACATGTCCTTTACCGTCTTATTCCAGATGCCTACCTGATAACCCGTCTTGCGGTCGGGATAGTTTTCCTCTGGGCCGCGGCCGTACCATGTGATGTGGTCGAACTCATTGGCTACAGAGGTAGTGAAGCCGATACGGGGGAGAATTTCCGGCAGACGGCCTTGCGGACTCAGGTGGTTCTCAATCTTAACCGTTCCGTCATTGTAGAAATGATAGGTATAGTCGAGTGTGAAGCCGCACAACTGCACACCTGAGATATAGAGGTCGAGAGCGCCATAGGATGAGGCACCTACCTGAACCAATTGGCTGACGGTAACCGTCGTCTCCTGCTCATTGCGGTTCAGCCGCACCTCAGCAGGACGGATGCACAGTTGTTGGACACCCTTCGAATACCAAAGCGTGGCTACCTGGTTGCCGTAGCCTTCAGCATAGCCGCCGTTGACACGGAAAGCATCCCATGAGTCGAACTCGTTGGCAATTGGAGCGCGCCACAGGTTGAACTCGATGGGCGACTTCAGTACAGGTTTGCCGTAGACCTCAATCTGTTCGAGGTTGCCTGTCTCCTTGCTGATGACATAGCAGAAGCCCTTGCCGCTGATGTTGATTTGCTTGTCGTCTTCCTGGGCGCTGATATCGTCGGAAGACAGTTGTGGGGCTGTGGCTGGAAGGTTCCATCCCGAGAGTTCCAGCTGATCCCAGGCGACCTCATGGCCTGCTTTTGCCCATACTTCGTCTTTCTTCAGCTTGGAGGTTACTGTGACACGGTATTCCTTGCCTGCCACGATAGCAGGTTTGTGGTAGGGAATCCTCACAACCTGCTTCTGTTGCGGGGCTGTAGAGAACTGGATATCGCCCTCTTCGAGCACATCGCCATCAGCCATCAGAGCCCAATGAGAAGTGTATTGTGAGAGGTCGGTGAAGAACAGACGGTTGGTGACTTCTACCTCGCCAGTCTCAGCATTGAGCAGACGGATACTCAAAGGCTGCGTGGTCCATTTCATCTGTTTCATCTCCGGCTGCGGGGTGCGGTCGGGCCAGATGCTTCCGTAAGTACGCATATTGCCGCCGATCGTATAGAAAGTACCGGTGTCGCCATTGCCGTCGAATGTGAGATAGAGTACAGCATCTTCAGCCCGTCCCATTCCCGCTGACGCGCCTACCCGTAGCCTTTCAACATCAGCCAGACACTTGTCGTAGATGGCAACATTGTCCATCTCAGCATCAGCTGTGAAGGTTGTCATTGGATCGATGGCATGATTACCGGCAATACGACCGATGTTGATAGGATAGGGAAAGTTGCTCAGTATGCCGCGTTCACCGCCGCCCCCGCCACGGTTGCCACGACGGTTGTTAGCGGGTTCGGGTGCTGCGGTCTTTTCTGTGCCTTTCAACGTCCCGTCGATGAAGAGTTTCATTTCCTTGCCGTCCCACGAGGCTGTCACATGATGCCAGTTGCCAACCCAGTTCTCTGGCAGGTCGACGTCGAGTATGTGTTTCACACCGGAGTGCAGATAGAACTGCAGTCTTTCGCCGCCCTTCTGTACCACGCCGAACTGCGTGTTGCCTTTCGTCACGTAAGGTGCGCCCTCGTACATGCCGCTGAGTTTACCGGGTTTTACGTCGAAGCTGATGGTCAGCGCCTTACTCGAGAGTTCTACATTGTTGCTGCGATACACCTCTACCCATTCGTCGTGGCCGCTGAGGTGCAGCGTACCTTTTTCCACTTTTGCGTTGCTCATAAGGTGGACGGGCGTATTGTAAGGCGAACTGTCTTTAAGCGGTCGGATATGTTCGGTAAGGCCGGGGCTGACAAAGTCCCAGAGCGCACCACCCATCAGTCGCGGATGCCGACGGATGGCTGCCCAGAATTCGTCCATGCCACCGCCGGCATTGCCTGCTACTGACAGGTATTCATCCATGAACGACGGGCGTGGATCTTCCTCTTCTGGCACCATCGCCGTGTTCATCTCCAACTCATAAGGTGTGGGATAGCGCGGACCGATAATATCTTCGGCAGGATGGGCATAGGCGTTGCCGCCATACATAAAGTAGCGCGTGGGATCGAGTCGTTTGCCCTCTTTGACGACCTCTGTGATCAACGGTCCTTCGCCGCTCTCATTGCCCGCACTCCAGAACAGGACGCAGGCGTGGTTGCGGTCGCGTAGCACCAACTTCTGTACACGTTCCAGATACATCTCACGGAATCTCTGGTCGTTCGAGATGTATTCGCTCGCATGTGCCTCGTCACCTGTTTCGTCGATAATATACAGGCCGTATTCGTCTGCCAGTTCCAGATATTTGTTCACAGGCGGATAGTGCGAGGTGCGCACGGCATTGAAGTTGTGCTGCTTCAGTATCTCCATGTCCTTGCGAATGGTCTCTTCGTTCATGGCATGTCCCAGTTCGGGATGCTGCATGTGGGTGTTTGTGGCATTCACCTTGATGGGTTGTCCGTTCAGGAAGAATGTCTGATGCCGGATCTCTGTCTCCTTGAATCCCATCTTGCTACTGATCTGCTGCATGACGTCACCTGACTCATTCAGAAGGTCGAGTGTCAGATTGTAGAGCACGGGTGTTTCGCAGGTCCATTTGTCGGGGTTGGATACCAGCGAAGACAACTCGACAGACTTCTTCCCTTTGCCAGTCATTGTGAAACGGTCGGAGCGCATCTCCTTCACTTGGTTGCCTTTTGCGTCCTTGAGCGTGGCACGCACCATATAGGAAGCCTGAGCGTCCTCGTATTTCTTCACATCCACGGCCACCTTGAGTGTGGCGTCGCGGTATTGGTCGTCAAGATCGGTAGTCACAAACCAGTCGAACAGTCGGGTCTTGGGTGTGGCATAAAGCGTCACGTCGTCGAAGATGCCAGCCAGTCGCCAGTAGTCCTGACCTTCCAGATAGTAGCCGTCGGAATACTTCAACACACAAACGGCCAACACGTTCTTGCCCGGTTTGACATAAGGCGTCACGTCATATTCCGCAGGTTCCTGTCCCCCCTCGTTATAGCCCACCTGCTGACCATTCATCCATACGAACAAGGCGCTCTGTGTCTTCTCGAGTCGCAGGAAGATTTGTTGCCCTTGCCACTTCGAGGGCAGGGTGAAAGTCTTCCGATAAGCCCCCGTAGGGTTATATTCTCTGGGCACATGGGGCGGATTGGCCTTGAACGGTGCAGGCACATTGCGGAACTGAGGGTCACCATAGCCCTGCATCTCCCAGTTGCTCGGCACAGGAATGGTGCGCCACTTATTATCTTTATAGTTCGTCGCATAGAAGTTCTGCGGCACCTCTTCGGGCGTGTTGACAAACATAAACCGCCAGTCACCATTCAGACTCAGGTGGTCTGAGGCCAGATAGTAGGCATGCCCCTCCTCTTGGTTTTCCTCAAATACAGCGGTGTTCTCGATGTAATCATAAATGTGCTCAAGATACTGAGCGCTTGTCTGTAATGAATAGGCAGCAAACAGACAAAGAGTTAGTTTTTTAATCTTCATGTGATATTTTGGCGTATTTCAGAACATTCTTAATCCTCTATAATCTTGATGCGTCCCTGAGGCTTGGCATAGGCCTTGCCGGTAGTGCCGCCGAGTACCTCGTGGAGATAGTCCGATAGCGCCTCGTAGTAGCGTAGCGAACTTTCCTGGAGCACCACGCATTTCTTGAAGCAGTCGAAGAAACCGCCTCCCTCATGATTGTAGTTTGTCAGGGCGACACTATAAGTGCGCTGCATGTCAATGGGCTTATAGGTGCCGTCTTCCTGCAGGATTTCGATGTCGCTCACACGGTGGCTCTTGCTGTGAATGGTGAAACGCAAGCCAGAGACTTGCGGGAAGTTGCCGTCAAGCACCGGTACGAGAGCTGTGCAGCGGGTGAGCATCTGTTTTAGTTGTTCAGCGGTTACCGAGATACGGCGCAGGGTGTTGTCATAAGGCAGCATGCCAATGATGTCGCCATAGGTGATGTCGCCGGCATTGATATCGTTACGAATACCACCACCATTTTCTAAACCGATATCGGCCTTCATGGCATAGCGGTAGGCATCGGCCACCAGATCACCGGCATTCGTCTCCTCGCCGCGCACGATCCACTGGTCGTTCTCATCACTCACCACGAGGGTGTAGTCGCTATGAGCTACCTTCTCAGAGGTGACTGCTTTCACCTTCTTATGGATTTCTTCAGTGGCATCGCTCACGGCATCATTCTCATCATTGATTTCCTTGCTCTTGATGAGATGGGTGATGAACCGGCCGTCGGGGGTGATGACCAGCTTGCCGACGTTGGCGAACTGCGTGCCTGTCTGTGTGACGGTGATCTCCTTACCATCGAGGTTCTTCACCTTCACGCCCTCGAAGATCTCATGGGAGTGACCGTCGAGCACCACGTCGATGCCTCGGGTGTTGTTCACGAGACGGTGGGAACTGAAACCCATCGACTGCGGGGTCTCACCCACATGTGAGAGCAGAACCACATAGTCGGCACCCTCTTTACGGGCATTGTCGACGGCCTGTTGGATGAGTTCATAGAAATTCTTAGGTTTGAGGTCGTAGAGCAGGATGCCGTTGGTATCGTAGAAGGAGTAGCCCTCTAGGATCATCGTCTCCGGGGTACAGGCCCCGACATAGGCCACTTTCTTATTACCATATTGATGGATGACGTAGGGCGCATAGATGGGCAACGGCTCACCGGCCTCATAGAAATTGGCACAAGTGACAGGTGCACCGATCTGTTCTAATAAATTTTTCAGTCGGGGCACACCATAATCGAACTCATGGTTGCCGAGTGTAATGGCATGGTAGTCCATCAGCTTCATGATATCGGCGATGTACTGGCCTTTGGAGATGGCTCCCGTGGTGTTACCTTGCAGGAAATCACCGCAACAGACGGCTCCAGCGTAGGCTGTATCCGACTTGTTGATAGCATCACGTAGGCCTGCCATCTTCTGATAACCGTCGATACCACAATGGGCATCGTTTTCATAGAGAATCACAATGCTCTTCTGAGCTTTCATTGCGAGACAACCCACCATCAGAGTTATCACGCATAATAAGGTTTTCTTTGTCATCATGCTGCAAAGATACGAATTTTTTCAAAAACAAAAAAAAATGAAACAAAAAAAAACGTGAAATCGTTGCCTTTTTAGTAACTTTGCAGCCAAATCAACAAAACCAATGAAATGAAAAGATTTATTATTAGTTTGATGACCGTGATGTTCACGGTTGCTGTTTTTGCACAAGATGTAAAGGTGGAGTTTATTACGCCGAGTATCGTACACATTGTAAAGGGTCAGCCCACGAAGACGCTGGTGGTTACAGCAAAGCCAGAGAATGTGGCTGTCAGTAAGAGCGGCAGCACATGGAAAAGCAGTGAGTTGACCGTGAAGCAGGATGCTCAGGGAAACCTGACCTTCATGACAACCAAAGGCAAAGTGTTGTTGAAAGAGAAAGACTGCGACGTGACCGAAGTCCGTCAGACCTTTGTCTTGGACAAGGATGAGGCTGTCTATGGCTTAGGGACGATTCAAAATGGCAAGATGAACCGTCGCGGTGAGAAGAAGCGTATGGAACAGTCGAACCTGGAGGACTTCCAGAATGTGCTGCAGAGCATCAAGGGCTGGGGACTCTATTGGGAAAACTATTCGCCAACGCTCTTTGAGGATAATGCCCAAGGGATGACCTTCGATGCCGAGGTGGGCGAGGGGATTGACTATTACTTCATGTATGGGGGCTCGGCTGACGGCGTGATTGCTCAGATGCGTTATCTGACGGGCGATGTGCCGATGTTCCCACTATGGACCTACGGCTATTGGCAGTCGAAGGAACGCTATAAGACCGCCCGCGAGACGGAGGGCATCGTCGATAAGTATCGTGAGTTGCAGGTGCCTCTCGACGGCATCATCCAGGACTGGCAGTACTGGGGTTCTAACTATCTGTGGAACGCGATGGACTTCCTGTCCGAGGATTTCTCGAACGGCAAGCAGATGATTGATAATGTACACAAGAAGCACGCCCACTTCATGATTTCCATCTGGGCTAGTTTCGGTCCGATGACCCAGCAGTTCCGTGAACTGGAAAAAATCGACTGCCTGTTGCCCTTCGAGACTTGGCCGCAGAGTGGTATCTCACATGTCTGGCCCCCGATGCGCGACTATCCCTCAGGCGTGAAGGTCTACGATGCCTTCCATCCTGAGGCCCGTAATATCTATTGGAAATATCTGAAGAAACTCTACGACTACGGTTGCGATGCCTGGTGGATGGATTCTACCGATCCTGACTTCTTCAACCCCCGCGAGAGTGACTACGAGCATAAGGTCTATGGTGGCACGTGGCGTTCGCAGCGTAATGCCTTCCCCTTGGAGACGGTGCGTGGTATTTACCAGGCTCAGCGCAAGGATGACCGTGGAAAGCGCATCTTCATCATGACACGCTCAAGCTATGCCGGTCAGCAGCACTATGGCTCGAATATGTGGAGTGGTGATGTGAACTCTTCTTGGGACATGCTGCGTAAGCAGGTGCCTGCAGGATTGAGTTTCACTCTGACGGGTAATCCTAACTTCAATACCGATATCGGCGGTTTCTTCTGTAGCAGCTACAATACGAAGGGCAGCGGCTCGGCTCCGAAGAACCCACAGTTCCAGGAGTTGTATGTGCGTTGGATGCAGTATGGCCTGTTCTGTCCTGTGTTCCGTAGCCACGGCGCCGATGCCCCCCGCGAGATCTGGCAGTTCGGAAAGAAAGGCGAACCGGTCTATGATGCCATCGAGAAGCAGATCCGTCTGCGCTATCGTCTTATACCTTATTTATATAGTACTGCTTGGCAGGTCACCTCAAACAACGATAGTTATATGCGTCCGTTGTTCGCTGAATTTGCTGCCGACAAGAAAGTGTGGAACATGACCGATGAGTTTATGTTCGGCCATAATATTCTGGCTTGTCCGATTGTCGATCCACAGTATACCGAAGAGAAGGTGATCCGTACAAATGCTATGACGGGCTGGGACCGGAATGATGTAAGAGGGCAGAAGGAAGAAGGAAGAAGTGTTGACTGGACGGCCAAGAAGAGTGCCGTGAAGTATCTGCCGAAGGGTACTGTTTGGTATGACTTTTGGACGAACCAATCCTTTAAGGGCGGACAGAACGTGACGCTTGTGACTCAGTTCGATCGTGTGCCTATGTTTGTACGAGCGGGGAGTATCCTGCCCCTCGGCCCTGAGATGCAGTATGTAGGCGAAAAGGCGTGGGATAACCTTGAAATTCGCGTCTATCCGGGAGCAAATGCCAGTTTTACTCTCTATGAGGATGAAGGCGACAGCTATAACTACGAGAAAGGTGTATACAGCACCATTACATTCTCCTGGAACGACAAGGCTCGCAAGCTGACAATTGGTGCCCGAAAGGGTGAATTCCCGGGCATGTTGAAGTCGCGCCAATTCACCATCATTCTGCCTGATGGCCGCCAACAACAGGTTAGTTACGACGGTGCAGAATGTATTATTTCGCTCTGATAACCAGGGCGTGTTACATTTTCAAAGATATGTGTTACAAAAGAAGAGTCTGATGTGGCTCTTCTTTTGTAATTTTGCACCATACTTGCTTTGCAAGTGTACAAATGAAACGATGTGCTAATAAACTATTCATTAATATTCAAGAAAATGAAGAAGAAAATCTTATTGTTAATGGCCTTGGCTGGCTGTATGTCAGTCCAGGCGCAAGGATTGAAGGATGTCTATAAGGACTACTTCATGATTGGTGTCGCTGTGAACCAGCGCAATGTGACTAATGCTGAGCAGGCGGCTCTCGTGAAGAAGGAGTTCAACAGCATGACTGCTGAGAACGACATGAAGCCCGAGCCCACTGAGCCCCGTGAAGGTGAGTTCAATTGGGAAAATGCTGACCGTATCGCCAACTTTGCCCGTGCCAACGGTATCAAACTGCGTGGACACACGTTGATGTGGCACTCTCAGATTGGTCGTTGGATGACGGCCGAGGGTACGACTAAGGAGCAGTTCTATGCTCGTATGAAGAATCACATCCAGGCTATCGTCAGCCGTTACAAGGATGTGGTTTACTGCTGGGACGTGGTGAACGAGGCTATGGAAGACAATCCCAATGCTACCGATCCCTATCGTCAGAGCGCTATGTATCGTCTGTGTGGTGATGAGTTTATCGAGAAGGCTTTCCAGTATGCTCATGAGGCCGACCCGAAGGCTCTGCTGTTCTATAATGATTATAGCACCGTTGATCCCCACAAGCGCGACCGTATCTACAACATGGTTAAGAAGATGAAGGCTAAGGGAGTGCCCATCGATGGTATCGGCATGCAGGCTCACTATAACATTTATTATCCTTCTGAGGCTCGTCTCGACTCAGCTATCACGCTGTTCAAGACCATCGTGAAGCACATCCACATCACCGAGTTCGATATCCGTGTCAACGAGGAGATGGGTGGTGGCCTTTCATTCAGTCGTGAGGGCGCTACCGTCACAGACTCTGTGAAACAGCATCTGGCCGACCAGTATGCCCGTTGCTTCCGTGTGTTCCGCAAGCATAAGGATGTCATCGACTGTGTGACCTTCTGGAACCTCGGCGACCGCGACTCTTGGCTCGGTGCCCGCAACTATCCCCTGCCTTGGGATGAGAACTATCAGCCCAAGTTGGCTTATGAGTATATCCGTGATATGAAGGCTCCGAAGTGGGATATGCCCGCTCGTCCTCCACGTCAGCCGCGTCCACAAGGTGGCTTCGGTCAGGGTGGTCCCCGTCAGGGCGGTTTCGGCCAGGGAGGCCCTGGTCAAGGACAGCGCCGTCGTGGCCAAGGTGGCCCTGGTGGTTTCGGTGGCTTCGGCCAGCAGCGTCCTCAGTTTGATGCAAGTCGCGCCTTCCCCCAGCAGGAGGGAATCAAGGAGGACTTCGTGCCTTCTGAGCTGAACCAGCCTGGACAGCAGTATCCGCAGGTGAACTCTCAGGGTTATGCCCGTTTCCGTATCGAGGCTCCCGATGCTCAGGCAGTGACAGTTGGTCTCGGTCTGGGAGGCCAGGGTGGCACCAAGTTGAGCAAGACTTACGATGGTTCATGGGTAGGCACTACAGCAGGCCCGATGGATGAAGGTTTCCACTATTATCATCTTACCATCGACGGTGGTACGTTTAATGACCCCGGTACAGGCAACTACTATGGTTCTACCCGTTGGGAGAGTGGTATCGAGATTCCCGCTAAGGATAAGGACTTCTACGCTATGAAGAATGTGCCTCACGGCAAGGTTTCGCAGATTCTCTTCTGGAGTGAGAGCACCAAGCAGTGCCGTCGTGCCTTCGTTTATACACCTCCTACCTATGATAAGGATGCTAAGACCAACTATCCCGTGCTCTATCTGCAGCATGGCTGGGGTGAAGATGAGACAGCCTGGATGACACAGGGTCACGCCAACCTCATCATGGATAACCTCATTGCCGAGGGTAAGATCAAACCCTTCATCGTGGTTTGCACCTACGGTATGACGAACGAGATGGGCTTTGGTGGTGGCGGTCGTGGTGCTGCTGCTCAGAACTTTGAGAAGGTGCTCTGCGACGAGCTTATTCCTTATGTCGATGCCAACTTCCGCACTATCGCCAAGAAGGAGAGCCGTGCGATGGCTGGTCTGTCAATGGGTGGCATGGAGACGCACTCTATTACACTGGCTCGTCCTGAACTGTTCAATTATTATGGACTGCTCAGCGGTGGCGTCTATACCCCCGAGGAAATTAAGGACAAGAAGCAGGTGAAGTATATCTTCCTGAGTTGTGGTTCCAAGGAAGGTCCCGACCGCATCAAGTCTGCAGTGGATACGCTGAAGGCTGCAGGTTTCAACGCTGAGAGTCATATCTCTGAGGGTACCGCCCACGAGTTCCTGACTTGGCGTCGCGCCCTCCGTCAGATGGCACTGAGCCTGTTTAAGTAATATTTCTACGTAAGAAAATTCAATTATTCCAATGATAAGAAAAGTTTTTCTCGGACTAATTTTGGCTACGGCCGGATGCTCGTCCGTATTTGCACAGTTTCGTCAGGTTGATCCCAGAGAAAATGTTGGTCTGAAAGATGCCTACAAGGGGTATTTCACCATCGGTGTGGCGCTGAATCAGCGCAATGTAACTGATGATGCCCAGAAAGCCCTCGTCATCAAGCAGTTCAACAGTGTGACTGCCGAGAACGACTGGAAGCCCGGTGAGATTCATCCTAAGGAGGGCGTGTGGAATTTTGAGCGTGCAGACAAGATTGCCGACTTCTGCCGTCAGAATGGTATCAAGATGCGCGGTCATTGTCTGTGTTGGCACTCACAGTTTGCCGACTGGATGTTTACCGACAAGAAAGGCAAGCCCGTCAAGAAAGAGGTGTTCTATCAGCGTCTGCGCGAGCACATCCATACAGTAGTGAACCGTTATAAGGATGTGGTCTATGCTTGGGATGTTGTGAACGAGGCCATGGCCGACGATGGTGGTTTCCGCTTCGGACGTCCGGGTCAGGAGCCGAGTCCTTATCGTCAGAGCCGTCATTTCCAGCTCTGTGGTGATGAGTTCATTGCCAAGGCTTTCCAGTTTGCCCGTGAGGCCGATCCCAATACGCTGTTGTTCTACAACGACTACAGTTGCGTAGACGAAGGCAAGCGTGAGCGTATTTATAATATGGTGAAGAAGATGAAGGACGCTGGTGTACCCATCGACGGTATCGGTATGCAGGGTCACTACAACATCTACTTCCCCAGCGAAGAGCAGCTAGAGAAGGCCATCGTCCGTTTCAAGGAGATTGTGAAGCATATCAATATCACCGAGCTCGACCTGCGTATGAACAATGAGAGCGGTGGTCAGCTGATGTTCTCCCGTGGAGAGGCTAAGCCCATGCCCGCTTATATGTCAACCCTGCAGACCGACCAGTATGCCCGTTTGTTTAAGGTGTTCCGTAAGCACGCTGATGTCATTGACAACGTGACCTTCTGGAACCTCGGCGACCAGGATTCTTGGCTCGGTGTGAACAACCATCCGCTGCCTTTCGACGAGAATTACCGTCCGAAGGCTTGCTTCCGTGCTATCCGCGACTTCGACCCCGCCCTCGATAAGCGTGTGCCGAAGGAGGACTTCGTCAGCAACGAGTGGAACCAGCCCGGTCAGGAGTGGCCGAAGGTGAACAGCGAGGGTTATGCCCGTTTCCGCATCGAGGCTCCCGATGCCAAGTCGGTGATTGTCAGTCTCGGCCTTGGTGGTCGTGGCGGTACGGTGCTGAAGAAGGATAACGACGGTGTCTGGACAGGAACGACTGAAGGTCCGATGGATCCTGGTTTCCACTACTATCACCTGACCATCGACGGTGCGACTGTCAATGACCCGGGTACAGGCAACTACTTCGGTTCGTGCCGTTGGGAGAGTGGTATCGAGATTCCCGCTCCCGATCAGGATTTCTATGCTGAGCGCACCGATATTCCTCATGGCAGCATGCAGACGGTGAAGTTCTACTCACCCAGTCTGGGTAAGATGCAGGAGGCTACGGTTTATCTGCCCTATGGCTATGGCAAACTCGTCGATAAGAAGGGTAATCCTGTGAAGGAAGGTGCCAAGGGTATTCAGGAACGTTATCCTGTGCTCTATTTGCAGCATGGCTGGGGTGAGAATGAGACCAGCTGGCCCATTCAGGGTAAGGCAGGTCTGATTATGGACAACCTGATTGCCGACGGTAAGATTAAACCCTTCATCATTGTGATGGCCTACGGTCTGACCAACGACTTCAAGTTCGGAACGATCGGTCAGTTCACGGCTGAGGAATTTGAGAAGGTGCTCATCGATGAACTTATTCCCTATATAGATAAGAACTACCTGACCAAGTCCGACAAGTGGAACCGCGCTATGGCAGGTCTGTCAATGGGTGGTATGACCACCAAACTCATCACCCTGCGTCGTCCTGAGGTGTTCGGATACTGGGGCCTGCTCTCTGGCGGTCAGTATGCACCTGAGGAAATCAAGGATCCTACGGCTGTGAAATATATCTTTGAGGGATGCGGCTCTAAGGAGAATCCTGATGGCATCAACAAGAGTGTTGCAGATTTGAAGGCTGCAGGCTTCAATGCCGAAGGTCTGATTTCCGAGGGTACTGCCCATGAGTTCCTCACATGGCGTCGCTGCCTACGTCAGATGGCGCTGAGCCTGTTTAAGTAATTGATTTGCGAATTATAGAAAAGAGGGTGTGTCACGATTTGATACACCCTCTTTTTTATGATGGAATCTCGTCTGTTACTTGCCTGTTCTCACTGAATTGAGGAAGTTCACCATCTTCTGGAGGTTCTCCTCAGAATACATGCCCATGCCGTGACCGCCCTCGGGAACGAAGGTTGCCTCGGTCTTCACACCGGCCTCAACCAGTTTCTCATAGAACATCTTACCCTGACAGCAGGGAACGACATTGTCCTTCTCACCATGGAAGATGATGATGGGCGGATTCTTCTTGCTGACATAGTAGGTGGCACTCAGACTGCGATACTTGTCCGGCTCCTTGTCGAGCTTAGAATCGAGCAGTACATCCTCAGGACTGTTAGCACCCATGCTCATGCCAGGGCCGCAGTCCATCTTCGTGAGATCCACAGGTCCAGACCAGTCGCAGGCGGCATTCACAGCGCTGCTCTCTTTTGTATAATTGCCGAGCGTACCTTCGAGGTCGATGTCGTAAGTGCCTACCTTTGTCTGTTTGATGCCACTGGTGGTAGCAGCTGTAGAAGCGAGGTGACCACCTGAAGAGAAGCCGCTGGTAGCCACAAACGAGGGATCGAACTTATACTTCTTCGCCTCACCGCGCACGAAACGGATGACGGCACGGATGTCGTGGATCTGAGCCGGCCACTTGGCATCGCCGCTGCTGCGGTGGTTCGGACAAACCACGGCATAACCGGCATCGAGCAGGGCCTTCACGATAGTACCGAGGTCGGCTGCGCCCTTGCTGTTGTTGCTGAACCACGCAGAGCCGTAGATGTGGATGACGACGGGATAGCTGGCAGCCTCTTTCTTAGGCAGATAGATGTCGCAGGTATGGAATGCCTGGTCGTCGCCTGCATAGTTCACATCCTTCCATTCCTGGGAGGTTTCGAGTTTCACCTGTGGTCTCTGGAAACCGCCAAAGCCTCCGAAACCACCCTGAGGCTGTGCAGAAGCAAAGGCTGCAAAGCCCATCAGGATTGCTGATAATAAAGTTTTCTTCATAAGTTTTTGATATTAGAAAATGTTGATATAAAAATAAGTTGATTATTTGAATGTCCACCAGTCGAGACGCACGTCGCCCGAAGCCTTGCTGAAGCAGAGGTAGAGGTCGTGAACGCCTGTAGCACCCTTCACCTTCGCAGAGAAGGAGCGGTATTTCTCAACAGAGCCCGTAGACTTGACATCGACGGTACCGATGGCGTCGCCACTCTTGCTGTCGAGGCGCAGGGTAATGGTGCATCCTGCCTGAGCTGCAGCTGCAGCTACGATAGCGAACTGCTTGGCGCCCTTGCTACCGAAATCCACACCACGCAGACGGATGTACTCGTCGTTGTTGATATCAAAGATATACATATTCTTCTTGCCCGTAGATTCCGGCATATCCTTCACCACACCAGTATTCTCGATGCCCATCTTGGCACTCTTCAGCCCGAAGCCCCAAGCCATGGTCTCAGCCTCCACACGCTTATAAGGATTCAGCCAGTGCAGCTGCTTCATAGGCGCGAGATCCAGCCAGTAAGGAGAGGTCTGAATCGTACCGTCGGCATTATAGGTGATTTCCGTGCCGTTGACGCTACGACGCTCATGGTGTTGGAAGGTCTCCAGATGCATCAGGTCGTAGTCCTGTCCGAAGAGATATGAATGTCCCTTGAAGTCGGCAATACCGGGGTGATTGCCACGGTCGCGCTGGGTGGGCGCCATCAGGTAGTTCTGCTCCTTCCAAGGTCCAAGAGGTGAATTGCTCATAGCATAGCCCAGACCCTCAGGACAACAGGTGGATGCGAAGCCCATGTAGTAATGGCCGTTACGCTTGTAGAACCACGGGCCTTCCTGATAGTGCTGGATGGCCCAGGTAGCCTTCTCTCTGCCCGGCACCCTGAGGTTGATCTTGGCACCTTCCTCCTTCACAGGACGCATCATACCGTCCTTGGGATTGAGCACGTAGATATCGCCTTTGGTGGATACCATGTCGTCGTTGAGTTTGACACAATAGGTCTGCGGATTGCCCCAGAACATCCAGGCCTGACCGTCGTCATCGATAAAGACAGAGGGGTCGATATCGTCCCAGTGCTCCTTCTGCCACACCAGCGGCTGGCCAAGGGGATCCTTGAAGGGGCCGTAAGGCGAATCAGCCACCAGCACACCGATGCCATGACCATGCAGCGGGGCATAGAGGTAATACTTGCCGTTGCGCTCGACAGTCTGGATGGCCCAGGCACCGTTCTCACGACTGCGCCAGGAGAACTCCTTGAGCGAGGCACACGCCCCGTGCTCCGTCCAGTTCACCATATCGGTGGTCGACCACAGGAGCCAGTCGTACATGAAGAAACCGGCAGAACTCTTCTCGTTCGGATCGGGGATGTCCTCAGGCGAGGCATCGTGCGACGTATATAAGAATAAGGTGTCACCCACGACCATCGGTGAGGGGTCGGCTGTATATTTCGTCTGGAAGAGCGGCATATTCACCTGCTCCAGTCCACGCATCTCCCACCAGTCGAAGTTGAAGAGCTTCGGACCCTTGCGGCCTGTGAACACGAAGTAGAGGTCGGCTGTCTCTGGCAGCGCAATGCCGGAAAGGGTGCGGGTAGGCGCGTCGATGTCCTTCAGGGTAGAATAGTCCAGGTCGAGGGTGATGGTCTGCCACTTCTCCCAGCCACCTGTACCAGGCACATTGACCTTACCAAGACATCTTCCGCGGACACTGTCGAGGCGTATCTCAATCTGTCCGCCACGCAGGCCGCTGGCCACGCGCGCCTTAAACACACGCGGGTATTTATTATCGAATGCCACATTCTGCAGTTTGATATAGTCGCCATTGTGGATATCGGTCACATAGACACCAACCTCGTCGTTCTGTTCGGTCTTGATGCCCTTTGAGAAAGCCATCGTCTCGGCCTCCACCTTGCGATAGGGATCAAACTTACCCACGGGCTGCACACCCTCGTCGGTAGGCATAATCGTGGGGAAGGAGCCATCGGCATTGTATTTGAACTCCTCGACTGCCACACTACGTCCGAAACCTCCGCCATTAGGCAGCTTGCCCGTATGGTAGAAGAAATAGCTATGGCCCTTGTAATCAGCCACACCGCAGTGGTTAGTGAATGACTTGGTATCGCAGAGCGGCATGATCGGGCCTGCATAGGTCCAAGGTCCTAAGGGAGAAGGAGCCGTGCTGTAAGAAATATGCTCAGGCACACCACCGGCTGCATACAACAGCTGATAGGCTTTTGCGGGATCCACCTTGTATTTCGAGGCATCGACCTTGCGGAGCCAAGGGCCTTCGGTATAGTTATCCTTATATTTCTTGTCCTTCTCACGCTTGTCCATCGAAGGTGCACCGAAACCCTCCTCCGTCATGTCGATCATACCGAGCTCGCCAGAATAGGAAATCATATCTTTATTGAGCTTCAGATAATAGATGCGAGGGTTGCCCCACATGAGCCAGGCCTGACCATCATCATCGATCATCACCGTGGGGTCGATATGGTCCCAGGAGCCATTCTCGAACAACGGTTTGCCGATGGCATCGCGGAAAGGCCCCGTGGGTGAATCAGAGACAGCCACACCGATGGCCATACCTCTGGAGAGACGGGAGTGCGCACATATATACCAATAGAACTTGCCGTCGCGCTCGATGGTCTGCGAGGCCCATGCACGGTCGTCAGCCCAGGAGAAGCTCTCTAAGGCAAGGGGGGAACCATGGTCCTGCCAGTTTACCATATCCTGTGAGGAGTAGACGCGCCACTCCTGCATCCAGAAGAAATCGGCACCGTCCTCATCATGGCCGGTATATACATACATTGTTCCATCATGAACCATCGGAGCGGGGTCGCTCGTAAACCAGGTCTGAACAAACGGATTCTGAGCCTGAAGAGGCAGGGCTGCCATAACGGCTAAGCTAAGGAATGCTTTCTTTAGTTTCATTGTTTCTTAATTATTTGTAATGTGGTTGCAAAATTACAAAAGAATCTGAAATCTTAGTTATGCTTTTTGTTTCTTAATCTTTTTTTATTGTATCATTGTTACAATTATTGGAGTATTTTTATTAACTTTGCGCCAAAATTACTTAACTTCAATACAAAAAGCAATGAAAAAACGAATGACAATCTGCGCTGCCTTGCTGGTAGCCACGCTGGGTATCTACGCCCAGAAATCGATGACCGCTCCCAAAGGAGGGAAGGCCATCAGCGACGAATTAATCGGTATCTTCTTCGAGGATATCAGTTCCAGTGCCGACGGTGGACTCTATGCTGAACTGATTCAGAACGGCTCGTTCGAGTACAACCCCTCTGAGCGTGACGGCTGGGGACCTGCCACTGCCTGGAGGGTGATACGTCCCGGACACTCGCTTGGACGTCTGGACATCCGCATGACCGATGGTCTCAATGCCAACAATCCCACCTACATGCGTCTGCACACAGAGCGTGCCAAGGAGTATTATGACTACAGAGGCTGGACAGGCTATGGTATCCAGAACGATGGTTTCGACGGCATCAGCGTGAAGGCTGGCGAGAAATACGACTTCTCCGTCTTCCTGCGCAATATCGGTGCAGCCAAGAAGGTACGTGTGGCCTTGATAGCACAGCCACAGGGCCGAGGCGGCTTTGGTTTCGGCCCAAGAGATCCCAAACTCCTGGCAGAGGCTAAGTTTGACGTTGGCAATACCTCATGGCAGAAGTTCAATGCTGTATTGACACCCGACAGTACCTGTCAGAATGCTGCGCTCCAGATTCTCGTGCTCACCCCTGGCGACCTCGATGTCGACATGGTGTCGCTCATGCCTCAGGACACTTACAAGGGTCATGGTCTGCGTAAAGACCTGGCTCAGGCACTGGCCGATCTGCAGCCGAAGTTCATGCGCTTCCCTGGCGGTTGCGTGGTACACGGTGGCGGTGACGGATTCTGGGACACCTACCGTTGGAAGACCACCATCGGTCTGAAGGAGCAGCGCAAGGGTCTGAAGAATACCTGGGGGTACCATCAGAGCATGGGACTGGGCTTCTTCGAGTACTTCCAGTTCTGCGAGGACACAGGTATGGAGCCGCTGCCGATTCTGCCTTGTGGCGTATCGTGCCAGGGTGCCAATGGTGGCTGGAGCATGCGTGACCAGGCGCAGGACGTAGTACCCATGAGCGAGATGGACGAGTGGGTAGCCGAGGCCATCGATCTCATCGAGTGGGCCAATGGCGATCCTGCCACCAACAAATGGGCGAAGATGCGTGCCGATGCCGGTCATCCGAAACCCTTCAACCTGAAGTATCTCGGTCTGGGCAACGAGGAGCGTATCTCTCCAGAGTTCTGCGAGCGCTTTAAATATATATATGAACGCGTGATGAAGGCTCATCCCGAGATTGTCATCGTGGGTACAGCCGGACCTGGTTCACATCCGGGTAACCGTGACCTCGAGAACGGCTGGAAACTCGCTGAGGAACTGGGCATGCCCATCATCGACGAGCACTATTATGAGCCCAATGGCTATTTCCTCTCTTCACGCCAATACAACTACTATCCCCGTGACCGTAAGACCAAGGTTTATCTGGGAGAGTATGCTGCTAAGGACAAGAAACTCATTGATGCCCTCGCAGAAGGCCTGTATCTGCTGCATGTCGAGGCCAATGGCGATATCGTAGCCATGACCTCTTACGCACCCCTCTTCGCCAAGAAGACCAATACCAACTGGAATCCCGATCTGATCTACTTCGACAACGAGCGTCCGTACCTCACCTGCAGCTATTATGTGCAGCAGATGTTCGGTCAGTCTTCTGGCCAGTATTATTACGGCAACTGCGTGACCATCGACAATCCTGATGCAGCACCCCGTTGGCGGGGACTGCCCGAAGGTCAGGAGAGCGGTTTCCTGCAGGGCCAGAGTGTCATCCTGAATGTCAAGACGCGCAAGCTTTATGTAAAGCTCTGCAATGCTGGTGCCGAGGCAAAGACTGCCAACATCAACCTCAGCCGTTTCGGCATTAAGAAGATGGCCACGAAGACTACTATCAGCGGAAAGCCTGATCAGGAGAACAACTACGAGGCTCAGCCCATCATTCCACAGAAGGAGCAGATCAAGGCTCAGAAGAAATTCAAATACGACCTGGCACCTTATACGATGGTTATGTTTGAATATAGCTTGTAATAAAAAGGCCTCCTCAGATTCGAGGGGGCTTTTTTGTTATTGCATGACTTTTCGTCCGTTTTTGATGACGATGCCCTTATAAGTTTCGTCTACACGCTGACCAGAGAGGTTGTAGATAGCGTCGTTGGTGTTGACAGGCGTGGTTCTGACACCCTGGATGGCCGTTGCGTGGGGCTGTTCCACAGCGACGAGATAGCTCGTCTTGATATTGGTCTTCTCAATAGTGGGGATATTCATCACAAAGACCTCTGCTGCCCCGTCGGGATAACGACCTACGGTCTGGTCTCCGTTATGTCGGGTATAGGTGAACTGGTCACTCCACGACTCGTCGGCAGCTGTGAGCATAAGGTCACCTTGGTTGTTGTCCAATTTGAAGTTGGCATGCAACTGTGATTCCGGCTCCCCATTGTCGCACCAGATAATGAGATGACCATAGGCGGGAATGATGGTCTTCGCTTGAGTGTCGCCTTTGGTAATCTTGTATTTCTTGGGATTATTCGGACTATTCGTCAGATACATGCCTTCCACGTCGATGGGACTGGAGGTGGTGTTGTAGAGTTCCAGCCAGTCGTTACGCTTGAATAGATCATTCACGTAGATGCTGTTCTGGGCGCTCACTTCATTGATACGGACGGGTGTCATACCCTGTGCAGCGCGCTCTTCGTCAGAGAGTGGGGTGAAGCTGGCGATGAGTGAAACGGTATTGTCGGAAGAAGACAGGTTGATGACAGGCTCCGTAGAGACGAACTCCCCGGAGGTTGAGCCCATGGTGGTGTAGATCTCACCTGCCCAGAACTGGTCGCTGGAGGATGCTTTGTTATTGTGTATCTCAACGGCGATGACGTTGTCGCCGCTCTTGAACAACGACGATGAGATGTTGAGGGTGCCCGTCAGTGGTGTGCTCTCAGCGTAACTCGACGAATAGCTGTTGAATGTGATGTTTCCGCTTGGCATGTTATAACGTCCGGCTTCCTGGCCGTTGACATAAACGACAAAACCGTCATCCACCTGATAGTTCAACAGGAAGACGTCGCTGCGCGTCGGAGTGGACGAAAGTTTGATGGTCTTGCGGAAATAGGTGGTGGGATATTTGTTCTCGGCGTCGGAACCATAGCTCACCTTGGTCTTTACACCGGTCATGCCGTAACCTAAGGGCGCGGTGCCGCTCGACCAACTGCTGTCATTGAATCCTGTGGTTCTCCAGTTTGCGGGAGCCTCGCCTTTGTCGTAATATTTCCACGTATCGCTGAGTTTTACAATCTGATTAGTGGCAGTGGCTTTTTGTTTCCAACCTGCAAAAGTATAACCCGCGGGTGCCTTGGCCTCGATACTGACCGGTGCAAAAAGCTGGCCGTTGAAGTAGGCATGGGACACTTTCAGACCGTTGATGTAGAGATTGGCACCTTCGATGTCGGCTGCCAGTTGTACATTATGTTTCTTTATACCCGAGAGCCTCATGGCGCTGGCTTGCTGCAGGGCGGAGATCATCCTCGACAGACGGCCGTTCAGTTCTTGCTTGATCTTATTGGCCGAATTTTCTGTATTGTGACCATCGCGCAACCCTTTTTGCTGCATCATATCGGTCATGGGCTTGACACGGGCCACCAGCTCATCGATGATGCTATTGGCACGCTGCACTTCGAAGACACTGCCTCCCATGAGACAGAATGTATCGATAAACTGTTTACGGAAGCCGTTGTGCTTCAGCAGATTCAGGAAGAGGATGACTGTATCCACCGGTTTCTCTGGGGCATTGGGGCCATATTCGTTGAGTGACGACGAGATGGTGCGCCCCCACGGGTTGAAGGCATAGTCGAGATCGAAGCTTACAAAGCGGAAACGACCGTCTAACGTGCTGCGATAGGCCTTGATATTGTTGTCTGGCCAGTCATCGTTGCCGATATAGAATTCTGCAGCCATGTAATTGATGAACTCATCGACATCGAGCAGGGTTCTGATTTCATCGTAAATGCCAGGGTCGTTGACATGAGCACCCAATTCGCAGAGATGCTTGAAAGCCTTGTCGTCGCCATTCTTGAAATCATTATTCTCGAAGGCGTCAAGTTCCTCATCGTCATAGCCGAAGTTGGCATAGGCATATTTGTCGTTATTGGGCTCTCGTAAATTCAGCACACCACGGAGTTCTCCGTTCACATATTCGATGACAGGTACATACGATTGACAGTCGAGGTCAATGCCCGAGCGCTGGATGATGGTCTCGAGGGCGGCATCCATGAAACGGGCATTGCTGACCCATCTGTCATTGCCACCATTGCGCAGCACCAATTGTTTATTACGGATATAGGGCTTCTGGGGGAAGAACGAGAAATCGAAGCGGTTCTGACCGTCGAAGATCTTGTTGGATTTCAGTTTCATCGAACGCGGGAAGATGCTCCTCGTCCAGCCTCCGGAAACGGCGATGTTCACATCCTGATTGAAGAGCATCTGCCCCTCAGGGCTCAGATAACTGAAATTCACTGGCCGGTCCCAGTCGTTGTTGTAGTTGCGGGGCTGATCTTGTCCGTTGCCGGTCTTACCATTTGTACCGTCGCCATCGCAGTCGATACCAATCTTCGGATCAGTGAAATATTTCTGGTTGCCCACGATGCTGACTACGGGGATGGTATAGCTGTCGCTGGTCTTGATATAGCTGCGGGTCACAGGCACGCTGGGCAGGTAGCCGTCCTGGAATAGGCGGAACACATAGTTGGTGGTCTTGCTGATGGTGAACTGTCCTCTTGTGCTCACAGCGCTTGAAGAGGTCGGTACGCTGCCATCGGTGGTGTATCTGAGGGTTGTGCCTTCAGGAATGTCCACCTTGATGCTGAGCGACGTCTTAAACAACTGACTGCCCTGATTGACAACAGGCGCTTTCAGACGCTCTTTTGCAAATACGGCTGTGGTATTTGTGGCTTCGGGGGTAGGTGTGGCCGTCCATCCCCATTCGTCGCCGCCATCGGTCTTACGGGCGTAAGCCGTACGACTCATGGCCTCGGGATAATTCTGTTTGGTGATTACCTCACCGTTTTTGTCGCTTAGAATGATCGTGCCGCCATCGCAGTCGAGCTTGAAGGGTGCCTGATTGCTCTTGATCTCGTTGGAACCGAGCCAGATGACCTTGAAGCCTTTGGCTGGGACGGACCCCATATTACTGGGCATCTGCCATTGATACGGGTTGCTGGCATCGATACTCAGGAACATTCCACCCAGATTGATGTCGGTCGCTCCTGGATTATAAACTTCAATCCAACTGTCAAAATTGAAAGCAGGACTCATCACCTCGCCAGTATTGGAGGCCATCACCTCATTGATAATCAGAATAGCTGAAAGTAAAGTTGACCACATAATTTATATTATTATTCGGGTGCAAAGTTACAAAAAAAAGTGAAAGATAGTTCATAATTGACGGATTATTCGTAACTTTGTACCGAAATAGACTTTTATTATTAACTATTAGCATTATGAGAAAAATTAAATGTTTTATGAGTATGGTTGCAGTGGCCCTATTTGGCTTTATCTGCACGAGTTTTACAACTGAAGAGAAATCGCGCGTTGTTGAGGATGGTGGTACAGGTCCTTACAAGGCCATCATGAAGGAAGATGCCAGTCTGAAGGAACATACCATTCTGGTGCCGCAGGATCTTTCTGTCTTTGGCAAGAACCAGAAATTGCCCGTGTTGGTATGGGGTAACGGTGCCTGCACCAACTCGCCCTGGGAGCATTATAAGTTCCTGAATGAGATCGCCAGCCACGGCTTTATTGTCCTGGCTACCGGTTTTATCCCTATGGACGAAGAGGGCTACCGTGGTCCGATGTCGAGAACAGAGCAGCAGATTGAATCCATTGATTGGATCATTGCCCAGAATGCCGACAAGAACTCACCCTATTATAACAAGATCGACACGAAGAACATCTGTGTGGCTGGTATGTCGTGCGGTGGTTTGCAGACACTCTTCAACTGTGCCGATCCTCGTATCAGTTTGCTGATGATCTGCAACAGCGGACTCTTCAATCAGCAGAATGCCAATCAGGCTGTTGGTGGCATGCCTATGCCTCCGAAGGAAAAATTGAAGGAGATTCACACCCCGATTATGTACCTGCTCGGTGGTGAGACCGATATCGCCTACGGCAATGGTATGGACGATTTCCATCGTATTGACCATGTACCTGCTCTTGCTGTGAACTTCCCCGTAGGTCATGGCGGTACCTATCGTCAGCCTCATGGTGGAGAATTCACTGTTGCGGCTTTGGCCTGGCTGCAATGGCAGCTGAAGGGCGACAAGGAGGCTGCGAAGATGTTCAAGGGCAGCGCCCCCGGACTCCTGAAGCGCGAGAAGTGGACTCTGGAGAAGAACCAGAAGTTCGATGAACTGAAATAAATCCTGATTTTATGATGCGGAAAATAATGATATTGCTCGCTATGGCAGGATTGATCATGCCTGCCATGGCGCAGCGTCCTTCCTCACCGAATGGCAAGCTCGCCATCGAGGCGGCAGGTAATGGACTCCGGCTCTATTATCAGAACCAGCCCGTGCTCGATATCCCTGAAGTGGGCTACGAGGGACAGACGGCCAAACCAGCACTTCGTTTTGTGCAGAAGGTAAAGGCTGATTACCAGATGTTGGCAGGCAAATGCCTGCACGCCACAAACGAGGCAAACGAATATGCCACACCCCTTGGGGAGAACACAAGGTTGGTGGTCAGACTGTATAACGATGGCCTGGCCTTCCGCTATGAACTCTCACAGTTGTCGGAAAGTACGCTGCCCAAGGAAAAGACTACCTATCGCATTCCGGAAGGTGTGAACCGATGGTTCCAGCAGTGGACGGATGCCTATGAGAGTTTCTTCCCTCTGACGACTTCCTATAAGACGCTACCCGTACGCAGTTTCAGTGGTACGTTCAAATCGGCTGATGGCTGGAACATCCGTTGGGGCTATCCTTCGCTCTTCAAACCCGCAGAGAATGTGTTTGCCTTGATCTCTGAGGCGAATATCGAGCGCCGACAGAGTGCTTCGTGCCTCTATAACGAGGGCGAACTCTATCGGGTGACCCCTGATCAGAATGATCTGAAGATCAGCGGCGACTGGCACAGTCCCTGGCGTGTGGTGATTGTTGGAGAATTGGCCGATATTGTAGAGTCTACACTGATTACCGATGTCTCCGAGCCTTGCAAGCTGAAGGATACCAGTTGGATTCACCCGGGCGTGGTGTCGTGGATCTATTGGGCTTATAATCATGGTTCTGACGATTATAACATCATCTGTAAGTACATTGATATGGCAGCCACGCTCCATCTGCCTTATATGCTCATCGATGCCGAGTGGGATAGGATGAAAGATGGCAAGACCGTGGAGGATGCTGTGAACTATGCCAAGTCGAAGGGCGTGAAACCGATGATATGGTATAACTCCAGTGTGGGCTGGGTGGATGGTGCCCCGACACCGAAGTACCGTCTGAACAAGCCTGAAGACCGTGAGAAGGAATTCGCATGGTGTGAGAAGATCGGTGTGGCTGGCGTGAAGATCGACTTCTTCTCGGGCGATAATCAAATGAACATGGACTATTGTCTCGATTTGCTCGAATGTGCCGCCAAGCATCATCTGCTGGTGAATTTCCATGGTGCCACCGTTCCGAGAGGTTGGCAGCGTACCTATCCGAATCTGCTGAGTACAGAGGCTGTCTATGGTGCGGAGTGGTATAACAATGTGCCCACGTTCACTAAACAGGCTGCGTCGCACAATGCCACACTGCCCTTTACACGTAATGTCATCGGACCGATGGACTATACCCCCTGTGCCTTCAGCGACTCGCAGCACCCGCATATCACCTCGCATGCCCATGAACTGGCGCTCACGGTGCTCTTTGAGAGTGGTTTGCAGCATCTGGCTGACAAGCCCGAAAGTTTCCTGGCGCAGCCAAAGGAGGTACAAGACTTCTTGTCTAAACTCCCCGCTGTCTGGGATGAAACACGTTTTGTGAGTGGCTATCCTGGTGAAAGTGCCGTCATCGCCCGTCGTTCTGGTAAGACGTGGTATGTGGCTGGTATCAATGGTACGGATGAAGTGAAAAGGGTGAAAACGTCACTGGATATCAAGGACATCAAGTCGGGTCAGGCTTTTTGCGACAGCGGCGACAAGGATAAGCCTTGGGATATTCGAATGATGAGTGCCCGTGTGCTGCCCGATCTGCTCACCCTCCAGCCGCGTGGCGGATTCGTATGGGTTATCACACTTAAATGATTTCTTTCATAAACAAATAAGCCCCGCCAACCGGCGGGGCTTATTATTTATTAGTGGTTGCGGAAATTCCACTTGGAATTGTCGCTGCTGAAATCATACTTGGCAAGGGTAGGTGTGGAGTCACCTGCAGAGTAGAGGCAGATGCTCGTGTTGATACCCTCCTGTCCTGGGATCACCTTCGGCATGATGCGGAAAGTACCGTCGGTAAGCTGCTCGATGCGCCAGAGCTGCTCATCAGCACCGGTATAGGCAGGAACGGTCTTCACTTCGCAGTCAGCTGTAGCAGCCAGTGCGCGCTCAGTGCCCTCGATGGTAATCTTGAAATAGGTATTGCCTAGGTAGGCACCCTTACCCTCTACGGGTGTCACAGTCCAACGCTGGTGGGGACGGAACATATAGTCGCCGATACGAGCGGGGATGTCACCCTCGGGCCATGTGCTCTTCACCTGATCCAATGTCTGGTTAGCCACGGGCTGTGGGGGAGCAGCATTTGCCTGAGGACGGCCACCGAAGCCACCGAAACCACCGCCACGAGCCACGTTCATACGAACGAAGTCGACAGCCAGTTCGAGGGCATAGCCACGACGCTCGCTCTCAATCTCGAAAGTGCCGCCCTTGAACTGCTCACCGCAATAAGGCCAGTCGTTCTTCCAAAGCAGCGGACGGATAGCCAGTGTAGAACGGCCACCCATGTCGAAATCAGCCTCCCAGTGGAAGGATGCGACCTCTACACCCTCGTCGATGATGGTGCGTCCGAAGTGTCCGGCACCCGTCTTGCGGTCGCCAGCAGCCACTACCATACGTCCACCGCCATGATACATGTCACGGCCTACATTATCAATATAGGGACCCTCTGGGCTCTTGGAACGGCCAACCACGATGTTATAGGTAGAGTTCACACCGTCGCAGCAGGTACCGTGGGTACCGAGCAGGTAATACCAGCCATTGCGGCAGATAAGGTCGGAGGCCTCACAGTCGATGGCGATGTCCTTCTCCACGTTGCCGCTCTTGCGGAAACCTGTTGTTGGATCGAGCTCAATCAGACGAATGGTTCCGAAATAGGTACCGTAGCTCACCCACAAACGACCTGTCGAGGGATCGAGCATGATACCCGGGTCGATGGCGTCCTGATCCTCCATACCGTCGGAGAAGCAGACTTCTACAGCCTCAGACCACTTGAAGTCGGGTGACTTCGGGTCGAGAGTCTTGTTCCACATGGTGAGGATACGGCCTGCGTGACCGCCACCGAGACCACCACCTGTTGCGCCATAGATGCAGAGGTAACGGTCGCCAATCTTGATCACATCGGGGGCTGCACCGCCTCCGGGACGCTCTGCACCGCTGTTCCAGGTCCAACCGTCTTCCGAGATCAAACCGCCACCACCGGTGCCGAATGTATAGTATTTGCCTTCACACTCGGCAATTGTCGAGGGGTCGTGGATAAAGGGTGCGCCAATCTGCGCGTTTGCGGCTGTAGCCAATGTCATAGCCGCCAGAATGCTATATAGTCTTTTCATCTTTATTTCTGATTTAAATTGATCTTGTAGTTCTTTACTGGGTTACCATTCTCGTCGAGGAAACGGACGCAGAAGTCGCTCATGCCTGGGCCGTTGATGACGGCACCACGCAGGATGTTGCGGCCCTTCTTCAGGGTGATACGCTTCGACATGGCATCGTCTTTCACCA
Source organism: uncultured Prevotellaceae bacterium (assembly GCA_902763615.1). Taxonomy (GTDB): domain Bacteria; phylum Bacteroidota; class Bacteroidia; order Bacteroidales; family Bacteroidaceae; genus Prevotella. The sequence continues at coordinate 58,713 of CACWSX010000007.1, read as the reverse complement.
TACGACGGTCGCCGGAGAGCAACAGTGTCTCCTCGCCGTTCAGCCACCACATGGAGGCGGAGTTGGAACCAACAGCCAGACGGACGTTCTCGATATCCTCATCGCAGTCGATGATGGTCACGGCCCAGAAGAGCACACCGTAAATCTGCTCACCATATTTCTCGGCGAAGCGGAAGAGCTTCACGTTCAGGTTCTCGCTGTCGAGGGCATGCCAGGTGAGGGTCTGCTTCACAGTCTTCACCTCGGGCTGTGCGGGAGCCTGCTGACCACCGAAACCACGGCCGAAGCCTGCGGGAGCCTGCTCCTGCTTGAACACAGCCTTTACCTTCTGACCGTCCTTCGGGATAATGGTCTGCTGTCCCTTGAAGTACTCTCTATTAAAATGTTCGCGCAGATAAGAGTCTGTGAACACGGTATTACCGCTATTGGGCTTGGTGATAGGCTCCAGAAGCAGCCAACGGTGGATGAAGCCTTCTGCATCAGGCTGTGCCGTCGGGGTGGTGATTGCATTGAAATACTTCGGACGGTTCTTGAAGCGGACATAGTCCACGCTCAAGGCACCTTCGCCTTCGTTGGTGATCACAAGGTCGGTCACACCCTGAGGAACGTAGTCGAGCGTAGCAGTCTGGGTGAGCCACTGGTTGCGCTGGTCACGACGGAAGCGGCCCATCATCGGATTAGCCTGGGCACCACCTGCGGGCTCCTCGGGCTTCACGGTCAGCTTGATGCGGGCCAGAACCTTACCTGTAGCACTCTTTTCGCGGATAGCAAACTCGGTGTTGTCAGCGGCCTTGACACTCATGATGAGGTAGCCATCGCTGATCACGCTGAAGTCCACATCATTATATTTAAGCCAGCTTCCCTTTGTAGGCAGGGTAGCCATATAGCTGCGGAAAGTGTTGACGGTATCAATCAGCTCGCTGGTCACACCATCGCTGGCGCTGCTGTAGCGGTCGATCTCGATCTTCTCAGTAGCCTTGTTGATACCCACACCACGCATGGTCTGCTTCACCTCCTGGATGGTTCCGTCGGGATTGAAGTAGAGTTTCTCGATACAAGCTGAACGGCGCTTGTCGTCATTGGGTGAGAAATAGTTGTGGTGATAGAAGAGGTACCACTGCCCCTTGTAGTTGATGATGCTATGATGGTTGGTCCAGCAGCCGTTGGGTTGCTCGGCCATGATCAGGCCCTTGTACTCGTAGGGACCCATTGGGTTCTTACTCATGGCATAGCCGAGGACTTCGGTCTTCTCCCTTACGTATGGATAAGTCAGGTAATACCAGCCGTTAGCCTCAAAAGCAAACGGACCTTCAGCCTGACGGTTAGGCAGGCCTTCGAGACAGTTCACACCAATCATCTCCATCTCACGGTTGCCGAACTTCACGGTCGACTTGGGATTGTCGTCGGCCAGCTCCTTCATGTTGGGCTTCAGCTTGGCGCAACGGCCGTTGCCCCAGAAGAGATAAGCATTGCCGTCGGATGCCAGGAGCACGCACGGGTCGATGCCACCGACACCCTTGATGGGTTCCGGCTCGGGAATGTACGGACCCTCAGGACGATCTGCGATGGCTACACCCACGCCGAAGCCGCCTCTGCCCTCCTTAGGTGCTGAGGGGAAGTAGAAATAGTACTTTCCATTCTTCTCAACACAGTCGGGAGCCCACATTGAGTAAGAGTTAGGACGCACCCAGGGCACCTTGTTCTGGGTGACAATCACACCGTGGTCTGTCCAGTCGGTCAGATTTTCGGATGAGAACACGTGGTAGTCTTCCATGCAGAACCAGTCCTGTCGCTGTCCGACGGGAGGCTTGATGTCGTGCGATGGGAAGAGGTACACCTTGTTGTTAAATACGCGAGCCGTCGGGTCTGCCGTAAATTGGTCGCGAATGATGGGGTTCTGTGCCAACGCCGTCAGCGACACCCCCGAAAACAGTAGTAACGATAGTAAATACTTCATTAGTTTATGATTTGAAAAAAATTATGTGCAAATTTACAAATTTTTTCTTAATCGGCCAAATGTTTGCTGGCGTTTCTTTGAAGATTAAGCCTAAATGATACTTGACCGATAGCTTATGTTACATTTGGCAAAGTGTAAGCGGGGATTTCTTTGTAATTTTGCACCATAATAAATATACCGCTTATGAGAAAGATATTTGTTATGATGTCGCTGTTGCTGGCAATTCCCGCGATGGCGCTGACTCCTTGGAAGAAAGGAGCGTTTGAGACCAACAAGTACCGTAACCTTCTGGTAGAGATGGGCTATACTCAGGCTGAAGTCGATGCCAAGGTGAAGGAAGTGTTTAATGATGTGTTTTTCGGCCCGAATAAGGTGTATTTCGAAGTCGGCGACTCTATGGGATATGTGTCAGATGTCAAGAATCATGATGCACGTACCGAGGGTATGTCGTATGGCATGATGATTGCCGTACAGCTCGACAAGAAGGATATCTTCGACCGTCTGTGGCGCTGGAGTAAGAAGTATATGCAGCATCAGGACGGCATACGCGAGGGTTATTTTGCTTGGAGTTGCCGCACCGATGGTACCCGTAATTCCCAGGGTGCTGCCAGCGATGGCGAGTTGTACTTCATCACCGCCCTCATCTTCGCCTCTAACCGTTGGGGCAATGACACGGGCATCAATTACAAGGCTGAGGCCCAGCGCATCCTGAACTGCATCCAGCCGAAGGAGTACACGCCTGAGCGTGGCGGCTTCGGTGGCTTCGGCGGCTTCGGTGGCTTCGGCGGTTTCGGTGGTTTCGGTGGTGGTCAGCAGGCCAACAACCAGCAGCAGGAGCCTCAGAAACAGATGATGTACCTCATCGATCCTGAGACGAAGCTTATCACTTTCACCCCTGACGGCTTCGGCAATCGTCACACTGATCCTTCCTATCATATCCCTGCTTTCTACGAGGTCTGGGCCAAGTGGGCTGACGACGGCCGTAGCGACCTTTGGTATGAGTGCGCTAAGAAGAGTCGTGAGTTCCTCCACAAGTGTGTAGACCAGAAGACGGCCCTGAATGGTGACCAGTGTCAGTTTGATGGTTCTGAAATGCAGGGATTCCGCTTCCCGGGTCGTCCACAGGGCCAGCAGCAGGGTGGGGCACCGCAGACGCCTCCGCGCAACGGTAACAATTGCTTCCGTTACGACTCTTGGCGCGTACCTATGAATATTACGCTCGACTATGAGTGGAGCTGTGCCGACGGTGAGTGGCAGCGCTGGTATGGCGAGACGTTCCAGAATTTCATGTACAGCCAGGGCGTGGATACCTTCATGGACCAGTTCCGCAAGGATGGTACCTTGCCTGAGGGTAATGAGATCCTCGGTGCCGGTGGTTTCCGCAAGCTGCGTCACAGCATCGGCCTGGTGGCCACGACGGCTGCTGCCTCGATGATGTGTAGCCATGATAAGAGCAAGGAGTTTGTCGATGCCTTCTGGAAAGCTAAACACGTGCCCTTCGAGGATGGCTATTTCGATGCTTACTACGACGGTCTGCTGCGTCTCTTTGCTTTCATGCACCTCAGCGGCAATTACCGTGTCATTCCACCCCGGAAATAACATCCCCTTCCTGCTCGTCTGCCTGAGTGTTGATGGCTGTCGAGGCGATCATGGCCTTCAACTCAGGGGCGGGCAGGAAGCGGATGGATATATTGCGAAGGTTTTTTGAGAAGTTGGCAACAAACTCCTCCTTTGTCTCGGTGCTCTTCACATGCACCTTGAGGTAGAATGTCCCCAGGTGGGGAATCTGAACCCTGTGGCCATTCATTACAAAAAAGTTCATGGCATCGAACAGAGCCTCCATCGAAATCTCGATGTTCGATTCAGGAACACTGGCTGCCTGGGCAGCGTAGGAAATGATGTCTGAGTAAGGAATGGTGCTGTAACGGACGGCCCTACCCACTAGCTTCTCAGTATCGCTGTACGCGATACGACATTTCTTAAAATTAATTTTTACTTGACCCTTTTCCATAACTGTAAACCGTAAACTTTAAACGCTAGGCTCTAAACCACCACTTCAATATGAATGCCGGCGATGCCCTTTTTGATCTCAGTCGATGGTTTATAACCTACGGTGAGGTGCTTTACCAGACTGACATCCACCTCTTCGGCATCAGTGGCAGCCTTCTGTTTGGAGCGGATACCGAAGATTCCGAATTTGCCCAGATCTACATGATGACCATTGAGTACGAAGAAAGAGATGGCCTCACGTATGGCAATGGTACAGGCTATGAGAGCTGATTCGGGGATGTGCGCCGACTTGGCAGCATAGCTCACGAGTTCATCTCCCTTTACTACAGAATAGTGCTCGACATGACCGATTACGCGGTTTTCATCAAACATTGCTACACGCTGCATTGTGCCTTTTACTTTAATCTTTCCCATAATCGTATAAATTTATATTAGATAATCTTGTCTTTGCTATTCACTGTCTTTTTGACGCTACAAATATACAACAATTTTCTGATTTAACAACAAATTTCCGCACAATTTGCTGGAAATTTTGAAGCGCTAAACTGCAAAAATTAAAATTCTTCGCTGGCTTTTTAAAAATTCTTCGCTGTCTTTTTAAAAATTCTTCGCTGACTTTTTAAAAATTCTTCGCTGACTTTTTAAAAATTCTTCGCTGACTTTTTGAAAAATCTTCGCTGACTTTTTTGCGGCACTTATGTGGAATTTCTAAACAAGGGAAGATTAATGAAATTGGGCATTAAGAAGATAATTAATGTACGCGCGCATACATTTTAATATTATAACTACGCAAATATATGCCCAAATAACTATGCAGAAGTTAAATGCAGATATGGATGAATTAGAAAAGAAATTGTCTGATTTAAACGGGCGAATATGACAAATCTTGTCATTTGTTACGTTACATTTGCAAAAATGTTACATTTCCTAACGTTTTTGTTTCAAAAAACAATGCGCGTATAATAAATTTATAATACCTTTGCCCCGAAATTGCGAGTACAAAGCCGAAACTGTTCGACCTACTTAACGTACAAGTATGAATTTTAGTGAATCAAATAGTATTAATTAACATTTTCTAACTAATTAATTAAAAGTATGTGGAATTTTAAATCACTAGAAAAGCCTTTAGTGTTTCTGTTCCTGCTCTGTTTGTTCCCTCTGGGAGCTATGGCTCAGAGCGTCGTTAAGGGAACGGTGAATGATGAAGCTGGTGAACCCATCATCGGTGCCACTGTGAAAGTGCAGGGTACCAATGCCGGTGCTATTACCGACTTCAACGGTAACTTCAGCGTTCAGGCTGCCAGCAATGCAACCCTGAATGTATCGTACGTGGGTTATGTTCCCCAGACCGTTAATGTGAACGGCCGCAGCAACATCACGGTTGTCCTGAAAGAGGATGCCCAGGTGCTGAATGATGTGGTGGTCATCGGTTACGGTACGATGAAGAAGAGCGACATCTCCGGATCTGTTGCCACAATCAACAAAGAGCAGATGGAGCGCAAGGTTCCTGTAAACATCGCTCAGGCCCTCCAGGGTGCCGCTGCCGGTGTGATGGTTACCAATCAGGACGGTGCCCCTGGCACGAAGTCAGCCATCCGTATCCGTGGTATCGGAACCATCAACGGTGATGCTTCTCCTCTTTATGTGGTTGACGGTGTACAGGTTGGTACCAATGCCGACTTCGTCAATCCCGCCGACATTGAGAGCATCGAGGTGTTGAAGGACGCTTCTGCAACCGCTATCTACGGTTCTGCAGGTGCTAACGGTGTCATCATGATCACCACCAAGCACGGTCAGAAGGGAAAGATGAACGTTACCATCACCGGCGACTGGGGTCTCCAGACACTTCCCTACAAGCTCGAGACACTGAAGGGTGATGACTATGCCCGTTCTATCCGCGAGTCAAAGGCCAACGACGGACAGACACTGAACAACCAGATCTGGGCAGAGGCTTACGACGGCAAACGCAACTATATTGACTGGCAGGATCAGATGTACCAGACTGGTCTCAAGCAGCAATATGGTATTTCTGCATCTGGTGGTTCTGACAAGACACAGTACAATTTCTCTATCGGTTACCTTAAGAACAAGGGTATCATTGTCAATACCAACTATGATCGTCTGACGGCACGTGCAGGCGTTAAGTCCAAGGTGAACGATTACATTGAGTTCGGTGGTGACATCAACTATATGTATTCAAGAATAAAGGGTAATAACATCGGTCTTGGTAACAACCAGAACCTTTCTTCTCAGCGTGATATCGCCCAGATGGCACCGTCACTCGACTACATCGACGACGTAACTGGTGAGCATGTATTTGTGAATGTTGTCAATGCTGACGGCACATACGGTGCAAGTAAGGCTCCGACACCCGACGGTTGGGAAGGTATGAGCGCTGGTGCTCAGAACCCCTATGCCACTCAGATGGAGATTGGTCGTGAAACCCGTAATTCACGTGTATCTATCAACCCATATATTGATATCACACTTCTCAATCTTAAGGAGCATAAGTTGAACATCCACTCTATCGCTAACTGGACTGAAACCCACTCAGATAATGACGAGTTCTCTGGTAAGTATGAGCGTTATAATATGCTCGGTGGTAAAATGACCAAGGTCAACTATGAAGGCCGCGACAAGGAATACTACAACTTCGGCCTCGGCCAGAGCAAGGGTCTTACAAAGGGTATTGAAACCTACCTGACTTACACTTGGGATACTGATTTCAACACACTGACCTTGATGGCTGGTAACTCTGTCAGTGATTACGAGGGTGCATGGGTAAGTGCTAGCGCACACACGTTCCTGTCTGCCGACAACCGTCTGATTTCATTAACTGATGATAAATCATCTATTAGTGGTAATGGTGGTTTCAATGCCAAGGTTCGTACGATTTCCTACTATGGACGTCTGATCTATAGTCTCTTCGACCGTTATATTCTGACTGCCACCGTACGTCGTGACGGTTCTTCAAACTTTACATCTTCTAACCGTTGGGCAACCTTCCCATCTGCAGCTCTTGCATGGCGCATCAAGGAAGAGTCGTTCCTGAAGGATGTACAGGCTATCAGCAACGCCAAGATCCGTATCGGTTGGGGTCAGACAGGTAACGCCGGTGGTCTCGCTGGTCGTTCTACATATGCCCTTACAACAGCTGATACCAACTACCAGTTCTATACGCTTAATGGAGGTGGTGGTTCTACAGGTGCATTCCAGCGTGAGCAAGGTTTCTATGCGCCTCTGGTAGATACCAACCTGAAATGGGAGACCAACGAACAGCTGAACTTCGGTCTCGACCTCGGCTTCCTGAACGGTGACCTGAACATTACCATGGATTACTTCATCCGTAAGACCAAGGACCTGCTTATCGAGCGTCAGATTCGTAAATCATCTGGTTATTCTTCAATCTACACCAACTTCGGTCAGATTGACAACAAGGGTTTCGAGTTCTCCATCAATTATAACAAGAAACTGAACAAGGATTGGGGTATCAATGTTGCATTCAATGGTTCTACCTTGACTAACAAGATCAAGAAGATGGGTGTTGACTATACTTCTACCTGTGGTGGTAGCAACAGCACCTATTCTGCAGAAGACACAATGGACGGTTCAAACGTCGGTGCAGTCAACGGAGCAGGTTTTGTATGGGACAACCACTCTATCTGCCGTGAGGGCGAGGCCGTAGGTTCATACTATGGCTACAAGGTGGCTGGCATCATCAACTCTGAAGAGGACCTGGCCAAGGCAAAGGCACAGGGACAGAATGCTAAAATGGGTGATTTCCTCTTCGTGGATACCGATAACAACGGCACGCTGGATGACAGCGACCGCCAGATCCTCGGCAACGGTCTGCCTTCATTCAACTATGGTCTGAACATCAGTGCTTCCTACAAGGATTGGGACTTCAGCATCTACACCCATGGTGTTTTCGGCATGGACATCCTCTCGTACTCTAAGATGCGTATGAGCATCATGAATCCTTCTGATGACTCCTGGACGCCTGCCCTGCTCAAGGAAAGCTACGACAATATGTGGAGCGCAAGCAACACGGGTGCCTCACTGCCTCGTCTGACTCGTCTTGACGACAACAAGAACAGCCGCGTTAGCGATGCCTGGATTGAGAATGGCAACTTCCTGAAGATCAGCAATATCCAGATTGGTTACAATATCCCGAAGCCTCTGCTGAGCACTATCGGCATTACTGCAGCACGTGCATACTTTGCTATCCAGAACCTCTGCACGATCTCTCCGTACACCAAGTACGGCGATCCTGAAGTTGGTCAGGGTGATGTTATCTATACCGGTCTTGATACCGGCCGTTATGCTACTCCTCGCACATTCCAGTTTGGTCTTAATATCACGTTCTAAATAAAAAGAAAACTATTATGAAAAAGTTAATTAAATATTTTGCATTGGCAGGTCTGGGAATCGTTGCGCTGTCTTCATGTAATAACGATGACTTCCTTGACGTACCACAATATGATATATTGGACATTGAATCCCAGTTTGCGGGTGATGAATATGCCCGTCGCGGTTTGAATGGTATCTATGCCTACAACAACGTCAGTAAGCAGGATAATAGCTGGGGCTACAAGCCGAATCTGTTTACTGGTAGCCACCCGACGATGGATACCCAGTGTACGGGTTGGGATGTGAAGTTCCTCAATCAGACCTGGGATGCCAACGTAGGTGAACTCGGTGAAGGTTGGGCTCATGCCTACGCAGCCATCTGCCGTGCCAACCTCTATCTGGCTGGTCTGGAGGAGGCTACAGATATCAGTCCTGAAGCAAAGAGACTGTGTGAGGGTGAAGCCCGCGCACTCCGTGGCTATTTCTACACCTGGCTGGCCACCACCTTCGGCCGTGTGCCTATGCTCGCTACCGGTGAGGACTTCAACAACACGCCCGACAAGGCTGCCGCTGAGACCTACGAGGAGATGTGGGACTTCATTATCGAGGATTTCTCCAAGGCTGCCGAGCTGCTTGACTGGAAACCTTTCAATGACCAGTATGGCCGTTGCACCAAGGGTATGGCCAAGGCTTACCTGGCTGACGCTTACATGTGGAAGGCATACCGTTGTCCTGAAACAGCCAGTGACTGCTATGCCAAAGCAAAAACTGAGTTGAAGAGCATTATCGACAGTGGTACCTACAAGCTCGCTACCAACTTCGCCACCAACTGGGATCCTGCAGGATTCTGGAACGAGGAGTGCATCTGGGCTATGTGCTCTGACGAAGGTGAACAATGGAGCAGCTGGGGCGGCGACCGTACCATCACCTTCTGTAATCCTAACATGTTCAAGTGGTTCACCGCTTGTCCTGAGAACGGCGGCTGGGGCTCCCAGTACCTCTCTTGGGAGTGGTATTCCTGCTATGAGCCTGGTGACACCCGCCGTGACGCATCCTGCGCAACTGGCGCTGTGCCCGTTGATCAGATGGAAAAGTATGGTATTGAGCCTTCAAAGGTCGTATGGGGATTCCATCCTTATCTGAAAGACTCTCTCGGAACGAAGAACGATGCCGGCCAGGTTGTCAAGCCTTTCATCAATGCTGATGGTGTGCTGGCTGGTACTAAGACGATGCAGTTCCACTTCACCAATGGTGAGTTCGCACCTGCTATCTGGACTACCAAGATCTGGCGTAATGCATTTGCAGACGGTAACTCATGGGGCACGCAGATGTGGTCACCGACCATTATCTACGGCAAGCGCTATGCCAACGTGCTGCTCGACTATGCTGAGTGCTGCTTCCGTACAGGTGACGAGGCTACGGGCTGGGCACAGCTTGACATCCTCCGTAACCGTGCTTGGGGTAACTTGACCGTTGGTCAGGACTACAGCAAGTACTTTGCCCACTTCAACAATGTATATTCCGGTAATGGCAAGAGTTCTGTCATGACAGAATATCCTGTTGGTGTGTTGAAGGAGCCTGTCACCGTTCCTTCTGCAAAGGAATACTACACCGCACTTCATGCTAAGGCTAACCGCGTAGGCTATACACATACATCTGAGATTTGGAAAGTTGCTGTCAACGAGGAGCGCCGTAAGGAGTTCAACTCTGAGTGGTGCCTCTGCCCGGATATGATCAAGTCTGGTTACATCGAGGACCATATCAACTATAACTATCCGAAGGACGATGGTGGTTCAGACTATGCAAACTATCCTTGGTCAAAGCGTGAGTTCGATTTCGATATCAAGAAGATGGATATGCCTATCCCGGCTGATGAGATTTTGAAGAACCAGCTCCTTAAGCAGAATCCTGGATATTAATAAACTGAACAATTATAGTTAATATATCGAATTATTATAATTTGTACTTAGGTATACATTGTTTTAGTATTTTTCAGAAGTGCTGTGTCGAGAGACGCAGCACTTTTTTTGTTAAAACAGATGGCGTTTCGAGAATTCTTCGTAACTTTGCAGCATCTAAGTGAAAACAATGAACGCGAAGATCATTATAGGAACTAATTGGCGGTGGATGCTGACAACAGTGTTTGCTGTCGCGGTGTTCTGTTTTTGGATGTTTGAACTGCCCTTTCTCATGGCAGCCAGGGAACAGGTGCAATTGTTTCTTTGGAATAGCGATTATCTGATGGAAAGGTTGGCTGTGCCTGGTGGATTGGCACAGTATCTGGGTGAGTTTATTGTGCAGTTTTTCGTGAAGAATGTTTATGGTGCGCTTTGGTATGTCGTGCTTCTGGTGGCTGTACAATTGCTGACATGGATGCTCATGAGAAGCAAACAGAGAACGGCAAAAAGCAGTTGGGTTTATCTGTTGAGCTTTATTCCCTCAGTCATCCTCTGGTATCTGGCTTGTAATCCAAAAATCCCAATGACACCAATCGTTGCTGTATTGCTGACGTTGGTACTGATGAATTTGTTGCCAAAGCATCAGAAAGCCTGTCGGATTGCGGCTTTTGCATTGATTCCCATAGGCTATTGGCTATTAGGTCCGGCTATGGTTCTTCTGGCGTTGTATCTTCTGTTTACGCGTGGTTCAAATGTGATGCTTAGGATTACCCCTCTGATCCTTTTGGTATTCTGTGTTGTTGGTAGTTCTTGGCTTACACCCTATCCGTTAAAACAAATTGCCCGTGGTGTCGATTACTATTGGGAGAAAGAGACTATGGGCACTTTCGAAGAGATGGAATACGATATGCTGATGCGCCAGCAACGTTGGGACGAGATGATTGAGAAGTATCATCAGAAAGGCTCGGAATCATTATCCGTCAATAATGCAGTGCTCATCGTCATGTGGCAGCAGAAGCGTATCGACCAGCAAGAGGTTATGCGGCGTATCAATTTAGACCAACGTGCGCTGAAGAACATCCCTTCGGCTTTCCTTATGAGCGAGGTCTGTATGCCTTTAGGCATGACGAACATGTCGCAGCGTGCCGCCTTTGAGGCCATGGAGGCCATACCTAATTATAATAAGAGTGCAAGACCCCTGCAGCAATTGGTGCAGACAAACATGATTACCGGCAATCCCAAGGTCGCTCTGAAATATCTTTCGCTTTTAGAACAGACAACTTTCTATCGCGGCTGGGCCAGGAAGATGAAGAATATGGTAAAACAACCCGAATTGATGAAGCAACATCCGCATTTCCATCAATTGAAAGAGATATATGATCATGGTGAGGATATGCTATTTTATTAATAAGGTGTCGGGCGTTAGGTGTTGGTTGCTGTTTGCATGCCTGTGTATAGCGGCATGCAGTAAGAAACCGACGAATGTGAGCAAGGTGGAGGCCTTGCCCGAGATATACCCGGATTACACAGGCGTAACGATTCCCGTGGGTCTGGCACCGCTGGACTTCGCGATGGCAGACGAAGACTTTACCACCATCGATGTAGAGGTGAAAGGCTCGAAAGCGGGTAGTCTGCATGCTAATGGTGCATATGCTGATTTTGATATCGATGCGTGGCATCAGTTGTTGGAACAGAATAAGGGTGGTGTCCTGACTTTCACCGTTTGTGCTGAAAAGAACGGACAATGGTTGCAATATCGCGACTTTATCGTTCAAGTAAGTGCTGATGCGTTGGAGGAATGGGGCGTTACTTATCGTCGCATACCACCTAGCTATGAATTGTATAGTCAGATGGGTCTCTATCAGCGCAATCTGGGCACTTTCGAGGAAACGGAACTGTTTCAGAATACTCGTGTGGATGGTAATTGCGTGAATTGTCATACCACCAATCGCACGAATCCGGATCAGTATGTGTTCCATGTGCGTGGGGAACACGGGGCAACGGTGATTTCCGGTGAAATACTGATGGCAAAGAACGACACCCTAGGAGGCTCGATGGTTTATCCCTATTGGCATCCGGGAGGGCGCTATTGCGCTTTCTCCACCAACAAGACCTCGCAGATGTTCCATTCGAACATGAAAAATAAGCGTATTGAGGTCTACGACTCGTCATCAGACGTGTTTGTCTATGACACTCAGACGCACACTATCCTCCGTGATACACTTGTCATGAAAGTTTTTTGGGCTGAGAATACACCTGCCTTTTCGCCAGATGGCAAATGGCTCTATTTCACCACCGCCAAACGGCAGGTCTACCCTACGGACTATGACAAAGAGATGTACAGCCTCTGTCGCGTGAGTTTCAACGAACAGACGGGCAGATTAGGGGAACTGGTAGATACCTTGATCAATACCTTGGAAACGGGCAAGAGCGTTAGCTGGCCACGTCCTTCCTACGATGGGCGCTATGTAATGTATACCCAGACGGATTATGGCTATTTTTCTATCTGGCATCCTGAGGCAGATCTGTGGCTTCTCGATCTGGAGACCGGTGAAACACGGTCGATTGATGAAGTGAACAGTGCCCTTTCGGACAGTTTCCATAACTGGAATACGAATAGCAGTTGGTTCCTCTTTACTAGTCGTAGCGAGGACGGGCTGTATACCCGTCTTTACTTCTCACACTTCGATAAACAGACGGGTAAGGCTACTAAGCCCTTCCTTTTGCCACAACGGAATCCTCGTCATTATTATCAGCAGTCAATGTATTCTTATAATACCCCGGATTTTGCCTCTCGGGTCCTTGATGCCCATCCCCGGGAGACGGCAACTGGCTTGTTAGGTAAGAACCGTGTTGCCACGCAGACCAAGGATCCTAAAGGCAATTAGGATTGGAAATCAATCTGATGTTACATCTTCAAAAGAATATGAGACATATACCAATACACATGTCTCATATTTTTTCTACCTTTGCAGCGGAATCAAGTAAAAACTAAATAAATGAATCATCGCTTATTATCAATTGTTTTGTTGTTCTGTGCCGGCCAGTTCGTGTCGGCACAGACGTTTCCTTACCAGAATCCTAATCTGAGTGCTAAGGAACGTGCCAAGGATTTGTGTAGCAGACTGACCCTTGAGGAGAAGGCCAAGCTGATGTTGGATGAGAGTCCTGCCATCCCCCGTTTGGGCATCAAGAAGTTCTTCTGGTGGAGTGAGGCCCTGCATGGCGCTGCCAACATGGGCAATGTCACCGTGTTCCCAGAGCCGATAGCAATGGCTTCGTCGTTTAATCCTGATTTGTTGTATAAGGTGTTCGATGCTGCCAGTACGGAGTTCCGTGCCCAGTATAACGAGCGAATGTATCGTGGCTCAGGCGAGGATGAGAAGTTCCATAGCCTTTCCGTCTGGACACCGAATGTGAATATCTTCCGCGATCCGCGATGGGGCAGGGGACAGGAGACCTACGGTGAGGATCCCTATCTGACCTCTGTGATGGGCACCCAGGTGGTGAAGGGCCTGCAGGGACCTGAGGATGCGAAGTATCGTAAGCTCTGGGCCTGTGCCAAGCACTATGCCGTTCATAGCGGTCCTGAGTATACGCGTCACAGCGCCAACCTCACCAATGTGTCGCCACGTGATATGTGGGAGACCTATATGCCAGCCTTCAAGACATTGGTACAGGATGCGAAGGTGCGTGAGGTGATGTGTGCCTATCAGCGTCTGGATGATGATCCCTGCTGTGGTTCGCAGCGTCTGTTGCAGACCATCCTCCGCGATGAGTGGGGCTTTGAGTACCTCGTCGTCAGCGACTGTGGTGCCGTGTCCGATTTCTACGAGTCGCATAAGTCTTCTTCCAGTCCTGTGCATGCTTCTGCCAAAGCCACCATCGCCGGAACGGATGTGGAGTGCGGCTATGGCTATGCCTATCGTAGCATCCCTGAGGCCGTGAAACGTGGTTTTATCACGGAAGCCGAGGTCGATAAGCACGTGATCCGTCTGCTCGAGGGCCGTTTTGACCTGGGTGAGATGGATGATCCCTCGCTGGTGGAATGGTCGAAGATTCCGTATTCTATCATGGACTCCAAGCAGCATCGTCAGATTGCCCTCGATATGGCCCGCCAGACGATTGTGCTGTTGCAGAATAAGGGTAATATCCTGCCCCTGCAGAAGAATAGAGAGAAGATTGCCGTGATTGGTCCGAATGCCGACAATGAGCCCTTGATGTGGGGTAACTATAACGGTACACCGAATCATACCATTACGATCCTCGACGGTATCAAGGCCAAACAGAAGAAACTCTTCTACCATGCTGGTTGTGACCTGACTTACGACAAAGTGATGGAGAGTCTGATGGCTTCGCAGTGCAGTTTTGAGGGTAAGAAGGGTATGAAGGGTACGTTCTGGAACAACCGTCGTATGGAGGGTAAGCCCGTGACGACTCAATACTATACCCAGCCTATCGCCGTCACCACCTTTGGTATGCATAACTTCGCCCCTGGTGTCCAGCTTGAAGATTTCTCAGCCAAGTATGAGACTGTCTTTACGCCAAAGGAGTCAGGCGAGTATGTCGTGAATGTGGATGGTTGCGGACAGTTCGAACTTTATATCGACGGTGATCGTAAGTTCCGTCATCGCATTTGGCGCACTACACCTAACCGTGTGGCCATTCAGGCAGAAAAGGGTAAGAGCTATAACATCGAGGTACGTTTCTCGCATGTTCATACCTACAATGCCAATCTGAAAATCAATGTCGCTAAGGAACTGCCCATCGATTATCAGCAGATTATCAGTCAGCTGAAGGGCATCGATAAGGTGATCTTCGTGGGTGGTATCTCTTCTGCTCTCGAGGGTGAGGAGATGCCTGTGGATATCGATGGTTTCAAGGGTGGTGACCGTACCCATATCGAACTACCCAAGGTACAGCGTGATTTCCTGAAGGCGCTGAAGGACGCAGGCAAGAAGGTAATCTTCGTGAACTGTTCTGGTTCTGCCATTGCGCTGTTGCCAGAGACAGAGACCTGCGAGGCTATTGTCCAGGCGTGGTATCCTGGCCAGGAGGGTGGAACAGCTGTGGCTGATGTGCTCTTTGGCGATTATAACCCCTGTGGCAAACTGCCTGTGACGTTCTATAAGAGCAGCAGCCAACTGCCTGACTATGAGGACTATTCCATGAAGGGGCGTACCTATCGTTATTTCAACGATGCCCTCTTCCCCTTCGGCTATGGCTTGTCATACACACAGTTTGAGGTAGGCGAGCCCACTTTAATTGAGACATCCGTTCAGAATCCTGGATTCAATATTACTGTTCCCGTCAAGAACATCGGTCAGTGTGATGGTACGGAGATTCTCCAGCTTTATATCCGCAATTTGCAGGATCCTGATGGACCGTTAAAGAGCCTTCGTGCTTTCAAGCGTGTGGATGTGAAGGCAGGACAGACGGTCAATGCCAGATTGACGTTTGATAGTAAAGCCTTTGAATTCTGGGATCCGG
Organism: uncultured Prevotellaceae bacterium; assembly: GCA_902763615.1. Lineage (GTDB taxonomy): Bacteria > Bacteroidota > Bacteroidia > Bacteroidales > Bacteroidaceae > Prevotella. The sequence continues at coordinate 43,008 of CACWSX010000007.1, read as the reverse complement.
AGGCCAACACCATGCGTGTGAAAAATGGTAATTACGAGATTCTCATTGGCAACAGTTCGTTGGACAAGGATCTGAAGAAAAAAATCATGGAAGTCAATTTGTAACAATATAATCAAAACAACATGAAAAAAGTAATCGAATCCCTGCTGTTGGCAGCTTTGCTTTTGGCACTGCCCAGCGATGTTATGGCCCAAAAGAAGGCCGCTAAGAAAGCAACTAAGAAAGCCGCCACTGAACAAGTGCAGCCTGCTGATCCAAACTTCTACATCTTCCTTTGTTTCGGACAGTCGAACATGGAGGGCAATGCCCGTCCTGAGGCTGTGGATCTGCAGAGTCCTGGTCCCCGCTTCCTGTTGATGCCAGCTGTGGATTTCCCTGCAGCCAATGGTCGTCCGGAGCGTAAGATGGGTGAGTGGTGTGAGGCTTCGGCTCCTCTCTGTCGTGCGAATACTGGTCTGACACCAGCCGACTGGTTCGGTCGTACGTTGGTAGCCTCTCTGCCTGAGAATATCAAGATCGGTGTCATCCACGTGGCTATCGGTGGTATCGATATCAAGGGTTTCCTGCCTGACAGTATCTCTGATTACGTGAACAAGAAGGCGCCAGGTTGGATGAAGGGTATGTTGGCTGCTTACGACAACAACCCCTACGAGCGTCTGGTCACACTGGCCAAGAAGGCTCAGAAGGACGGTGTCATCAAGGGAATCCTGATGCACCAGGGCGAGACGAATACTGGTGATCCCAAGTGGGCTGGTATGGTGAAGCAGGTGTATGAGAACCTCTGTGGCGACCTGCAGCTGAAGCCTGAGGAAGTGAACCTCTACGTGGGTAACATCGTGCAGGCTGATGGTAAGGGTGTCTGCATCGGCTGTAAGAAGCAGATCGATGAACTGCCCCAGACCATTCATACCTCTCAGGTGATTTCTTCTGATAACTGTTCTAACGGTCCAGACCGTCTGCACTTCGATGCTGCCGGTTATCGTGAACTGGGTTGCCGTTATGGTGAGGCTGTAGCCCGTCATCTCGGCTTCGAACCCAAGCGTCCTGCTAATCTGCCTGTGCCCATCAAGAAGATCAATGTACCTGCTGATGCTGTGACTGGTGAAAATACCATTCCTGGCAACGACTTCCCGAAGGTAGATGCTCAGCGTCGTGCTTACTTCCGCATCCAGGCGCCTCAGGCTAAGAAGATTATCGTTGATATCTGCAGCAAGCAGTATGAGATGCAGCCTCAGGGCAATGGTGTCTTCATGGCTATGACCGATCCGCTGCCTGTGGGCTTCCACTATTACTTTATGAATATCGATGGTGTGAACTTCATCGATCCTGCTTCTGAGACCTTCTTCGGTACGAACCGTGAGGCTGGTGGTCTTGAGGTGCCAGAGGGACCTGAGGGCGACTACTACCGTCCGCAGCAGGGTGTGCCCGCAGGTTGTGTTCGCAGCATCTATTACTATAGTAAGGAACAGAGCAAGTGGCGTCACGCCATGGTCTATACGCCTGCTGAGTACGATCAGAAGCAAGGCTTCAAGAAGCGTTATCCTGTGCTCTATCTGCAGCATGGTATGGGCGAGGGCGAAACCAGCTGGACGTTGCAGGGAAAGATGCAGCATATCATGGACAATGCCATTGCCAGTGGTGAGGCTGTGCCTATGATTGTGGTGATGGAGAGTGGTGATATCAAGGCTGGTATGGGTCGCGGTCAGAGTATGGCCGACTACGGTGCTTCGTTTTATCCCGTCCTGCTCAACGACCTGATTCCTTATATCGATGCCAACTTCCGTACGAAGACCGATCGTGACAACCGTGCGATGGCAGGTCTCTCTTGGGGTGGACACCAGACCTTCGACATCGTGTTCAACAACATGGATAAGTTCGCATGGCTGGGAACCTTCAGTGGTGCTATCTTCGGACTGGATCTGAAGACTGCCTATAACGGTGTGTTCACCAATGCCGAGGAGTTCAACAAGAAGATCCACTACATGTATATGAATTGGGGTTCTGAGGACTTCATCAAGAGTGGTGATATCGTAAAGGGCCTTCAGGAAATGGGCATCAAGGTCGAGGGAAAGCAGTCTGAAGGCACGGCCCATGAATTTCTGACCTGGCGTCGCGGTCTCCACGAGTTTATTCCTCACCTCTTTAAAAAGTAAATGACTATGTTATTCAAGAAAAGACTATTGTTGATGGCGGTGGTCATGGGGACAGGTAGCCTGGGGCAGCTGTCTGCCCAGGTACCTGTCCCCGTGACTACCGGTGACAGCACGAAGATCCACAATCCCATGTTGTGGGCGGATGTGCCCGATCCGGATGTCATCCGTGTGGGCGACACCTTCTATCTGGTGACGACTACCATGCATCTGATGCCTGGTGCGCCAGTCATGGCCTCGAAGGACCTGAAGAACTGGGAAACCGTGGGCTATATCTTCGACAAGCTGACGGATTCGCCTAAGTATGACTTGCTGGAGGGAACGGTCTATGGTCGTGGACAGTGGGCTACCTCGCTGAAATACCACGATGGTAAGTTCTGGGCGTTGCTGGCTCCCAATGAGGCTGGTCGCATGGGCGATACCTATATCTTTACAGCTCCTAAGGCTGAGGGCCCCTGGACCATCCATTCCCGTCTGCGCCATTTCCATGATGCGACATTGTTCTTCGATGATGACGGTACACCATACGTGTTCTTCGGAACAGGAGAGATGTGTCAGCTGACACGCGATCTGAAGGGTGTCGTGGAGGGTAGTCTTCGTCATTACTTCCAGCGTGAGGCTGATGAGCGTGGTTTGTTGGAGGGCACCCGTGTCATCAAGCATAATGGTGTGTACTATGCCCAGCTGATCTCGCATGTCTATGCCCCAGGCCGTCATCGTCGTGAGGTCTGCTATCGTACGAAGGATCTGAATGGCACGTGGGAGAAGAACGTGATCCTTGAGAGCGACTTCGGCGGCTTCTCTTATCTGGCACAGGGTACTATCGTTGACACGGAAGATGGCGACTGGTATGGCATTATGTTCCAGGACCGTGGTGGGGTAGGGCGTGTGCTCACACTTTCACCCGTACGTTGGATTGACGGATGGCCGATGTTAGGTGATGAATATGGTAAGGTGCCTGATGTGATGCGCCCCTATAAGAGTGGTCAGCCTAAGAAGGAGATTGTCTGCAACGATGATTTCAGTTCGACGAAGCTGGGTCTTCACTGGCAGTGGAATCACAATCCTATCGACAATGCCTGGAGTCTCACGGAGCGTCCTGGATTCCTGCGCTTGAAGACCAATCGTGTGGTGCCCAATCTCTATCTGGCGCCTAACACCATAACCCAGCGTATGTTCGGCCCTGTTTGCTCTGGTGTGGTCTGCATCGATTTCTCGAAGATGAAGGATGGCGACTGTGCAGGTTTCTCTGCCTTCAATGGCGACTCTGGCGTACTTGCCTTGAAGAAGCGTGGCAAGACTGTCTATCTCGAGATGAGCGAGCAGAAGGTAAGCCTCTCTGATCGTGAGAAGGCCGTCACCAACGTGGAGGATAAGATGATTGAGGGTGTGGCTGTTTCTGGGATTGCGCCCAAGGCCACGAAGATCTGGCTGCGCATCGATGGTGACTTCCAGCCCCGTCATAACGACGTTGCCAATTTCTACTACAGCCTCGATGGTATGGAGTGGAAGCAGATAGGCACGAAGAACTACCGTTGTATCTTCGACTACCGTCGTTTCTTCATGGGCTCGAAGTTTGCTATCTTCAACTACGCCACGAAGAAAGCCGGCGGCTATATTGACGTCGACGAATTCAAACTGCTTTAATAAATTAAGCTCGCGACCAGGGGAATGGTCGCGAGCTTGTTTTTTTATTTCACTGACAATTCTTTCTTGTGGGAGACTCTTACAAAGACGGGGATAAACTCTTTGTGCACCTTGGTAGTGACGGTTTGTCCGCCCTCGAAATGCTCAGCCGTATGAACTTCTTCCCATCCGCCCTCTGACTTGGGGAGATAGGTCTTCCATTCTGTGACACCAGGCTCGGTGATCGGACTGACGAGCAGCGCAGGACCGAACATATATTCATATTTCTGTTGCAAGGCCTGAGGGTCGTCAGCAAAGTCGAACACCAGCGGACGCATCAGGGTGTAGCCCTCTGACGATACACGCTTAGCACATTTCTTAATATAAGGCAGCAGATGCTCACGCTCTTCCAGACTCAACTTAAAGAGTTGCTGGGCCTCCTTACCATAGTTCCAAGGTTCCGTATTACTCATATAGCCATGCACTCGCATCAGGGGCAGATAGACACTCGTCTGAATCCAGCGCAGCATCCGCTCGATATAATCCTGATTGGTGTACTGGTCGCCAGGACGGAAGAAACCGCCTGCATCATACGTCCACCAGGGGATACCAGCGGCCTGCATGCCTAAGCCTGCCGTGATCTGACGACGGAAGGTCTCCCAGTCATTGCCCACATCACCGCTCCACATCGCAGAGCCGTAACGCTGGATGCCTGGGAATCCGCAGCGGGTGAGGATCATAGGCTCCTTGCCTGCCTTCACCAGTCCTTCATAGACGGTCTTGTTCACCAACAGCGGATAGACATTGCGCACCAGTTCGCCACTCCATTTGCCATTGTTCACCCGACGGCCTACCAAGTCGTCGTTCTCAGGCTCTGTCGCATCCTGCCACCAGGCATCGATGCCTAAGGGCACCAGTCGCTCGTTGAAGTTCTTCCAATAGGCTGCAGCAGCGTCGGGATTGAAGAAATCGATCCAGTCGGTATTGGGGATATAGTAGTTGTCCTTCACCATCTGACGACCTACGGTGGAGTTCTTGTCGATCTTCGACCACACGCTCACCATCAGTCGGATGTCCATCTTGTGGAGGCTGTCTGTAAGGGCCTTGGGATCAGGATAGTACTGCTCATCAAACTGCATCGAGTTCCAACCGTATTTGCCCCAATACTGCCAGTCCTGTACTATCACGCTGATGGGCATCTCTTCCTTCTTGAAACGGTTCGCTGTCTGGAGAATCTCCTCAGAGGAATGGAAACGTTCGCGGCAGTGGATATAGCCGAGGGCCCATTCAGGCATTGGAGGACACTGACCAGTCAGTTCTCTGTAAGAGGCAATGATCTCATCAGGCGTGCCCACGAATACGGTATAGTCGACGGCCTCTGCCAACGGTGAGCGGAAGGTGGTCTCATCGCGTACCAATCCGTATGAGAATTTGGGCTCGTCGCCTCTAGTGAGCTCTGCTGTGACATGATGACTGCCTTTCTCCAAATGCACGATGGCAGAGGCCGTGGGCGGCAGCCACATGTTCTGCATCTCGATGACGGTCTTGCCGTCGATGGCGAGGTTATGTCTGCGGGCCATCTTCTGGCCGACATCCAGCATGATTCTGTAATCTCCTGTCTCATTAGCTGTGAAATCCACCGTGTAGATATTTCGCTGTCGTACCTCACGCCGGCCACCTTCGGTCGTGGTGACATTCACCACTTCACTGGTGCCAGTAGCTTCCTGTTTGTTGAGCGGCCAACCTCTGTAATCGCAGGGATTGAAATCCGTCAGTCCGTAGTTGTTCCACAAGATGCCATAGCCCTTGCTTGAAATGAGCATGGGGATGGAGATCTGCGTGTTCACCTGCGTCAGTCTGCGAGAGAGACCACGCACATTGCTATAGCCGTCCTGGAACTGTCCGAGGCCGTATAGGTATTCGTCTTTGGGTGAGTCAAAGGTCAGCGTGGCTTCATAGAAACCAGGATTTTGTGAATACGTTGATGAATTGAACCGCTTTAGCATATGCTTAGTGGCAGTAAATACCACCTTACCACGCTTGTCCTTGATGCGGAGAATACGATTGACGGTATCGTTCTCTACCGTCACGTCGCAGTTTTTCACCTCGTCATGCTTCACATAGAGCCAGTCGGGTAGTTGGCTCACCAGATTTTTCTTCTTCCCTTTTGGGATGTACTGGATTCTGACAGCATTCTTGGCGACGGGCTTGACAACCAGATCACCCGACGTGTAAGTGGTGACATCTCTGAGGGCTTGAGCCTGGACATTCAGACTCATGGCAACAAACAGCAGCAGGCTGATGGCAGATAGAATAGTTTTCTTCATCTTTGGTTTGGTTTTAATTCGCAATTTCGTTCATCGGATGCAAAGATACGCAGAATTTCTTAAAAAGAGGATATATTATTTCAAAAAGTTGGTTTTTATTTGGTTTTTTGTCCGCTTATTCGTATCTTTGCGCCCTAGATGATAACTAACAATAAATTTGACAATGAAAAAAGTTTTGATTACGATGGTCATGGCTTGTGCCGCAACGATGGTGATGGCACAGGTAAAATCGGCTATCCCCAGTGATGCAGCCTTAGAGGCGAAAGTAGAGAAAACACTTGCAAAAATGACGCTCGATGAGAAGATCGGCCAGATGCTTGAACTGAATCTCGACGTGATGGGCAAGATGACGGTCGAGAATGCTAAGGTAGACCGTGAGAAAGTACGCAGTGTGCTGCAACAATATGGCAGATCGAAAGAAGAGGTAGATAAAATGCTGAAGATGACTGACCAGCAGATCATCGATCAGTTGGGTAATTTTCCTGTTGACATTTACCAGGGCGACACCAAACGCGTCTGGAAACTCAATGAAACGATGCTCGACACCCTCATCTCGAAGTGGAAGGTGGGCTCGATTCTGAATGCGCCTGGCACCCGTGCTCCAAGTGTGGATCAGTGGCAGAAATGGATCGGTCTGATTCAGGAAAAGTCGATGAAGTACCTAGGAATTCCTGATATCTACGGCCTCGACCATAACCACGGTGTGACCTACACGGCTGGCGGAATTCTCTTCCCGCAGCCTATCAATATCGGGGCTTCGTTTAATACCGACCTGGCTTTCTCGGGTGCAGAGATTACTGCCTACGAGAGTCGTGCCTCCAACTGTCCTTGGGTGTATAATCCTGTGGTAGACCTGAGCCGCGATCCGCGCTGGCCCCGTGTCTATGAGAGTTTCGGCGAGGATGCCATCTTGAATTCGAAGATGGTGGTGGCAGAGATCAAGGGTTATCAGGGCGATGATCCTAACCATATCGACCAGTATCACGTAGGTACCAGCACCAAGCACTATTTTGCATATGGTGCTCCTTGGACTGGTAAGGACCGCACGCCAGCCTATCTCTCGCCTCAGATGATCCGTGAGAAATACTTTGAGCCTTTCAAGCAGGCCGCACTCGCAGGTACGCTGACGATGATGGTCAACTCGGCCTCGGTCAATGGCGTTCCTGTTCATGCCAGCTACGAATATCTGACCAAGTGGCTGAAGGAAGACCTGCAGTGGGATGGATTCCTGGTGACAGACTGGGCCGATATCAACAACCTCTTCTCTCGCGAAAAGGTGGCCAAGGATAAGAAAGATGCCATCCGCATCGCTATCAATGCCGGTATCGACATGTCGATGGATCCTTATAGTGTGGAGTTCTGCATTCTGTTGAAGGAACTGGTGAATGAGGGCAAGGTGAAGATGTCGCGTATCGACGATGCCGTGCGTCGCATCCTCCGTGCCAAATATCGTTTGGGACTCTTTGAGAAACCCAATACTGGCGGTAAGGGCTACGAGAAGTTCGGAAGCGATGAATTTGCACAGAAGTCTTTGCAGGCCGCACAGGAGAGCGAAGTGCTGTTGAAGAACGAGGGCATTTTGCCTCTGGCAAAGGGAAAGAAGATTCTTCTCACTGGTCCCAACGCTAATCAGATGCGCTGTCTGCATGGTGGCTGGAGCTACACCTGGCAGGGTTCGAAGGCTGAAGACCTCTCTGAGAAATACAACACCATCTATGAGGCCCTTTGTAATAAGTATGGTAAACAGAATATTATCCTGGAGCAGGGCGTGACCTATAATGAGAATGGTGCCTACTATGATGAGAACAAACCTGAAATTGACAAGGCCGTCACTGCTGCTGCCAATGCCGATGTTATCATCGCCTGCATTGGTGAGAACTCTTACACAGAGACACCCGGTAACCTCACAGACCTCTGGCTCTCTGAGAACCAGCGCAACCTCGTGAAGGAACTGGCCAAGACTGGCAAGCCCATCATCCTTGTGCTCAACGAGGGTCGTCCGCGTCTGATTGCTGATATTGAACCTCTGGCCAAGGCTGTGGTGGATATCCTGATTCCCGGCAACTATGGTGGCGATGCGCTAGCCAATCTTCTGGCTGGCGATGTCAACTTCTCTGCAAAGCTGCCTTACACCTATCCGCGTGAGATCAATTCTCTTAATACCTATGATTATAAGGTCAGCGAAGAGGTGGGTACGATGTCGGGTGCCTATAACTACGATGCGAAAGTCAGTCTGCAATGGCCCTTCGGCTATGGCCTGAGCTATACCACCTTCGAATATTCTAACCTGAAGGTCGACAAGGCATCCTTCACTGCTGACGATATCCTGACAGTGAGTGTCGATGTGAAAAATACGGGTAACCGTGCTGGTAAGGAGGCTGTATTGCTCTATAGCAGTGATCTTGTGGCCTCGATTGTGCCTGACAACAAGCGCTTGCGTGACTTCACGAAGATCGAGTTGCAGCCTGGTGAGCAGAAGACCGTCACCTTCAAACTTCCTGCCAAGAACCTCGCATTTGTCAATGCCGATGGCAAGTGGACACTCGAAGAGGGTGATTTCGAACTGAAGATTGACAGACAGAAACAGGGCGTGAAGTGCACCAAGACCAAGGTTTGGGATACACCGAATATCTGATTTCAGGGCGCATTGTTGACGAATTGTTACTTATTTTAAAGTTTTTCTATCTTTTTGTCGTTTGTTTGAAAGAAATGTTGTAATTTTGCAGACGCATAAATACTTAACATTTTAATTCAAACAAATGACAAAATGAGAAAACAAAGTTTTATGTGGCGAACGCTGGCAGTGGCACTGGCAGTGTTCAGTAGTGTTGCAGCTATGGGGCAACAAAAGAGTTCTGAAACAGACTGGATGAAAGATTTCACAAGTCGTATCACGCTTAACGGTTATGCACAAGGAGGCTGGAGTTACCAGGACCTCAATGATCACAAAACCAACAGTTACAACCTTAAACGCACACTACTTTGGGCCAAGGCCCGCATCACTGACCGCTGGTCGTTTATGTTTATGCACGATTTCTCCAGCGTGGTTCAGGAGTATTACACCGACTACAGAATCTCCAATGACAGGTCCTTGACCGTCCGTATCGGACAGTTCAAGCACTCCTACACGATGGAGAATCCGATGTCACCAACGCAACTCGAACTCATCGATGTCTATTCGCAGGCCGTGCTCTATCTGGCTGGCGAAGGCCCCGATCCGCTGAATGGCGTGAACTATGGCCGTGACATGGGTGTTAATGTTTACGGCGACCTGTTCAATGGTTTCCTGCACTATGACCTCGCTCTGATGAGCGGACAGGGTATCAACCGCAAGGACAATAACAATCAGAAAGACTTTATCGCCAAACTCGAAGTGAAGCCGTTCGACGGGCTTCGCATCGTGGGTTCCGGCTATCTCGGCACAGGTAATGCTGTGGGTAAGGCTGCATGGAATCCTGATATTCAGGTAGGCGACAACTATAAGCGCAACCGCTACAGTGTGGGTGCGGAATACAAGACACAACCCTATTCACCAGGTCAGTACAAGGAAGCTCGTCCTGCTAGCATCCGTGCAGAGTGGCTCGGCGGTGAGGACGGCGAGGTCGGTTCCCGTGGTGGTTATGTCACCACTAGTATCCCTGTGGCTGGTGCCCTCGACATCGTGGCCTCTGGCGAGACTTTCGACCGCAACACATCAGTTGATGGCTGGGATCAGACCAATCTGACCGTCGGCCTGCAATACTGGTTCTATAAGAAGTGCCGTGTGCAGTTGCAGTACACCCGTTGTCTCTGTGGAGAGAATATCAGCAGTCAGGATTACAACTGGCTCCAGGCCCAGGTACAAGTGGCGTTTTAGGTGATAGTTTAAAGTTTATAGTTTAAAGTTTATAGTTGATATGATTATAAAGGTTTTATTGACGATAATTTTCCTGATTGTGATGGTGGGCGTGGGTGTCTATTCACGCAAGCAGGCCAGAAGTGTTGATGGTTTTGTATTAGGTGGTCGCGCCGTAGGTCCCTGGCTCACGGCCTTCGCCTTTGGTACTTCCTATTTCTCAGCAGTGGTCTTTGTGGGCTACGCTGGACAGTTCGGATGGCGTTATGGTATGTCGAGTGCCTGGATCGGTATCGGCAATGCCATCATCGGTTCGCTGTTGGCATGGATTATCTTAGGTCGTCGCACGAAGTTGATGACACAGCATATCGAGAGCCGTACGATGCCCGATTTCTTCGGCACCCGTTTCAGCGATCAGGGTCTGCGTGTGGTGGCTTCCGTCATTGCTTTCGTATTCCTGATTCCTTATACTGCAGGTGTCTATAGTGGTATCTCACGCCTCTTTGAGATGGGGTTTGATATTCCTTATGAGTATTGTGTTATCATCATGTCCATCCTTACGGCTGTCTATGTCATCATCGGAGGCTACAAGGCAACGGCTATGAACGACTTCATTCAGGGTATCATCATGCTTTTTGGTATCGTGGCGGTCATCCTTGCCGTGCTGAATGCACAGGGTGGTCTGACGGCTGCTATCGATAAACTCGCTGTGATTCCCTCTGATGCCGATCCTAATGTGAATGGAGGCTTTGCCTCGTGGTTCGGGCCTGATCCGTGGGGACTGTTGGGTGTGGTCATTCTGACGTCGTTGGGTACGATGGGACTGCCCCAGATGGTGGGTAAGTTCTACAGCATCACTGACGAGAGTGCCATCAAGCGTGGTACCGTCATCTCGACAGTCTTCGCCTTCATCGTTGCTGGTGGTTGTTATTTCCTGGGTGGTTTCGGCCGTCTCTATGAACCCGTCATTAACGAAGCAACTGGCAAGATCGCCTTCGACTCTATCGTACCTGCCATGCTCGTCACCCTGCCCGATGTACTGATTGCCCTTGTGGTGCTGCTGGTGCTTTCAGCCTCTATGTCGACCCTGGCTTCGCTGGTGCTCACGTCTTCTTCGACGATGACGCTCGACCTGATCTATCGCGACAAGAAATCGTTGCCTGGTGAGGTGGAGGAAGGTACCATCGACGATATCGTGGCTGAGAAGATTGAGCGTCGTAAGGTGGTGGTGATGCGTGTATTGATCATGTTCTTCATCGTTATCTCGCTACTCATCGCCCTGAATCCGCCTACGTTCATTGCTCAGCTCATGGGTATCTCTTGGGGCGCACTGGCCGGTGCCTTCCTGGCTCCGTTCATGCTGGGTCTCTACTGGCGTGGTGTCACCACAGCCTCTGTCTGGGCTTGTTTCATCTGGGGTGTAGGCCTCACGGTTATCAACATGCTTGCTGGCAACCCCATCAACCCCATCAACTGCGGTGCCATCGCTATGGTAGGCGGCTTCCCCGTGGTTTGGATAGTCAGCCTCTTAACGAAGAAGCTTCCCAAGCAGACTGTCGATACTATTTTCGAGTGTTATAATAAGTAATTACAACTCCCTTTATTATACTAAACGCCTTCTAGTGTCATGCCAGAGGGCGTTTAGTGTTTTTATCAGTTTCTGCGTCCCTAAGGAAAATTTGCTACGCGGCCTTGTTTAATTCCGAAATACCGGTGTTAAGGTGGGTGAACAACTATTTAAAGAGTTTAACAGAAAAACATAACTACAAAAAATAGTTGCGTGCTTCTATTTTTTTAGTTATCTTTGTCGCCAGATACTGAAAACGTCATTGATGTTAAACAAAAAGGAACAAAAACGAAATGAAGAAACTAACGAATAAAGAAAGGGAAGTGATGGAACTGTTCTGGCAACATGGCCCTATGTTCGTCAGGGAACTGCTCGAACACTATGAGGAGCCTCGTCCACATTTCAACACGCTATCCACCATCGTCCGCCGATTGGAGCATGAGGGGTATATTGGCCATAAGCAGTATGGTTCTACCTATCAATACCATGCCCTGATAACGGAGCAGGATTACGCGAAGAGAAACATCTTCCGACTGGTGGATGATTACATCGAGGACTCCTACAAGGGGCTGGTGTCAACCTTCCTGAAGGAAGAGAAACTCTCCGTTGATGAACTACGTGAGTTGATTTCCCAAGTTGAAGCATACAAAGAATCGAAACAATGATGTCCCTGTTTCTCACCTATGAACTGAAAGTGGCTGTGCTGGTAGCCGTGTTCTATATCTTCTGGCGATTGCTGGTTGCCAATGAGACTTGGCATAGGCTCAACCGTATCGTGCTACTCTCTACTGCTCTCGCCTCGTTTGTGTTACCACTCTGCGTAATCACTATTCACCAGACGGTGGAAGTGATGCCCCCTGTGGCAGATACGCTCCCGTTGCCGACAGACGAGACGGCTATGCCTATGGAGTCAGTCCCAATAGTGACAAACACTGAAACAGAACGTCCATTTAATTGGCTGCTGCCACTAACCATTATATATATAATAGGTGTCGTGGTGGTGCTGTCGAAGATGCTGTTGTCACTATGGCGACTGCACAGAATGAGAGCTGAAAGCAAAGTACATCCTTTACCCGATGGCTATCTGATGGCTGTTTGCGAGAAGGTCAGCACGCCTTTCAGTTGGTGGAACACGGTATTTATGAATCACAATGACTATGAGAAGGGTACTAATGCCCTTCTGACACATGAACTGGGACACCTCCGGCTGCATCACTCTGCCGATGTGCTCCTGGTGGAACTGCTCACAGCCCTGCAATGGTTTAACCCCGCAATGTGGATGCTCCGTGCCGACCTGCGCACCATCCACGAGTATGAGGCTGACCAGCAGGTGATCTCTCACGGATTCAATGACATTCAGTATCTACAACTTTTAATCCGTAAGGCTGCTGGTCAGAGCGGGTACTCTCTGGCCAACGGTATCTCTAACAGTGCCCTCAAAAAACGCGTAACAATGATTATGAAACCAAAATCAAATCGCAAGCAATGGCTCCGTTTTGCTTATTTGCTACCTATTATAGCCGTCTCGCTGGCAACGTCGGCAAGAATCCAAAAGGATGAGGTGCTCAATCCTTCTGTAATGACAGATGATATGACAGAATCTCTCACTGATGATAATCGTCTTATTCTGCTCATTGATGATATGGATGACTTGAAGAAAATAGTAGCCGAGAAAGGAAAAACAAGGAAGATTAAAGCCAATCTCGACTTTAATGATCATTTCACCCGAAAGGACATGAATGGTAAGACGATTATTGTCCATCTGCCACAAGGTACGGTCTATGAAAACGATAAGGGCTCGAAGAAGGTAGAGACTGATCTTGACTATGCATTTCCCAAGAATGGCTTTGAATGGAAGTTGAACGGTATGCCGTTTGATGAAAACAATATTCCAATCCTTCATTTTAAGTTGCTCAAGAAGGTTGAGAATCACTGGAACGGCAAGAAGAATATTGTAAATCTTGTCACGATGGGTAGTCTGCCGATAAATGAAATTGTCGTGGCAGAGGCACCTGCCACGAGTGAGCCTGCTGATGATAAGCCATTCATCGCCAGGGGATTCGTTTATGATTCTGACGAAGACAAATCTTCGCCTATTGTCGGAGCCGTTATCTTAGTTGATGGCACTAAGAAGGGAACCGTCACGGACAGAGAAGGAAAATTCCAAATTGAAGTGTCAATGGGTGACAAGATCACCGCATCTTATGTTGGCTATGAGTCGAAGACAATAGGTGTCAGCAAAGTATATTCAGAGTCGAGTAAGTCTGGCGAGTATTATATCGGATTGCATAAAGAGTCAGGAGAAGACAACTCAGAAAAAATCTATGACGTTGTGGATCAAATGCCAGAGTTCTCTAATGGACATGCTGCCCTGTTTGAATACTTGTCCAAAAGCATACGATATCCAGAGGAAGCTCGCAAGAAGAGTGTTCAGGGCCGTGTTATTGCAACTTTCGTAGTGGAGAAGGACGGCAGCATCAGTAACGCCCGTGTGGTGAAGTCTGTTGATCCGCTGTTGGATGCAGAAGCTCTGCGTGTCGTCAACGCCATGCCCAGTTGGAATCCTGGCAAGCAGAACGGAGAAACAGTCCGAGTGAAATATACCGTTCCCGTCGCGTTCAAGTTGGATGCCGCCACACCAGAAGAAAAATATATTTTGGAGATTGATGGCAAGGAGGCCGACGACGCCGAGATTGCCAACATTCCTCCTGGTGATGTTGTTAGTATGAATGTAGTGCCAGCTCAGAACGGTCAGCCCAAGAAGATTGTTATCACTACCAAGAAGAAACAATAGTAACAGAAATACATTAATAAACAAAGACCTTTACCCTCGGTACCCAGTTTCTGGGTTTTACCGAGGGCTTTATATGACTATGTTTTTTGTTGCATTTCTTTTGTAAGTGTAATAATGGTGCCTGAATGTATTCTTAATTCTTGTTAATATTCTAAAGAATCAGAGAGAAACATTTGGAAGTTCTAAAAGATTAGAGTATCTTTGCCGCCAGAAACTCTAAAAGTTTAGAATATGAAAGAAAAGAAGCAACTGACTAAAGCAGAAACGCAAGTGATGAACATACTCTGGTCATTACCAGAAAGTAAAGGCTATTCGTCTGAAATCATGGGAAAGTTCCCAGAGCCGAAGCCAGCTCTGACCACCCTGCTGACATTCCTTAAGATATTGAAGGATAAAGGGTTTGTCAGTTCGGAGAAACACGGGAAAGCCCAGCTCTTCAGCACCACAATCAGTAAAGAGGAATATACGCGTGCGTATATGAAAGAGGTGCAGAACACATTCTTTGGCGGCTCGTTTGCCTCGCTCGTATCCTTCTTTGCCAAGGATGAGCAATTGAGCGAAGATGAGGTCAGCGAGATTATGGAGATATTAAAGCAACGCAAGCAATGACAGAGTTTCTTATCTACGACTTAAAGGTAGCCGTATTAATCGCCGCTTTCTATTTCTGCTATCGGCTGCTGATGGAGCGTGAGACGATGCATCGGCTGAACCGTATCGTGTTGTTGTCGTCCATCCTGCTCTCACTTGTTTTACCTCTATGTGTCATCACGCTACATGAAACAGTAGAGGTTGAAAGTTCACAGGTCGGCACATCAGCGGGAATGCCGATACAAGAAATCGATCGTCCTGAACTGGGAATCACAGAATTAGGAATAGCAACCGCAGAAGATCCTATTATCCCATCTGTAGAGGCAAACACGACGAACCTGCTGAAGAATCTCTTCCAACCGTCTATAATCTTTGCTATTTTCATGATCGGCCTTGTCTGCCGATTGCTGTATATCGCAAAAAGTTATCGGCAATTGTGCCGAATGATTAAGGATAGTGAGCAACATTCGTTGGAGGATGGCGTGACACTGGCAGTTGTCGACCTGCCCGTCGCACCTTTCTCATGGATGCACACCATCGTGTTAAGCCGGATTGACTACGAGGCGTGCAACCCTTCGATACTTGCCCACGAACGGGGACACATCCGACAGCATCACAGCTGGGATATCGTCTTCGTTGAAGCGCTTACGGCCCTGCAATGGTTCAACCCTGTGGTATGGCTCCTGCGTCGCGACCTGCGAACCATCCATGAGTATGAAGCCGATGCATCCGTCCTCTCGTCAGGCTCAGACGTGAGCCAATACATTCAACTACTGATGCGGAAGGCGATGGGAACAAAGGCCTGTACCCTCGCCAACGGCATCAACAATAGTGTCCTCAAAAAAAGAGTAACAATGATTATAAAACCCAAATCAAATCGCTGGCAATGTCTACGCATAGCCTATCTGCTACCCTTGATTGCAGTATCGCTTTACGCTTCGTGTGAGACAAAAACAGACTACCAGACCAAGGAAGAGTCTGCCCTTATCCTCAAAGTCAAGGATGGGAAGGACTGTCTTGCTGTGAAAGTTCCTGTAGGAGCCTTCTATTCATGGATAGTAAATGGAAAACTTGCTGAAAGAGGTATCGTTGAAGAAGACGGCAACTGGAACGTATACACCCCGGTTGAAGATTGTGTTTTCATGCTTGACGGCAAGGAAATCAGTAAGGATAATGTTCCTTACGTGCCAATGAGCAGTATTAAGGAATTGAAATTCATTCAGGGTGAACAGCCTCGTCGCATTGAACTCTATACGAATTATGTATCAGGATTCCAACGTGACAAAGCCGCCCAATGGCCCGAGGAATATAAGGAGAAAACTAAAGCCTGGATGTTCTTCCGTGTGGAGGATGCTGCAACAGGCAGACAACTCAAGGGTGCAGAGGTGACAATTGAAGGGACAGACCAGAAAGCGTTGACCAACAATGAAGGCTGGTGCGAAATGAAAGTGCCACTCGGTGCGACTGTCAAAGCGTCATACAAGGGATTGGAGACCCAGACGCTGAGAATTGACCATTTTAACGGAAGTCAAGTTCAAGGGCGATCTTTCTTGCTTTACAAACCTGGTCATCCCATATACCAGACCTACCAGCTGTCTCGAGAGCAGGAACCAGTGTTTCCAGGTGATAAAGAAAAATGGATAGCTGAGCACATTCAATTACCCGATGCAATGAAGGGTAAAGGTGCCATGGGTCGCGTGACAGTCTGGGTTGTTATCAATGAAGACGGATCCGTCAGTGGTGCGCGTCTGCATCAGGGAATTAATAAAGAACTTAATGATGAAGCCCTGCGTGTCGTCAGTTCCATGCCCCGCTGGAAACCTGCAAATAAAAAGGGTAAGCTCGTAAAATGCCTTACCATGGTGAGCGTTTCTTTCAAGTCTCAAAATATGCTTTGAGAGCAGAAACACACATAGAAGGGGGCAGGACTGTTGTGCAATGTTCCTGTCTCCTTTGTGTCCGGAGTATTTTTCAATACTTTCGGACTGATTTCTTTTTCTCCGAGATACATTATGGACTCACTTGACAGATTCCGTGAATCATTGGAATCTAATCGGCTCTGTTGCTTCGACATTGGAGTTTTTTCATAAGCAGTTTTTCAATATTGTTTAACTACCATGACTTATTGTCTTAACAACCATTTTCATAAATCTTCGCTCGCATTAAAAAGTCAGCGAAGAATTTTTGAAAAGCCAGCGAAGAATTTTTTCAAATCTCAGCGAAGCTTTTTTGTTTTTTCAGTTCAGCCTTTCTGAATTACCTGTTAAGTGCTTCTAAATCAGCAGTTATAGTTCTTCTATTTATTCCACATAAAAGATGTCTGGTTTCATTCTTGATTCTTGTTAATATTCTAAAGAATTGCTGAATGCCAAGGGCTACATGGCCTACAGTTTCGACACGAAAGATTTCAAGGGCAAGCAGGTTGAGCCAGTCATCATGGAATATGTGAAAGGAGAAGAGGCGAAAGATTATCTTGGCTTTAATTTTACCTTCCCGCTTGGAGAGAAGCTTGTCATTGGTTTTGCGCCGTCAAGCAATTTCTGCGGCGAAAAAGTCATTAATTCCGACCTCTCGTCAGACATCATCAAATCCATTCCCCATTTCTATGTTCTTGGTATCAGGATTATCTGAAACAAGTTATTTACAATTGGGTTATGCCAAGGCCAAGTTTGTGGTATCATTAGGATTCAAACATAAGAATTCCTGTCGATATTTTTGTGATTTCGTTTTTTTTGTCTATCTTTGCAGCGAAGATATGATTGAAGATGTAAGAGCGTATTTGTTTCGTAAGTTGAAAGAAGAGAATTGCTTCTGGTCTTACGATGTTTCGAAGATGGTTGATATCTCCGATGAGGCTCTGATTGAACATGTCTTACTATATCTTGATATTGATGACATAAATCGGCTCTTTCCTCTTTTTGGCTATAAGAAAGTGAAACGTGTCTGGTTGGATCGAGTAGCCCCTCAAGGAGAAATGTTTCGCCAGTACAATATCCTCTATGCTTGGTATTACTTTGGTGCTAAGCGACCTGAAGCCTATGTGAAAAGTTTGGAAACTCGTCATATCAATCGAATAATTGCTGCATAGCATGGAACATTCAAAATCTTTAGCTCCACATACGGGAAAGGTCTTTGATGCGATTTCCCGTTTAGAATGTATCAAGCCCTTTACGCTTGTTGGGGGAACGGCTTTGTCGTTACAGATAGAAAAACGACAAAGTGAGGACTTGGACTTTATGATATGGCAGAAGAAAAAGAATGATAAATGTGATGTGAACTGGCCTGATATCAAGAAAGAACTTGAGAGTGTTGGCGAGGTTAAGAAATATGAAGTAGGAGGTTTCAATTTTGTATCGTTCAATTTTGAGGATGTCAATCTGTCTTTTTATGCTCCTCCTCGTAAGGCCATCTCTTCAATGATTAGAATTCCATATCTTAACAACTTGTATTTAGCTGATATGGAGAGTATTGGAGCGATGAAAATGGAAGCAATGCTTCGCCGATCGAAGTTTAGGGACTATTATGATATCTATTCTATTTTGAAAGAAGGTGGCGATATCAATAAGATGATAAATGCAGCTTTGGAACATTCTGAACATAAGTTACGTTCTCGTAGTTTGCTCTCGATGTTGACTAATGGCAAATTGTTTGTAAAAGAGAAAGGCTTCGAGGAACTTCTGCCTGTTTATGATATCTCAGCCTTGGATATCCAGGAATATATCAAGGCAAAATTGTTAGAAAGTAAGAACGTCAATATTTAATTGGCAGTATTAAGATGTTTGCAACCAAGTTGCAGGCAGTGGCTGGTGCCGTCGATATCCTCGCCTCTGCCCCCATTTTGTTAGTCTGAATTTGGTGGTTTCAGTAATAATGTGTAACTTTGCATAAAATTTGCGAAGGATATAAACGTAGTGTAAAATGAAAGAAATGAGAATGTGGTTTGTCTCTATGATGGCGTTGTGCTGCATGGGCGTGCAGGCGCAGGAGACGACAGAAATGGTTTATCCGCAGGCTGAGTGGTCGAAGGCGGGCGACATCCTGATGCACACACCCGGGCAGGAACTTTTCAATGGCGTTATTCACCCCTCAGCAGGACTGTTTGAGGATTACTTTGATGTGGATAAGGCTGCTGAGGAGCATCGGGGCTATATCAGAATGCTGGAAGCAAACGGTATACGCGTACACCAGGTATCTGATATCTTGAAAGAGGTTGGCTTAGACAGCTTGAGGGCACTCGCGGAAAAGGTGCTGATTTACGATATCAGCAGCATACCCGATGAGAATGCTGAGAAGACGGAAGCCTATAGGCAGGAGGTGCTACGGAAGATGAGCCGTAACGACATGATACGCTGTATATTGCTGCAACCCACGGTGAAACTCTCAAAAACGGACAACAACACGGGCTACGAGGCGCAATATATACAGAACCCGCTGATGAACCTTTATTTCACACGCGATCAGAGTATCACGACCCCCCGTGGACATGTCATCTGTAACATGAACAGCAAACAGCGGGCGCCTGAGACGGAAATCATCAATCTCTGCTATGAGCACCTCGGATTGAAACCCGTCATGCGCATCACAGGCGAGGGACGATTGGAGGGCGGCGACTACATTCCTGCTGGCAACATATCGCTTATTGGCTGTGGCATGCGGACTAACGATGAGGGTATTCGACAGATGCTGGAAGCAGATGCTTTCGGTCATGACACCATTGTGGTGGTTCGCGATCATAAGTTCTGGCAGATGCAAATGCACTTGGACACACATTTCAACATCATAGACAAGGATCTCTGTACGATGGTGAGCAGCCGTCTGAATGCGCGCCCTGCCGACCCGGAATTCAATACCTGCGACATCTGGGCCAGAAAACCGGGCACCAAGGAATATACGCTCTGGAAACGCGATCAGCCCTTCGTGGAGTACATACGTGGACGTGGCTTCCAGATTATTCCTATCGACTACGACGACGAGATGCATTATGCAAATAACTTCCTCACTATAGGCCCACGCCACATCATGGCCGTTGGTGGACAATCTGACGCGCTGCAACAGCGGTTCCGTGATGCAGGCGTCAATGTGGAGTGGATTCCATTGGAAAGCCTTATTGCTGGTTATGGCGCTGCGCATTGCATGACGCAGGTGTTGCAGCGCGAAGCCTATAAGTCCGATGAGGCTCCTTCTGCCGTTCGAAGTGTGAATATCCGGGCTGCCGAATCCCAGCCGGCCTATCGTCTGAACGGGAATGTTGCCAATGATAACGATCGAGGCATCATCATACAGAACGGTAAGAAGACAATAAGGACGGAATCTGCCGTCAAGTAGGAATAAATAGAAGTTTGCAACCAAGTTGCATGGAATGTGCCGTACCTTTGCAGCCGAAAAGAAATAAGAAACAAAGATATGGCACATTCTCATGAACATCATTGCGAAAGTTGCTCTCACGAGCACGAACATCATCACGAGGAACATAGTTTGAAAAAACAGCTATGGCTTATCGGCATCACAGTTGTGTTGTTGATAGGTGCTGTATTGGTGGAGAAGAATCTCAGCCTCTCGACTTGGCAGTTGCTGCTGGTTTATCTTATACCTTATTTAATAATAGGGCATGAGACATTAGGTGAGGCCTGGGAGGGCATTAGGGAGGGTGATGCCTTTAATGAGCATTTCCTCATGTCGATTGCTACCATCGGTGCTTTGTGCATCGGATTTCTGCCTGGGGCAGAGACGGAGTTTCCCGAGGCCGTCTTCGTCATGCTCTTCTTCCAGATAGGTGAACTCTTCGAAGGCTATGCTGAGGGTAAGAGCCGCGAGAGTATTGCGCATTTGATGGATATCCGACCTGATGTAGCACATCTGGAAGGAGAGAAGGAGGGAAGGAGAGGAGGAGTTGAGGATGTCACTCCCGACGAGGTGGCTGTGGGTTCTGTTATTGTGATCAGACCAGGCGAGAAGGTGCCTTTGGATGGCGTAGTCATTGAGGGGTCGTCGGCCTTGAATACCGTAGCCTTGACAGGTGAATCGTTGCCTCGCGATGTGAACGTAGACGATGAGGTCATCTCGGGTTGCGTCAACCTTTCTGGTGTCCTTCGCGTGCGTACCACAAAAGCCTTTGGCGAAAGCACAGTCTCGAAGATTATCAGTCTGGTGGAGAATGCTGGCGAGCGCAAGTCGCAGAGCGAGACCTTCATCACCCGTTTTGCCCGCATCTATACGCCTATAGTGGTTTTTCTGGCCCTCGCCTTGGCTATCATCCCCACACTTTTTGGTGGCAGTTTCGCCACGTGGTTATATCGCGCCCTGATGTTCTTAGTGGTTTCTTGTCCCTGTGCCCTCGTCATCAGCGTACCCCTTACGTTCTTTGGGGGCATAGGCGGCGCCTCGCGCAAAGGTATTCTCATCAAGGGTGCCAATTTTATGGATGTGTTGGCGAAGGTGGATACTGTTGTCTTCGATAAGACGGGTACGCTGACACATGGCCAGTTCGCTGTTGAGGCTGTTCATCCGGACACTTGTGATGAACATCAGTTGCTCCATCTCGCAGCTCATGTTGAGCACTTCTCCACGCATCCTATTGGAGCGGCTCTGCGCGATGCCTTCCCTGATGAGGCTACGGATGGTTGTCTGGTGAGTGATGTTGAGGAGATAGCTGGTCATGGCATCCGTGCGAGGGTAAAAATGTTCAATGGCCAATGTTCGATGGTCAATGTCGGTAATACGAAGATGATGGATGCTGTGGGGGCAAAATGGCATGATTGTCATCACGTAGGTACCATTATCCATGTTGCCATCGACGGTCAGTACGCCGGCCATATTGTCATCAACGACCAGATCAAGTCCGACAGTGCTGAGGCCATTGCCGCTCTTCAGACGTTAGGGGTGAAGAAGACCGTCATGCTTACTGGCGACCGCAAGGAGGTGGCAAACCATGTGGCCCAGGCCTTAGGGCTCTCAGAATACCACGCCGAGCTCCTCCCTGCCGACAAAGTGGCTCAGGTTGAAAAACTGACGAATTTCGCTTTTGTGGGCGATGGCATCAACGATGCCCCTGTGCTGGCACGTGCCGATGTGGGCATTGCGATGGGCGGTCTTGGCTCTGATGCTGCCATTGAGGCCGCTGATGTCGTACTTATGGATGACAAACCATCGAAGATTGCCCTTGCCATCCGTATTGCCAGACGCACCCTTGCCATCGCCCGTCAGAATGTGTGGTTTGCCATTGGTGTCAAAGTGGCGGTACTCATCCTCGCCTCCTTTGGTCTCGCCACCCTGTGGCTCGCTGTCTTTGCCGATGTGGGTGTTACTGTCCTTGCTGTCCTTAACGCGATGAGAGCTTTAAAGATATGATTGTACGATTAGACGATAAACTCTGGTTCCCTGATCCCCACTATGGTGAGGATGATGGTTTGGTGGCTGTGGGGGGCGATCTTTCCGTCGACCGTCTGCTGCTGGCCTATTCCTACGGCTTCTTCCCATGGTTCTCGTTTCGCAATCGCGAGGCCCCCCTTTGGTACTGCCCATTGCAACGGTTTGTGATCTTCCCCCAAGAAATTCACATCAGTCATTCCATGCGTCAACTGATCAACAAAAACCAGTACGGACTCACCATCAACAAAGATTTCGATGGTGTTATACGCGGATGTGCTACGGCCCAGAACCGCAATACTGAGGATGGCGCCTGGCTTGGCCCTGACATTATAAAGGCCTATACTGAACTCCATCATCAGGGTTTTGCGTCCAGTGTTGAAGTCTGGGAAAAACAGGCAGATGGTATTCGCTTGGTGGGTGGTCTCTATGGCGTCAACTTCGGTAGGTGTTTCTTCGGCGAGAGCATGTTCTCATTAGTGCCTAGTGCTTCGAAGTTGGCCCTCATCTTTCTGGCCCGTCTGTTCGGGAGTCGTGGAGGACTCATGATTGACTGTCAGTTCGAAACGCCTCACCTCCGTAGCATGGGTGGCCGCTATATCTCCTATGATGAGTACATTGCCCTCATCCGTAAATAGTAATTTAATGTTTAATGAGATAAAACTAATTGGATATGAAAGAAAATCGTTTGATTGCAGCTGCGCTCATTGCAGTAGGTATTATTTGTTTAGGGTGGTTCGTGAAGGCTGGTATCAATGACTTTGCCAACAAGGACCGCAAGGTGACGGTGAAGGGACTGGCAGAGCGCGAGGTGCCTGCCGACAAGGTGACATGGAGCATCAGTACGAAAGTGACGGGCAATGACTTGCCCATGCTCTATGAAAGTATCAACCTGCAGACAACCAAGATCAAGCAGTTTCTGAAACAGAACGGACTCGAAGAAAAGGAAATTACGGTTAATCCGCCATCCATCAGCGACCTTGAGGCTCGTGAGTGGGGCGACAATAACAAGAATTTCCGTTATATCGTTTCAACAACCATCACTGTGGCTACTAAGAAAGTGGAGGAAGTGAAAAAGGCTATCTTTCGACAGGCGGAGTTGCTGAAACAGGGGGTGGCCATCGAAACCAGCAATGCGGATTATGAATATGCCTCGTTCCAGCAAATGAAGCCTGAGATGATGGCTGAGGCGATTAAGAATGCTCAGAAGACGGCTGAACAATTTGCTGAGGCTAGCAACGCGCACCTTGGTGAGATCCAGACTGCTGGTCAAGGGCAGTTCGAGATTGACGACCGTGATCAGAACACACCGTATATCAAGAAGCTACGCGTGGTGACAACCATCACTTACTCTTTGAAGGACTGACTTTGTTGCAGAGGTACATGCCTACGAGGATGAGCAAGGTGCCGATGAGGAAATAAACCGTAATGCGTTCTGAGAGAATGAGCCAAGCGAAGATCACTGTGGTGACGGGGTTGAAATAGACATAGTTGGTGACGATGGTGGCGCCCAGTTTCTTGATGACCCAGTTCCACGCCAGGAAACAGAGCATGGAGGCGACACAGCCCAAGAATAGCAAGTTGGCCAAAACGTCTGGTCTCAGCACCACGCTGAGCGAAGGTAGGTCGGGGAAGATTACAAAATAGGGAATCATCGACAACAGACCGTAGAAGAACACTTTACGGGTGATGAACACCGTGTCGTAGTGCATACTGGCAGGAATCATGAGCAACGAATAGAATGCCCAGCAGAGACAGGCTCCGAAAGCAAGGGTGTCGCCCAAGGGTGAAAGGTGGAGCACGAAGCGGCCGTTGAGCACTACTATAATGACGCCAATGGCTGCCATCACCGTGCCCACAATCTGAATGCCATGCAGGCGCTGGGAACGAAAGAATAGGGCGATGAGCAGTGCTGCAAATAGCGGACAAAGGCAGACAATGAGTGAGGTGTTCGTGGTCGTGGTGTAGATCATCGCGCTGTTCTCGGTGAGGAAATAGAGCGAGCCGCCCGTCACGCCCAATGCCACCATTAGTAACTCGTCCTGCCACGACGAGGTGAACAGGCGGAAATGCTTGAAGGTAAGCGTGTAGGCCAAAAGCAACAGATAGGCTATGACGAAACGCAGCACAAAGATTTGTGCTGCCGTCAGTCCGGCGATAAGTAGCAGTTTGGTGAAAACGAATGTTACGCCCCACACTGCCACCACTAGAAAGGCTATCAAATGATATAATAGTCTGTTCAACCTTGTAAGCTTTTGATGGTTAATTCGTGTACGTTCGTTTGGGATTCTTTGGGAACCAGCCTTTCTCTACCCGTCTCTTCTGTGCGAACAGTTCGCCGATTCCCCAGAGAGCTGAAGCGCCGAATACGCCGAGGAATGACGAGAGGTAGATGTTCTCGATAAATAGTGCAGCAATGCAGCAAGCGATGCCTATTAACAGATAGACCACCCAAGGCCTTGTGCCCCAGTAATATTCCGTCTTGATAACAATTGGATGCCAGATGCCAATCGTTAGAAAGGTCATGATGGCGATGATAATGCCAGTAAAATACATTTTGTATCTGTTTAATTTGGCTGCAAAGGTAATAAAAAAAACAAATATTGGATGGCACGATATTCAAAAAACTTAAAAAGATTTGTTTATTTGCTCGCTTATTTGTATCTTTGCGCCCCAAGAAACTGATATGAAACGTATAGTTATGATTTTATGGAAATCTTGCTGCCTGATGGCGGCTATGCTTATGATGACGGGTTGTCAGGCGAATGCTCAGACGTCAGGTCTGCCTCTTATCACGATCCAGGCTGAAACAGAACTGAATGCCCAGAAAAAAGTGACGGCCCACATGGAGATGGAAGGCTACAATGGTGCCATCGGCATCAAACTGCGTGGAAATAGCTCGCTCAGTTTTAATCAGAAGAAGTACACTTTTGAGACTCGTGACGAAAATGGTAAGGAGCAGGATGTATCGCTATTGGGTATGCCTGCCCATAGCGACTGGGTGCTGTTGGCGCCTTATAATGATGTGTCGATGGTGCGCGACCCGCTGGCTTTCCAACTGTGGCGCGAGATGGGACACTGGGGACCGCGTACCCAGATGGTGGAAGTGGTCTTCAATGGCGACTATCGTGGCATCTACATCCTCTGCGAAGCCATAAAGCGTGGAGAAGAACGGGTGGATGTCAGCAAGCTGAAAAAGTCGGACGTGAAAGGTCGCGACGTTACTGGTGGTTATATCCTCCGTATTGATACTTACAATGACGATGATGCTACCTTTGCATCGAAAGTGCCTGGCGTGGGACCGGGTATTATGACTAGCCAGATCACATGGTCGTGTATCTATCCTAAGAAAAAGAATCTCCAGCCAGAGCAGATGGCGTATATCCAAAATTATGTTGACACGATGGAGGCCGTCATTCAAGGGGCTGACTTTGCCGATCCTCAGAAAGGTTATGCACGCTATATCGATGTACCCTCATTCGTGGACTATTTCATCCATACCGAACTGAGTCTGAATGCTGATGGTTATAAGCGAAGTGCCTATTTTTACAAAGAGAAGATGCATGAAGACGGTACGGGCGGAAAAATTCATGCCGGTCCTGTGTGGGACTATAACCTCGCATATGGTAACAACAGTTTCTGTAGTTCCAATCAATTTGAGGATTGGTGTTTTGAAGGTTGTAACACCCAGCCCACGCCTGCTTTCTGGCAGCGCCTGTTACAAGATCCAGCCTTTAGAAAAGCCGTCAAGGTGCGCTATCAGGAACTCCGTAAGAATGTGCTCAGTACCAAAAATCTCTATGCTATCATAGATAAACAGGCTAAACTATTGCAGAAAGCTAAAGACCATCATTTCCAGACCTATCCGGAACTGCTGGTAGACAAGAATCAGCAACAGTCAAACAGAGCGCAGTCTCCGATGGGCGGACAACAGCATATGAATAGTCATCAGCCGATGAACGGGACTCAGCCCCCGATGGGTGGCTTTGGTGGTGGCTTCGGCGGCTTTGGCGGTGGCGGCTTTGGCGGTGGTTTTGGAATGTTTGCAGGGCGAAACTTCAATTTCGATCCTCTTGCCATGTTTACTGCCTATCGTGTGAGCAGCTATGAGGAGGAGATCACCATTCTGAAGCAATGGTTTGCCGACCGTTTGGCTTTCCTCGATAAGAACATCGACCGTTTTGATAGCGATTGGGAACCTCGCATCCAAGAACTCAAAGAGATCCAGATGCAGTTTGGTAATGGTTTCCCCTTTGGCGGTGGAGGTCCTAACCCATTTGGTAGTGGAGGATCATCTTCGTTTGGCAGTGGCGGAAGGGCACCCTTCCCCGGCGGAGGTGCGCCCTTCCCATTCGGCGGTTTCTGATTATGTGACTTTAATAGGCGTGATCGTTCTTGATATCGTCCTTATCCAGTTTCTTGGCATCGATGGCGTGCCAAGCATAGACGATGTAGGCTAGTACGAAGGGTACAAGTAGCGAGACATAGAACATTGTAGTGAGGGTGAACTCGCTGGAGCAGGAGTTTTGGAGCGTCAACGAAGACTGGAGGTCAGCAGTTGAGGGATAGTAGGCCGTATTGTTCCATGCGGAGCAGAGTAGCAGGGCGAGTACGGTGAGCACAGTGCCGATACCCGCCGGCCATATACCACCTATGTAATCCTTCGAAACGATGGTCTTGCCGATGCCGAAGAGTACGAGCACTACACCTATTAATAATATAATAAGGAGATACCACATTGAGATGAAGTTGTTCAGATACTTGAAAGGCTCCATAAAGATGATGCCTGTAGCTGGATCGTAGGCAAAACCCTCTTTCAGTAGCAGGTGAACGAGATAGGCTACGAAGAGGATCACGAAGGGCACGGCAGCGCCAATCAAGCGAACACTGCCGCGAGAGCGGATATCCTCGTCGTTGATATTGTTCATAACGTAGAGAATGCCTAGTACACGTGCTAGGAAGACAACGGCGAAGCCGAAGACGAGTACCCAGGGATTGAGTAGGGCATCGAGGCCATGAGAGGCATTGGCCCAACGGGAGATGATGGGTGTGAGAGCTTGTATGTCGACAAGATTATTTTTCTCGATGATGAAGTTTGAACCCTCGAAGAAGGTGGCGACAGCCCCTCCTAGAAGCAACGGACCTACAATGCCGTTCAACGTCAGGAAGAATTGAAAAGTCTTGGGACCGAGGAAATTTCCAATCTTGTTCTGAAACTCATAGCTGACGGCCTGGAGTACGAAGGTGAAGAGGATGAGCATCCACAACCAGTAGGCGCCGCCAAAGCTAGTAGAATAGAAGAGGGGGAAGGAGGCAAAGAAGGCGCCTCCGAAGGTAACGAGTGTGGTAAAGGTGAATTCCCACTTACGGCCTGTGGAGTTGTAGACAAGCCGTTTACCCTCTTCTGTCCAACCCAGACTGCTGGCCACGGAGTTGGCACCCTGCACAAACAACAGAAAAACTAATATCGCACCTAATAGTGATACTACGAAACACCAGTAATGCTGTAAAAATTCGTATGACATAAGATCTTATTTTTTAGACATAATAACATGTTATTCTGAGATATCGGGTCCTTTTGCAATCTGTTTTAACAGGATGTTGATCTCAACGGCGAGCATTGTGGTAAAAAGGATGAGGAAGAGGATGAACGTGAGGGCGACACTGCCAGCATTGAGGTCAGAGACGGCAGCCCATGTAGGCAGCATATCTTGAATGGTCCACGGCTGTCGTCCGAACTCGGCCACGAGCCAGCCGCACTCAGAGGCGATGTAAGCCAAAGGTACGAGGGCGATGGCAATCCAGTAATGCCATGAAGGCAGACCTGTGAGTCGTTTTGGCGCATCGGCCAAGGTCTCAGGCAATAGCCCGATGGAGGCCAGCAAACGACGAGTGAAGACCGACAGGAATGGTATGTCGTAGATGAGCAGCAGCAATACGAGGAAATAGAGAATGAACACGCAGCCCAAGCCCACCATTATTCGGAAGGCCCAGAAGTTGATAGGAATATAGGGCACGATATCGTTCTTGTCCTTGATATAGCCATAGCCGAAGTACTTCATATTTTCCTTCAATATCCCCAGTTGGTAAGCGGCAGTCGAACCGTCGTCGCTGGAATTGTATTTCGCCTGTCGATAGGCAGCCAGGGCTTCGATGGCTTTTTTGCCGCGTGCGATCTTCTCATCGACGGAAGGTTCCTTAGTGCCGTCGGGCTTGGTGTAGCCATTGAGGATGTCGTTGATGCCAGGCACGTAGCCATGAATGTCGTTGGTGGCCATGAACGAGAGGGCGTAGGGCATCTCCAGCTTCAGCGGGGCAGACTCCTCGTTGGCGTAGTCAGGCTGGCAGAAGGGATTCACCCATGCGATGGCTGTGAGGCCAACGTCTGTTCCGCCATTGTAAAGTGCCTCCATGGCAGCAAGTTTCATGGGCTGTACCTTGCCTACGCTTTGGGCTGACTTATGACCTGTGGCGCCAGCGAGCAGGGCAGCAACGAGGCCTACCCACACCCCAATCTTCATGCTCTCTGTGGCGAGTTTCGTATCGCGGTTTTTCATGAGATACCAACAACAGACAGCTACGCAGAAGATGGCGCCGATGATCCACGAGGAAATGACAGTGTGACAGAACTTATCAATGGCAAAGGGCGAAAGGGCCACCTCAGCAAAGGATACCATCTCGTTGCGCATGGTATCGGGGTTGAACTCGCAACCTACGGGATACTGCATCCATGCATTAGCTACGAGAATCCACCAGGCAGATATAGTGGCACCTAAGCCTGTAAGCCAAGTAGAAGCGAGGTGGAAACCTGGTGAAACTTTCTTCCAGCCGAAAAACATGACGGCAACGAAGGTCGACTCCATGAAAAAGGCGACGATGCCCTCGACGGCCAGTGGAGCACCAAAGATATCGCCCACGAACCAGGAATAGTTACTCCAGTTAGTGCCAAACTCGAATTCGAGAATGATACCCGTAGCGACCCCCATTGCGAAATTGATACCAAAGAGCTTCTGCCAGAACTTTGCTGTGGTCTTCCAGAATTCATCTTTAGTGCGATAGTACTTGGTTTCGGCAAAACCCATGATGACTGCCAGTCCGAGGGTCAGAGGCACGAAAAGCCAGTGGTAGATTGCCGTGAGGGCAAATTGCGCTCGTGACCAATCAATGGTGCCGGCATCAATGTTTAGAAAGAGATGTTGTAGCATAAATTATTTGTTTTAATTTGAGTAATCTGAGTAATAGTGATCATCTGATTTTAGGGAGAGGCACGCTCGACGAGTTCGCTGGCTACGAATGACGATTCATTGCCTTCGGCATGCTGTTTCAGGAAATTGGGGAAGAAAAAGATTTTCAGGATCACAAAGATGATGAACAGTTTGATAAGGATGATGGCCCATAGTGTCTTGCCCAGGCACATGTGCCTGAAACCATCGGCGTAGAGGTCGTAAATTCGATAAAGAAAGTTGTCCTTTCGCATAGGCTGTAGTCATCTTTGATTTTGCAAATATATGAAAAAAGAATAGAACTTCCAAACAAAATGCAAAAATTCTTGGGCGGTTCTATTCTTTTTTGTATCTTTGCAGCGGAATCAGATGATGATTGCTTGTAAAGAAGATGGATACAAAGAATCTCACATTGCCTAATGATGTGCAGGAGGTGCCCCGCTTGGCCGCCTTCGTTGAAGATATTTGCGAGGTCGCAGGTTTCGATATGGGTACGACCATGAAGATGAATCTTGCCATTGAGGAGGCTGTGGTCAATGTGATGAACTATGCCTATCCCTCTGGTGTCAAGGGTGAAGTGCGCATCGAGGCTGGAGTGCGTGAAGGTTATGTGGAGTTTGTAATCAGCGACGACGGCACCCCTTTCAATCCTACGGAAGTGGAGGATGCAGATACTACCCTTTCAGCGGAGGAGCGCCAGATCGGTGGCCTTGGCATCTTTCTTGTGAAGCATTTCATGGATATTGTAGAATATAAATATGTGGATGGGCAGAACGTCCTAACACTTCGCAAGAATCTGCAATAATATAAAAAAATCCCTCACCGAGTGAGGGATTTTTTATGTCTTGAATAATCTGAATTACTTCAGCAGTTCAGCACGAGCCTCGGATATTTTCTCCTTAGCCTCTTCCAATTGAGCCTTCAGCTGGTCTACAGAAATTGCATTCAGTGGAGACAGTGCCTCAACAGCGTTGGCAACAGGCTCGAACTCGGGATCGTAGTTGGCCAGACGAGATACGGCGTCAGACAGCAGAACGATACGGAAGGTAACGTTGGCAGCAGAATCATCGTCGAAAGCGGTGATGAACTTGTCTGTGTTCTGAGAAATGACGTAAATCTCCTCAACGAGAGAAGAAGCCACGATCTGCCAGAAGTAGTTGATACGGCCGTTCTCGTTCATAGCATCGTAAAGTTTCTGACCAGTCTCATATATGGTAGATGTGTCGTCAAGAACCTTGAACGAAGGATCGTTGATGTCAGCAGCCAGCTTGGTGATGGCAGCCTCATAGTCCTCTGTGGGCATCTCATACAGTTTTGCGATGCTCTTGTCAACACTCAGAGCGCTCAGGATACGATACTTCTCAGCCAGGGTGGTGGCATCCTCAGAAACAGAGGGAGTCAACAGATAGTCGGGCTTAACCTTCTTTTCCTCAGCGGTCAGCTGAACACCATTCTCGCCAGACTGAACGATGGGGAGGTTCTTCAGTCTGCCTACTTCAGCAGCGAGGCTGTCGAGCTCCATCTTGATCTTTGCCTCAACTTGCTCCTGCTCAAAAACCTTGATAGAATCGGTCTCTTCTGCGGGTTGTGCACTCTTGTTCCCTCCACAAGCGGTGAAAGCCATTGCTGCAATTACTACAGCGAAAAATGTAATTTTCTTCATTTTGTTTTTTTTGTTTTGTTTGTTATTAATAAAATTGTATAATGATCATTGTTCTTTTCTCATATATTTCCCAGGACAGTCTGTCAGCAGCAAGATAATGGCAATCACACTCATCAGGAGTATGACACCTAGATTGAACCATAGGGTCTTGACATGCCAACTGCCAAGTATCTTCTCACTACTATAAAACGGAGCACGTCCTAATTTGTTGTGTGGCGTCAGATAAATGATACCGCTGCGGGGGACCAGATAGTCGTCGACGATGTCTACCATCCGTAGTTGGTCTGCACCTGTCACGAACTCCTCCAACTTGATATTGAAGTTGTTTCTCTTCACGTCCAAGAAGGCATCCTTGCCTTGCTCCTTAATGATGGCGGCAATCATGCCATCTTTCTTCATCGTATAGTCGTTGCCTCGTTTGGCCAGTATTTTCTCTGCCTCCTTCATATAGTTGTATAACGACTGGTAGGAACTGTCGCCAACATAAGGCTCCATGCCACAGAACTCAGTGAGCACAGGCAGATTGGTGTTGATGACGTTGAGGTGCATCGGATTGACCTCCTTGCCGCGTTCCTTCTCGTCGTTCATTGTTTGGAGTTGCGATTGCAGTTCGTAGAGGAAGCCAAGGTTGTAGAATTGGTTCTCCTGACGTGCCTTGTCGAGGGCGAAGAAAGGCTTCTCATACGTATTGTCTGTGAACGACGTCACAGCCAGAGCCTCGTAGCTCCAGCGAGAGGGAATCAGGTCGCCAATCAGCGGCACATTGCCCGTGGTGCTTTTAGGTGTCAGGTCTGAGAAGCTAACGACCAGTCCGCAGAGCAGGATCTGTGGAATCAGCAGGATAGGGATGCTGATATATATGGATACGATTGAACTGAGACATTGTGACAGAAGCAGACCTGTGAGGTTGGCAAGGAAGGCGGTGGCAAAGAGAATGAGCCACCAGACGCCAAATAGTCCCACTCCCATGATGGAGTTGCCTATCAGGATGAACAAGAAGGTCTGTATCAGCGACACACCTGCCATGAAGATAATCTTCGACCAAATATAACTGCCATAGGATAGCTGCAGGAACTTTTCGCGCTTCAGTAGGGCACGGTCCTTGATGATTTCCTCCGCACTGCCGCTCATGCCAATAAAGGTAGCAACAATGACTGCCATGAAGAAATAGCTCACCAGGTTCTTGTTGTCCATGACGGTATAACCCTCGGGTGGTGCGTAACGGGTGAGCAGGGCACAGATCACGGCGAGGATGGGTGCCTCGAGAAGTGCGATACAGAGATATTGGATGTTGGTAATCTTCGTCTTGAAGTTACGACGCAGGAAGATCGCAAACTGACTGAGTTTGCCTGGTTTCTTCAGGTCGGAGGCCGGCACATCATTGACATCTGGCTGTGCAAACGCCGGCTGATGCTTCAGATAGAGTTCATGCCACTCCTGAGGCGTCATCTTACGGTTATCAGATGTCTCACCTGTATTGTTGATGGCCTTTTCGTCGATGATGTTGAGTACGATCTCCGGATTTACATTGCCACACGTTGGACAGGCGCTCGTCTCTGCATCGGCATAGTTGGCTGCGCTCTTGAAATAAGTGATGGCATCGATGGGATTGCCGTCGTAGACAGGATAGCCGCCTTTGTCCAACAGCCACAAACGGTCGAAGAGCTTGTAGACATCGCTGGATGGCTGATGGATATTCACCACTACCAGTTTGCCCTTGTAGGTCTGCTCCTTCAATAGGTTGATGACCTTCTCCGTATCTGCCGATGACAGGCCTGACGTGGGCTCGTCGAGGAACAGTACGGCTGGTTCGCGGATCAGCTCCAGGGCGATGTTTAGTCTTTTGCGCTGACCTCCGGAGATGTATTTGTTGATGGCCGAACCCACCTTGAGATCCTTGGTGGCATCAAGGCCGAGATCCTTGAGAATCTTCATGACACGACGATCGATCTCCTCCTCAGATAGACTGGCGAAGCACAACTTTGCTGTATAGTAGAGGTTCTGATACACGGTCAGTTCCTCTATCAACAAGTCGTCCTGAGGCACGAAACCAATCAGATCCTTGGCCTTCTGCTCAGAGATATCGTGGCCGTTGATGGTGATGTGTCCTTCCTGAGGAATCAGACTGCCGTTGAGGATAGAGAGCAGGGTGGTCTTACCTGTGCCTGAACCGCCCATAATGGCCAGCAACTCGCCGCTGTGCAGGGTGAAGTTCAGGTTGTGCATACCATTGTCGCTGTTGGGGAAACGGAAATTGATGTCCCTGCCGCAGAATGCCACCTGCTGACTATTGTCCTCGCTCTTGCCGTTCTTCTTGTTATATTCGGCAAGAATGGTGGAGTAATAGACGGGATAGCCGTTCTTACCCTTCAGTACGCTGCTCTGAAGCCATACCTGATAGGCACCAGAGAGAACGGGAACATCGTTGAGCAATACCTTATCGTCGCCAATGTAGGTGAAGATCAACGTGCCTGTTGTGGGGAGAAACAGGGTCTTAAGCTGTCCGTCGAAACCTTCGGGCTGAAGCAGCAATACATGTTCAGAGGGTTTGTTGCTGACAAAGTCGATGAAGTCGTTGAACAACTGCTCTGGCACATTGAACTTTTCGGCCATGGTGCGGAAGATAGGATGGATCTTGGTGTCCTTGATACCACAGAACTCCATGATACGCAACAGCAGCATCGCTTCTTCCGTAGCGCGGATCTTACCATGCAGATTGTCGCAAATAGAAGCTACGATGGACTCTGTGTCCAGATCGTCACGCATCTCGTAGACACCCCGCATGTCGGAATAAAGGCCTAGATAGGTGTTGATTTTCCGGATTCCGAAATGATGACGCAGATAATCCTCGAGCAAATGCCTTGCCCGAGTTTCATCGACCTTTTCCTCCTTGCCAAACAAAGCGAATAAGCTAAGGAAACTGGAAAGTATGATGTCTGTCATCTTTGTTTAAATTGGTTGCAAAGATACGAAATAAATCGAAAGTAGTTCTTAAATGTAAGTTAAAAAACAATAATTGTTTTTGAAGTATAGGTAAACATGACGTATTTTTCCTAACTTTGCAGAAAAATTGAAGAAAAGCTTATAAAAAAATGATGAAAACTACAATTCAACAGCAGGACGGCAACTTAGTTGCCGTATTGGAAGGACGTCTGGATACTGCAGCCGCTGCGGTGACAGAAAAGGAGTTGCAACCTCTTTATGATTGTGAAGGTAAGAACATTGTTTTCGATTGCTCGAAGCTTGAATTTATCTCTTCGAGTGGTCTGCGCCTCTTCCTTGGTGTTTTGAAAGCTGCTAAGCCGAAGGGAAGCAAAGTTAGTATCATGGGGATGAGCGCTGAACTGAAGGACGTGTTTACGATTACCGGATTCACAAGTCTCTTCGAATTTAAATAAGATTATTTCCGTAATACCCTTTTCCTTTGTCTTGGTGGCGGCAATCGGCATCGGGACAAAGTGTTCGTTGGTAATTTCTTAACATGAAAAAGAAAGTATTGATTCCGCTGGTCGTTGTGATTCTGGCCTTGATTGGAGGCTTGGCTTATCTTTTTAAGAGCCTGGAAGAGCAGAAACAGGTGAATCGCGACATGCAGGAACTGGCTGAGCTCGACAAGCAGGAGATGGAAAACGAGTATGAGCGTTTCGCCTTGCAGTATAGTGAGATGAAGACGCAAATCAATAACGATTCGATCGTGGAGCAGCTGACGCAGGAACAGATGAAGACTCAGAAACTTCTTGAAGAATTGAAGAAGGTAAAGGCTGATGATGCACGCGAGATTACCCGCCTGAAGAAAGAGCTCGCCACGGTGCGTGAAGTGCTCCGCAGCTATATCATCCAGGTGGATTCGCTGAACCGCTTGAATGAGAGCCTGAAACAGGAGAATAACCGTGTGAATGCGGT
This sequence comes from uncultured Prevotellaceae bacterium, assembly GCA_902763615.1. Lineage (GTDB taxonomy): Bacteria > Bacteroidota > Bacteroidia > Bacteroidales > Bacteroidaceae > Prevotella. The sequence continues at coordinate 7,967 of CACWSX010000007.1, read as the reverse complement.
TCTCGAGGAGCGTAATTCCCAGATTGCAGGCCTGAGTAGCGAAAAGGCTTCACTTTCAGAAAAGGTGGCGATTGCTGCTCAGCTTGATGCCACGAATATCAGTTTGTCACTTCTGAATAAACGTGACAAACCGACTAAGAAACTGAAGGACACCAAGAAGATGCAGGTAAACTTCACCATCACGAAGAATGTAACGGCTTCGAATGGTAATCGCACTATCTATGTGCGCATCCAGAATCCTGGTGGCAACACGCTTAGCGGCGGGGGATCTTTTGCCTATGAGAACCGCAACCTTGAGTATTCCATGAAGAAAACCATCGAGTATACGGGCGAGGAGGTAAGCGTTGCTACCTTCTGGAATGTCTCGCAAATGCTCGAAGGCGGTCAATACCGCGTCTCAATCTTTGCAGATGGCAATATGATCGGATCAAGAACGTTCAATTTTGAATAGTTTTTAGTTTATTTTATAGATGAATAGATTTGTTGGATTATTATTGCTTGCGGGAACCGTAATGCCTGTCAACGCCCAGCGATTGCTGACACTCGACAGTTGTCGGGCCATGGCGTTGCGCAACAACAAGCAGGTCGGCATATCGAAGGTGAAGCAGGAGGTGGCGATGAACGTCAGAAAGTCAGCACGGACAAAATACCTGCCTCATGTGAGTGCTTTGGGAACCTATCAGTTCACTAGCCGGCCGGTGGAACTGCTCAGCGACGACCAGAAGTCGACATTGAGCAACCTTGGAACCAAAACGGCTGGCGACCTTCAGACAGGTCTTAGTACCATTGCCGGTTCGGAGCCCATGCAGCATATCGCAGCAGTGCTGGGTGCACTGGGCGTGAATTTCGATGCACTTCACCAGATGACCGGACAAGGCTTGCAGAACATGGCGGCTAAGCTGAATGGCTTGGGTGAGAATCTGGTCGATGCGCTCGATACCGACACGCGCAACCTCTTTGCAGGAACGGTGATGGTGGTACAGCCCGTCTATTTGGGTGGAAGTCTGATTGCGCTGAACAAGATGGCAGACATTAATGAGGAAATGCAGCAGCATTCTGCCGATGCACGCAGACAGTCCACTATCTACTCTACTGACAAAGCCTACTGGCAGGTGGTCTCGCTGAAGCACAAACAGAAGTTGGCTGAGGGCTACCTCGACCTCCTGAAGAAGTTGAATGCCGATGTACACATGATGATCGACGAGGGTGTGGCCACCAGGAGCGACGGCCTTTCTGTCGACGTGAAGCTCAACGAGGCAGAGATGACATTGCAAAAGGTGAATGACGGTCTGGTGCTCTCGAAGATGTTGCTTTGCCAGAACATCGGCCTGCCTATCACCGAGGATATTACCCTGGCCGACGAGGATAAGGAGACCATTGCTGTCGTGGAACTGTCGCCGAAACTGGATGTGGAGACGGCTGTCGGCAACCGTCCGGAGTTGAAAATGCTCGAGAATGGCGTCCAGCTCTCCCGTCAGTTGACGAATGTGCTGAAGGCCGGTAATCTGCCGATGGTCGCTCTGACGGGCGGCTATGCCGTCACCAATCCGAATGTGCTCAACGGTTTCCAGCGTAAGTTCGGTGGCTTCTGGAATGTGGGCGTGCTCGTGCGTGTACCTATTTGGAATTGGGGTGACGTGATGTATAAGGTCCGTGCCTCCAAGGGCGCTACGACCATTGCCAACCTGGAACTTGCCGAGGCTCGCGAACTGATCGAACTGCAGGTGAACCAGAATACGTTCCGTGTGAATGAGGCCAATAAGAAACTCACCATGGCTCAGGCAAATATCGCCCGTGCCGACGAAAATCTGCGTACCGCCAATCTCGGTTACAAGGAGGGCGTTATCACGCTCACTACCGTGATGGAGGCTCAGACAGCCTGGCTCCAGGCACAGTCGCAGAAAATCGATGCTGAGGTCGACGTAAAGCTCTCACAGGTCGATCTTCAGAAGTCGCTTGGTGTGTTGGAATAGTTAGAATAGTTTACAGTTTATAGTTTATAGATATGTCAGCAAAAAGTCAACATAACAATATTCTGCTTGCCATTGCAGGATTTGTCGCAGTGATTATTATCGTGGCTCTGATCGGTTTCTTTGCCCTTGACCGTGAGCCCAATGTCATACAAGGTCAGGTGGAAGTGTCCGAATATCGTGTGTCGAGCAAGGTGCCTGGCCGAATCGTCGAGCTCCGTGTCAAAGAGGGCGACTATGTGAAGGCCGGCGATACCGTCGCTATCCTCGATGCGCCTGAGGTGCGTGCCAAGATGGAACAGGCTCGCAGCGCTGAGAATGCCGCTGCCGCCATCGAACTGAAGGCGCAGAACGGTGCCCGTAAGGAACAGATCCAAGGGGCCTTCTCCGTGTTACAACAGGCAAAGGCGGGCTTCGAGATTGCCGAGAAGTCGTACAACCGCATCCAGCGCCTTTTCGATGCCGGTGTCGTCTCTGCCCAGAAACGTGATGAGGTCTATGCCAACTACCGGGCGATGGAGGCGCAGATGAAAGCCGCCCAGAGCCAGTACGACATGGCCGTCAATGGTGCCCGTATGGAGGACAAACTGGCCGCTGCCGCACAGGTGGGTCGTGCCAGGGGTGCTGTGCAGGAAGTCAACTCCTATATCCACGAGACGGTGCAGATTGCACAGAAGGAGGGCGAGGTAGCCGATGTCTATCCGAAGGTAGGCGAACTGGTGGGCACAGGCTCTCCCATCATGTCGATTGCCGTCATGGATGATATGTGGGGTACGTTTAATGTCCGCGAAGACCAGTTGAACAATATGAAGGTCGGCACTGAATTCACAGCTTTCGTACCTGCATTCAATAAGGACATCAAGATGAAGGTCTATTACCTGAAGGATCAAGGCTCGTATGCCGTCTGGAAGGCCACGAAGGCCAATGGGCAGTATGACCTGAAGACCTTCGAGGTGAAAGCCCGTCCCGTAGAGAAGCTCGATGGTCTGCGTCCAGGCATGTCGCTGATTATCAAATGAGGTATCTGAGTCAAATATGGCTGATTGCGCAACGTGAATGCAAGATTCTTCTGAAGAATCGCATTTACGGCTTCTGCATGCTGGTCTTTCCTCTCCTGTCGCTGCTGTTCTTCACTTCGCTGATGGACGAGGGACTGCCTGAGGATATGCCTGTCGGTGTCGTCGACCTCGATAACACATCCACCTCCCGCAGCATCATCCGTCGTCTCGACGGCTTCCAGAGCTCTCAGGTGGTGGCTCGTTATGCGAGTGTCGCTGAGGCTCGCCATGCCATTCAGGAGAACGAGATCTACGCTTTCCTCTACATCCCCAAGGGCACGACAGAACAGTTGCTCTCTGCCCGCCGTCCGAAGATATCGTATTATTACAACCTCGCCTCGATCATGTCGGGTGCGCTGCTGATGAAGGATCTGAAGACCATCTCCACCCTCGGCTCGGCGGCCGTAGGACAGGCCACGATGCGGGCCAAGGGCTATACCCCCGAACAGATACAGACGTTCTTGCAGCCTATCCGTATCGATCTCCATCAGATTGGCAATCCCTGGACGAATTACAATGCTTATCTCACCACCGTCTTCGTGCCGGGTGTGATGATGCTCTTCATGTTCTTGATTTCCGCCTATTCCTTGGGCATGGAACTGAAGTTCGATCGTGGCAAGGAGTTGCTGGCGAAGGCCGACAACAATATCGTGGTGGCCATCCTCGGCAAGTATCTGCCACAGATAATGGTGTTTCTCGTACTTATTTTCTTCTATGAGTTCTATATCTATTATGTGCTCCATTTCCCTCATGCCGGTGGCTGGCCGATGATTCTGCTGCTGGCGCTGCTACAGGTGTTTGGCTCCATAGGCTTCGGCATCTTCGCCTTTGGCCTTATGCCTTCCTTGCGCATGTCGATGAGTGTCTGCTCGCTGTGGGCAGTGCTCAGTTTCTCGCTGGCAGGCTCGGCCTTTCCTGTGATGGGCATGGACACACCGATTCAGGCGCTCACGTGGCTCTTCCCCCTGCGCCATTATTACATGCTCTATCAGATCACGGTGTTCAACGGCTATCCGCTTATCGATGCGTGGTTCCATCTGGTAGCGCTTGTGGGCTTCACACTGTTGCCTTGGTTCGTTATGCATAAGATCAAAAACGCATTGCTCACCTATGTCTATATTCCATAATATATATAGTTGGCTGGAGGATGCCGCCTACGTCTGGCGGCAGGAGATCAAGCAAGTGTTCCGCGACGAGGGCGTGCTGATCTTCTGTGTCATCGTGCCACTGGTCTATCCCTTGCTCTATTCATGGATCTACAACAACGAGGTGATCCATGAGGTGCCGGTGGTGGTCGTCGACCAGTCGCACTCCCAGGAGTCGCGCCAGCTCATCCGTATGTTGGATGCTTCGCCCGATGTGCATGTGCTGAGCTATGCCGCCGACCTCGACGATGCGCAGTCGCTCGTCAGCCGTCAGGTGGCCAAGGGCATCTATTTCATCCCCGAGGATTTTGCCCTGCGCCTGAACCGTATGGAACAAGGTGTGCTGGGCGTTTATTGCGACATGGCGCTGATGCTTACCTATAAGGCCATCTATCAGACGGCCGTGGCGGTGACGCAGAAGATGGGTGCAGAGATACAGGTCAAACTCTCTGGCAACTATACGGCTCGCGAAGACCTGATTACCACGCAGCCGTTGGCTTTCGAGGATGTGCCTGTCTTCAACCCGCAGGGGGGCTATGGCACCTCTATTCTGCCAGCCGTGCTGATGCTCATCCTGCAACAGACGCTTGTACTGGGCATCGGTCTGGCGGCAGGTACGGCCCGCGAAAGCAACCGATATGGCGACCTCGTGCCGATCAACAAGTGTTATGGCGGCATCGGACGTATAATCAGTGGAAAGACGGCCTGCTATGTCATGATCTATGCCGTGATGGGTGCTTTCCTCACGATAGTCGTGCCACGCATCTTCCATTTCATACAGCTGGCGCACTGGCAGGACTTGTTGCTGATGATGATACCTTATGTGTTTGCTTGCATATTCTTCGGGCTGACAGTCTCTTGTCTGGTGCGTTATCGTGAGAATGTCATGCTGCTGGTGGTCTTCGTCTCGCTGCCGTTGCTGTTCCTGACAGGCATCTCTTGGCCGCAGTCGGCCATTCCGGGCTATTGGCAGGGCATTTCGTGGCTCTTCCCGAGCACCTTTGGCGTTCGGGCCTATGTGCGGATGAACACGATGGGTGGCACCTTGGCCGATGTGTCTTCCGAGGTGCGATTCCTCTGGATTCAGATGGCGGCCTATCTGGGCGCGGCCTGCCTTGTCTATGGCCATCAGCTTCGCATTTCCCGCCGTCATGCCCAGGAGCGCCTCGACTATCTCCGCAAGAAGCGCGAAGTGCGCCTCGCCTTGAAGAAGCGAAAGTAAATCATTCTTAAATCTTTGTCGCATGCTGACCGAAAAGACCATGGAGAAGCTGCGTATTCTCGCAGAATCGGCGAAGTACGATGTGTCGTGCTCGTCGAGTGGCACTGTGCGTAAAGGTCAGAAGGGCATGGTCGGCTCTACCGTCGGTGGGGTGGGCATCTGCCATTCTTTTGCCGACGACGGCCGGTGCATCTCGCTGCTCAAGGTCATGCTCACCAATTATTGCATGTACGACTGCGCCTACTGCATCAATCGCCGTTCGAACGACATCAAGCGTGCCACGCTATCGGTCAGCGAACTCGAGGAGATCACGATGGAGTTCTACCGTCGTAACTATATCGAGGGCTTGTTTCTTAGCAGTGGCGTCGTGCGCAATCCCGACTATACGATGGAGCGTCTGACGGCCATCGCCCGCGATCTGCGCACCGTGCACCGCTTCAATGGCTATATCCACCTGAAGAGCATCCCTGGCTGTTCGCAGGAACTGCTCAACGAGGCCGGACGCTATGCCGACCGTATGAGTGTGAATATCGAGATCCCCAAGGAGGAGTCGCTCAAATTGCTCGCGCCTGAGAAAGACCACAAGAGCGTGTTCCAGCCCATGAAACTCATCCAGCAGGGTGTGCTGGAGAACAAGGAAGACCGCAGGAAATACCGTCATGCACCCCGTTTCGTGCCTGCCGGACAGTCCACGCAGATGATTGTAGGCGCCACGAAAGAGACGGATAAGGACATCCTCTCGATGTCGTCGATGCTCTATGGGCAGCCCACGATGCGACGCGTGTATTACTCTGGCTATATCAGCGTCAATACCTATGATCCGCGCCTGCCTGTGCTCAAGCAGCCGCCCCTGGTGCGCGAGAACCGGCTCTATCAGGCCGACTGGCTCCTGCGATTCTATCATTTCACGGTCGATGAAATTGTCGACGACCAGCATGCCAACCTCGACCTCGAGGTCGATCCCAAACTGGCTTGGGCTCTGCGCCATCCGGAGGCTTTCCCGGTGGATATCAATACCGCCGACTATGAGCAGTTGTTGCGAGTGCCCGGTCTTGGCACGAAGTCGGCTTGGCTCATCGTCAATTCGCGACGTTTCAGCCGTCTCACCTCCTACGACCTGAAGAAGATGGGCGTGGTCATGAAGAAGGCGAAATACTTCATCACCTGTCACGAACTGGCCTCCACCTATTCCACACCCATCATCGGCATCAACGAACTGCGTCCTGAGCGCCTTCGTCCTCTGCTCATCTCCAAGGCCCAACAGAAGCGCGCTGCCGAGGAACAGCAACAGGAAATCGATTTCGGCGAATGACAGTCTATACGTTTGACGGAACGATGGACGGGCTTCTGACTGCCGTGTTCGACGCCTTTGCCCTGCACGAGCAGCCCGAGCAGTTGCTGAAGGCGGGCGATGCGCTGCCCTTGTTCTGCGAACACACCTATCATGTGACCTCCGATGAAGAGAAGGCCCAACGTGTGTGGACAGGGTTGGAAAAACACCTGCCGCGTGAGGCCATGAAACTCATCTCCGTCAGTTGGCTGTCGGAACTCCCCGAGCTCTCCACACCATTGTTCCAATACATCTGTAAGGTATTCCGTCGGGGAGATATCTCTAAGCATTTCGCCGACCCCGATGTGCTCCAGGTTACCAATATCGCCCGTCGCGTGCTCCACGAACAGCTGCGCATGAAGCAGTTCATCCGTTTTCAGAAGGCCAAAGACGGTACCTACCTGGCCGTCGTCAGTCCCGATCACGATGTGCTGCCACTCATCACCGACCATTTCAGCGACCGCTTCAACGACCAGCCTTGGCTCATCTACGATGCCAAGCGTCATTACGGTTTCAATTATGATGGGCAGACGGTCATCCGCATCACCTTCGAGGATGAGGCTTCCGTACCCTTCAGCCTGGCTAACGGCAAACTCAACGACGAGGTTCTCAGCAGCGATGACCAACTTCTCCAGAACCTGTGGCGCACCTATTTCAAGGCCATCTGCATCCGTGAGCGCATGAATCCCCGCAAACAACTTCAGGACATGCCCCGCCGCTATTGGAAATACATGACCGAAAAACAATAACGACACAAAGGGGACGGTTCTTCCTGTTTGAGAAATGTAAAGTTCCAACATAATTGTTTAATGGATTAAGTTAATAATTAATTGTTAGTTTTGTCTTTGGATCCGTTTGACGATGCAAAGTTACGACATCGACGGAGCCTCTCATCGAGTTATATCGAGTTTTGTCGACTTTTATCGAGTTGTACGCCTCAGAAGCTGCATAAATTTGGCCATCTCGGGAAAAAGTAGTATATTTGCAGTGAAACAGCCCACGCGCGCTGCGGGCCTCTATAATAAGAGCCACTTAATTTCTGATAATCGATTTTCTACATAGAGATAAGCGCCACTGGATTTTATTCCAATGGCGCTTATTTTATACACACATTTAAGAGAGAGTAAACACTTTCAGGAAAGGCATGCCAGCATGACTGAAACATGTGAAACAGTGAAACATTTCGTATTTTGATTTGTGCAGATATTTTATAGAAACCTCTATATATATTTTATATATATT
>CACWSX010000006.1 GCA_902763615.1 uncultured Prevotellaceae bacterium | reverse complement strand
GTCGCTGCCCAAGCCAGCCTCATTGAGCACCAGCTGACAGTTGCTGCGGAACCAGCCGCCACTCTTGTCCTTGCGGCTGACGATGATACCGGCAGCAATAACATCGCCGCCACGGCCAAGTACGAAGTTGAAGTGATTGGTGTCGAACTCGAAAGTCGAGAAGTTCAGGCGGTTCTTCCAGTTGGAGCAGGGAAACCCGCCCTCGTTGTTCACGATCTCAGTTGTCATGGGCGCACCGGAACCGTCGGCATTACGAGGGTTGAGTACGATGCGGGCGTAGTTCACCTCGTACTTGCCCTGACGCTTCTGAACGGTTACGAATGTCAACTGGTCACCACGTTGTAAACCCCATGCATTGATAAGATCGGCATAGGTGGGGCCGGGAGAGTTGACATATGCCACATGACCCTGAGTAGCATCGATAGTAACCTCAATCTCAGGCAGGTGACCCTGTGAGATGATGGCGGCGAAAGGCGTCCACTTCTCACTCTGGAGAGGAATGAACTGGAAGAACTGGCTGAGGCTTTGACCTAAAGCCTGAAGCGTTGACGCACGTTCGCGAAGGTACTTGAGATTCAACTTCTTGAACTTGCTCATACACTCAAGGCCATTCGTGAAGCCTTCAAACGAGTGGTTGCAGATATCCTTCAGCATAACGTAGGCCATAACAACCACTTTCATAAAGACGCGCTGCACCGTCTGTGCATTTGTCTTGGGGTTCTTTACTCGGTGACTAGAAGCACCATTTGTTGAATTGTTTTTAACCATAACTTTAATAATTTAATGGTTTAACATAAATCCAACCCGTGGCGACCTAGGTCTTTTTAGTGCTCAGTTGGAACTCGATTGGAACTCGATTGGAGTTCGATTGGAGTTCGATTGGAGTTCGATTGGAGATTGATTGGAGATCAATCGGAGCTTAACCTGAACTTTGGCATGGGCAACATGAGAAAGACCGGTCATCCTCATCGGGATTCTGGTGCAAATGTACGGTGATTCCCCGGCGTTTACAAATAAACATTCCCCCCATTATCTCCCGCAGGGGAAAGCGGGAGGATAATGGGGGGAAGAAATAGACAGATGCGTTAGCCGTTGGGACAGGTACCTGAGCCATAGCAGCCGTCATACCCAAGCACTGAAGTGACTAACGGTTGTTTGAAAAATATGTTACGTTATTGGGTGAGAAGTCTCAGCTTCTGTTGGGGCGCCAAGGCGTTGGAGGTCTTCTCGGTATATTCATTGAGCTTGAGCGAGACTGTAGCCTTGATATCGCGGCTGGAGGCACCGATGCGGAAGGTATAGGTGCCGGCCTCGGTGAGCCACTGCGAATTGGCCTCATCGAAGGAAGCAAGGACGCGCACGGGGATGGTCATCGTGAGGACCTGACTTTCGCCGGGCTGCAGCTCTCGGGTCTTGGCGAAGGCCTTCAGTTCCTGAGCGGGTTTCTCTAAGCGGCCTTTCGGCGCCTGAACGTAGACTTGTACTACTTCCTTACCAGCCACGGAACCGGTGTTCTTGACGGTAATTTTGATAACCACGCCATCATTTTTATGTATGTATTGATAACACTTGGGCTTGGAGTATTCGAACGTGGTGTAGCTCAGACCGAAGCCGAAGGGATAGGCCACGTTCTTCTGGAAGGTGTCGAAATAGCGGTAACCCACGTAGATGTCCTCCTCGTGGTTGGTATAGGTATGTCCGGCGATGGGACGCTTGTTGGCGACCATATCCTTGAAGCTGTAGTAGTCGATCTGGCCGGGGAAGTTCTTCGAAGAGGCATGATCGGTGGCAGCGATGGGCCACGTCATGGTGAGCTTGCCCGACGGATTCACCTTACCTGTGAGCAGGTCGGCGATGGAGTTGCCGCCTTCCATGCCCGGCTGCCAGGCGCAGAGGATGGCATCGGGATAACCGCTCCACGAGGCTGTCTCGATGACGGAACCGGAGTTGATGATGACGATGACGGGCTTGCCGGCCTGGTGGAAGGCATTGCAGACATCGGTGATGAGAGTACGCTCCTCGGGGATGAGGTTGAACTCGGTGTCGATGTCGCGGTCGACACCCTCACCGGCCTGACGACCGATGGTGATGATGGCGGCATCGGCAGTGCTCACCTCATTGTTGATGGCGATGGGCGAGATACTGATTTCCGGATATTTCTGCTGGCCGAAATACTCTCTTTGATACCACTTGGCTGGATGACGCTCGGCCTGGAACTTCACTTTGGCAAACTCGATGTATTTGCGGTAGATATCCGTGAGGACGGGCGACGATTTGATGCCTGCGTTCTCGAGACCCTGGAGCATGTCGACCACATAAGGGGGATGTACGCAACCCGAACCGGTGCCACCAGAGAGGAAGTCGTAGGAGTTCTCACCAAACAAGGCGACGGTCTTGATGCCGCCCTTCCATGGCAGGGTGCCATTGTTCTTGAGAAGGACGATACCTTCGGCGGCACTCTGGCGGGTAATGGCTGCGTGGGCCTTGAAGTCGGGACTGTTGGTGGCAGGGTATTTGTGGAAACTCGGTGTCTTGACGATGTATTCGAGCATACGGCGCACGTTGCGGTCGACATCCTTGATGTCGAGCTTACCGCTCTTCACGCCCTCGACAATTTCCTTTGTCTGTGCGGGCTGTCCGGGCTCCATGAGGTCGTTGCCGGCCTGCACTTCGCGGGTGGTGGGCAGACCTTCGCGTATGCCAATCCAGTCGGTCATCACGATGCCTTTGAAGCCCCAGTCGTCGCGCAGGATCTTGGTGAGCAGGTCGTGGTTGCCCATCGAGAACTCGCCGTTGATCTTGTTATACGAGGCCATGATGGTCCAGGGGTTACTCTCGCGGACGGCAATCTCGAAGCCGCGAAGGTAGAGTTCGCGGGCAGCACGCTGTGAGAGCCGCTCGTCGACCGCGGTGCGTTCGGTCTCCTGCGAGTTGACGGCGAAATGCTTGGCAGAGACGCCTGCGCCCTGACTCTGTACACCATTGATATAGGCGGCTGCAATCCTACCAGTGAGCAGTGGGTCTTCGGAGTAATACTCGAAGTTGCGGCCGCAGAGGGGGTTGCGATGGAGGTTCATGCCTGGGCCGAGGATGACGTCGCAGCGGTACTCCTTGGTCTCGTTGCCGATGGCCTGGCCCACCTGGTTTACAAGTTCGGTATTCCATGTCGAGGCGAGACAGGAGCCGATGGGGAAGGCGGTGGCATAGAAGGTCTTGTCGGTACCCTTACGGGTGGGGTCGATACGTACACCGGCAGGGCCGTCGGTGAGGACGGTGGCCGGGATGCCGAGACGTGGGATGGCGGGCGATGTGCCAGCGGCACCGGCCACGAGGTCGGCTTCGCCGCCTACGGCTGCCTGGTCGCCAAAGAATGTGTTAGCACCGCCAACGAGTAGTTTGGCTTTTTCTTCAAGGGTCATGGCCTTGAGCACCTCGTCGATATTATCGGCGCGGAGTTGGGGCTGAGCATTTGTTGTCATAACGAATGTTGTTGCTAATAAGCAGGTTGCTAGTAAATTTTTCATATTGTTGGAATTACTGATCAGTGTTTGGGGTTAGGGGAAGATGCGGAAGTCATAGCCTTGGTCCTTGAGCCATTGGAGAGACTCGGGGAGGGCGGTGCGAAGTTTGTCGATTGATTTCAGCGAGTCGTGGAACGTGATGATTGAACCATTGCGCGCGTACTTCTTAATATTATTGACGACATCCTCGGCAGTGAGCCATGTGGAATAGTCGCGGGTGACGAGGTCCCACATCACGATCTTGTATTTCCGGCTCAGCCAGGCATACTGGCTCAGGCGCATCCAACCGTGAGGAGGTCGCACGTAGTGGCTGTGTATATAGGCATTGGCCTTCTCGACGTTATAGCTGTATTCCTTGATGGTATGTCGCAGTCCACCGATGTGATTGTGTGTGTGGTTGCCGACCTGATGGCCCTCAGCCACTATCCGTTTGTAGATTTCCGGATACTTACGCACATTGTCGCCCACCATGAAGAAGGTGGCCTTCACCTCGAATGCCTTCAGGGTGTCGAGGATGAAAGGTGTCGCCTCCGGGATGGGACCGTCGTCGAAGGTCAGATAGACGGCCTTCTCGTGACGGTCCATCCTCCAAAAGGCTCTAGGGTAGAGCCAACGGAGGTAGATGGCGGGCTGTTCGATAAACATATTACTGCTCGAATTTTCCGCCCTTAGCGTAATAGAGCTTTACTAAAGCGTCCAACTGCTGTTCTTTCTCTGCGCCCTTCTTCTCGTCGATGTCGGTCTGCAGATCCAACAGCTGGTTCATCACGATGATATTGATCTGGATGTCGCGCTGCGATCCGTCGAAGCGGTAGTCGTCGAGCGAGCAGTACCACTGCAGGTATTGCTGCGACCGTTTCCAGAGCTGATCGACCAGCTGCTGGGCCTTCTGCTTCTGTCCGGTGAGGTTATAAGCACGGGCCATGTCGATGGAGCCACTGGCATAGTCGTGGGGCACATTGTAGGCAGGCAGTTCCTTCTCACACTTGTCGAGCACGGCCTTCGCCTTATCGATTTTGTCCTCGTTGATGAGGTTCAAGGCCAGCGTAGAGAGCAGACGACGGTGGGTGTAGCACATACGAGTAACGGTCTCGTCGAGGTAGATGCCCTCCTGACTGACATTGCCGTACTTATATTTGTTCATCACATTGTCGTAGACCTTTTCTGTATCGAAGTTGGCAACGCCTGCAACGGGGACGAGGTTACCGCGGCTGTCGGTGTCGTGGGTATGGAACGGCGTGATGCGGTTGGCAAGGCCTTCCTGTACGAAGTTCTCACCAAGGTTCATGTAGTTCTCCTGTCCCACAGTGGTGGCTACGTAGATGGGACGCTCCCAGTTGGCGTTGGCAATGAGTTCGAGCATCATCAGGTCGCCCTTGTAAAGAGCACTCTTTCCCTTGAGCGAAATGACCATCTTGTCGGGGATGGAATCGCTGGCCATCATCATGCCGCTGCGACGGACAGCCTCTTTGTCGATGGTGACATAGACGGTGTCGGTGGGGATGACGTGGAAGTCCTTGATATCGGTGCGCACCCAGTGGCTGAGAATATTCTTCAGCTCGAAAGGTTCGTCGCCGAACTGCTTCCTGGCCTCCTCAGGACTCTGGCGGTAGAGCTCGAGCACCTGTGATTTGAGCGACGGGTCGACCTGTACATATTCGTTGGTACCTGCGCAGTATTCCAGACGGTTCCAGGTGATGGGCAGCGACGGGGAGTCGTAGGCCGGACGTACCATCTGGTCGATATACCAGTCGGTCTGCAGGTATGAGAGGTTGCAGACGCGGGCATCGGTGCGCACGCCTTCCGTATCCTGATTATACCAGAGGGGGAAGGTGTCGTTGTCGCCATTGGTGAAGATAATGGGGTTGCCCTTCTCCTGAAGGGTCATCAGGTAGTTCTGTCCGAAGTCACGGCAGCAGTAACGGTCGGAGCGGTCGTGGTCGTCCCAGGTCTGCGAGGCCATCTGAATAGGCACAAACAAGGCGGCCACTCCGACTATTGCGGCTAAGACCAGAGACTCTTTCTTGAACTTACGCTCGAGCCAGTTGATGATTGCTGCCACACCCATGCCGCACCAGATGGCGAAGGCATAGAAGGAGCCGGCATAGGCATAGTCGCGCTCACGGGGCTGCATCGGGGTCTGGTTCAGGTAGATGACGATGGCTAGACCGGTCATGAAGAACAGGAAGAACACCACCCAGAACTGGCGGATGCCGATGGGGTCGTCGATGGTTTTCTCGCCCACCTTACGCTTACGGGTGTACCAGGCTTGCCAGAACAGTCCCAACAGACCAAGGATGAGGGGCAGACAATAGAAGACGTTGTGTCCCTTGTTCTCCTTCAAATCGTCGGGCAGCAGGTTCTGATCGCCCAGGCGGGCATTGTCGATGAAGGGAATACCAGTGATCCAGTTGCCGTGCTCCAGCTCGCCATTGCCTTGGATGTCGTTCTGACGGCCGGCGAAGTTCCACATGAAGTAACGCCAGTACATGAAGTTACACTGGTAGGAGAGGAAGAATCGGATGTTCTCGAACTGGCTAGGTACCTTGATCATCATGGGTTCACCACAGCGGTCATAAGGAACCTCTGTGCCGCTAACACCACCCATCCACGACTCGTAGGCACCGGCATGACCGGCATCGTACATACGTGGGAAAAGCATGTTCTGGGCGTATTTGTATTCATCTTTTGTGCGGACCACGAAGTAGGAGTCCTTCTCATCGGCAGAAGCCTTCTCCTTACGTTGGTACACGGGTTTGCCTTTCGACATGACAGGCTTGCAGATATTACCCTCTACCTCAAGGGCTACCTGTGAGGTGTAGGCCTGACCGTAGAACAAGGGGCGCTGGCCGTACTGATCGCGGCCTAAGTAGTCGCCTAGGGTGAAGATGTCCTCAGGTGAGTTCTGGTCCATCGGCGGATTGGCCGACGAACGGATCACGATGAGGGCATAGGTGGAATAGCCGATCATGAGCATGAGCATACAGAGCAGTGCCGTGTTTTTGGCACGGGCCGTGACGAGTGGCAACTTGTCCTTCGAGTATTTCAGCACGAACCAGAGCCCTGCCAGTACGATTATTCCGATGATGAAGGCCGACCATCCATAGCCGTAGAACGGGATGCCGAGCATACCGACGGCAATCAGGAAGGCGATATTCTGAACGGTCAGGCTGTGTTTCTGTGTCTGAGTCTCGTAGACGGCCCAGATGACACAGGCTATCAGGAGGAAGATATAGATGATCTCACCCGTGTTGAAGGGCATACCCAGCGTGTTGACGAAGAACAGCTCGAACCATCCGCCCACGGTGATGATGCCTGGAACGACGCCATAGAGCACGGCAGCCAGGATGACCACAGAGATGCCTAGGGCCACCAATGAGCCTTTGAGGTTGGCATTGGGGAACTTACGGTAGTAATATACCAGTCCGATGGCGGGCAGACAGAGCAGGTTCAACAGGTGAACGCCGATGGAGAGGCCGGTCATATACATGATCAATACCAGCCAACGGTCGCTGTGAGGCTCGTCGGCATGGTCTTCCCATTTCAAGATGAGCCAGAATACCACGGCCGTGAATGCGGAGGAGTAGGCATAGACCTCACCCTCGACAGCTGAGAACCAGAACGTGTCGCTGAAGGTATAGATGAGTGCGCCCACGAGTCCGGAGGCCTCGATGGCAATCAGCTTCGCCATGGTGATGTCCTCAAACTTGTCGACAAGGAGCTTTCGCACCAGATGGGTGATACTCCAGAAGAGGAACAGAATACACGTGGCCGACAGGAGGGCACTCATGATGTTGACCATCTTTGCGACCTGTGTAGGATCGCTGGTGAATTGCGAAAATAGGTTGGCTGTGAGCATGAAGAACGGTGCCCCAGGCGGGTGTCCGACTTCGAGGCGATAGCCAGTGGTGATAAACTCCGGGCAGTCCCAGAATGATGCAGTGGGTTCAATGGTAGAGCAATAGACAAAGGCGGCAATCATAAACGCGAGCCATCCGAGGACATTGTCCACCAGTCTGAATTGTTTCATCTAAAAATATAATTTTTAACGTTAAAAATCTGATTTGGATGCAAAGGTAATAAAAAAATGCTACATAAACAAACCTGCACCGTAAATTAAGATAATATAACGAAATATCTTTCCCAAGGTGATGGCGATGAAGGTGATGATGATGTTGGAGCGCATCAGCCCCAGAGCGATGGTGATGGCGCTGCCCAAGACCGGCAGGAAGGCGAAAAAGCCCATCCAAGCACCCCGTCCTGCCAGAAACCGGTGCGCACGGTCGAGGTCTTTCTTTTTCACGTGGAGGTACTTTTCTATCCACTCCATCTTACCCAATCGTCCGATGTAGTAGTTAAGGACGCTGCCCAGCACATTGCCAGCCGTGCCGTAGATCATCAGTACCCACGGGTCGAGGCCGGTGGCCATCAGTGCGATGATGACCGCCTCGCTGGAAAAAGGGAAGAAACTGCCAGCCAGGAAGGCTGCCAGAAACATCCCCCAATAACCGTACTGGGTCAGGAAGTGAATGATGAAGTCCATAGGTTGAAGACTGTCAGCAAAAAGGCTGTGATCATGATGACGTAGAAAGCTATATTGGTGACTTTGGTATGGGTCAGTGCGATGAAATGACCTATCAGGGGACTTGTCAGGATGATGGCCGGACGGATCAGGAGGTCGTAGTGCTGCGGGAAGAGTGGCAACAGCACCAGAACCACGATGTTGAAGAACATGATGCTATAGTAGAGTTGCCGGGTACGGATCTTGTCGTTGTAGCTCGTCCGTAGGAAATGGATGATGCCGGTGATGGTCAGGACGACCAAAAAGGCATAAGTGAGATAGCAGGAGAACGTGATGCTGTCGTAGGCGGTGAAGATGCTGATCTCTGTGAGGGGCAGAAAATGGTTGGTAAACGGGGTGAAGTCGCCTTTGTAATGGAACAGAATGACCGCGATGCCAATCCAATAGGGGGTGAGCAGTCCCAATACCGAAGCGATGATGGTGCGCAAGCTGAGGCTGCTGATAAAAATCATCAGGATCCAGTAGATGGGGATGATTACCAGCAGGTGAACCTTTGCCAAACTGGCCAGACCGAGGAAGAGGAACGTGTAATAGATCAATCCCGCAGCTTCGCGGTTCTGGTAAGAGGCAAAGAGCGTTGACAGGCTCGCTATGAGTCCCAGGGTGACGATGCCTCCCTCCAACGAGGGGAAGATAAAGCAGGCTACGCATGAGAGGATGATGAACGCCGATGTGATAGCACGGCTGTAAACGCGTATGAGTGCATTGAAATTGTTGAGCAGCACCATCAGGTAGGTGGACAGAATAAAACAAACTAATTGGATCCACCATTGGTACTGGATGGCCCCGCAGATGAACCAAATGGCCAAGCCATAGAGAGCCGTCACCGGTAAGGTGAGACGGCTTCCCGCTACGATTTTCTGTAACTGACTGCCTTTCAATGTCGTGCTTTATAAGTCGGCTCCGATGTCGCGACGGAAATACTTGTTGGTGAATTGGATTTTCTGTGCCTCCTCGAATGACTTCTGGAGTGCTTCGGCCTTGTCCTTGCCATAGCTGCTAACCGCGATGACACGTCCTCCGGCAGTCACCACCTCACCGTCTTTCAGAGCGGTGCCACTGTGGAAGACGATGCTGCCCTCGATTTTGTCGATACCAGTGATGGGGTATCCCTTTTGGTAAGCCTGAGGATAACCGCCACTGACAAGCATCACACAGACGGCTGCACGGGGATCGAATTCAATGCTGCGCTGGTCGAGATCGCCTTTGGCGACGCCCTCAAACAGGTCGACGATGTCACTCTTCAAACGGAGCATGACACTCTCTGTTTCTGGGTCGCCCATACGACAGTTGTATTCGATGACGTAGGGTTCGGGCTCTCCGCTGGGCGTGTTGGTGCGGTTGATGAGTCCGAAGAAGATGAAACCCTTGTAGTCGATACCGTCGGCGGCCAGTCCTTCTACTGTTGGACGGATGATGCGGTCTTCGACCTTCTGCATCCATTCCTTTGTGGCAAAGGGAACTGGGGTGACAGATCCCATACCACCAGTATTCAGCCCCGTGTCGTGTTCGCCGATGCGTTTGTAGTCCTTGGCCTCAGGTAGGATCTGATAGTGCTGACCATCGGTGAGGACGAAGACGCTGCACTCGATGCCGCTCATGAACTCCTCGATGACCACCCGTGAAGAGGCATTGCCGAACATACCGCCCAACATCTCTTTCAGTTCCTTCTTGGCTTCGTCTAGGGTAGGGAGTATGAGGACACCCTTGCCGGCGCAGAGTCCGTCGGCCTTAAGTACGTAAGGCGCTTCTAGGGTTTCGAGGAATTTCAGACCCTCCTCCAGATGTTCGCCGTCGAAGGTCTGGTAGCGTGCCGTGGGGATGTGATGGTGCTGCATAAAGGCTTTGGCAAAATCTTTTGAGCCTTCGAGGACAGCACCGGCCTTGGAAGGACCGATGACGGGAATGTCCTTCGTACGGGCATCCTGCTTGAGGTTGTCGTAGATACCCTTTACCAACGGATCCTCAGGACCTACCACGACCATGTTGATGGTCTTCTCCACACAGAAGGTCTTGATGGCCTCGAAGTCGTCGGCCTTTATGGCTACGTTTTCGCCACAGTTGCTTGTACCGGCATTACCTGGTGCGATGTATAGTTTCTCACATTTGCTGCTCTGAGCGATTTTCCATGCGAGGGCGTGCTCACGGCCACCGCTACCTAATAATAATATCTTCATATTCTATTTTAAATAATCTTCGAAATACTGTGTGATACGTTCGTGGAGATGCACTGATGCATGGCCACGCATATTATGCTCCTCACCGGGGTAAGCGAAGAAGTCGGGCTGTGTGCCAGCCTTGATGCAGGCATCGAGGAACGAGAGACAGTGCTGGGGCACGACGGTATTGTCGTTGTAGCCTGTGATGATCTGCAACTTGCCTTTCAGGTCTTTGGCCTTGCTGATGAGACTCGTCTTGGCATAACCCTCGGGATTGTTCTGGGGGGTACCCATATAGCGTTCACCATACATCACCTCGTACCATTTCCAGTCGATGACAGGTCCTCCGGCCACACCGACCTTGAATACGTCGGGATAGTTGGTCATCAGCGAGATGGTCATGAAGCCTCCGAAGCTCCAGCCATGGACACCCAGACGGTTCATATCAACATAAGGCAGGGTGCGCAGATAGTCGACACCCTTCATCTGATCCTGCATCTCAATCTGTCCCAGTTGATGGAAGGTGGCCTGTTCAAAGGCGCGACCACGATACTGACTACCGCGGTTGTCGAGGATAAAGATGATGTACCCCTTCTGTGCCATGTAGGTTTCCCAGGAACGAGAAGCCCAGTGCCAGGATGCCTGCACATTGTTGGCATGCGGACCGCCATAGACATAGACCACTGTGGGATATTTCTTCTCCGGGTTGAAATCTGCGGGTTTCACCATGCGGTAATAGAGATCGGTGACACCATCGGCGGCCTTGATGCTACCGCACTCGAAAATGGGCTGTTGATAGCCAATCCAAGGGTCTTCAGCCTCTAAGAGGTTTGTGTGCTGGGGCGTTTTCCTTGTGATATCCACCACATCGATGACGCGTGGTCTTGTAGGGGTTGTGAACCGGTCGATGAGGAAGTTGCCAGAGGGTGACAATAGGCCATTGTGAACACCATCCACCGTTTCGAGCTGTTGGATAGTTCCCGTCATGCTGACACTATAGAGCCGATGGTGGAGGGGATGCTCCTTGTTAGCCTTGAAAATGATGGACTTCTGTTTCTTGTTGAATCCCAGTACTTCCATCACGACCCATTCGCCTTTCGTGATTTGCTTCAGCTCTTTGCCATTGGTGTCGAAGAGGTAAAGGTGGTTATAGCCGTCCTTCTGACTCTGCATGATGAACTTGCTGTCATCCCATGGCAGGAACTGGATGGGATGCTGGGGCTCAACGTATTTGTCGCTGGTTTCGCGATAAAGTTCTGCCAGTTTCTGACCTGTCGTGGCATCATAGGAAACCAGTCGGCAGTCGTTCTGGTCGCGATTCAGTTCGAACATATAGATGGTCTTGCAGTCAGGCCCCCAGCTGATATTCGTGAAATAGCGATCTGTGGGGTCGCCAGTCTGTAAATAGACGATCTTGTCGTTCTGCAGGTCATAGACACCCACTGTCACCTTGTGGCTCGTCATACCGGCCATAGGGTATTTGTCGGGCTCATACGAGGCGTTGCGGGGGAAGATGTCCACTTGCGGATAGTCGGTTACCATGCTCTGATCCATGCGGTAGAAGGCGAGGCGCTGGCCGTCAGGACTCCAGAACGTGCCTTTCTCGATACCAAACTCATTGCGGTGTACGGATTGTCCGTAGACAATCTCCCGCGAGCCGTCGGTGGAGAGCTGGTGCTTCTGTTCGTTGGCATCGACCACAAAGAGCTGATGCCCCTCCACATAAGCCGTAGCTTTAGAGGCAGGACACCAGTCATTAGCCGTCTGGCCAGCGATACTGTCCTGCCAGACAATCTTTTGCTGTTTGAAATCCACGAGGATAACAGCCTTTCTGTTGCCCACCTGAACGATGGTTTTGTCAGGGTAGGGGAATTTGGCATTCATTAGATGACGCACGTATTTCACATCATCGCTTTCTGCCCATTTGTTGATGTCGTCGAGGGTGAAGAGTTTGGTCTTTTTGCCAGTTTTTACGTCGATGGTGTAACATTCCTCGACATCGGTCTGTATAAGTTGGTCGCCCCACCATGTCAGCCACAAGTTCTTGGGCTGCATGTTACCATAGTTTGTCCCGCCGAAATTCAGGTCTTCGAGGGTGAAAAGCTTATTTTGAGCGGTCATGGTCGTCGGGGCTGCTAAAGTTACTAGGATAACAAGTATGGCTAGTCTGACCAGCCTGATTAAATGGATGTTAATCTTCATCATCATCAAATTTTCTTTTCTTGGTGAAGTTACGTTCTGCTTTGTTGAACTTTCTGTCACCACGGTCAAAACGTCCTCCTTTTCCTTTCTTACCATCACGACGGTCGTCACGGTCTTCCCGTTTTTTCCGGATAGGATGGTCGTTGCGCTCCAGATCATGGTGATGGAAGGTAAAGCTACGGATGTCAGCCTCTTCGTTCTGTTCCGTTTCCTCAAGGCGCTGTTTGAACTCGCGTTCTTTCTTGAAACGGTGCTTTTGGGCCATCTGTCGCTTTTCCTCCTCAGTCTTCACGACACCACCCTCGTGACGGAAGTCCTTTAATTTACCGTCAAACATCTGGTATCTGCGGAACTCACATTCCAGGCTGCCGTTATAGAGCGGGATTTTGATGCTGGGCTTCAGGCCGATCTGTTCGAAGCACTCTTCGCGATAGGAGAGAATCCATGCATCGTTGCCCTTGAACTGGTGTTTCAGTCGTTCGCCAATCATCCGATAGGTCCCCAAAAGGTCGGGCGTAGAGATACGCTCACCATATGGTGGATTGGTAATCATGATGCTCTTATTCTGAGGCTGTGCAAAATCCTTGAAATCCTGCTGTTCAATGGTGATAACACTCGTCAAACCGGCAGCCTTCACATTCAGGCGGGCTGTGTTGACAGCCTTCATATCGATGTCGTAGCCATAGATGTGATGCTTGAACTCGCGCTCCTGACTCTCGTCATTATAAATCTCATCGAAGAGGTCGGCATCGAAGTCTGTCCATTTCTCGAAGGCATATTCCTTGCGGAACAGTCCGGGAGCCATGTTCTTGGCAATCAGTGCCGCCTCGATGGGCAGGGTTCCTGAGCCACACATCGGGTCGATGAAGTCGGTGTCGCCCTGCCATCCTGAGAGTAGGATCATACCAGCTGCGAGCACCTCGTTCAGAGGGGCTTCGACACTCTCCTGACGATAGCCGCGACGATGCAGGGACTCACCGCTGGAATCAAGACTCAGCGTACAGTGGTCCTCCGCGATGTGCATGTTCAGACGGATGTCCGGATTGGCCACAGAGATGTTGGGCCGCTTGCCGGTTTTCTCACGAAAGAAGTCGACAATAGCATCTTTGACCTTGTAGGATACGAATTTGGAATGACGGAACTCCTCGGAGAAAACCACGGAGTCGACAGCGAAAGTCTTCTCGGGTTCCAGATATTGAGTCCAATCGATTTTCTTGATTTCTTCATAGACATCATCCGCACTCTTTGCCTTGAAATGGCGGATGGGTTTCAGAATACGGATGGCAGTATGTAGTTGGAAATTCGCCCGATACATCATCTCTTTGTCACCGGTGAATGACACCATCCGTCGACCTATTTGTACATTGTTTGCCCCTAATTGGGTCAGTTCCTTCGCCAGCACAGGTTCCAGTCCCATGAACGTTTTGGCGATGAGCTCGTACTCAGCCATGTGAGCCTTACTCAAATCTTTGTTTTGTTCCATTTGACATGTAATAGTGGAAAACCATCATATAAAAGTTGACTTTTGTCGACTTTTCGAGTGCAAAGTTAATGTAAGTTGGGCGAAAAAACAAATAAATAGCAAAAAAAAGTGCTACTTTTTTGTGTTATTCCAGATATTTTCTTAATTTTGCCACATCTTCTAATTAATTATGGAGTCTATTCTGCTTTTTACATCGGTTTTCAGTTCCCATTCTGTGCTGTTGATATGGATTGGAGGAGGGCTTTTGTTTCTGCTCCTCTGTTATGGTATTTACTACCAGTGGAGGGATGGGAAGAAACTTCATCAGGAATTAATTGAGATAGACAAGGTAAAGCAGAATAATATCGAATATGACTTTGTAATGAAAGCCATGAAGATTGCGGTGTGGCGGTATGATCTCAGAACAGAGGATTTTGTCATTGAGAATGATTATCGCGAAGGCCATGATAACTATGTGCCTGGTGCGAACGAAAAACTCATGGAGACATCCTCAAACATTGCTTCCGCTGATTTGGACCGTGTGAGAAAGGCCTTTGCCGATTTTTGTGAGGGTCGTTCTGAAATCTATCATCAGGAATATCAGGTCAAGAACCAAGGCTCTGGAGAGATGTATTGGGAGGAGAGTTACGCCACAATTGTTGAGCGTGATGGCGATGGTAAACCTGTCAAGATTGTTGGTACTTCCCAACGTATTGACGCGCGTAAGGGTTTGGAAACCTCGTTGATTGCTGCCCGTAATAAGGCCGAAGAAAGTGACCGTCTGAAAACGGCCTTCCTGGCTAATATGGGTCACGAGATTCGCACACCACTCAATGCGATTGTCGGTTTTGCCGACCTGTTGCCTGTGGTACAGGATGAGGCAGAACGCAACCAGTTGATTTTGGAGATACAGACAAATAACCAGAAACTGCTTCGTATCATCGACGGACTTGTCAGTATGTCGAAGATTGAGGCTGGTGCCAAGAGTCTCCTGATGGGCAAGGTAGAACTTAACCAACTCTTGCAGGAGGTGGCCGATGCATACCAGCCTACGACGAATCTACCGATAAACGTACAGTGTCCATTGCCGCAATTGAAGATAGAGAGTGACCGTGAGAAACTCGTTGAGATTCTTGACCATCTGGTGCAGAATGCCATCAAATTTACTACAGAGGGTGAGATTAATCTTGGTTATGAAGTTCAGGGCAATCAGGTGCGCGTGAATGTGACCGATACTGGTAAAGGTGTTTCCAAAGAAGACCAGTCACGCATCTTCGAACGATTTTTCAAGGTTGATGAGTATATCCCCGGTACCGGCTTGGGTCTCTCTGTCGTAGAGTCGCATATCAAGAATTTGGGTGGTTCGGTTGGCGTAGAGTCTTCCTTAGGTGTGGGTTCCAACTTCTGGTTTACCCTTCCATTAGAATAGCCAAGTTATGCGCCGTTTCCTTTTATTCCTTTTTTGTCTATCCGTTATTGGAATGGCGGCGCAGGTCTTTTCTGTACAGCCTATTCCCGATTCTGTCTTCCAGCGAATGCAAGGCCGTTCCTGGCCTGAGGGCTGTACCGTTCGTCGGGCAGATCTGCGTTATCTGCGACTGTCGCACGTTGATGCAGATAAAAAAGAACACGTGGGTGAGATGGTTTGCAACAAGGCGATTGCAAATGACCTCTTGGAAATCTTCCGCGAACTCTATCGTCAGAAATACCCCATCCAGCATATCCGTCTGATAGATGACTACGAGGCAGATGACGAGCGTGCCATGCGCGATAATAACACCTCCAGTTTCTGCTATCGGAAGATATCGGGTTCTACTAAACTTTCTAAGCATGCCATGGGCATGGCTGTTGATATCAACACGCTCTATAATCCCTATGTACGGACAGGCAAGGACGGGCGTCGCATTGTGGAACCAGCAACGGCCGTCAAATATGTGGATCGCCGTAAATCCTTTCCTTATAAAATTGTGAAGGGTGACCTTCTGTATCGCCTTTTTCTGCAACATGGCTTTAAATGGGGTGGATCTTGGCGGACCGTGAAAGACTGGCAGCATTTTGAAAAATGAATTGGTTTTGCAACTTTTTGGTTTGTCGTTACGTCAAACAAGCAAATGATTAATAAAAAAACAAGAAAATGAAAGCAAGACAGTGTCTGATGTATAGCGCCCTGATCATGATGGCCGCATTCGGGATGAGTTCGTGTGTGATGACCTGTGACAGGCCTATCTCAGGCGATCAGATTGTGGAATTGAGAAAGCATCGTGGATTTGAACGCATTGAAATCAGCGGTTCCCCCAATGTGGTATATACCCAAGCCGATACCTTTGGTGTGAGGTTGGAAGGCCCTGAAAAGATGGTCGAGAATATGATGACGGAAGTGAAAGACCGTACTCTCTTTGTATATAACAAGGGGAGGGTGAACTTGAAGGTGGGTTTCGTCAATCTGAATTGGGGTGATAAAGATGATGTGACCGTCTATGTTTCATCGCCGGATTTGATTGGTGTACGTGTGAGTGGCTCTGGCGACTTCGTCAGCAATAACCAACTCGATACAGATGTGATGAATATCGTTCTGCGTGGATCGGGTGACGTCAGCTTTAAGGATATCATCTGTGATGTGTGTACTACGGAGTTGGTGGGGTCTGGTGACATCAGAATCGATTATCTCAATGCGAAGACATCGACGGCTGTATTGGTCGGCTCTGGCGACATCAGGATCACAGAGGCCAATGTGCAGGAGACGGATCTGTCATTGAAAGGCTCCGGAGATATTTCCATCGATTTTGAAGAAGGTTGTAAGTCTGCACAGTGTCATTTGGCAGGCTCAGGTGACATCACACTCAGCGGCACTCTGACTCATTATGATTGCAAGAAGAGTGGTTCAGGGGATATTCATACCGATGATCTGATTGTAAAATAAAAAATAAAAAAGCCAAGAGTGTCATCCCGACAGTCTTGGCTCTGTTCTAACTAACTTATTATCAACTATTCATTACTCATTCTGAATTTGCGATGCAAAGGTACGGACATTTTCCGTGTTTTTAAGCGATTTAGAGTGAAAAAACAACGTAAACGTTTGCGAGGTTCAGAGATTTTTTGTAATTTTGTCGCCGTATAGTGAGTAGGAGAGAAAATGGCAGTAAATAAGCATCGAACGTCGTTGAAAGATCTGGCTCAGGAATTGGGTGTCAGCATCGCTACCGTCAGTCGTGCTCTTCGTAATAGTCCGGAGATTGGTCAGGACATGCAGAAGAAGGTAAAGGAACTGGCCAAACGATTGAATTATCGACCTAATCCTTTTGCGCAGAGCCTTCGAAAGGAAGCCCCACGGGTAATCGGTGTGGTGGTTCCTAATCTGGTAACCCATTATTATGCTGCGGTCTTAGACGGCATTGAGGATGAGGCTCGTAAGGAGGGCTATTCTGTGATCAGTGCCAACACCCATGAAGATACCGAAGCTGAGATTCGTGCCATTGATAATTTCATCGGTCTGCATGTAGAAGGTATTATTGCCTGTCTGTCTCAGAACACTACAGATTATAGTCATTTTGAGGAAATTGCCAATATGGGTATTCCCCTTGTGTTCTTTGGACGCACTTGTCTGACCGACCGCTTTTCGAGTGTTACGGCCAATGGTGATGAGGCTGCGTTCCGAGCCACCCAGCATCTGATAGATACAGGTAGTCGTCGAATTGCCTTTATTGGCGGCCCTAATCATCTTGATATGGTGAGACGTCGCAAACATGGTTATCTGGAAGCCTTGCGTGAGAATCATATCCCTATCGACCGCAATTTGGTGGCATGTGAGAAAATAGACTACCAATGGGCTATGGATACTACAACCAGACTTCTAAAACAAGCGGACCGTCCGGATGCCATTCTGGCTTTCAATGATATCATTACCTTTGCGGCCTTCACGGCCATTAAGCAACAGGACTTGCGTATTCCTGAGGATGTGGCACTGATCGGTTTCACTGACGATGTCCATGCTCAATATGTGACCCCCCGCATGTCGGCCATTGAAGACCAGTCGCACCAAATGGGTCAGACCGCTTGTCAGCTGTTGTTGAAGAATATCAATGGTGATTCAAAGATATACCGTGAGATTGTACCACAGAAGTTAGTAATACGTGAAACCTCAGCAAGAAAGTAATTTAATCAAAGTATATGAAGAAAGTATTATTATTTTGGGCTGCAGCAGCTATGATGCTCATTGTTGGTTGCCAGCCCCAACAGAGCACGGGCTCTTGCCACGTGATGGGAAAAGTATCTGACAGTTTAATGGAAGGACAGCGCATCGTCATTGAGCCCTTCGATATGTCGAAGACCTCAGTACAGGCGGATACGTTAGTGGTGAAAGATGGTCAGTTTGAAACCACACTCGATTCCGTCCTGCTCTATAAGGTATTGCCGGCCGATGGTAGGCTATATTCTGTGCTTCAGCCCTTGATTATTGTCGGTGAGCCTGGTGAGGTATGGATCAGACTCGGCATGGATAGCCATGCCGGCGGTACGTTGCAGAATGACACTTTGGACAGGTGGAAGGTTATCACAGAGGCACATTCACGTACTTATAACCAAATCCGTTCGTTGGCTTCCAAGTCTGCTCAGAGCGGTGATACGGTTCAGGCAGCATTTTTGAACAAACAAGCAGATAGTCTCCAAGTGGCTTATAGTGCTTCTACCCGTCGTATGGCCGAGGGCGTTGGAGAGGGATTACTTTATGATTTCCTCAGTCGTTTCTTTAAATAAGATTCAATCAGATATCAGCAAATAAAAACGGACACGGATTCCAATTGATGGGAGTCTGTGTCCGTCTTTTATTCTCAGTGTTTAGATTATTTCCTGTTGCGCCATAGTTTGGTCATATCCTCAAGCGTCTTGCCTTTGGTCTCAGGAACAAGTTTCCATACGAAGATTGCAGCTACGACACAGAGGATGCCATAGAGACCATAAGTGAACCAATGGCCGAAATCATCACCTTCTGTAAGGTGCATGTTAAACATCGGTACGAAGGTCGATGAGACGATGAAGTTGGAGATCCACTGGAAGGCTACAGCGATGGCCACAGCACCGCCACGGATGGTGTTGGGGAAAATTTCAGCAATGAGTACCCAGCAGATGGGACCCCATGAGAACATGAACGATGCCGAATAGATCAACAGCGAAGCTGCGGTTAATAATGAAAGGCTTTCGTTTCCAAAAGTAAGTGCCACTCCGAATGCACCAAGGGCCATACCCAGCGAACCTGAGATGAGCAGTGGCTTACGCCCCCACTTCTCAACTGTAAACACAGCTACAAGTGTGAATGTAATATTGATAATACCCATGAATACCGTCAACATCATCGGGTCGTCCATGCCCATATCACCGAAGATACGCGGAGCGTAGTAAAGCACGGCGTTGATACCCACTGCCTGCTGGAACACGCTGAGCATGATACCGATAAAGATACACATTGCACCGTAGGTCAGCAGTTTCTCGGTCTTCACCACCATGGTGTCCTTGATGTCCTGCAGAATCTGGGTTGCCTTGCTCGAGCCGTTGATCTTCGACAGGATACCAAGCGCCTTCTGATCCTGACCGACGCTGACGAGGTAACGCGGTGTCTCAGGTACGAAGCAGATCAGCAGGGCGAAGAGTCCTGCAGGCACTGCCTCACTACCAAACATATATCGCCAACCTGTGGTGACGGTCCATTGAGCCGCGGGGTTGATGGCGGCAAGACCCTTACCCATCTCCTCTACAAGCGGCTGGATGTGATCGCCCAAGATGAAGAAGTTGACGAAGTAAACGACCAACTGACCGAAGATAATGGCAAACTGGTTCCAGGACACGAGCATACCTCTGATATTAGAGGGTGCCACCTCGCCGATATACATCGGGCAGATAGCCGAAGCCAGACCAACGCCAATACCACCGATGATACGGTAGATGTTGAACATGATGAGCAGCGAGTAAGTGGGCTGACCGTACTCGAAGAACATAAACTCAGGATCCATCGAACCGAGGGCTGAGATAAAGAAGAGGACACCTGCGATGATCAGCGACTTCTTACGACCGAGGTTCGTTGCCAGGAAACCGGAGAGAGCCGAGCCGATGATACAGCCGATAAGGGCCGAAGCAGAAGTGAAACCGTGCCAGCCGTCGGTATAGGCGAAGTCTTTGGCTTCCATGAAAAACGCTTGGAGACCCTTTTCGGCTCCAGAAATCACTGCGGTGTCATAACCGAAGAGCAGACCGCCTAACACGGCCACCATCACGATACTGATGAGGTAGGCTTTGCTACCTTGTTCTGTTTGTTGATTCATTGTTACTAATTTATGTGTTGAAACTAATAGTTGATATTCAAACGTCAGGTTTTAAGAAAAATCTCTGCAAAAGTACTTTTTTTCTGTGATATTACCAAATATTTTGCAAATTAAGCGTGATTTTTTGCAGAATGTTTGCACAGCTCGCGTTTTTTTTTTACTTTTGTGACATCAAATAACAACCAACTAACGAAAAAATGATTCTGATGAAGAAACGGCTATCTATCTTGATGACAGTTATCTGCTTGGCTGCAGGGTTAAATGCAGGTGTAATTCCTGATATGAAATTCAAACGACTGGACACCCGTGAAGGACTTTCAAATTCTACTGTAAACAGTATTCTTCGCGATTCTCGGGGCTATGTCTGGTTGGGTACAGCTTATGGTTTGAACCGCTACGATGGCTATCGTGTAAGGACCTTTTTCTCGTATAGCAATGATACAACGACCCTTCGTAATAACCGTGTTGATGAAATACAGGAAGGGTATGGCGGACGTCTTTGGCTGAAGCAGGGTATGAATTACTCGCTCTACGATCCTATGACTGAGAGCGTGGATCGCAATCCAGCCCGTTGGCTCAGCAGTCAGGGCATTGTGGGCAGTATCGAGAGTATTCATTTGGATACGCAGAAGAACTACTGGATCAAGACCTATGAGGATGGCTTCTACTATTATGATCCTGCCAAGAAGAATCTTCAACATATCAATTTCGGCTATGGCCCCCATGAGTTTTCCAAGGAATTCGGTGTTTCGGCTTATGCTGAGACCAAGGAGGGTATGATCCTGGTGTCGACGTTTGGTGAACTGATGTGTGTTGATGGTCCTCATGGAAAGGTGATTTGGAAAGAGGATTATGTCAAGCGTACGCTTGATACTTATAATGACTACTGGGTGGCTGTCGACAAGGAAGACAATATATGGGTTATCACACACTCGACAGGTACATATATTTATAAGAAGAACGAGAAACGCTGGTATTCCTCTCTGACGGAGTTGATGCGGTCGGAAGGTTTTCAGGATGTGCCTGACAATATCCAAGTGTGGGAGATCTGTTATGACAGCAAGGGTTTCTTGTGGGTGGCTACCGACCATCTCGGTGTGCTTGTGCTCGACTTCAAGACCAAGGAATGGCGACAGTTCACAAATGTGAAAGGCGACGACTCCTCCCTACCGGATATTACCTGTAAGCACCTTTATCTGGATCAGTTAGGCAGGATGTGGGTGGCTACTTATAAGAACGGTGTTGCCATGTGCTCTGAGTCGATGTCGAACTTTGTCAGTCTCAATATCGGTGATATCAATGCCATCTGTGAGGATCAGCAGGGCAATTACTGGATAGGTCGCAACGATGGTGGTATCATCAAGATGGATCCAAAAACATTGGAGCCCATTGATACATTTTCGAAACAGCGTCTTGGTGTGCCCAGCGATATCATCGTGGGCAGTTATGCCTCGAAGGATGGAAGCCTTTGGTTCGGCACGTATGAAGGCGGTCTTTTACAATATAAGAATGGTCAGTGGAAAAACTATCGTACGACGGATCCTGGGAATGCGTTTGTAACGAACAACATCTGGGGCATCACAGAAGACCGCTGGGGCAACATCTGGGTGGGTGTGCTTGGTGGCGGTGCTGTCAGAATCGACAAACGTACAGGTAAACAACGGGCCTTCGTGTCTGATAATTCCATCTTGAATACTGTTTGGACGAATAGTATCTCCACTGCTTCAAATGGTTGGATCCTTCTGGGTAACTCGGAGTACTATGCGATGATTCACCCTGGTAATTTCAAAGTCGTTAACGGCAGTTTGGCTGATACGAAGGGACATAAGTCAATTACGATCTCAAATGCCACCTCCCAAGCTGTGATGGATAGCCGAGGACTGACCTGGCTTTGTTCTCCAGCTGGCGTTGCTGTGTTCGACAGGAAGAATAACCAGACAACACTGATGGATATGAAGTCGGGTCTTTATGGTTCGAATGCAGTATCTGTGACAGAGGATACGCGTCATACCATGTGGGTGGCGACGGATCACGGTGTGTCGAATATCATCCCCCAACAGCAGGATGACGGTACGTGGACTTTTATCATTCGTAGCTATAATGATCGCGACGGACTGCAGCCCGGTCCGTTTAACCAGCGTGCTATTTACTGTTCGCGCGATGGACATTTGCTTATAGGTGGTCAAGAGGGACTAGACATCATCAGCACACTTCGTCTGAATGAGAATGATGGTAAGGAACGAGCTGTGTTCAGCGGATTAGAACTCTTTGGACAGTTAGTGGAAGTTGGTGCCGAAATCAATGGCCGTGTAATCTTGGATGAGGCACTTAACCTACAACGTAGCATCTCTTTGAAGTATCATGAGAATCAGTTTACGATTCTGATGGCTTCCGACAATGGTGGTGTGAATAACAAGACCCGTTTCGCTTATTGCCTGAAAGGTTTCAATGATATGTGGATTAAGACCACCAATGGTCAAGCCGATATTACCTATATGGGTCTGCCCCCCGGCGACTATACACTTTGTGTGCGTATCCTTCATGACGACGGCACGATGGATGATGAGGTCAGTGAACTCGAGATTGAGATTCTCTCACCTTGGTATCGCTCATGGTGGGCTTGGATTCTGTACGCATTGTTGATTGTCATCCTGATCTATTATCGGGGAAGAATTACCCGTGCTGTCAAGGGACTGTTCAAAAAGAAGAAACAGCCTCAAGAAAAACCCGGAAACGAACCGACAGCCACTTCCGGCGAAAAGAAAGAGGAAGAGATAGAAGAAGCGATAATAATAGATGAATAATGGATATATGATTATGAAGAGACTGGTTATTCTTTGTCTGATGGCTCTCAGTATGACTGCTGAGGCGCAGACATCATTTTTCCCTGATTTGAAGTTTCGGCGACTTGACACACCACAGGGCTTGTCGAGTTCTCAGATAAACTGCATCTTCAAGGACTCTAAGGGATTCGTCTGGATTGGAACCCCCTATGGTTTGAACCGCTATGACGGCTATCGGGTGAGGACTTTCTATTCCAATCTGCGCGACACTACTACGATGCGCGACAACTACACAGACCGTGTGTTTGAAGATGTCGAAGGTCAGTTGTGGATGCGACAGGGTATGAACTATTGTGTCTACGACCCCAAGACAGAAAGCTTTGAACGTAAAGCTTCTAGGGCGTTGGCCAAACTGGGGTTGAACTGTAATGTGGAGTGGTTGCATATCGACTCGAAGAAGAATATCTGGGTAAAGGATTTCGATAAGGCCATCTATTGCTATCATCCTCATGCCAATGGAAACAAGATTACCACCATTAAGATGGGTTACGGACCTAACGAGTTCTCTCCTAATTTCGGTATCTCCACGGTGGCGGAACTGGGCGACAGGCTACTGGTAGTCACTAACAATGGTGAACTGGTCTGCCTGAATGGCGACAAAGGTGAGGTTGAGTGGATTGACCGTTGGATGTATGAAGCGAGTGGCATCGATAGTCAGGAGTACCGGCTCTATGTTGATAAGGATAACAATATATGGTGTAACGTTTTATCTTTTGTGTTTGTCCAAGAGCATAAGACCAAGAAATGGTATACGATGTTAGACTATCTGGCCACCAAAGGTATTACAGATGTTCCTTCTCAGCTTCAGGTTTGGAATATCATCGTCGACGAGAACGATTGGCTCTGGCTGGTGTGTGACCATGATGCTATAGTGGTTGTCGATATGAAGAACAAGCTTTGGAGACAGTTCATGCATAATAAGTATGATGAGACTTCTATTAGTGATAATACCCTTCGTTGCATCTATCAAGCTGACGATGGCAGTATCTGGATCGGCTCCTATAAGAATGGTGTCAACCAATATGTCCGAGGTCTCGCCAGTCTGAAGAGTGTTGACCTGGGCGATATCACAACCGCCTGCGAAGATAAGGTAGGTAACTATTGGCTAGGCACTAACGATCAGGGTATCTTGGTATATAATCCCAAGACGGGCGAGGTGGTGAACCATTTTACGAAGGATAACAGTGGATTGGCGAGCAATATCGTTGTGGGCTCCTGGGCTGCGAGTGATGGCACTATCTGGTTTGGTTCTTACAACGGTGGCCTGTCGCATGCCATCCCTTCTGCCTCTGACCCCGCACAGGCTCATATCATCAACGTGCAGGCTTCACCAGGCGGATTGGCCAACAACAGTGTCTGGGCACTTACTGAAGACAAGTGGGGTCGTATCTGGTTCAGCACCCTAGGCGGTGGTTTGCAGATGTGGGACCCCAATACGAAGAAGTATACCACCTGGGACACCCATAATACCATTTTGCCATCCGACTATCTGACATCCGTTGAATGGAATAAGAAGGGTTGGTTGATGACAGGTACGAACCACTTCTATTCCTTGGTGAATCCCGTGAGCCACAAACTGGTGAATATGGAGATACCAGAGAATCCCAATGTCAATGTCAGCGTAGGTAATACGAATTATGTCATTGAAGATAGTCGTGGATTGATTTGGCATGGCTCTAACGTAGGTGTTATCATTTACGATCCACAGACCAAGTTTCAGAAACTTATTGATATGACGGATGGTCTGCCCAGTACAGGTGTTAATTCTCTTGTCGAAGACTTGCAGCACACAGTTTGGGTAGTTACTGATCATGGTATCTCGAAGATTATTCCCCAAAAACAGGACGATGGCACCTGGCAGTTTAGTATTCGCAGTTTTACCAGCCGTGATGGTCTGCAAAAGGCTACTTATAACCAGCGTTCCACATGGCTCACACGCGACGGAAAGATCTTGATTGGTGGGCAAACCGGTCTCGATATCATCAATCCGGCTTTGTTGGAAGATAATAATAACAAGGAGCGTCCTATTTTCAGCGGCTTGCAGATATTCGACCAGGATGTGGAGGTCGGTAAGAAGTTCAATGGCCGTGTGATTCTCGATGAGGCCCTCGATGTGTCTAGAGAGTTAACGTTGAAGTATAGCGATCAGTTTACCATCCAGTTGGCAACCAACGAGGTGCGCATCAACAACCACAAGCGCTTCGCCTACAAGTTGGAAGGTTTCAATGAGAATTGGGTGAAGACTTCGGAACTGAATCCGAACATTACCTACAACTCCCTGCGCGCAGGCTCCTATACCCTTTGTGTACGTATTCTCAACGATGACGGCTCGTTGGGAGCAGAGGAGAGTCAGCTCGACATCACCATCCTTCCGCCGCTTTATCGCACGCGCTGGATGATTCTGCTCTATATGATTCTCATTGCCGCTGGCGCATGGCTGTTTGTTAAATGGTATCTGAAGAAACAGAAGGAGAAATCCGACATGGAACAGCTCCGTAGGGAACAGGATAAGCATCAGTGGATGAGCGAGATGCGTGCCCAAATGCTGAAAGAGAACCAGCAATTCCAGAAGGCTAGGGTAAAAGAGAATCCCGTAGAGGTAAACCATGAGTCGGATGCCATTGACGAAAAGAGCATCAAGGTGCCCACAATGCCGGAGTTGGAGATGCATCGCAGCGAAGGCGACATCGTGGCTTTCCTGAAGGATCTCTGCGATAATTATAAGCCGTTGGAAGATAAGAAACTGAAACTGACCTTCAGTTCACCGCTTGATGCCATCACCATGGCTTTCGACAAAGCCCAACTGCGTAAGGTTATTGAGATCTTGTTGGCGAACTCCGTGAAGTTTGGTCCTTCTACCTGTAAGGTTCAGATGACGGTCCTGAAACCGTCGGAAGAGCGCGTTGCTCTGCTGCTGGCAGATAATGGTATCGGTATTCCCGATGAGCACAAGCCACACATGTTCGAACCCTTCCTTGGCGATGAAAAGGAAAATCTCAGACTCGACAAGGTGAAGCAGATTGTGGATGCCCATCACGGCACAATCAAGGTCGATGACAATCCTGGTGGCGGAACGGTGTTTACCATCACGTTGCCCATAGAGGATCCAGACATTGAGGAGGCCACAATTATTGAAGATGAATCATAAAAACGAAATACAGAAATGAAGAAACTATTATGTATGATGTCTGCCCTGATGGCAACAACGATGTTGATGGCTGATGAGGTGCAGAAGAGTGGAAACAGTGTGACGATTCGCCCCGACGAAGGTCATGCTAAGGTTATTCGTCTAGAAGTGATTAACAACAACATCATCCGCGTGCGGGCAACGTCGAAAGAGACCTTGCCTGAGAAGCCTGCCAGTCTGATGATTGTGCCGCAGGCAGCGCCACCGAAGGATGTTGATATCGATGACAACGATGACAAAGTGACCGTGAAGGCAAAGAATGTGAAGGCGGTGGTTGATACGGAAACCGGTAGCATCGCCTTTTTCGATGCCAATGGGAAAGAATTGCTCAAGGAAGCCAAGGATGGTAAGCAGTTCTGGGACTTTACGGTGCCTGAGCGCGAGCTGGGTATGAAGACTGGCTATACCGTGCCTGAGGCTCAGAAGCATGGTCTCACCTGGCAGATGAAGTTCGATAGCCCCGAGGATGAGGCTTTCTATGGACTGGGCCAGCATCAGAGTGAGGAGTTCAATATGAAGGGTAAGAACGAAGATTTGTTCCAGTATAACACCAAGGTTTCAATCCCCTTTGTGCTGTCGAACAAGAACTACGGCATCCTCTGGGATTCTTATTCGTTCTGCCGCTTTGGTAATCCCAATGACTATCTCCAGCTAAACCGAGCCTTCCGTCTCTATGATAAACAAGGCAAGAAAGGTCATCTGACAGGCACCTATATTGACCGTATGGGTAAGAAATTGGTGCGCGATGAGGACAGTATCTATTATGAATATGGTACGCCCGCGAAGTCGGCTATTGCCCTGAAGACGGATAATGGCGGCATCAAGAACCTGCCTCAGGGTTTCCAGCTGGCAGGAGCTAATGTCACCTACGAGGGCTTTATCGAGCCCAAGTGCTGCGATGGCGGCAAATGCGACTGTAAGGGTAAATGCGAGTGTAAGGGGCAGAAGGAACTTTTCCAGTTTATTCTCTATTATGCCGGTTATATCAAGGTATATATCGACGGTAAGGAGGTGGTGCCCGAACGTTGGCGTACGGCCTGGAATCCCAATGCCTATAAGTTCGCCGTCGAACTGGAAAAGAAGAAGAGGGTCCAGTTGCGCATCGAGTGGCAGCCTGATGGTGGCGAGAGTTACTGTGGCTTGCGTGTAGCGGAGCCTCGTAGTGCTGAGGAGCGTGGACAACTTTCCGTATGGAGCGAGATGGCCAAGGATATGGATTATTACTTCATTGCAGGCGAGAACCTCGATCAGGTGATTTCCGGCTATCGCACCCTCACTGGCAAGGCCAGTCTCTATCCTAAGTGGGTGCTGGGCTTCTGGCAGAGCCGTGAGCGCTATAAGACCTCCGAGGAGGTAGAAAGCACGCTGGCAGAATTCCGCAAGCGTCATATCCCCATCGATAATATCGTACAGGACTGGAACTACTGGCCCGAGGATCAGTGGGGAAGTCACCAGTTTGAGGCGTCTCGCTATCCCAATCCCCAGCAGATGCTCGACAATGTGCATCAGATGCACGGACGTTTTATGATCTCCGTATGGCCTAAGTTCTATGTCAATACTGACAACTACAAAGAACTCGATGCCAAGGGCTGGATGTATATCCAGTCGCCTACCGATGATATTCATGACTGGGTGGGTCCTGGCTATACGAATGGTTTCTACGATGCCTATGATGCTGGTGCCCGCAAGATGTTCTGGCGCCAGATGGACGAAAACCTCTATAGCGGCTTGTCTACGACCAAAGGCAAATGGTCGATGGTCAATGGTCAATATTCAACCGTCGATGCCTGGTGGATGGATGCCTCAGAGCCTAATGTGCGCGACTGTACGCCGATGTGGTATCGCAAGGCCCTCTCTGGTCCTACAGCCTTAGGCACTTCAACAGAGTATTTCAATGCCTACAGCACCGTGAATGCCGATGCCATCTACAATGGTCAGCGCTCTGTCTGGAAGGGCAAGGCGAATGAGCCTCGTGTATTCCTGCTTACCCGTAGCGGCTTTGCTGGCGAACAGCGCTTCTCTACGGCCACCTGGAGCGGCGACATCGGCACCCGTTGGGAGGATATGCGCGCCCAGATGACCGCAGGACTCAATTACTCTATCTCCGGCTTGCCTTTCTGGGGAATGGATCAGGGGGGCTTCTGTGTGGAGAACCGCTATGTGGCTGCTCAGCAGCTCTTCGACCGCACAGGTCAGGAGAACGAAGACCTGAAGGAGTGGCGTGAACTGCAGACACGCTGGAATCAGTTCGGCACCTTTATCCCGCTGTTCCGCTCTCATGGTCAGTGGCCATTGCGCGAGATATGGAACATTGCGCCCGACAATCATCCTGCCTACCAGTCGTTTGTCTATTACGACAAGTTGCGCTATCGCCTCATGCCTTATCTCTATTCGATGGCTGGCTGGGCACACTTCAAGGACTACACCCTGATGCGCCCGCTGGTGATGGACTTCAATGGCGATAAGGCCGTAGAGGACATCGGCAACCAGTGGATGTTCGGCCCTGCGCTGATGGCATGTCCCGTAGGCTACTATAAAGCCCGCAATCGTAGCGTCTACTTCCCTAAGCAGTGTGGCTGGTATAACCTCTATACCAACGAGTATATCGCAGGTGGTCAAACCTTAGTGGTCGATGCGCCCTACGAGCAGATTCCCGTCTTCGTGCGTGAGGGTGCCATCATCCTCTTCGGTCCTGAGATGGAGTGGAGCGATGAGAAACCCGCTGAACTCATCAACCTCTATGTCTACGCCGGACAGGACGGCTCGTTCCAGCTCTATGAGGACGAGGGTACCAACTATAATTACGAGAAGGGCAAGTATGCCACTATCGATATCACTTACGACGATGCTGCCAAGACCGTTTCGTTCGGGGCTCGCAAGGGTCAGTTCAATGGCATGTTGAAGAACCGTCAGTTCAATGTCGTGCTTATCTCCAAGGATAGTGCCAAGTCCCTCAACCTTGACAACCCCGAGGGCAAGCTCGTCAATTATTCCGGCAAAGCCATCAGTATTAATTTGTAGAATACCCCATATAGATGAAGAGAATCGTATTTTTGATTTGTGTCCTGTGCGGATTTTCTGCCGCGCAGGCTCGTGACAGACAGTGTTTTGATAAGAACTGGCGCTTTACCCTTGGCGACTCCATAGCGATGGCCAAGGCCGACTTCGACGATAGCAAGTGGCGTATCCTTGACGTGCCCCACGACTGGGCCATCGAGGGCGACTTCTATGTCAGCAATCCCAGTGGTGCGGGTGGGGGAGCCCTTCCTGGCGGCATCGGGTGGTATCGCAAGCACTTCGACGTCTCTCACCTCTTGAAGGCTAGGGGCAGGGGCGAGAGCGGCAAACCGTCTGTTCATCGCTTCTTCATCGAGTTCGACGGTGTGTATATGAATTCCACCGTCTATGTCAATGGTCAGGAGGTGGGGCATCGCCCCTACGGCTATTCGAGTTTCGAGTACGACATCACCCCGTATGTCCGTGAGGGCGACAATGTGGTGGCTGTCCGTGTCAACAACTCCGACCAGCCTAATTCCCGTTGGTATAGCGGTTGTGGTATCTACCGCCACGTCTGGTTCACCACCACCAGTCCCGTGCATGTGGCTCATTGGGGTGTCAATGCCAGCAGCAGCGTGGTTAAAGGCAAAGGCCGCCTCAATATCGAGGTGACGCTCAATGGTCAGGGAACGGTCGAAAATACCCTCATCGACCCCAATGGCAAGGTCGTTGGCAAGTCAAAAGGCCTGAAATCCGCCATTACCGTCGCCAAGCCGATGCTTTGGTCGTGTGAGACACCACATATATATAAGGTACGCACGCAAGTGAAAGTGGGTGGTAAGGTGGTTGATACTTACGAGACTACGACAGGCTTCCGCTCCTTCCGCTTCGATGCCAAGACGGGCTTCTGGCTCAATGGCAAGAACTTCAAACTCAATGGCGTCTGCGAGCATCACGACTTTGGCTGCTTGGGTGCCGCCCTCAACGAAGATGCCCTCCATCGCAAACTCTCGAAACTCAAGGCGATGGGTGTCAATTCCATCCGCAGTTCGCACAATCCCCCAGCTCCTGAACTCTTAAATATGTGCGATACGATGGGACTCATCGTGATGGACGAGAGTTTCGATATGTGGCGGCGCAAGAAGACGCAGAACGACTACGCCCGCTTCTTCGATGAGTGGCATGAGCGCGATCTCACCGACCTGGTGGTGCGCGACCGCAATCACCCCTGCATCCTCATGTGGTCGATTGGCAATGAGGTGCTCGAACAGTGGTCGAGTAAGGATGCTGATGAGTTGACACTCGAGCAGGCCAACCTCCTCTTGAATGCCGCCCGCGATGCCTCCACACTGGCCAAGGATGGCGAAATGAGTCCTAATTCCTTGCTTACGAGACATCTTGCTGATATCATCAGGCGCAACGACGGCGAGAGCCGTCCCATCCTGGCTGGTTGCAACGAGCCTTCGCCCAACAACCACCTCTTCAAGAGCGGTGCCATCGACATCATCGGTTTCAACTACCACCACCAGTGGGTGAAGGATGTGCCGAAGAACTTCCCTGATAAGCCCTTCATCTTCTCGGAGAGCGTATCGGCGCTGCAGACGCGCGGCTACTACAAGATGCCTTCCGACGAGATCACCTGGGCACCAAAGGAGTGGTATCTCCCTTATACCGACCCCTCGTATATGTGCTCTTCATACGACAACTTCCATGCCTCATGGAGCTCGACACATGAAGAGACTTGGGATGTAGTGAAACACAACGACTTCGTGGGCGGACAGTATATCTGGACGGGTTGGGACTATATCGGCGAGCCCACGCCCTATGGCTTCCCCGCACGTTCCAGCTACTTTGGTATCATCGACTTGGCCGGCTTCCCCAAGGACAGCTATTATATGTACCAGAGCGAGTGGACCGATACGCCCGTGCTACATATCTTCCCCCATTGGAACTGGGTGCCGGGCGACGAGATTGATATGTGGTGTTACTACAACAATGCCGACGAGGTGGAACTCTTCATCAACGGCAAGAGCCAGGGTGTGCGATGCAAGACGGCAGAGAATCCCGAGCATCGTTACGACGCTCATAACATGAAGACGAGTCTCAACACCGAATATCACGTCGGCTGGCGCGTCGTCTTCGACCCGGGCGAGGTGAAGGTAGTCGCACGCAAGGACGGCAAGGTCGTTGGCGAGCAGGCCATCAAGACCGCCGGTCCTCCTGCCAAGATCCGCCTCTCGAAAGACTATCAGGGAAAGACCACGACCTTCATCACCGCCGAGGTGGTTGATAAGGACGGCAACCTCTGCCCCTGGGCTGAGGATCAGATAGTCTTCATCAGCGAAGGGACTGGTCGTATCTTAGGCACCGACAATGGTTGTCAGACCTCGATGGAACGTTTTACCTCGCCTCAGCGTAAGGCCTTCTTCGGCAAATGCATGGTAGTGGTTACGGGCAAAGGCTCTATCACTGCCAAGTCATCAATGCTCCAATCCGACGTTATTGAATTTTAGTCCTAAATTCATAAAAAATCGAGCAGTAATGCTCGATTTTTTTTACTGATAGTCGCGGATACGGACATCAATACCGCTACCAGCCAGTTTCATGATGACCTGTGTGATAGGCGTCTGACTATAATGGTAGGGGAAAAGCACCTTCGGCTTGATGATCTTCGCTGCATTCACCAGTTGGTCGACAGTCATCGTGTAAGGTTGGTTACAGGGCAGAAAGGCGATGTCGATGTCCTTGATGTTGGTCATCTCAGGAATGTCCTCTGTGTCACCGGCGATATAGATACGCAGACCGTCGAGCGTGAGGATATAGCCATTGTCACGACCCTTCGGATGGAACTGTGTGTGGCCTTCCGTATAATTGTATGCAGGCACGGCTTCGATCTTGATGTCGGGGGCATATACGATGCTGTCGCCGTTTTTCAGTGGAATGCTGTTGCGGAACATGTTATAGACAGCAGTATTCGAATAGATGCTGGTAGCCGGTGTTCTTACACAGGTGATGGCCTCGCGGTCGAAATGATCCTTGTGCTCATGGGTGATGAGGATGATGTTGGCCTTGGGGAACTGATTGTAGTCGGTTGTGGGTTGTACGCCAAAGCCTACAGGGTCAATCTGGATCTCTGTACCATTGTAGTTGATTTCAATACTAGCATGTTTGATGCATGTGAATGTGACCTTCTTGCCACTTTTAGTGGTGAATTCGTCCACTTTCTGAGCAGCTTGGCAGCAAGTGAATACCATTACAGCTGCACACATTAAGAACAAATGTTTTTTCATTTTTATGAGTTGATTATCTGTTTATTTTTACAACAAAACGCGCCCCCTGCTGATAGCTGTTGTCAAGGTCGACCGTGCCGCCCAGACGGTTGATGATGGTGCGGCAAAGGGGCAGACCGAGACCTAAACCCTCTCGGAAGGCGTCCACCTTGAAGAAACGCTCGAAGATATGTTTGGCTGCATCGGCGGGGATGCCCGGCCCTGTGTCCTCGACGGTGAGTATGATTTGCTCATCGTTAGCACTCGCCTTCAGGGTGATGGAACCTTTCTTCGTATATTTGTTGGCATTGTCAAGCAGCAGGTTGATGACGCGCTTGAGCATGCCTTCATTGGTCTGTAAACTGATGTCGTCACTCAAGTCGCTCTCAAATTGCAGTTTGACGGCTTTGTTTACCTTGTATTCATTTTCCTGCAATATGTCGCGCAATAGGTCGTTCACCTCTACGACATCATCTTTAGCTACGGCCTCAGGCGCGTTCTCGTTGAGTGAGAGTTCAAGCATCTCATCGACCAGCGATGTGATAAGCTGCGTATTTTTCTGCATCATCTCTGCAATATGTGCGCGCTCCTCGGGTCCTGTCACCATGTTGGGGTCGGAGATGACCTGTGCAAACCCGCTGATAATGTTCAAAGGCGTGCGCACCTCATGGGTGACGTTGCGGATAAAGGCCGACTTCGTCTTGTCTGACTCCAGGGCATGATCGTAAGCACGTTTCAGCTGGCGCATGTAGCGGCGGCGTGCAAAGACGATGTAGGACATTGCAGCAGCAAGCAGCCCCAACAAAATAAGACCGACAGACAATGCAATCATTCGGTTACGGTTCGTTTGTTGCTCTATGGTGTGGATAGTAAGCTGTTCACGTACACCTGCCATACTGTTGATCAGCACGACATTATTGATAGAGTCGTTGGTGGTAGTCTCCTCACGAAGGGCTTCATAGGCCTCTTTCCAACGTCCAGACATCTCGTAAATCTTGGTGATTAATGCTTTGCTTTCTTCGCCAAGTTCACTCTTAGCCAGTGCTATGGCCTCGTCGGTCTTGCCCATACAAGCTAGATAATATACTTCCATTGACCGGCCGTGAACAGACGACTTTCCTTCTTCCACACCCTTTCGATAAGCCTTATAGCTTTCAAGGAACTTTCCGATGTCTCCGCTACTAAAATAAGTCAGTGCTTTGCGCGTCTCAATGTCGAACACGCGTTCTGGTGAATATTTCTGAGCAATCTCCAGGGCTTTATCAAGCAGACGGGCAGCTTCTTCGGGATCATCATCCAGTTCTACATTGACAAGGTTCATGTAGATAGGTGGCATGCTTTCGTAGTAACCATATTTCTCCATCTCGCTGATCACGTATTGGAAGTTGCGCCTGGCAGCTGCTTTATTACCGCAATGAAGGTTCAGGTGGCCTAACATGTTATAGGCCATGTACATCTCTTTGTCAAGTTTCTTCTCGCGTAATTCCATGGAGAGGTTGCGCCCCAACACATAGGCTTCGTAGATATTCTGCTGATTCAGATTGAAGACAATCTCGTTACATCGCTGGGTGTAATAGGCATGCAGGTCGTTCTTTTTCAAAAGGTAGTCTTCCAGATTCTTCACGGCTGTGAAGAAATGCACACTGTCACCATCGTTGAATGCATGATAAACAGAGTCCCTCAGAGCCAGATACTCTGGAGATTGCTTGTAGTCGTCAGCGGCCTGTGCTTGACTTGTCGTAAGCAGCATGGTCAGCGCCAAAAGGATTGTCTTCGTATTCATCGTTGGAGTTAAGATGATTTTCAGTTGCAAAGTTACAAAAATAAATGATACAACCATCATAAAATCGGGATTTTTTTGTTTGTTTGAAAAAAATCCGATAACTTTGCACCCATGGAGATAGTACCGATAGCCCATTTCCGGTCACCGTTGAAATCAAAGTTTGGCATTCCGCGTCAGAGCGGACTGGCTGAAAGTCTGACGGGGCGCATCATTTTCGAGCCGCCCTACCGTCATCGTGAGGCCTTGCGCGGTATTGAGGATTTCGATTATTTATGGCTCATAT
This sequence comes from uncultured Prevotellaceae bacterium, assembly GCA_902763615.1. GTDB lineage: Bacteria > Bacteroidota > Bacteroidia > Bacteroidales > Bacteroidaceae > Prevotella. The sequence continues at coordinate 56,428 of CACWSX010000006.1, read as the reverse complement.
GGGAGTTCTCTGCCAACCCTCAGCGTTCGACGCTCACCGTGCGTCCGCCGAGATTAGGGGGAAACCAGAGGATGGGCGTGTTTGCCACGCGGTCACCGTTCAGACCTAATGGACTGGGTCTTTCCTGTGTGCGCTTTGACAGGATAGAAGACGATCCGTCGTTAGGCCCTGTGATTTATGTGAAGGGCGCCGACCTGATGGATGGCACGCCAATTTATGATATCAAACCCTATGTGGTTTATGCTGACAGTCATCCAGAGGCCAGAAGCGGATTCGTAGATCAGACGGCATGGAAATCATTAGCGGTGGAGATTCCTGATCATTTGGCTTGCCTTTTCTCAGCTACTGATTTGGCGACGTTACACCAGACACTTGCCCTCGATCCGCGTCCGTCCTATCATGATGATGCGCAGCGAATCTATGGTATGCCTTTTGGCGATTATGACGTCCGCTTCCGTGTGGAAGATGATAAGGTCATAGTTGTCGGGTGTCAGCAACTATAAACTCTCTTCCATCTCCTTGTTGAGTTGGCCCCTCCAAAGATATTCCTTGGTTTCATGCACAATGATGCTACTGAGGCATAGGATTGAAATCAGGTTGGGAATGGCCATCAGGGCGTTCATGCAGTCGGCCAGATTCCAGACAATCGCCAGGTTGATGATGCTACCGATGAAGACGGCGACGATGTAGATCACCCTGTAGACAATCACCCATTTCTTGCCTTTCAGATATTCAACCGCCCTTTCACCATAGTAGCACCAGCCTAAGATGGTGGAGAAGGCAAAGGTGAGCAGACCGAAAGTCAATAAGGGTGTTCCTATCACAGGAATCTTTGAGAAGGCGGCTTTCGTGAGGGTAGCGCCATTCTCATAACTGATATCAGGGTAGGCGAGGATGCTGCTCACGATGACCATACCTGTCAGGGCACAGATGACGACGGTGTCCCAGAAGGTTCCACTGGAGGAAACCAGTGCCTGACGCACGGGATTGCGTGTCTGAGCAGCTGCAGCGACGATGGGTGCGGAACCTAGTCCGGACTCATTGGAGAAGAGACCTCGTGCAATACCGAAACGGGCGGCCATCATGACTGTGGTTCCAATAAATCCGCCACCGGCAGCTTGCGGACTAAAGGCAGAGACGACAATCAGTTTCAGGGCTGGCCACAGATAATCGGCATTCAGGCAGAGAATGATGATACAGCCGATGACATAGAAGAAGGCCATAAAGGGCACCAGCGCACCACAGACGTTGGCAATGCTTTTCACACCGCCCAGGACGACGGCTCCTGTCATCAGACAGACAAAGGCACCTGTGATGTAGGGGGAAATGCCGTAAGTCTCAAAGGTGAGTGTCGAGATGGCGTTGGCCTGAACGGTGTTGCCGATACCGAAAGAGGCGCAGGCGGTGAAGATGGCGAACAATATCGCCAGCCATTTCCAACCCAGTCCGCGCTCCAACGCATACATAGGACCTCCCAGCATCTTCCCGTCGGCTGTTTTCTTACGATATTTGATGGCCAACAGTCCTTCTGCATATTTCGTCGAGATGCCAAAGACACCTGTCAGCCAGCACCACAACACGGCGCCAGGTCCGCCTAAGGCCACCGCAGTTGCTACGCCAATGATATTGCCTGTTCCGATGGTGGCGGCTAAGGCTGTTGCCAACGACTTGAATTGCGACACATCACCGGTTGCTTTCAGATCGCTTTTTACGGAGAGACGTATTGCCGTGAAGATTTTTCGTTGCGGGAAGCGGAGGATGATGGTCAGATAGATATGTGTACCTAATAATAATATAATCATCGGCCAGCCCCACAGCCAACCGCTCATTGTCTCAAGGAATTGATGAATGCCGTCCATTATTGGGTGGTATATATTTATTGTTTGAATCTGATGTCTACTTTCTGGTAACCCATCGAGCGCAACAATTTTCGGAAACTCTCGCGGGCATTGTCTTCTGCTGTGCTGAGATTGGTGGGTGTCAGACAATGGGCTATCATCTTCCGATAAGCCTGCTTGTAAAGCGCCTCACGGTCTTCTGCCTTCCAGGTGCCGCTCTCAAAAAACGATTTCGTGCGGGCCTCGTCGATAAAGTCCTTGTCTAAGAGTCCTACCTCGGGAAGCGTCAGGAAGAGGGTATCATTTCGTTGCTTGATCCAGTCAGGCTCCACCTGTTTCATATTCACGCCTAAGCGTAGTGTGCCGTAATAGATGCGCACCAGATGGTCGTCGCTGAAGAGACGTTTACGGGTGGTGTCGACGAGCTCCTCTGTGCTGATGCTCAGAAATTCCCATTCCCCAACAGCCTTGATGCTCTCTATCTGTGTGGGCGTGAGTCCGATGCTGTCGTCGGCGCCCATTTCCAGACGGGCATCGCCTAGCGAGCGGTAGATCCATACGGCTAGCAGGACCACCACAATGATGGCGGTTGCAACAGTGATGCTTCGGATGTTCTCTATCGTTTTCCTCATGGTATAATCTCTAATAGTTTCTTCAAATCGCCGACACCGTATTCCTTGCGGTAGGCAATGGTGATGTTCTCTTCCTTATAACCTAGTTCCACCAGCATGGGTACCAGAATGCGGGCAGCGTTCTCGCGGGCAATCTCAAAGATGCCTAGCTGTGGAATGCTTTGGATGATGGCGGCACGACCCTGCTGTTCGTAGCTGGTCATCTCGGCATCACTGAAATGGGCGCGTGCGAGAGCCACGTATTCGCGGATTTCTTTCTGATTGATCTTCGAACTGGTCATGACCACCTTGGGCTCCGGCAGGACAAGGGTGATCTTCTCGCCCGAACGTTCGACATTTTTCTCCGTGAACTGGCTGAAGTCGATATAAGCCTTGAGGGTAGCATCCATCGGAATGGCGATCTTACGCTCACCCAAGGGCACTTTGAGGTTGAAGTCCTTTTGCAACAGACTGCCTCTCAGACGAATGACATCGTCGTGGGTCACAATCTTATGCACTTTTACCTCTGCTGTATAGAGCCGCGAACAATCCTGTATTTGTGTGATCAGCATCGGCAGTGTGTCGGTAGCCTGATAAGTGCCACCTTCGTCTGCCTTCTCGCCCTTGCACGCAAAGAGCATCAACAAGAGTATGGGCCATATGAGGATTAATCTTTTCATGCTCGTTGAAAAATTATGGGCAAAGGTAATAAAAAAATGGCATTTTGCTGAAAAATATATCTTTTTTTTCGATTCCATTAAACTTTTTTGTTGTTTTTGTGTCAAATTGATAGTTGTGATACAAATTAATTAGTAAGGTAATTTTAAAATTAACAAAGTATGAAACGATTCTTTATGATGATGGCAGCTGCTGTACTGATGGGTACCACTGCTATGGCACAGGGCGAACGTCCACAGTTTGACAGAACAGAGATGATTAAACAGCGTACCGACCAGATGGTTGAGAAGTACAAATTGAATGAGACGCAGGCTAAGCAGCTCTTGGAGTTGAATACCAAGAATGCTGAGGCTATGGGTCCGATGATGGGCATGGGTCGCATGGGCGGTGGTCGTCCTGGTGGCATGGGTGGTCGTCGTGGTGGCGGTCAGGCAGGTCAAGGTGGTCAGGGCGCTCCCCAGATGGGTGGCGGTGGCTTCCAGATGACCGAAGAGCAGCGTGCACGCTTCGAAGAGATGCGTAAGCAGAGAGAAGAGAACCAGAAGAAATACGAAGCTGAGTTGGAGAAGATCCTGACTCCTGAGCAGTTCAAGAGCTATCAGAAGGATATGGAGGAGCAGCGCGCACAGCGTGGTCGTCGCGGCATGGGTGGCCCTGGCGGCGGTTTTGGCGGCAGAAACTAAAAAGAAGTCAAAAATATTTGGAAGTTTAGTAAGAAAGCACTATCTTTGCAGCTGAATCATTAATTCATAAGTAATGAAGAAGCTTGTAAAGATAGTGTTTTTTTCTATGTTAGCCATGCTTATCGCCAGTTGTAGCGAGAAAAAGAAGCATGACGATATCATAGCCCCGAAAGCGGAGAAACCCAAGCCGCAGGCTCCGGTCCGTATGCAGGAATATAGTCAGACGACGGATATCAAGTGGCTTAATAAGGATTATCAGGTAGAGGTGAAACGCCAGCCGGATGACAGTCTCCGCATGGTGAAGGATGAAACGGGTCAGAAATACGTTGACAATCGAATCACGGTGCGTATCATCCGTGCCGACGGGAGTGTCTTTTTCAATAAGTCGTTCACCAAAGCCGCTTTCGATAAGCTGTTGAACGACGACTATCGTAAAACCGGTATTCTGGAAGGCTTGGTCTACGACAAGATGGAGGGCAACCACCTCTTCTTTGCCGCCAGCGTCGGTCATCCCCAGACGGATGAATACATCCCAATGGTTGTGACGGTGAGCAACTTGGGCGATGTGGGTATCAAGCTTGACAATCTCCTGGATACCACTGGAGAGGAAAGAGAAGGAGATACTGCCGACGATGAGGACGAATGAGAGAGGACAGATCACGTTTGATAGCTTCATACGTGGCGCCATCGGTGTAGTGATACTGGTGGGCATCGTGATGTTGCTCAATCGGCTGAGTAATGTGCTTGTGCCGTTTTTCCTGGCTTGGCTCATCGCCTATCTGCTCTTCCCCCTGGTGAAATTCTTCCAATACCGTTGTCGGATGAAATACCGCATTCTTGGCATCCTCAGCGCTTTCCTCGTGACAGGGCTGGTGCTGACGGTTGTCTTCTTGCTGATGATTCCGCCGATGGTCGAGGAGAGCATGCGGGTGAAGGATCTGTTGGTGGCTTATCTTGCTGATAATGAGACGTTCAGCAATATTCCCCGAATGGTGCAGGAGTATGTGCGCAATCATCTGAGCGCCGAACAGATACAGGCCATTGTGACGCAGAACGGCTTCTTGGAGGGTATCAAGGTCACGGTGCCGAAACTGTGGGATATCATCTCCCAGTCTGTCAGCATCGTGTCGAGCGTGTTCACACTGACAATGGTGGCCCTCTATACCTTATTGATATTATTGGATTATGAGGATATCAATAAAGGCTGGCCCAATCTGCTGCCTGAACGTTATCGTGGCTTTGCCATTCAGGTCGTCAGTGATGTGGAGGAGAGTATGAACAAGTATTTTCGCGGTCAGGCCTTAGTGGCCTTGTGCGTAGGTATCCTGTTCAGCATCGGCTTCCTTATCATCGACTTCCCCATCGCTGTGGGCTTGGGCATGTTTATCGGCTTGCTCAATATGGTGCCTTACCTGCAGTTACTCGGATTTGTACCAGCCATTCTGCTCGCCATTGTGAAGGCGGCCGACACCGGTCAGAACTTCTGGTTCATCATGTTATTGGTGCTCATTGTGTTTGCTGTCGTACAGACGATTCAGGACACCATCCTCACACCGAAGATCATGGGCCATGTGACGGGTCTCCATGCGGCCATCATCCTGTTGTCGCTTTCCATCTGGGGTTCGCTGTTGGGCATTCTTGGCATGATCATCGCCCTGCCCCTCACCACGCTGAGCATCAACTATTACCAGAAATATGTAATCCGGAAAGATGACCTTATTACACCGCAGGAATCATCGGAGTCTTAATAAATGGTGTACCAGGAATTTCCTAATACCTTGCCAAACGGTGATGAACTGAATATTGGTTGCTACACCATACACGCCAAATATATGGTGACCTTTAAGGCCAAGAAGAACGGCGAGACAGCCAAGGTGTACAAGTACACACTGAACCCGTCGATCGTGCTGAACCACATGGAAACCACCGCCATATATGCTGCCAGCGACTTCTCGGTGACTAATGAATAGTGGACTCCCCCAGTGAGTTCAAAAAGAAAAGCGAGCCGCAAGGCCCGCTTTTTTTGTGCTCCCACATATTTTAAAAGAGACCTTCGAGGAGCTCCTTGTGATGGCCGGGGAGGACAATATGGTGATTGCCGATGGGGTCGGTAAGAAAATAGCTGGCCTGTGATTTGTCGGCAAGTTGGATTGCCTGTTGTGTGCGGCAGAGGTCTGGCTTCTGCTGATTGCGCACTAAGGTGCCCTCGGCGATGAAGTGGCGCTGCAGGTCGCCAGACACTTTGAAGATGGTGACGGGGCCTTCCTTCATGAATCCCCTGACACCCACACCGATGCCCGATTCAAAATGCGTGTCAAGCTCATAGCTTTCTACCATGTCGAGCGGAATCGTGCAGTGGGCTAGCAAGATCTCGCCTGTTTCGGGGTCGATGGCTGATGGATTCGCCTGAAAACCGGAGATGCCGAACAGCGCGCGCACCATCATCATCGAAAGCATGGCGGGTACATCGCCTTCGCAACCGGCCACCAAACCTTCGGCATTAAGTCTTGCCAATGCCAGGCAGCCCGTGTTTCTGACAGCCGTCAGCAGATCGAAGCAGCGCAGTGTGAAGCCTTTCAGCTGATGATTGTCGGCGATGGTCTTCAGCGCCTGATAGATATCCTCGGTGGTTCCACTGCCCACTGTCTGGAGCAGTTCCAGCATAGGAATGCTCACGAGGTGGATGCCTAGACGAGCCTTCACCTCCTGTTTGTCGGCATAGCTGGAAATCAGCCAGTCGGAGGGTTTGCCGATGATGCCTAATCGGATGCCGTCGAGTTGTTGGTATGCTTCCTCAATCTTGGCCAGCAAGGTGATGCGACGGGTGATATACGGCTGACTGCCGTGAATGATCTCGCCCTTCAGCTGATGCTGTCGCAGGTAGGAGAGGATCTCCATCGAAGCCGCCAACGAATTGCTCTTCCCCGATGTCAGCAGATAGAAAGGCCGTGATGACTTTTTCTGCAGTTGAGGGAGCAGCCTTAGGAAGATGCTCTCGGTGCCGCCCGTGCGTACATAAATGATGTGGAGGCCGCTGCTGCCGTAATCGGAGTAATCGGCTCCCTTCAGTTCATAGGCTAGACCAAGGCTCTCCAAGAACACTTTGGTCGCAGCGCCTACTGCTTTCTCGTCGTGCAATTCCGACGTCAGTGTGTAAATGCTTATCTTCTGTTTCATACTTTCTATGCTGCAAAGATAACAATAATACATCGAAAGACAAAATATATTCCTTGTTTTCTTTATATATGCATGTTTTTGGCATATAATCTTTGGCGAAACCAATTTTTATTTCTATCTTTGCAAACGGTATGACTTCCAGAGAGGTCTAAATGTTAATATAATAATCACCGTGCTGACAATGAAAAAAAACATGCAATGGTTGATGGCCGCTATTCTTGTTTGCGTTTCATCTTTACTCTCATCGTGTACAGCGGACATTAATGACAACCCCGTACAGCCAGGACAATCAGAATACAAGGGTGTGCCCCTCGTGATACTCGACACGGATATCGGCTCTTCGGCCGATGACCTCATCGCCATGGAGATGCTCTATCGCTATGCAGACGAAGGGCGCTGCAAACTGCTCGGTATCGTGGCGAACCGTCCAGGTGAGGCCAATGCCGTTTTGATCGATGTGATGAATACATACTTCGGCTATGGCAACCTGCCCGTCGGTGTGGAGCGCAATGGTATCAAGAATTCTACGGTGTTTATCGATTACAAGAATCTCAGCAATCATAAGACTGACGAGGGGAAACTGATGTTTATGAGAACCATCAGCGACTATTCCAAACTGCCTGACGGATGGCAACTCTACCGGCAGCTGCTGGCCGCACAGCCCGACCATTCGGTGAGCATCTGCTCGACAGGCTTTGTGACCTGTCTGGTCCAGCTGCTGGCTTCTAAGCCCGACGACATCTCACCGCTCACGGGTGTAGAACTGGTGCGCCAGAAGGTGAAATGCCTCTACATGATGGCCGGTATATTCTCACTGTCGGAAGAGCCCGACTATAATTTCCTTCAGGATCTGACGTATGCCAAACAGTTCTTTGAATCGTGGCCTCGCGAAGTGGATGTCGTCTTCTCGCCCATGGAGGTGGGCAACGAGATCGACTACAGGCCTGAGACTGTGATCAGTGACATAGACTGGACTGACATTCACCCCATCAAGCAGGTCTATATGAAGTACAACTGCGACACTGGGCAGAAGATGTGGGATCCGATGGTGGTGATCCAGGCCGTAGAGGGCGACGCAGCGTTCACGCTCTCCGGGCGCGGTGTTGTCACCCTCACAGAAGCGTGTGGAACCATTTTCACGCCGAAGGCCACAGGCAATGACCGCTATCAGATTCCGGGTTCTAAAGCGTGGTGTGATGCCATGTTGGAGAAAATCAGGAATTATACAAAGATGAGATAATTTAATTTTGGAAAAAATGAGAAAGAATGTATTATGGATGTTGACCGCTATCCTTATCTGCGGTGCAAATGTGCTGACGGCATGTAGTAACAACGATCTCCCTGCCGACAATCCCGCTGTTGACAACCTGGCCGAGAAGTTAATCGGAAAATGGATGATGGATGAAGTGGATGGTAAACTTGTGCCGACAGACTCTAAGCAGGTGCTGACCTATGGACCAGACAACAAGTTCTATTACAGTCTGTCGATCAATGCTATCACCGACCTGAATGTGTGGGTCGATCACTGTGAAGGCAGTTACACGATTACGGGCAAGAATACTTGTGTGCAAACGGTAAATGTGGCTGGTACCAACATCATGTTTAAGCAACAGCCTACCTTCATCCTCATCAACGACGACGAGATGCGCCTCAACGCCAGCAATGAGACACATGTAGACGGTAAGCCTTACAGAGTGACAAGCTATCCGAATGAGCGTAAGATCCGTGTGAAGCACGACTACAGCACCGACGTCGTCGGCACCTGGGAGGGTATCCGCACCAGTGAGCAGGACGAGTATAGCGACGGGCTGCCGCACCGATGGGAATACAAGGCCGACGGCACTTTCGTCTATTATCGTCAGAACGACAAGGGTGAGTGGGTGGCTGATGTCAACACCATGTCAGAATACTTCGTCGACGGTACGCTGCTTTGCTCGCGCTGGAAGAACGTCGGTAATGACAAGGAGAACCGCGAGAGCTGGGAGATCGAATCCATCGAGAACGACGTGATGAAATGGACGGCTCTCCGGCAGAAGGCCGACGGCACTACCTATACCGCTACCTTCAGCATGAAACGCGTAAAGTGACGGCGCGAAGGACAGGATTAGAGCGACTGTATGAGTTTTCCCCAGTTGGCACTGAAGTCGGGCATGGTAGGGAAGAGCAGATCGGCATTGGCGTCGAGGAGTGTCTGCACGGACAAGGGTCCTGTGTTGACGGCAATGGTGAAGATCTTCGCTGCCACACCGGCTTGGATGCCCAAGGGGGCATTTTCTACAACGATGGCTTCGTAAGGCATTAAATCGCCGGCCTTGCGAAGCCCCATGAGGTAAGGATCGGGTTTGGGTTTGCCACGACGCACGTTGTAGGCGGTGGTGATATGCGCCTCATCGACAAATGTGCCGAAATCCTTGAGGATGCGCTTGATGAGGGGCTTCTGTCCGCTGCCCGTGACGACACCGATCTGGATGCCGTCGTCGTGGATCTGCTGCATGAGGGGGAGGATGCCGGGCATGATGGACGCCTCGGGGAGTTGGTGGAAGATATGGCTCTTGACATCGTACATGCGCTGCGCCTCGGCCTCGTCGATTTCGCGACCTTGCTGTAGCATGACCATCTTCCGGATGGTGTCGACACCTCGCGCTCCCTCAGTGGCATAGGCGTCGTCGGCGGTCATTGTGATGCCGAACTGTGCCATCGACTGCTGCCAGGCAATGGCGTGATTGGGCATAGAGTCGTAGAGTACGCCGTCCATGTCAAAGAGCACGGCTTTGGGGCTGAGTGCCTCAAAGCCGTGTCTTTCTAAGTATTGTTTAATTGCGAGCTGATACATTATTCTGTGGCCAGACGAGCCTTGATGGCCTTGCTGTCTTCCTCGTAGCCGGGTTTGTCGAGCAGGGCAAACATATTCTTCTTATAGGCCTCTACACCGGGCTGGTTGAATGGGTTCACACCCAGCACATTGCCGCTGATGCCACAACCGATTTCGAAGAAATAGATGAGTTGTCCGAGATAACGCTCATTGAGGCGCGGCATGCTGATGCGGATATTGGGCACACCACCGTCGACATGAGCCAGACGGGTGCCGAGCTCGGCCATCTTGTTTACTTCGTCGACGCGCTTGCCAGCGAGGAAGTTCAGGCCATCGAGATTCTCTTCGTCCTCGGGGAAGAGCAGTTTCTTTTCAGGCTCTTCGACGCTGATGACGGTCTCGAAGATGGTGCGCTCGCCGTCCTGGATCCACTGACCCATTGAGTGGAGGTCGGTGGTGAAGTCGACGCTGGCGGGGAAGATGCCCTTCTTGTCCTTACCCTCCGACTCGCCATAGAGCTGCTTCCACCATTCGCTCATGAAGTGGAGCTTGGGCTGGAAGTTGACCATGATCTCGATCTTCTTGCCGTTCTGGTAGAGACCGTTACGCACGGCAGCATACTGGGCAGCGGGGTTCTCGGCAAAGGGAACGTCCTTGCCACATGCCTTCTCCATATCCTGTGCACCGCCAACAAGTTCCTTGATGTCAAATCCGGCACAGGCGATGGGCAGCAGACCTACCGGTGTGAGCACAGAGAAACGGCCACCCACGTTGTCGGGGATGATGAAGCTCTTGTAACCCTCCTTGTCGGCACAGGTGCGGGCAGCGCCTTTCTTGGCGTCGGTGATGGCGACGATGACCTTCTTGGCCTCGTCCTTGCCGCGCTGAGCCTCGCACTGCTTCTTCAGCAGACGGAAGGTGAGGGCAGTCTCGGTGGTGGTGCCGCTCTTGGAGATGTTGATCACACCGAACTTCTTATCCTTGAGATACTCGGTCAGTTCGAAGAGATAATCCTCGCCGATGTTGTTGCCGGCGAAGAGGATGGTGGGATTTTTAGTGTCCTTAACCAACCAGGCAAATGAGTTGCTCAGGGCCTCGATGACGGCACGGGCGCCGAGATAGCTGCCGCCGATGCCAGCTACGACAATCGCCTCGCAGTTGGTGCGCAGCGTATTGGCACAGGCCTGCAACTCGTCGATGAAGGCAGGCGTGATGCTGGAGGGCAGATGAAGCCATCCTAAGAAATCGTTACCGGGACATGTGCCGTCTTCCAGCGCCTGCTGGGCGGCCTTTACCTTTGGCTCGAAAGCCTCTACTGCGCCAGCTCCCAAGAAGCAGGCTGCCTTTGTAATGTCAAGTTTAATGTTACTCATAATAATTATGTATTTATTAATTCTGTCAAGATATTATCTGAACGAATCGGTTAAAAGCTTGATTTCGATCTGTGGGGCGATACGCTCATACAGGATGTTGTAGACGGCATCGAGGATGGGCATGTTGACGTGCCAGTGGCGGTTGATCTCCTTCATACACTTCGTGCCGAAATAGCCCTCGGCAATCATCTCCATCTCGATCTGCGCACTTTTGACGGAATAGCCTTTTCCGATCATCGTACCAAAGGTGCGGTTGCGTGAGAAGTTGCTATAGCCCGTCACGAGCAGATCGCCCAGATACACACTGTCGTAGGCATTGCGCTCGATGGGGTAGACGGCCGTGAGGAAACGGTTCATCTCCTGTACGGCATTGGCCATGAGCACAGCCTGGAAGTTGTCGCCATATTTCAGACCGTTGCAGATCCCCGCTGCGATGGCGTAGACATTCTTCAGCACACTGGAGTACTCGATGCCGAGTACGTCGGTCGATGTCTTGGTCTTGATGAAATCGCTGCTGAGGATCTCGGCAAAGGCAATGGCTTTCTCACGGTCGGCACAGCCTACGGTGAGGTAGGAGAGTCGCTCCAGCGCCACTTCCTCGGCATGAGAAGGACCGCCGATGCAGGCAATGTTGTCGTAGGGTACGTCGAACACCTGATGGAAATATTCCGAGCAGACGAGGTTGTCGTCGGGCACGATACCTTTGATGGCGGTGATGACAAACTTATCGCGGATGCGTGTCTTCAGTTTCTTGAGGTGACCTTTCAGATAGGGCGACGGTGTGACGAACACCAATGTATCGTACTGTTGTACGATGCGGTTGATGTCGTTGTCGAAATGGATTTCGTTGACGTCAAAGTGTACACTGGTAAGATAGGCGGGGTTGTGGCCGAGGCGCCGGAAATCGTCGATACGGTCATCGCGACGCATATACCAACCAATGTGGTGGGTGTGACTCACCACGATTTTGGCTATGGCTGTTGCCCAGCTGCCGCCACCGATAATCGCTATCTTACCACAATCGAACATCGCTTATTAAGCTTGTGCCTTTTCAATCCAAGCAGCGACGTCGTCGACGGAGGGCTTCTGAAGGTCGAGTTTGTACTTCTTGAAGATCTCGCCGATTTTCTGCTGCAGGCCCTGAGGCTTCTCGTCCTTGATGTTTGTAATCAGGTTGAAACCAGCCTTGCGGAGTACGGGAACGATGTCCTCTGGAACGCCGATCTCTGCCCATTCAGCCACTGTGGACTGAGGAATCTTCTTCTCGGGCTTCATCTGCGGGAACAGCATGACCTCGCCAATGGCAAACTTACCTGTGAGCAGCATCACCAGACGGTCGATGCCGATGCCGATGCCAAACGTTGGAGGCATGCCATATTGCAAGGCACGGAGGAAGTCCTGATCGATGATCATCGCCTCGTCGTCGCCCTTATCGGCCAACTTCATCTGCTCAATGAAACGCTCCTCCTGGTCGATAGGATCGTTGAGCTCAGAATAGGCATTGGCCAGCTCCTTACCATTGACCATCAGCTCGAAACGCTCAGTAAGACCGGGCTTAGAACGGTGCATCTTGGTAAGCGGTGACATCTCAACGGGATAATCGGTGATGAAGGTAGGTTGGATGAAGGTGCCCTCGCAGAACTCACCAAAGAGCTCGTCGATGAGCTTACCCTTACCCATGGTCTCGTCTACGTCCATACCCTTAGAGAGACAGAAGACACGGATCTCGTCCTCAGTCTTGCCATCACAATCGAAACCTGTTTTCTCCTTGATGGCATCGAGGATAGGCAGGCGACGGAATGGTGCCTTGAACGAGATGATGTTGCCATCGATCTCAACCTCGGGCTTGCCATTGACGGCTGTACAGATCTCCTCGAGCATCTTCTCGGTGAAGCCCATACCCCACAGCAGGTCCTTATAGCTCACATAGAGCTCCATACAGGTGAACTCAGGGTTGTGGGTCTTGTCCATACCCTCGTTGCGGAAGTTCTTACCCATCTCGTAAACACCCTCGAATCCACCAACGATAAGGCGCTTCAGATACAGCTCTGTGGCGATACGCATGTACATATCCTGATTCAGGGCATTGAAGTGGGTGATGAATGGGCGGGCTGATGCACCACCTGCGATGCTTTGCAGGATTGGGGTGTCAACCTCAGTATAGCCTGCCTCGTCGAGAATGCGACGCATGGTGCGGATGATAGTTGCACGCTTCAGGAAGGTGTCCTTTACGCCCTCGTTAACTACCAGGTCAACATAGCGCTGGCGATAACGCAACTCAGGATCATCGAATTTGTCGTAGGCCACACCGTCCTTATATTTCACGATGGGCAGTGGCTTGAGGCTCTTAGAGAGCAGCGTGAGCTCAGCGGCATGTACGGAAATCTCACCCGTCTGGGTACGGAACACCTTACCCTTGACACCGATAAAGTCGCCAATATCGAGCAGACGCTTAAATACATTATTATATAAATCTTTGTTTTCGCCTGGGCAGATGTCGTCGCGGGTGATATACACCTGAATACGGCCCTTGGAGTCCTGGAGTTCGGCAAATGAGGCCTTACCCATTACACGACGGCTCATCATTCGACCGGCGATCACTACTTCGCGCTCCTCCTCGTCCTTGAAATTCTCTTTGATTTCTGTGCTGAATGCATTGGTAGGAAATTCAGCAGCGGGATATGGGTCGATGCCCATATTACGTAATTCCTGCAGACTCTCGCGTCTGCCAATTTCTTGTTCGCTTAATTCTAAAACATTCATCTTTTTCAAAAAAATAATAGCTTTTATGGGTGCAAAGTTACGAAAATATCTCGGAAAATGCAAGATTAGGGTAAATATTTGCAAAAAAAGTTGGTAAACATTTGGTTGTTTATCAAATTATTTCTATTTTTGTGGCAGAATAACTAAAGAAGTAGCTATGGATCAAAAAACGGTTAAGAAGAGAGTTATTGGTGTTGACGTCAGTCTTGACACGACATCGTATGCTATAGTAGATGTCAGGGGAAACATCTTGGTCAAAGAATCTTTTCCGACAGAAGATTACTCAGAGATAGGCGCCTTTGTATCGAAGTTGAGCGATGGTATCATGACGTTGATAGAAGCCAATGGCGGTCTGGAGTCCATCCGATCGGTGGGTATCAGCGCACCGAGTGCGAACTATAAGTTGGGTAGTATCGTCAACTCTCCTAATTTTCCGTGGAAGGGTGTCATTCCCTTGTCCGCATTGTTGCGTGACAGGTTGGGACTGGCTGTAGCCGTGGCGAATAACTCCCATGTGGTGGCACTTGGTGAGCATGCCTTCGGATGTGCTCGTGGTATGCGCGACTTTATTGTGATTACTCTCGGATCGGGATTGGGCAGTTGTGTCTTTACCGATGGCAGCGTGAAACTGGGCTCTGACGGTTATGCCGGCGAGATCGGACATACCTGCATCCATCACGATGGTCGTCTGTGTGGCTGTGGTAATAAGGGTTGTCTGGAGGCTTATACCGCCACGAAGGGCATCATCCGTACGGCCCGTGAGATTATGACGGAGTCGGCAGAACCCTCAGAAATGCGCCATGTGCCGAAACTGTCACCAAGAGTGATTGCAGAATTGTGCGATAAGGGTGATGCCATGGCCATCGAGACATTCCGCAGGGCAGGTGAAGCCCTGGGTCTCGGACTTGCCAACTATGCCTCTGTCATGGATACTGAGGCCATCATCTTTACTGGCGGTATTGCCAAAGCTGGCAAATGGCTGATTGAACCTGCCCAGAAGGCCTTTGATGAACATGTGTTCCATAATATCAAGGGCAAGGTGAAGTTCCTGAGCTCTGAATTAGAGGAAGGCGAGCGCAACATTCTTGGTGCGAGCGTACTGGCTTGGGAGGTGAAGGAATATTCTCTGTTTGTTGAATAATAATGAAAACCAATATGGAAGCAGTTGATAAAATCAAAACCAGAGTTGTTGGCGTTGACATCCGAGAAGTGAGAACCACCTATGCTGTGGTGGATATCCGTGGCGAGATTATCGCAATGGACTATTTTATGACGATAGACTATCCTGATATATCGGATTATGTCAGTGCCCTGAGTGAGAAAATTATCATGCTCGTAGAGGAAAATGGCGGTTATGAGATGATACGCTCTATAGGTATGAGTGCACCAAGTGGCAACTTTATGACAGGTTGTATTGAAAATGCTGCCAATATGCCATGGAAGGGTGTTGTACCCCTGGCAGCGATGCTTCGCGACCGTCTTGGACTGGCTGTGGCATTGGCAAACGATGCACATGTCACGGCATTAGGCGAGAAGGCCTATGGTAGTGCTCACGGTCTGAAGGACTTTGTGGTGGTGTCGATCAGTCACGGTGGTCTCGGCAGCTGTATTTTCATGGACGGAAAACCTCACTTAGGTGTGAATGGATTTGCCGGAGAGGTGGGACACTCCTGTGTGGAAGTCGGTGGCCGTGAATGCGGCTGTGGACGTAGGGGGTGTCTGGAAACCTATTGTTCTGATAAAGGTCTTGTAAAGACTGTAGAAGAACTGCTGCAGGCAGAGGAACTGCCGTCGGCATTGAAGGGGCTGAAGAATATCAGTGTGGAGTCGGTTGCCTATTATTGTGATCAGGGTGACCAGGTCGCCATCGAGGCCATGCGCCGTCTGGGATTCATGCTCGGATTAGGTCTGGCCAACTATGCCTCAATTCTGAATCCTGAGGCTATCATCCTGACAGGTGATATGATGCAGGCTGGCAAATGGTTGCTGAAACCCATGCGAAAGTCGTTTGATGAACATGTGTTCCATAATATCCAGGGTGAAACGCGTCTGCTGGTGTCAATCCTCAAGGAGGGTGAGCGTGACGTATTGGGAGCCAGTGCTTTGGCATGGGATGTGAAAGAGTATTCATTGTTTAAATAAAAATTCTGAAAATGGAGGAAAATAATATCAAAACAAAGGTTGTCGGTGTAGATATCAGCATCGAGAGTACAACCTATGCGATGGTGGATGTCAGAGGAAATATTCTGGCAGAAGATTCGTTCCCCACGATGGATTATCCTGATGTCAATAATTTCGTGACGGCACTCAGTGAGAAAATCGTGATGATGGTAGAACAGAACGGCGGTTACGAGACCATCCGTTCTATTGGTGTCAGTTGCCCGAGTGCCAGTACGGTGTCTGGATGTATTGAAAATGCAGCCAATTTGCCTTGGAAGGGCATCGTGCCGCTCGCAGCGATGCTGCGCGACCGTATCGGATTGGCCGTCGGCTTGTCGAATGATGCGCATATCTCTGCCTTGGGAGAATATACATTTGGTAGTGCCCACGGTATGAAAGATTTTATCGTTGTCAGTCTGGGTGTCGGTATCGGCAGTTGTCTCTTCTCGGATGGCAAGGAGCACCGTGGTCACGGCGGCTATGCCGGAGAGTTCGGTCATACTTGTGTCTATCCGGAGGGGCGTCAGTGCGGCTGCGGCAACAAGGGTTGTGTGGAAGCCTACGTGGGTGCCAAGGGTATCGTCAAGACGGCTCAGAAGCTGATGGCGGAGAGCGATGCCCCCTCGCTGATGCGTGATTTGGAGAAACTGTCGCCACGTACAATCAAGGAGTGTTGTGACAAGGGCGATGAGATGGCTATCGATGTTTATCGCCGTACAGGTCGTATCTTAGGCCAAGGACTGGCTACTTATGCTTCGCTGATTGATCCTGAGGCTATCATATTTACGGGTGGTATATCCCATGCGGGCCACTGGCTGCTGGATCCTGCCAAGGAGGTGTTGGATCAACTGGTGTTCGGCAACTTGAAAAACAAGGTCAAACTAATCGTTTCGAGACTTGATGACCGCGAGCGTGATGTGCTGGGTGCCAGTGCCCTGGCATGGAGCGTCCCCGAATATTCACTCTTTAAATAGAAATTTGTGGACGTAGAAAGAATCAACCGGATCATCAACGAGAAGCCTAACCTGAGTACTGCCCTCGGTATGGAGTTTATCTCCACTCCCGAGGACGATACTTGTATGGCAAAGATGAAGGTTGACGAGCGTAATCGTCAGCCTTTTGGTTTTTTGAGTGGTGGCGCTTCCTTGGCATTGGCCGAGAATGTGGCGGGTGTCGGCTCTTCAGCCCTTTGTCCGAATTGTGCCTGTGTGGGCATCGAGGTCAGCGGCAGCCATGTGAAGGCTGTAGCCGAGGGCGATTGTGTCACTGCCTTTGCCCGTTTGCTTCACAAAGGCACCACGCTTCACGTATGGAATGTGGACATCAAGGATTCTTCCGGTGAACTGATCTCCAACGTCCGTGTTACCAATTATATCATCAAGCAGAAGAAAGCATGACGTCCTACGCCATATTCCGCTTACCCCATGAAGACCACGCCACACTGATAAGACAGACTGATGGGGAACCTGCAGAGTATCTTTCTTGTGCAGAACTGAATGGTAGAAGAGGCTTTGTGGTGGCCCCTTTCCAGATTTCCGAAAGACAGCCCGTCCTGTTGATTCGTCCTGACAGCATAGAGACCGTGCCTTGCGAAGAATCAGAAGAATCAGGGGGACAGGTCTTTGATTGCTCGCAGTGTAGGGCGAATCAAGTGACTTGTCCTCCTGATTCTCACTATGTCATCGACTTTGCCAATTTCCATGCTCAATTGGTGTCTGGCGCTTTTCGTAAGATCGTGCTGGCACGTTGTGCTGACGAGGAATCCCCAGATGTCATCCCACCTATGCAACTCTTTCATCGGGCCTGTATGCTCTATCCTCGCATGTTCATTGCCCTCGTCTCTACACCGAAGAGCGGTTGCTGGCTGACGGCAACTCCCGAGATTCTGCTCGAGGGCACGACTGTTGCCTGGCGCACCATCGCGCTGGCAGGAACGATGAAACTGGAAGGTGAACATCTGTCTGGTGAGGGCGAGACCCTAACCTGGAGCACGAAGAATATCCAGGAACAGCGTATCGTCGCAACCTATATTACCGAATGCCTCGAACGGTTTACCGGTGAATTCCACGAAGAGGGACCTCGTACCGTCAGGGCGGCTAATCTGGTGCATCTCCGAAGCGATTTTACATTCTCGCTCCCCGATAACCTGCACCTCGGTGATTTGCTGCATACGCTTCATCCTACGCCTGCCGTTTGTGGACTCCCGAAACGGGATACCTTTGAATTTATTACCCATAACGAACATACGCCTCGCCGCTACTATAGCGGTTTTATGGGCATACTCGATCCTGCAGCAGAGACGCATCTTTATGTGTCGCTGCGCTGCATGAACATCGAGGGCAATCAATACCATCTCTATGCGGGTGGTGGATTGTTGAAAGACAGTCAGGAGGAACAAGAATGGGCAGAGACAGAAGCAAAGCTTGAAACAATGCGGAGGATTCTTTAGATAAAAGGACATAATATAATGTATAGCAATAAAGAGAGTGTAAATATATTAACATCGTTGCTTGTGGCACATGGGGTTCACCATGCTGTATGCTGCCCAGGCAGTAGGAATGCACCTATCGTGCATAATCTCACCGAATGTCCCGACATCATGTGCTATCCCATCACCGATGAGCGTAGCGCAGGTTTCTATGCCCTGGGTATGAGCCAGTGCCTGCAAGAGCCTGTAGCCGTTTGTGTCACTAGCGGTACGGCGCTTCTGAATCTCGCCCCTGCCGTCGCTGAGGCTTACTACCAGCATGCTCGCTTGGTGGTGATCTCCGCAGACCGTCCTCTGGCGTGGATAGACCAACAGGATGGCCAGACGCTCCCGCAGTCTGATGCCCTTGGGCGCTTTGTGAGGAAAGCCGTTTCGTTGCCTGAGCCTCATGATGATGAAAGTCGCTGGTATTGCAATCGCCTCATCAACGAGGCGCTGCTCGAAAAGCATGCCCCTGTGCATATCAATGTGCCCATCAGCGAACCCTTCTTCGATTTCTGCGTAGCCACTCTGCCTGAGGAACGGAAGATAGAATTGCTACCAGCCGATATCTCTAATCAGACGCTGAGTCATGTCTGTAGGATGTTCGTGCAGTCGAAGCGCCCTTTGCTCATTGCCGGACAACCGATGAATCCTGGCTATGATGAGGCTGTTTGTCTGATTGGCGATGACGAGAGCTATGTGCCAGACCATGTGCTGTATATCGGCGGTTCTATTGTCAGTAAACGCCTGAAGCGGTTTCTTCGCAAGGCTAAGGAGACGTGGGTCGTCAATGCCACGGGCGAAGTCACCGATACTTTCATGAACCTGACTCGTGTTATTCAGGGCGATGCTGCGGTGGTGGAAGACCAGATCCGTTTTCTCCTCGAACAGCAGCCCCATCCCTTCGTTCAGAAATGGGAAACGCTGCTGGCAAAGGTCCGTGCCCATGCTGCCGCTTATCAGCCGGTCTATTCCGAAATGGCAACTGTCAAGTGCTTCGAGTCGCAAATAACTATTCACTCATCATTATCTACGATTCACTATGCCAATAGCACTGCCATCCGATTGGCCAACATTTTCGCACAGCATAGTGTCTACTGCAATCGTGGTGTGAATGGCATCGACGGTTCGTTGTCTACAGCTGCCGGCTTCTCTTGTGTTACTGACGATTCTGTATTCTGCGTCATCGGCGACTTGAGTTTCTTTTACGACCAGAACGCTCTTTGGAACCAGAACCTCCGGGGCAACTTCCGTATCCTCCTTCTCAACAACGGCAAGGGCGGCATTTTCAATCTGTTGAAAGGTCTCGAACAAAGTCCCGCCCATGACCAGTTTGTCGCTGCTGAGCATCACACCTCTGCCGAGGGCATCTGCCAGCAGAACAACGTAAAGTATCTCAAGGCCGCCAACATGGAAGAGCTTCAACAAGTTATCTCCACCTTATTAAATATGGAGAGCTCGCGTCCCGTTCTCCTGGAGGTCTTCACCGACCCTGCTGAAGATGAGCGCGTATTCAAGGATTATTATAAAACACTGAAAATATGAGAGATTGGAAAGAAATCCGCAAGTTCGAGGAAATTCTCTTCGAAGCGTATAATGGTATCGCCAAGATTACCATCAACCGTCCGCAGTACCGCAATGCCTTTACCCCAAAGACAACTTGGGAACTCTCTCAGGCTTTCTCTATGTGCCGTGAGATGCAGGACATCTCTGTGGTATTGCTCACGGGAGCGATGTCAGAAGTGCCTGAGGGCAAGACGCTTGCTGATGTCAAGCACGCCTTCTGCTCTGGTGGCGATATGCATGTGAAAGGCCGTGGAGGCTATGTCGATGAAGAGGGTGTACCCCGTCTGAGTGTCCTCGATGTGCAGATGCAGATTCGTCGGCTGCCTAAGCCTGTGATTGCGATGGTGAATGGCTATGCCATCGGTGGTGGTCATGTGCTCCACCTCGTCTGCGACCTTACCATCGCCTCCGAAAATGCCATCTTCGGACAGACTGGGCCAAAGGTCGGTTCTTTCGATGCCGGCTTCGGCTCTTCATATCTCGCCCGTATCGTGGGTCAGAAGAAGGCGCGTGAAATTTGGTTCCTCTGTCGTCAGTACTCTGCAAAAGAGGCCGAGGAGATGGGGATGGTCAACAAGGTGGTGCCCATTGAGCGTCTTGAAGACGAGTGTGTCGAGTGGGCTGAGGTGATGATGGAGCGTTCGCCCCTGGCCCTCCGTATGATCAAGGCTGGCCTCAATGCCGAACTCGACGGTCAGGCTGGTATTCAGGAATTGGCTGGCGATTGCACCATGCTTTACTATTTCCTCGATGAGGCCCAGGAGGGTGGCAAGGCCTTCCTCGAAAAGCGCAAACCCGACTTCAAGAAATATCCTAAGCTCCCATGACCTATCGCATAGAGGAGCGTCTGCTCCATTTCAAGCAGCCGGCGGGAACTTCCAGAGGTGTCTATACAACAAGGAAAATCTGGTTGATACATCTGTCAGATGGTCAGCACGAAGGAGTGGGGGAGTGCGCCCCATTGCCCGACCTCAGTTGCGATGCAATGCTTGATGCCGAGTATGCTGCTACACTAAATAAGTTCTGCACCGATGTCTGTAAGGCGCTGGAAGGACACAATGGGGACTGTCCCCAGTGTGTCCTGTCTATGGTTCCCGCTCTCCGCGACTACCCCTCGATGCTCTTTGGCTTGGAGACGGCTCTGCTGAATCTCCTGCACGGCGACGACCTCTTCGACACCGCATTCTCCCGTGGCGAGGCAGGCATCCCTATCAACGGCCTCGTCTGGATGGGCAATCACGAGGAAATGCTCAAACGTATGGAGGAGAAATTGGAATTGGGTTTTAGATGTGTCAAGTTGAAAATTGGTGCCATCGATTTTGATCAGGAGTTAGATCTGATTAAGCGCATCCGTTCACGTTTCTCTTTCCATGAAATAGAACTCCGCCTCGATGCCAATGGTGCTTTTCCTTACGATGAGGCGCTTTATAAACTCGAACTTCTCTCACAATACGCCATTCACTCCATTGAGCAACCTATCCGTCAGGGGCAGTGGGCCTATATGGCTGAGCTCTGTCGCGAATCTCCGCTTCCCATCGCACTCGACGAAGAACTTATCGGTGTGAACGATCCGGCCATGAAACGTCATATGCTCAACATTATCAAACCGCGTTACATTATCCTCAAACCCTCTTTGCACGGTGGGATGACAGGCTGTCGTGAGTGGATAGAAACAGCTCGTGACCTCGGCATTGATTCCTGGATTACCTCCGCCCTTGAGAGCAATATCGGTCTCAATGCCATTGCCCAGTTCGCCTCTTCTGTCTATGGCGACTGTATCACGATGCCTCAAGGCCTCGGCACTGGTCAACTCTTCACTGATAATATCCCTATGCCTCTGGTAATCAGGGGCGATCAGTTATGGCGATGTCGTTAAACGAGTTCCTTGAAGAGTGGAATAACCCTTCTGAAACGGTGTTGGTACAGACCAGCGGCTCGACAGGTGCGCCCAAGCCCATGCTAGTCGAGAAGTTGCGTATGCTCGCCTCTGCCCGACGCACCAACGACTTCCTTGACCTCCGTGAAGGTGATACGGCGCTGCTCTGTATGTCACTAGACTATATTGCCGGTAAGATGATGGTGGTTCGCGCCCTCGAACGTCGCTTGCGCCTCATCACCGTCAGTCCCTCTGGCCATCCTCTTCAAACACCTAGGGACGGTTCTTTTTTGTTTGACCATAACGGGCGATATGCAGTCAAACAAAAAAGAACCGTCCCTAAGTGTTTGAATATCAGTTTTGCGGCGATGGTGCCAATGCAGGTGTATAATTCGCTGCAAGTGCCTGAGGAACGTGAGCGGCTGATGCAGATCCGTCACCTCATCATTGGCGGTGGTGCCATCGACGATGTCTTGGCTGCAGAACTCAAAAGCTTCCCCAACGCTGTCTGGAGCACCTACGGAATGACCGAGACCCTTTCCCACATCGCTCTCCGTCGTCTTTCTGGCCCAGACACTTCCGATTGGTACACACCCTTTCCCTCCGTACATCTCTCCCTCTCCTCCGACGGCTGTCTTATCATAGATGCCCCCGAAGTTTGTCCAGAATCCCTTGTCACTAATGATATTGCAACGCTATCACAAGGCCAGCGCTTTCGCATCCTCGGTCGTCGCGACAACATCATTTGCTCCGGAGGACTTAAAATCCAGGCTGAGGAACTCGAGCGTCAACTCCGTCCTCATCTGCGCGTACCTTATTTAATTACCAAACGTCCTGATGAAAAATTCGGCGAGATTGTCGTCCTCCTTACCGAAGGTTCTATCGCTGAAGTTCGCGAAGTTTGCGAGCGTATCCTACCACGCTTCCATCGGCCTCGCGCCTATCTCCACGTTTCTCACATTCCTCTCACCGCTACAGGCAAGCCTGCCCGCCATGAGGCAGAATTGCTTGTTAGCGAATGATTCGCCATACGTAGAGTATGTAGGAGAAACACAAAAAAGAGATGCAGCTGCTTTCACAAGTGGCTGCATCTGCGATTAGTTAGTAATATGATCAGGTTCACTAAGTTGATTGGTCTTTCTCAAGAGCCGCATTTCGGATGCGACAACCGTGATATCTTTCTCAGCCCTCACGATAGAAATCGATGGCTTCGTAGATTTCATCCTTTGTGGCCGTCTGGTTGATGCGGATGTCGCCGATGCCCCCGAGCAGGGTGAAGTTGATGCTGCCCGCTGTGTTCTTCTTGTCATGTGTCATGAACTCGAATAGGGTGGGGTAGTCATCGCAAGTGATGGACATGCGACCATAGTGTTCTCGGATGAAACTGATGGTCTGTCGCATTTTGTCGGTGGGGAAACCGGTCTTAACACAACTCAGGTAGAGTTCGCAGACGAGGCCATAGGCAACGGCATAGCCGTGAAGGATGGGACCGTGGCTTAGTGCAAACGATTCGAAGGCATGACCTGCAGTGTGGCCGAGGTTGAGTGCCTTGCGTATACCGTGCTCCAAAGGATCCTCGGTGACGATGCGTTGTTTGACGGCCACACTATCGGCCAGCATGCGCTGGAGGGTGGTCAGGTCGAGTTGCTCGGTATCGAGATTGAAATTCAGCAGTTCTGCCCACATCGCTTCATTGGAGATGAGCCCGTGCTTGAGCATTTCGGCATAGCCGGAAAGGATGTTCTCGCGGTCGAGGGTACGCAGAAACTGTGTACTGAGAATAACCGTAGCAGCATTGTTGAACACCCCGATCTCATTCTTCAGACCTCGGAAGTTAATGCCTGTCTTGCCGCCGACGCTGGCGTCGACCATCGCAAGCAAGGTGGTGGGGATATTGATGTAATTGATGCCGCGCTTGAAAGTGGATGCCGCAAAGCCGCCCAGATCAGTCACCATGCCACCTCCTATATTTATTAATAAGGTATGGCGAGTACCGCCCATACGTCCGAGTTCTTCCCAGACATGGACCAGTGATTCGAGTGTCTTGTGGGTATCGGTAGCCCCGATGCTGATAACCTCAGCACCATGAAGGCATGGGAAACCGCTGACAACGGGCCAGCAGAACTCTCGGGTGGTTTCGTCGGTGAGAATGAAAACCTTGTCGTGCTCGCAAGCCTCGATAGCCTTGGCGAGTGATGTCTCTAAATTCTCCGCTATTTCTACCTTTTGGGGCGTCATTATCCTTTTAATGGTCATTTTTGCGTGTGCAAAGTTAGTCAAATTTTTGGAAATTCGTTTAAAATGACAAAAATAATTGTAGAATTTACATTTTTTTTCTTAGGATTGATTAAACTTTCCAAATTTTGATGCGTCAAAGGAGCAGAATTTTATACAACTATCATGAGAAGATTACTTATTTTGATGATTGTCAGTGTGATGACAATCGCTGGATTTGCTCAACGAACCGTAACCGGTAAAGTAGTGGAACAAGACACTAAGGATGCTGTGATTCAAGCTACAGCCTCTCTGTTGAGCGGTGAAAAAGTGGTATCCAATGCCGTAACTAATGCTGATGGTAATTTCAGTGTGAAGGCACCGAGTGACGGTACCTTTACACTGCGTATTACCTATGTAGGCTTTAAGACCTACACGAAGAAGATTACCGTAGCCGAAGGTAAAAATGTGTCGGCAGGCACCATCAGTCTGGCTCCTGACGCCATCATGCTGCAGGGTGCTACGGTGACAGCCCATCTGGCTAAGGTGCAGTCGAAGGGCGACACTCTGATCTTTAATGCCGACGCCTATCGTGTGCCAGAGGGCTCTGTGGTGGAGGAACTGGTAAAGCGTATGCCTGGTGCCGATATCGATGAGAATGGTAACATCACCATCAACGGTAAGCAGGTGTCGAAGATCAAGGTGGACGGTAAGGATTTTGGCGACGCCCAGACAGCGCTTAAGAACCTGCCTACCTCTATTATTGAAAAGGTTCGCGCATATGACGAGAAGAGCGACCTGGCCCGAATCACCGGTATTGACGATGGTAATGAACAGACGGTGCTTGATTTCGGTATCCGTGCTGGTATGAACCGTGGTACAATGCTCAATGCCGACTTGGGCATTGGTACTAAGAGTCGCTATTCTGGCCGTTTGTTTGGTATGTATATGCGTGACGACTATCGCGTGATGGGTATGCTCAATGCCAACAATACCAACGACCAGGGCATGGGTGGCGGCGGTGGCCGACGCTTCGGCGGTGGTATGGGTATGGGTGGCGGTGGCTTGAATGCTGCCAAGACCGGTATGATCAACATCAACTATGAGAAGCCCAAACTGGTTGTTGCCCAGGCCAGCGTGAATGTGAACCATCGTGACGGTGATAACTGGTCGCGTCGGTTCCAGGAGAACTTTACGGCTGACCCCACCATGAAACAGTTCCAGAGCTCTATCAACCAGAGTTACTCACGTAACACCAATTGGAGCGTTCAGGGACGTGTGGAGTGGACGCCTGACACATTGTGGAACATTGCCTTCCGTCCGAACTGGAGCTTCGGTAATAATGACAGCCAGAGTCG
The DNA here is from genome assembly GCA_902763615.1 of uncultured Prevotellaceae bacterium. Classification (GTDB taxonomy): domain Bacteria; phylum Bacteroidota; class Bacteroidia; order Bacteroidales; family Bacteroidaceae; genus Prevotella. Next base: position 30,849 of record CACWSX010000006.1, on the reverse strand, counting down.
CAACCTCTCTGCTACATTCAATGACAATCCCTACAGTTATATTGATTATCAGTTGGATGCAGCTGTCTTAACAGAGGTCGTGAAGAATGGTGGCGACCTGAGTGAATTCCTCAAGAACGGTGGAAACAACAAGTCGCTGGGTTATGGCGAAAACAAACGTCTTGGCGGTACATTGCAGATTAACCGTCTGCTGAATGGTAGAGGACGTAACATCACCGTACAACTGACAGGAAACTATAGCAACAATGAGAATAAGCAGTTGTCGAATAACCAGACGAGGCTTTTCCAAGGTCAGACCACGACCTATAATGGTGTATCAGGGCTTTCTGAATATCAGGCCAACCGTTACAACTTGTCGCCGACAAAGTCGTGGGACTACAGTGTCCGCGCTACCTACAGCGAGCCGATCGCCTATGCTACGTTCCTGCAGTTCAGCTATACCTTCCAGTATCGCTATAACGAGAGTGACCGTCAGACGTTTGACTATTCAAATCCCCTCCTGTCGGATCCTACCAAGAGTTTTGACTTCAGTAGCGTAACACCGGTATATCGTCAGTGGAGCGATTACTTCGATCTGGTTCAGAATGGCTATTCACCAACGAAAGATGATGCCTATTACAGCAAGGATCAGAGTCGCTATTCTGCCTACTCAAACTATATCCATACGGGTGAGATTATGCTGCGCTTCATCCGTGATACCTATGATTTTAACGTAGGTGTGCAGGTTATTCCGCAGACATCAGACTATACACAGCGTTATCTGGGTGTAGACACCGTCGTAAAACGTACGGTGACCAACTGGAGCCCGACAGCCAATTTCCGCTGGCGTCCCACACAGTCGGGTAGCCTTCAGTTCCAGTATCGTGGTAGCACCAGCCAGCCCTCGATTGACCAGCTGCTCGTGATCAACGATGATACTAACCCTCTGAGCAAGACAACGGGTAACCCCGATCTGAAACCTTCGTTTACACAGAGCTTCAACCTGCGTTTCAACAACTACATTATGAACTATCAGCGCATGATCAATGCCAACCTGAACTTCTCGACCACCATGAACAGCATCGTCAATAAGGTGACCTATACTTCTATTGGTGGTCAGGAGTCAAGGCCTGAGAATATCAATGGTAACTGGAATGCCGGTGGTAACATCATGTGGAACTCTGCTATCGACTCATTGGGCTACTTCAGCTACAATGTCTCTTTGAACGAGAACTTCAACCACCGTGTGGGTTATGTTGGTGACATGAAGACTCGGGAGACCCTGAGGAATTCAACCAACCAGAATATGATTGGCGGTCGTCTGGGAGCCAGCTACCGCAACGACTGGTTGGAAGTGGAGCTTAATGGATCGGTGAACTACAACTCTACGCGTAATAAGCTGCAGCCGCAGTCGAATCTCGATACCTGGACCTACTCCTACGGTATGAACTCGACCATCTATCTGCCTTGGGGTACACAGATTACGACTGATATCAGTATGAACAGCCGCCGTGGCTATGATGACCAGTCGATGAATACCAACGAACTTCTCTGGAACGGTCAGATTTCTCACAGCCTGCTGCGTGGTAAGCCATTGACGCTCTCACTGCAGTTCTATGATATTTTAGGTCAGCAGTCGAACTTCTCGACGACCATTAGCCAGATGGCCCGTACCGATAACGAGTACAATGCTGTGACCAGCTACATCATGTTCCGCGCCAGCTATCGTCTGAACTTCTTCGGCACACGTGCATCCCGTATGGGTATGATGGGTGGCATGATGGGTGGTATGCCAATGGGCGGTGGCCGTGGTGGTAACCGTGGTGGCAATCGTGGAGGCGGCTTCGGAGGCGGAATGCCGATGGGCGGTGGAATGGGCGGTGGCTTCGGAGGTCCCGGCAGATTCTAAGCCAATCCCGTAAAAAGAAAAGAGGCTTCGGTTATTCCGAAGCCTCTTCTTTTGTTTCCTCTGGTTCCTCTGTCTTGAAATCGGTAATGCCGCTCTCAATGAGAATGTTATACCAGGTGATGAGTTTCTTGATGTGGCTGTTCTGCACACGGTCGCGATCCCATTCAGGAAGTACCTTGGTGAAATAATCCTGCAGTTCCTGACCCGAAGCTTTTTTCTCGTTGATACTGGCTTTCTTGCCATCCTCGAGTTTTTTCATGTTGTCGAGTACGGTCATCAGGGGCACATCGTCTGTCTCAGTGAACATCGCGATGTCACCGAGTGATGTAATTCTGTCAGTAGCGAAAGCAGGCTGACGACGATGCGTAGCGTCAAGAGCTTCGACAATCAGGTTGTTCTTGCCTCGTGATACGAGTTTGTAAAGGCCGGGCTTGCCGGCGATTGCTAAAATGGTTTCTTTCATGTTTCTTAATATTATGTTTAATTGTTGTTCAATATTTGCTTCTCCGTCGTTGACAATCTCAAAATCGGCCTTGCGGCGTATTTCCTCCTGCGGTAATTGACGAGCCATCCATTCGAGCACTTTCTCACGGCTGATGCCGTCGCGCTGCATGACACGTTGGATGCGTATTTCCTCTGGCGCAGTGACCACGATGGTTTTGTCGACGAGACGGTAGGCGCCTGATTCATAGAGGATGGCACTTTCCATCCACTTTATACCGCTCGCTTCAAAGTCTCGGAATACAGCCGGATGGACGATGGTGTCGACAGCATGTGCATTGTCCTCGGAGATCAATAGGAATTTGGCAACAACGGCCTTGTTCAATTGATCACCGACATAAGCGTCTGGACCAATAAGGGCTGTGAGTTGCTGTCGGATCTCAGGTGAGGTGCGCATCAGACGCTTGGCGGCATTGTCACAATCGTAGACCTCGTAGCCGCGCGCTTTCAGTTGTTGACAGACGTAGCTCTTGCCACTGCCAATACCTCCCGTAATACCGATTTTCATTAGCGGCCTCCCTCTTCCTCTATCAAATAGTCAACGTGAGTGACTTCAAGCCTGGCACGCGAGATGCCCGAAGGTGAGTCCTTTAGGAAAATGCGGCACTTCTCCGACGGGTTATTGACCAATTCGTTGTAGTCGGCCACCACGGTAAAGTCTTCTGGATGCAAGTTGCGGAATACATTAGCACCCGTGACGAAGCGCACCTTGACCTTAGCAGGGAAAGTACGGAGAATCTTTCCTGGTGGCATATTGATTCCCTGAATTGGTACACCGTCGATGCTCTCTTCTGTCAGTACATCGGTGAAGAAGCGGATGCTGATTTCCTCTGGCACCGTCTTTACACCCGTCTGTTTCATCAGACGACAATATATTTGCAGCGTATCGCGGAAGTTCACGTAGTTCAACTGCTCCGTATAGATCATATTGATACTATCTAACTTCTCCTTTGGTGCGTAGACAGTTACACTGTCAGGCTGATACTCTACCCTTGAAATGAAGAATAGCTGCTCAGGGATGACACGTCCACTCCATCTTACAGGAACGCGCTTTTTGTCGCCAAAGTTATAATAGAAGACCAGTTTGTCGGGCTTGAAGTTCGTGATTCTTGAGCTGCTGACCAACTGCTGGCGGATAAACCTCTGCAATTCGCCCATCGGGATGGTTCCTGTGCCATCGTTACGGGCGTAGTTCTTGTAGTTGACACGCACATGTGGCAGCGCCTTGCCATACATATAGGTGAGCAAGGTGGTGCCTTTGTCGTGGATGGTAATCCTGACGGTGTCGGTCTCGTCGGAAGTAAGCATAATGTTTTTGGGCACATCCGTGATGGTCACAGGAATGGCAAACTCCTTCTCGTAGGACTCGTTGAGAGCCAGGAAAAGCCAAAAGAATCCTGACAGAACGAGAAAGAATAAGAAAATCAGAAACTCCCTGTTAGCCTTGCTAAACAGGAAATCTCTGATGAATTGCCACAAATTGCGCCTCTCCATATTGGTTGGTGCTTATTTCTGCAAGGGGATATTCGACATGTCCTTGAAGACAGAGGTCTTTTCGACAGTGACGACAACGTCGCGGGCTATCTTCACGTCGACAGTGTTCTTGGCCAGGTCGATGCTTTTGACGACGCCGTGGATGCCGCCGCCTGTGACGACTTCCGTTCCTTCCGTCAGTTCGTTTTGGAATTTCTGAATCTCCTTCTGCTTCTTCTGCTGCGGTTTGATCATGAAAAACCACATGATGGCAAAGATTGCAATCATCATGATAATCATGCTCATGCCACTGCCTTGTCCTGCTGCCTGCGCAGCTAATACAATGTTTGTCATATATACTTTAATTAAATGTGTTTAGTTCATTTTTCTTCGTCTTCTGGCGTCTTCTCGATGCGTTTGCGGGGCATTTTCTTATTGGGCGCATCGTCATACTTTTTCTCAGGCTTGGGGTCCATAAATTTTGCCAGACGGCCTGTGTCAATGAGATGACGTGCGATACCATCGAGCATGCCGTTGATATAGCCTCCACTCTTTCTTGTGGAGTAGAGTTTGGCCAAGTTAACATATTCGTTGATAGTTACGCTGATAGGGATATTGGGGAATGTCATGAATTCCGCGATGGCAATCTGCATGATGACAATGTCCATATAAGCCAGTCGCGAGAAATCCCAATTGCGCGAAGCCTCACTCATGAAATGTTGGTATTCGTCGGCATTGAGAATGGCTGCACGGAAGAGCTTGCGGGCAAAGTCCTGCTCTTCGTCACTGTCCCACTCCTGCAGCAGTTCCTGCTTGGGGCCGTTCTGTTCGCTGAAACGGTTGAAGGTCTTCAATACGAAGGTATCAATGATCTCCTTGTCGTCGTTCCAGTAGAGGCTCATCTCCTCTAACAGACCGTCCAGATCGTCGTTCTTCTGAATGAACGTGCGGTAGAGTTTACGCCACAGTTCGCGATCTGCATCGTAGCTGTCTTCACTGCTATTCATGTATTCCTGATAAATCTCACTGCTCTCGATGTGCTCAAGGAGTGTGGCGATGAATTCGGGATGGTCGGCCCATGTCTGCTTTTGGGTTCCAATGAAATCGTTAAGCATCTTATTGCCTTCCAATTGGAGAGCAAAACGGTTTAAGGTGAATTTCTGCGAAGGAGCAGGGGTGCCTTCGCGTGTTGCACGAGTCTGCAGTACTTCCAGACGGCGCCTCGATTCCTTTGTGATGGCCACTATCAAGGCCAGCAAGTTGTTGTAAAGGTCATAAGCTTTTGACAGGCTGAAGAATAACTCTTTCTCGGCTGTATCGATGTTCTTGCTACCGTTTTGATAGTACGCATAGGTTAACTGAACAATTTTTGAACGAATAATTTCTCTGTTAATCATCTCACTTGATGTTTAAATTATTATCGAATTTGTTGTTTTACGATTGCAAAGTTATACATTTTTCCTTAACTATGCAAGAAAATTGAAGAAAAATGCTTTTTTTTTTCATTTTTTCATTTTTTCATTTTTTCATTTCAGAAATATTATGTACCTTTGCACCGCTTTTTCCGAAAGCACAACGATTTTTCGTGTGATGGTGAATTAAGCAGTCGTATTAACAACTTAATTTTAGAGTAACACAATTATGAAAGAAATTAGTGTAAAAGGCCAGAAGCGCGCCGCCACTGGAAAGAAAGCTTCAAAGGAACTCCGCAAGGAGGGTATGGTTCCCTGCAACCTGTATGGTGAGAAGAAGGGTGAGAATGGTCTGCCCGAGGCATTTGCCTTCACCGCTTCATTCGCTGAGCTCCGTAAGGCTGTGTATACCCCTGAGGTGTATGTCGTTAATCTCGACATCGATGGTGTGGCTCATAAGGCCGTCATCAAGGAGTTGCAGTTCCACCCCACAACAGATGCACTGTTGCACGCTGACTTCTATGAGGTGAACGAGCAGAAGCCTATCACCATTGGTGTTCCGGTTAAGCTCAATGGTCTGGCACAGGGTGTTCGCGACGGTGGTAAGCTCAACCTCTCCATCCGTAAGATTAATGTCACTGCTCCCTATAAGCAGATTCCTGAGGTGCTCAATATCGATGTTACCAATCTGCAGCTGGGTAAGGCTATCAAGGTTGGTGCTCTGAGTTTCGAAGGTCTCGAAATCGCTACCTCTCCTGAGGTTGTCGTCTGCTCTGTGAAGGCTACACGTGCTTCTCGCTCTGCCGCTGCCGCTGCTGAGACTGAGCAGGCATAAGCTGTTTACAGTTTTCAGTTGACTGAGAATGGACAAGTTCCTGATTGTTGGCTTGGGAAATGTTGGCGACGAATACGCCATGACCCGCCACAATACTGGTTTTATGGTATTGGACGCTTTTGCGAAGGCGTCCAATATTTCATTTGAGGACAAACGTTATGGTTTTGTGGCGGAGACTTCGCTGAAAGGACGCAAAGTATTTCTGCTTAAACCCTCTACGTTTATGAACCTCAGTGGTAATGCCGTGCGTTATTGGCTGAACCACGAGAACATCGACCAGAACCGTCTTCTCGTCGTCAGCGACGAGGTGGCCCTTCCTCTTGGTGATTTCCGTCTGAAAGCAGGAGGCTCCAATGGTGGTCATAATGGCTTGGGACATATTCAACAGTTGATTGGCAACAACTACGCCCGTCTGCGGATGGGCATTGGCAATGACTTTCCTCGCGGTATGCAAGTAGACTGGGTGCTCGGACGTTATAGTGAGGAGGAGTTGCAAGTGCTACAGCCCAGTATTGACCTGGCCGTAGATATCATCAAGAGTTTTGTATTGGCGGGGGTCGATTTTACGATGAACCAGTATAACAAATTGGGGAAGAGAAAGGTTGAAGTGAAAAGTGAAGGGTGATGGCTGAGGAGGCGAGGATTGACAAGTGGCTTTGGGCGGCGCGTATCTTCAAGACACGCTCCATTGCTGCTGATGCTTGTAAGAATGGTCGTGTGACGATTGGAGGCATTGTTGTAAAACCCTCTCATGTCGTAAAGGCAGGTGAGGTGGTGGCAGTGAGAAAGCCACCAGTCACATATTCCTATAAAATCCTCAAAACCATCGAACAACGAGTAGGGGCAAAGTTGCTGCCCGAGATCTACGAGAATGTGACTGCTCCCGATCAGTATGAACTCTTGGAGATGAACCGCATCAGTGGTTTTATCGATCGTGCTAGAGGTACAGGACGTCCTACCAAGAAGGACCGTCGTGCTATGGATGAGTTCTTTAATATGGAAGAGATATGACGCTATTGAATATTTTCTTTATCATCATTGGTGTGGCTCTTGTTATCTGGGGCGCAGACCGACTGACAGAAGGTGCAGCTTCTTTGGCCCGTGGTCTCCATGTGCCTGAGATTGTGATTGGCCTGACCATTCTGGCTGCAGGGACTTCGGCACCTGAACTCTTTGTCAGTCTGGCTTCTGCTTTAAAGGGAACGTCTGACTTGGCCGTAGGAAATGTGATTGGTTCTAATATCTTCAACGCTATGCTGATTGTGGGTTGTTCTGCGGTTGTTGCTCCGATGGCTATCAGTCATTCCACCGTGAGCAAAGACATTCCCTTTGCCCTGATTGCTTCGGTTCTGATGTTCTTCCTCTGTTTCGACGATATGGATTCACCTCACTTATGGGGTAATGAGATTAGTCGTTCCGATGGAATGATTCTCTTAGTGGTTTTTGGCGCCTTTATGATTTATACTTTCAAAATGGTCCGTAAGAATGAGAAAATCAAGGGCGAAGACGAGGAAGAAGACGAAGTAATAGAGAAAAAACCACTGGATAAGAAAGAGGTTTGGAAAAACGTTCTGTGGATGGCGGTAGGTCTGGCCTGTCTGATCTATGGTAGTAATCTCTTTGTCGATGCTGCCAGCTATGTGGCTTACCGTTTTGGTGTGCGCCAAAGTGTGGTAGGTCTGACGATTGTGGCAGGTGGTACTTCGCTGCCAGAGTTGGCTACCAGCGTAGTGGCTGCACGTAAGGGACAGTCGGCGCTTGCCATTGGCAATGCCATCGGCTCGAATGTGTTTAACATCCTGTTCATTCTTGGCACGACGGCTGTCGTCTGTCCTATGCGTATTATGGGTATTAACATTATCGATCTCTCGATGATGATTATCAGCATGGGTCTGCTCTGGATATTTGCCTATACAAAATATATGGTATCGCGTCGTGAGGGATTCTTGCTGATAGCAGGCTTCCTTGCCTATATGGCTTGGCTTTTCTATCTTCTTTAGTAATAACCCAGGGGTCCTTGAACACCCCCTTTAACAAAACAAGAAAATGCAACAGAAAAAAGATCAACGTATCAGTGTGCTGTTTATGTTTTACGGCATACTGTTCTGCGTTTGCCTGATAACGGCAAACGTACTCGAGACAAAACAGATTTCGTTAGGTCCTGCTAACATGACAGCCGGTCTGATCGTGTTTCCCGTGAGTTACATCATCAACGATGTGGTGTGCGAGGTGTGGGGTTATGGCCGTACCCGTCTGCTCATTTGGCTGGGCTTCGCCATGAACTTCCTCTTTGTACTTTTCGGTGCCATCGCTGACTGGATTCCAGGAGCACCTTATTGGCATGGTCAGGAGGGTTTCCATCAGATATTCGGACTTGCTCCGCGTATCGCAGGCGCCTCATTTCTGGCATTCATCTGCGGATCGTTTATGAATGCCTATGTGATGAGCCGTATGAAACTGTCGTCAGCAGGTAAGAATTTCTCTTCCCGTGCAGTACTTAGTACGATCTTTGGTGAACTGACAGACTCCATCATCTTCTTCCCTCTAGCTTTGGGTGGTGTGATTCCATGGGAGGAGATGCCTTCTCTCGTTATTACACAAGTGACGCTGAAAACGCTTTATGAAATCATCGTCCTGCCTGTTACTATCCGTGTTGTCAACTTCACCAAGGCTCATGACCGGGAGGATGTGTTCGACAACAATATTACCTATAATATATTTAAAGTAAAAGACCTATGAGTACATCAAGAGATACGGAGGGTTTGCAGGCCCTTGGCAAAAAGACGGAGTACAGGTCAGATTATGCGCCTGAGGTTTTGGAGACTTTCGAAAACAAGCATCCCGAGAATGACTACTGGGTGCAGTTTAATTGCCCTGAGTTCACGTCACTCTGTCCGATTACGGGTCAGCCAGACTTTGCGGAAATCAAGATAGCCTATATTCCTGGTGAACGGATGGTAGAGAGCAAGAGTTTGAAACTCTACCTCTTTTCGTTCCGTAATCATGGTGATTTCCATGAAGACTGTGTTAATAAGATTATGAAAGATCTGGTAAAGCTGATGGACCCAAAATATATTGAGGTCCTCGGCTTGTTTACACCGCGTGGCGGTATCTCCATCTATCCTTATGCTAACTATGGACGCCCTGGTACGAAGTATGCCGAAATGGCCGAGCAGAGGCTTCTGTCTCGTCAGTTAGACTTGCGGTAATAACCTTGTTCGTGGTCTGAGAAACGCAGTTGGAGCGTGTCGCGTCGCATGAAGACGATATCGGCAGTATCGGTACTGATGATTTGCTGATGGCCTAAGGTGTCGCGACGGGCCTCACTCAGGAGAATATGACCGTTGAAGACATGCCACTGACGATACCGTTTTAAGGTCGGATATTCCACGGGGCCGGGCTGTCGCTCGGCTTCGTTGCGTTGTAAACCGATAGGACGGACCGTATTATCGCGACGGAGTTCAAAGCCGTATTCTCTGGGCTGAAACCATTTCCTGCGCAAGGAGTCAGGGAAGTCTGGGGGCAACTGTACGGCACTGTCTGTAGCAGCGCCAACTCTGCGACGCAGACGGGGCATGACCTGATAGCACCATTCGCCTTTCAGGTGGTCGATATTGATGACGATATCAGCTACAGACTTTCTTTGTGTATTCATCATGATGGCCAATTGGTCACCGATTTCCGGACGTCCGAAAACGCGACGATTGATGCGTGCTTCCAAAATATCGATGGTATCAGGATCGTTTTCGATAGACGTCAAGATGACGATGATTGAATCGTTCGAACCTTCACAAGCGAGGCCGTAGATGGTTGAATCGCCTTCCAATTGTCGGGCTATGGTGTCCTGATTCAGACTCTCACCAGTTGTCTGTTCGTCTCCATTGTTGTCGGAATGACCACAGGCAGCTAGCAGTAAAACGAGGGAAAAGAGTATAAAAAATGTTCGTTTCATGCCAATTTATTTGATTTACGCGACAAAGATAGTCAAAATATCAAAAAAAGTAGTCTTGAGATGCATATTTTTGAAATAATTTATCTATTTTTGTACCCTATAAATATACAACTACCGGAAATATGAAGAAAAGAATCCAATTTAGTCTCGTTTATCGGGATATGTGGCAGAGCTCAGGAAAGTTCCAGCCACGCAAGGATCAGTTGGAGCGTATTGCCCCCGTGATTATTGATATGGGCTGTTTCAGCCGTGTGGAAACTAATGGTGGTGCCTTTGAACAGGTGAACCTGATGGCTGGTGAGAATCCCAATGCAGCTGTAAGAGCTTTTTGTAAACCTTTCAATGAGGTAGGCATAAAGACGCATATGCTTGATCGTGGCCTGAATGCCCTGCGTATGTATCCTGTACCCGACGATGTGCGTGCCCTGATGTATAAGGTGAAGCATGCTCAGGGTGTGGATATCCCCCGTATTTTCTGCGGCCTGAACGACACACGTAATATTATTCCTAGTATCAAGTGGGCAAAGGAGGCAGGTATGACGCCACAGGCCACACTTTGTATCACCACCTCACCCGTACATACCGTAGACTATTACTCCAGGATTGCTGATGAGGTAATTGCCGCTGGTGCAGAGGAGATCTGTCTGAAGGATATGGCAGGTATCGGACAACCCGCTATGTTGGGTGCACTGACAAAAGCCATCAAGACCAAGCATCCTGATATTATTATCCAGTATCATGGTCACTCTGGCCCTGGTCTCTCGATGGCTTCAATCCTTGAGGTTTGTAACAATGGTGCTGATATTATCGATACCGCTATCGAGCCATTGAGCTGGGGTAAGGTGCATCCCGATATCATCTCCGTCCAGTCGATGCTGAAGAACGAGGGCTTCGAAGTGGCAGAACTCAATATGAATGCTTATATGCAGGCACGTACCCTTACGCAGGAGTTTATCGACGATTGGTTGGGCTATTTCATTAATCCTGCCAATAAGCACATGTCTTCATTGCTCTTAGGCAGTGGTCTGCCAGGCGGAATGATGGGAAGTATGATGGCTGATTTAGGTCCCATCCAGTCAATGATTAATAAGTTGCGCGAGAAGAAAGGTGAGGCTGCGCTCACGATGGACGATATGCTTGTGAAGCTGTTTAACGAGGTTGAGTATGTTTGGCCGAAGGTGGGTTATCCCCCATTGGTGACCCCGTTCTCACAGTACACCAAGAATATCGCTCTGATGAATCTGCTCACGATGGAGCAGGGCAAGGGCCGCTATGTTATGATGGACGATGCCATCTGGGGTATGATACTCGGCAAGAGCGGCAAAGTGCCTGGTGAGATTGCACCAGAGCTCATTGAACTGGCCAAGACACAGAAGCGTGAGTTTACCGATGCGGATCCGCATACCCTCATTCCCAATGCCCTCGAAGGCTTCAAGAAGGAAATGGATGAGAATGGTTGGGACTATGGACAGGACGACGAGGAACTCTTCGAACTGGCTATGCATCCTGAGCAGTATCGTCCGTTCCGCAGTGGTCAGGCCAAGAAACAACTGCTTGCAGACATCCAGAAGGCAAAGGATGCCAAGTTGGGTGGTGGCAAGAAGATCCCTCAGGAAGAGATTGATGCCCTGAAACATGCCAAGGCCGATGCCGTGAAGGTACCTTTGGCAGGACAGCTGCTCTGGGGCTTTGGTGGTGAAGGTGTTATGGCACCTTGTGTGGAGCCGTTCATTGGCCAGAAATACAAGGAGGGCGATACTTTCTGCTATCTGCAAACCAAATGGGGAGAGATTATCGAGATTCCAGCTGCTCTGGGTGGTAAGTTGGTGGATATCAGCGTGAAACCAGGGCAGAACGTTCGTCAGAACGATACCATTGCATGGATTGAGCGTGAAGCATAATGGATTATCAGTCGATTATAGATAAGTATTATCCGTCGGAGAATGAACTCCGACGGATATTGCTATTGCACAGCCGTCAGGTAGCTGACCGTTGTTTAAAGATCGCGAAGAACCATCCGGAATTGAAACTGGATGTGGAGTTTTTGGAGGAGTCTGCTATGCTCCACGACATCGGTATTTTCCGTTGTGATGCTCCCAGCATTCAGTGTTTTGGTAGCGAGCCCTACATTTGTCATGGGGTTATTGGTGGCCAAATCCTACGTGAAGAAGGCTGGCAGCGTCATGCTTTGGTATGCGAGCGTCATACGGGTACGGGCTTGAGCCGTGAACAGATAGACAGTCAGCATCTTCCCTTGCCGCCTGATGGCATTTTTGAGCCTGAAGCACTAGAAGAACAGGTGGTGTGCTATGCCGACAAATTCTATTCCAAAACCCATCTGGAACGTGAGCGTTCTGTTATCGAAGCAGCCCAGAGTCTGGAGAAGTTTGGTGAGAAGGGAGTTAAAAAATTCCTCCTTTGGGTTAATATGTTTGAATAATCGCGTTTTTTCTATTTTTTTTCGTACCTTTGCACGCGTGAAAAAGAAAACGGTCGTCATATCGATCCTTTGCGCTTTCATGCTGATGATGGCTTGTACACCGTCTTCACTTCGTATGGGTAAGATCCAAGAAGAAGAGAGGGCGGCTGATGTCGTGTCTGTGCCTAAACTTCCCGTACCAGTGCTGCCTGCTGATTCTGTGTCGTTACCTGCCTTGATCGATAGCATTGCCAGTCATCAGGATGTGGATAGTCTGATTGCTGAAGTGAAGGATTCTTTGGAGGCACATCCTGAGATTGCAACTATTGCTGAGGCGTTGGCAGATAGCATTGATGAAATGCCCGTCGACACGATGATTCCTGCCAATCAGGCATCGGCTATCAAGACCAAGCGCGACACCACGACGATGGATTCTCTGGAGTTGGCCATCTATAAATATAATAAGGTGATTGACGACTCTCTGGCCCGCGATAGTATAAACAAGCGTCGTAAGAACGGTATCGACTCACCAGTGGAATATGCAGCCAACGACTCTTTGGTCTATGAAGCCGGAAACTCGCGTGCCTTCCTTTATGGCAGCTCGACGGTGAAATACCAGAATATGGATCTGGCCAGCGAGAATATCAGTATGAGCCTCGACAGCAACCTTGTTTATGCGACGGGTAAGATGGATACGACGACGCACCAGATGATAGGTACCCCTGTGTTCAAGATGGGAAGTGACCAGTATGAGCAAACGGAAATGATGTTCAACTTCAAGACCAAGAAGGGCTTTATCACCGATGTCTATACACAACAAGAAGATGGTTTCCTGACCAGTGAGCACTCTAAGCGCGGCTCCGAAGGTGAGATGTTCCTTGAGCATGGCCGTTACACCACTTGCGATGATCCCCATCCTGATTTCTATATCGCCATGTCGCGTGCGAAGGTCAGACCTGGAAAGGATGTGGTCTTTGGTCCAGCCTATCTTGTGGTGGCCGATGTGCCCTTGCCGCTAGCTATTCCTTATGGTTTCTTCCCCTTTACGAAGAGTTACAGCAGTGGACTGATCATGCCGACCTATGGTGATGAAACCGATCGTGGTTTCTACCTGCGTGATGGCGGTTATTATTTTGCCATCTCTGATAAGATGGATCTCAAGCTGATTGGCGAGATTTATACCAAAGGTTCTTGGGGTCTGTCAGCAGCCTCGAACTATATCAAGCGTTATCGTTATCGCGGCTCCTTCCTGTTCAGTTACCAAAGTACGGTGCATGGTGAGAAGAATATGCCCGATTATCAGAAGGACACCAGTTTCAAACTGCAGTGGAGTCATAATCAGGACGCAAAGGCCAATCCTTTCAGGACCTTCAAGGCCAGTGTGAACTTTGCCACTTCAAGCTATGAGCGTCAGAACCTCTCCTCGATGTATAATCCTCAGGCATTGACGCAGTCGCAACGCAACTCGTCTATCTCGATGGAAAATAAGTTTTCGAGTTTAGGCATGTCTATCAGTAGCACTATCAGTGCTGAACAGAACATGCGCGACACTATGGTGAATTTACGCCTGCCTGAAATGACCATCAGTATTACAAACTTCTATCCTTTCAAACGTAAGAAGATTGTTGGCGATGAGCGTTGGTATGAGAAAATCTCCATGCGTTATACGGGTAACTTGTCGAATTCTGTCAATGTGAAGGAAGACCGTCTGATGCACACCAACTTGGCAAAAGACTGGAGGAACGGTATGACGCATACCATTCCCATTTCTGCCAGTTTCTCGGCCTTTAATTACATCAACCTCACACCATCCTTCAATTTCAATGGTTATACCGTCTTCAATAAACGTGAGAGATCATGGGATCAGGAGAATCAGAAAGAGGTGGTAGATACCATAACGGGTTTCTACAATTATTACTCTTTCAACATGAGTCTTCAGGCCAATACCAAACTCTATGGTTTCTATACGCCCAGCCGTAAGATCTTTGGCGACAGGATTCAGGCCATCCGTCACGTCTTCTCGCCACAAGTATCATTCACCTATACCCCTGATTTCAGTGCCGGCTTTTTTGGATTTTATGAGCGATACAAAAAGATTGATAAGGATGGCAACGAGTCGGAAGTAGTGTATTCTCCCTATACTGGCGGTATGTATGCGGCTCCTACCAATCGTATGTCGGGTAGTGTCAATTTCACCTTAGGTAATAATTTGGAGATGAAATGGAAAGATAAGGAAGACTCCGTACATTTGGTATCCTTGATTGATGACCTTACAGCCAATATGTCCTATGACCTTGCTGCTAAAGAGAATCCCTTGAGTGACCTGAACCTCAATATCCGTATCAAACTTTCGAAGAGCTATACCTTCAGTACAAACGCTCGTTTCTCCTCGTATGTGTATGAGGCCGACAGTGTTGGGGCAACACCAAGAAGAAGTGCACATACCACCTATTGGGAGCAGGGCCGTTTTGGACGTTTCCAAGGTATGTCGCAAGGTATTAACTATACGCTCGACAATAACAAGGTCCTCAACTTCATCAAATGGTTGAAGGGTGAGAAGGTTGAAAAGAAAGACGATAAGAAGAATAAGCGTGGTGATGAGGAGGATGAATGGGATCCCGATCTGAATACTAACATCGACAAGGATCTGGATTTGAGCAAGGACAAGACTGAGAAAGCGAAGGCTGAGACTGATGAGGATGGCTATATGGCCTTCAAGATGCCTTGGTCGTTAACGTTCAGTTATAACGTCAACATGCATGAGAGTACAAATGTGAAGAAGTTCAACTACGATAAGATGGTCTATCCTTATGAGTTTACTCAGTCGCTCAACTTCCACGGGAATGTGCGACTCAGTGATGGCTGGAACATCAACATCAATTCGGGTTATGATTTCGAAATGAAGAAAATCTCCCTTACCACAGCTTCTTTGAGTCGCGACCTCCACTGCTTCAATATGTCGTGTACAGTGAACCTCGCACCATATACCAGTTACAACTTCTCCTTCCGTTGTAATGCTTCTACGCTTACCGACGCCTTAAAGTACGACAAGCGTAGCAGCTACTCAAACGCTGTGCAGTGGTATTAAGTTCAGATCATCCTGCTCACCTACAATCCAGATGATGTCGCCCTCCTCAAACTTGCGGTTGGGGTTGAATGCTGACAGGCTTTCCTTACCTTCCTCCAAGCCGACGACCATACAGTTGTAGCGGTCGCGGATGCCACTTTCGATTAGCGTCTTTCCGATGAATGGACTGTCGGCGGCAATAATGATCTGGCGCAGTTTCATCATGCGCTTCTCTATTTCCGTATCCTCGCTGAACACTTCCCGTTCGATGGCCTCGCGTAAGGCATTGAACTGTTCGTCGCTTCCGATGGCTTCAAGCACGTCGCAAGGGAAGATAATCGATGAGCCGTCGGGGATGTTCAAGCGTCTTCCGCCACGCAAGATACTACTGATGTGGACACCATACTTCTGACCCAGGTTCAACTGTTTCAATGTGCTACCCATCCATTTGGAGTTAGTAGGAATCTCGAATTCGGCAATATGGATATCACGATCCAGCAGTTTGCCTTCATACAACGGACGTTTCTTGCCATGTACCTGTGCCTCGATATCCCTCGAGCGCAGGTTGAGCATGAAGAGGCGCTCCAGAGTGATGCTGCGGTGCTTGATCCAGCGCGAGAGGATGATACAGATGAGTATCGCAATACCAATAGTCATGATCAGGGCGCTGGAGAACTCGCTCAGGTAGTTGCAGATATAGAAGATGGCAGATAGGGCGATCAGAGCGCGCACCAAGATGGTGAAAAGCAGAGGCAGACGGTTACGGTTCGACTCTGCCCAAAGCGCTTTCCATTCCTCACTGCGGTTCTTCTTCATCACCATCGCTCTCAGGAACGGAGCTATCAGTATCACGGTCAGCAGACCTGTGATACCATTGGCGTAATGACGCAGGCCTTCACCTGGTAGTAGCCTTTGCATAAAGGGCAGCACGAAGGTCAACATCAGGGCGATAGCGGCCGTAGAGAGGATAGAATATACCAGCGTGTTCACACCCATTTGAGTCAGCAAGCGTTTCCACAGACTGCTTTCTGTGGTGTTCGGATGACTCATCGACAGATGGTTCAGCGAACAGATAATCTTATGGGGCAGGTGCTTTTCCAGATTATTGTAAACCGGTGTGGCAAACCGTATCATGTAAGGTGTGAGGAATGTGGTTATAACTGATACAGCCACCACGACCGGATAGAGGAAGTCGCTAATCACACCAAGTGACAAACCCAGTGAGGCGATGATAAACGAGAATTCACCGATTTGTGCCATTGAGAATCCGCATCGCATAGCCGACTTGAGACTTTCACCTCCCAGCATGAAGGCAAAGGTACCGAAGATGGCCTGACCTAAGAGAATTGTCATGACCAATGTGAAGATTGGAAGGGCGTAGTCGATGATGATCTTCGGATCGACGAGCATACCCACCGATACAAAGAAGATGGCACCGAAGAGGTTCTTTACGGGCTCTACCAGTTTGATGATGCGCTCGGCCTCGATGGTCTCTGCAAAGATGCTTCCCATGATAAAGGCACCGAAAGCAGATGAGAAACCAACTTTCGTCGAAAAGACGGCCATCGCGCAGCACAAACCCAGCGATACGATGAGCAACACCTCACCATTGATAAGACTACGTACTGACCTGAGGAACAGTGGGATGGCGAAGATGCCTACCACCAGCCATAGCACCAGGAAGAAGATGATGCGCCAGATGCTGCTCAGCATTTGGCCGCCACCTAGTTCTTCACCACCTGCTATGGCACTCAGCAGCACCATCATCACAATTGCCAGGATGTCTTCCAGTATCAGCACCGACATGACGAGTCCGGCAAACTGTTGTTGGCGTAGTCCCAGGTCGTCGAAGGCCTTATAGATAATCGTGGTCGACGACATAGCAAGCATACCGCCCAGGAAGATGCAGTCCATCTTGCTCCATCCGAACAACTGACCGACGATAACACCTAATAGCGACATACTGAAGATGATAGAGCACGTCGAGATGATTGGCGAAGCGCCCATCTTCAGGATCTTCTTAAACGAGAAGTCGAGTCCTAATGAAAACAATAAGAACATCACGCCCAGGTCTGACCATAGGTGGATGCTCTCAGAGTCTACGACCGAAGCCGTATAGGGCATATGAGTACTCACTAGGAAACCGGCTACAACATATCCTAATACAAGGGGTTGTTTCAGTTTTTTAAAAATCAGCGTTACGATACCTGCTACTACCAGGATCAGCGCCAAGTCGTTTACCAGTGCGGGAATGTCACTCATTATAGTCTGCTGTCAGTTCGCATATTCTTACAATCACGTTGAGTGCTTTCTCCATCGACTGTATGCTTACAAACTCATACGGTCCGTGGAAGTTCACGCCTCCTGCGAATATGTTGGGGCAGGGGAGTCCCTTGAAAGAGAGCTGGGCACCATCGGTACCGCCACGTATGGGCTTTACCTTTGGGGCGACGCCACAATCCTGCATGGCATGCAGCACCAAGTCGATGACGTGCATCTGCGGGTCGATTTTCTCTTTCATATTATAATATTGGTCTTTGATTTCACAGGTCACAGTTCCTTCGCCGTATTTCTCGTTCATCTGATCCACACAGCGTTGCATGAAATGCTTACGGTCTTCGAAAATCTCGCGGTCGTGGTCGCGGATGATATAGCTCATCTTGGCTTGCTCGCAATGGCTCTCGATGCCCAGCAGGTGATAGAAACCCTGATAACCTTCCGTGGTTTCAGGTGTCTCGTCGTGTGGCAGCATCATGGCCAGTTCTGCGGCTAAGGCGCTGGCGTTCACCATCTTGCCTTTGGCATAACCTGGGTGTACGCTGATGCCTTTGATGGTAATCTTGGCACTGGCGGCATTGAAGTTCTCGAATTCCAATTCGCCCACATCGCCGCCATCCATCGTATAGGCCCATTC
Source organism: uncultured Prevotellaceae bacterium (assembly GCA_902763615.1). GTDB lineage: Bacteria > Bacteroidota > Bacteroidia > Bacteroidales > Bacteroidaceae > Prevotella. The sequence goes on along the minus strand of CACWSX010000006.1, from coordinate 12,388 downwards.
GCAGTTGAATTTCTCCACGTCGAAGTGGTGGGCACCCATACCGATTTCCTCGTCGGGGTTGAAGGCAATGCGGATGTCGCCGTGCTTGATATCCTTATGGTCGCGCAGATAGCACATGGCCTGCACGATTTCTGCAATGCCGGCCTTGTCGTCGGCGCCTAACAGTGTGTGACCATCAGTCACAATGAGGTCTTCACCGATATGGTACAGCAACTCAGGGAATTTCTGCGGACTGCTGACGATACCCTCCGACAGCAGGATCTCGCCCCCCTCGTAGTTCTTTATAATATGGGCTTTGATATCAGCGCCCGAACAGTCGGGACTGGTATCATAATGCGAGATAAAACCGATGGTGGGTACTTTTTCCTTGATGTTCGACTTCAGCGTTGCGTAGATATAACCTTTCTCATCGAGCTCCACATCGCTGAGGCCTTCGTCCTCAAGTTCCTTTTTCAGGTATTCTGCAAAAAGCAGTTGTTTTGGCGTACTAGGCACGCAGTCGGCATCTTCGGCCGACTGCGTGTCAAATTTGGTATAGTTTAAAAAACGTTCTGTCAGATTCATTACTCGTAGTATTCAATTGTGCGGGTCTGCTCCATCTCCTGGCCCATCATTGAGCTCTTGCGGCTGATCCAGTTACCCTTTGCATCGTACTTATAGTCGGTGTAAGGTGTTTCCATCTCCTGACCGCCCATGTCCATAGACTGAGAGGCAACAGCACCCTTGTCGTTATACTTATACTTGATGACCATGTCGTTACCCATCATGTTGATAGTCTGGCTGGCGATACGGCCGTTCTCCCACTTGTACTTGATCTCGATCTGCTGACCCTGCATAGCCTCTCTCTTGGCTGACTGCAGATAGCCGTTCTCGTCGTACTTAGCATCAGAGATGCCATCGCTCTGCATCTTACCTTCCTTGGTGAAGTTGATCACCTGCTCACGACCCATCATGCTCGACTTAATGCACTTCACGGCACCCGTAGCCTCGTTAGCCTCTACGTCGTGGAACTTGGTCTGTGCTTGCATGGCAAACGGAATAGCCATCAAGGCGATCATCATAAATAACTTTTTCATTTTACTTTTTGTTTAAATTGTTAATAATTAAAGTTGATAAATTAGTCAGATATCATCTGCTGCATTTTTAGACGAGACGGCTTTGAAAAAGTTTAATCTCGTTATGAAAACTAAGTAGATGCTGCAAAAATACAAAAAATATTTGAAACCAAGTATATTTTCCTAAGAGATTTGAAATATTTTTGTTTATTTTTGTGTTTCTCGATGATTTTGCTTAACTTTGCAGTCCTAAAAACCTGATTATGATTGATAGGGCTACGATAGATAAAATCATGGATGCCACGAACATTGTCGACGTGGTGAGCGAGTTTGTCACCCTCCGAAAAGCGGGTGTGAACTACAAGGGACTATGTCCCTTCCACGACGATACGACGCCTTCATTCATGGTGTCGCCTTCGAAACAGATCTGTAAGTGTTTCGCTTGTGGCGAGGGCGGTACGGCCATCAATTTCCTGATGAAGCACGAGCAGATCACCTATCCCGAAGCCCTGCGCTGGTTGGCAAAGAAATACAATATCGAGATTCAGGAAAAGGAACTCACCGACGAGGAGAAGCAGCAACAGAGCGATCGCGAGTCGATGTTCATCGTCAACGAATGGGCGAGGAATTACTTCCAGGATATCCTGAAAAACGATCCCGACGGCATTGCGATTGGTAAGCAGTATTTCCGCAGTCGTGGCATCCGCGACGATATCGTCGAAAAGTTCTGTCTGGGTTTCGCCCTGCCTAAGCGCGATGCCCTTGCCCAAGCCGCCACGAAAGCCGGCTATCGGGCGGAATTCCTGGAGAAGACAGGCCTTTGTATCAAAAACGAAAAAGGCATCTATGACCGTTATGCGGGTCGTGTCATCTTCCCTTGGCTGAATGTCAGCGGTAAGGTGGTGGCCTTTGGCGGACGCCTGCTCGATGCGCGGACTAAAGGCGTGCAGCAGAAATACGTCAACTCGCCCGATTCCGAGATCTATCATAAGGATCATGAGCTCTACGGCCTCTACCAGGCGAAGAAAGCCATCGCCAAAGAAGACCGCGTCTATATGGTGGAGGGCTATACCGATGTGATCGCCATGCATCAGAGTGGCCTCGAGAATGTGGTGGCCAATAGCGGCACCGCCCTCTCTGTATATCAGATCAAGTTGCTCCGTCGCTTCACACAGAATATTACCTTATTATATGATGGCGACGAGGCGGGTATTCATGCTGCCATGCGAGGTACCGATATGTTGCTGGCTGAGGGCATGAACATCAAAGTGCTCCTCCTGCCTGATGGCGACGATCCCGACTCCTTCGCCAAGAAACACTCCTCACAGGAACTCAAGGATTATATCGAGCAGAATCAGACTGACTTTATCACCTTCAAGACGCGACTGACGGTGGAGAACGTCACCGACCCCGTAAAGCGCTCTGAGGCTATCGGCGGTATTGTAAAGAGCATCTCCGTGATTCCCGACCAGATTCTGCGCTCCACCTATCTCAGCGAGCTCTCGCAACGTCTGGATATCAAGGAACAGACGCTGTTGAACTCGATGAACGGTATGATACGCAAGAACATCGAGGAGAAGGAAAAGGAGAGGCTGAGGAGCCAGGAGTCAGGAGACAGGAGTCAGGAGAATACGCCTGCTGAAGGGGCTGCCCTCCAAAGTAATCTACTGACTCCTGACTACCGACTCCAGACTCCTTCTTCAGAAGTGGAAACCCTTCTGGTTCAAAGCATTATCCGCGATGGCGAGAGAGTCATCTTCGAGCATGTCGAGATGGATGATGGCTCCTTTACCGACCTGACGGTGGCACAATACGTGAACTTCGATCTGGGACAGGATGATATTCATTTCCACAACGATCTTTATAATCAGATCCTCGAGGAGGCTGTAGCGCATAGTGGCGAGCCCGATTTCAAGGCCGAGACCTATTTCATGCACCATCCCGATGTGAATATCAGCAGTTTGGCCACACGTCTGGCCATCGATACGCATCAGTTGGGCAAGAGTTTCCAGGTGAAGGAGCGCGAAGGAGGTCTCCGCCAGCATGTGCTCCATCTGGTGCTCGATCTGCGTATGGATATCGTCGAGAACCGACTCAAGGAACTCAAGGCCGAGATGCGACAGGTGGGTAGTGATATGGCCCGTATCAAGGCGCTGATGGAGGAATTCAAGGAGACGCAGGAACTGCGTAATGCCCTCGCCCAACAGCTGGGCAACGATTTGGTAGGATGATAAGTTGGAACGTCATATTATTCAGTGTCTATTACGTGATTGTCATCTTGGCGATCATCCACGTGGTGATGGACAATCGGCAACCGGCCAAGACAATGGCTTGGGCGCTGGTGATATGGTTCGTGCCTGTGGTAGGTCTTTTGTTCTATATCTTCTTCGGCCTGAACACCCGCAAGGAGCGATTCATCAGTCAGCGGAGCCTCGACCAACTCTCCAAGCGCTCGATGCTCGAGTTCGTCGAACAGAAGGACCTGCAGTTGCCTGCTGAGCATCGTCAGCTTATCGACCTCTTTGTCAACGAGAATTTCTCACTTCCTTTCAAGGATAATCAGGTCACGGTCTACGACGATGGCTATGCCTTCTTTCCCGCACTTCTGGCAGAGATTGCGAAGGCCGAAAGTCATATCCATATCGATATGTATATCTTTGCCGAAGACCCGCTGGGCATGCTGTTTTCTGATGCCCTGATCGACAAGGCGCGTCAAGGTGTAGAGGTAAAACTGATCTACGATGATGTGGGCTGCTGGAACGTCAGTCATGCGTTTTTCGACCGTATGCGCGACGAAGGGATTGAGGTTGTACCCTTCCTGCCCGTACGCTTCCCGTCGTTTACAAGCAAGGTCAACTATCGTAACCATCGCAAACTCATTGTCATCGACGGCCGTATCGGCTTTATTGGTGGTATGAATGTCGCTTTGCGCTATGTGAAGGGCACAGGCAAGCAGCCTTGGCGCGACACGATGCTAAAGGTGGAGGGTACGGGTGTCTACGGCCTGCAGCGCGCTTTCCTCATCGACTGGTACTTCTGCGACCGTACGCTCATCTCCAATCGCAAATACTATCCGACCTCACAGCATGTCAGACATTTTGTGAGCCCGGAGGTATCGACATTGACGCAGGTGGTCACGAGCGGACCTGTGGCACCTTACCCTGAAATCATGCAGGGCTATGTGCGCATCATTCTCTCCGCCAAACACTATGTCTATCTCGAAACACCTTATTTCCTGCCCACCGAACCTGTGCTGTTTGCCCTGAAGACGGCCTCTGCCGCAGGTGTCGACGTATGTATCATTGTACCTTATCGCAGCGATGCCAAGTGGGTGGAGTGGGCCAGTCGTAGTTATCTGCGCGAGGTGGCGGAGTCGGGTGCCACCGTCATGCTCTATCAGGCGGGCTTCCTCCATTCGAAGTTGCTCGTCAGCGACGATAACATCTGTTCGTGCGGCTCCACGAATGTCGATATCCGCAGTTTCGAGAATAATTTCGAGTCGAACATCTTCCTCTACGGAGAGGCAGCGGCTACGCAATTGCGTGAACTGTTCGAGGCTGATGAGAGGCAGTCGGTCAACCTTAAGGACATCCCTAACCGGATGCACCCGACATTCTTGAAACGGTTGTGGGAATCGATGGTCCGCTTAATGTCACCCCTGATGTAAGGGTCGGAAGATTGAGAAATTCACACTGCCATACGAGCGGTGCTCCACGAAATTGGGATGGTCGGTGAATGTGTCGTTTTTGCCGTGTTCAAAGACGAAGATGCCATCCTCCTTCAACAGATTCTTCTCAAAAATCAGTGCCGGAATGGTTTTCAGTTCCTTCAGCGCATAAGGCGGGTCGGCGAAGATGAAGTCGAACTGCTGTTTGCAGCTCTTCACAAACCTGAACACATCGCCCCGAATCGCCGTTACCATCGGCCTGTCAAACACTCGGGGACGGTTCTTTTCTGTTTGACCCTCTGATGCGGATTCGCCGTCAAACACAGAAGAACCGTCCCCGGATGTTTGAAGCTTCTGGATGCACTGCTGGATGAAACGGTGATGGTCGCGGTCGGCCTCCACACTGATCACATGGGCGCAACCTCGTGAGGCCAGTTCCAGCGAGATGCTGCCTGTGCCCGAGAAGAGGTCGAGGGCTGTGGCACCTTCGAAGTCGATATAGCCCGTCAGCACGTTGAAGATGTTCTCCTTGGCAAAATCCGTTGTCGGCCTCGCCTTGAAAGAGCGGGGGATATCGAAGTGTCGGCCCTTGTATTTTCCAGTGATGATACGCATGGTCTATCGCCCTTTCGCCAAGAGTTCGTTTAGGTCGAAAGGCATCACATACGCCTTCTTCAGATATTTGCGCATCTCCTCCAACAGCCATTCCTGTTCGGGGATGTCGCCCAGGATATGAATCTCGTCGTGCTCCGGTTTCAGGTTCAGTTGCTTCCACACGTAGAGCAGGAAATAGAGCGAGTCGTGGGCCTGGGTGGTCTCAAACGAGTTGTAGAACTTGAAGCGGTTCTGCTGAAACGAGAAGATGTCGAGCTGTTTGTCGTGGAAGTAGCCGTACATCTTGCTGCGATGGCCCGTGAAACTGCGCTGGTGCAGATAGGTCCAGACGGGAATCATGGCGTGCATCAGCTGCACATCGTTGAAACGGTCGGTGAGCACCATCTGCAGGTCCTTGTTGATGCAGTACACGCAGACGGCATTCAGCGACGGCAGCACGTTGAACTTCACTGCATCCTTCTCGCTTCTGGGGAATGAATGCAGATAGAGCGTTGTGGCGTCGGCCTCCTGGAACTGCTCGATGGGCACCATCAGCACGGGCGTATTGATCAGCACACGGGCAGTAGGCAGATCGAACTCCCTCGAGAAGGTCTTGAAGGCTTCGCGCAGGTTCGCGGCCATCGAGATACCGCTTCTCACCACGTAGGGCTCAAACAATACGGGCTGTTCCGGATCCGACTTGTCCGTGATCATAAACGACAGCGTGTTCTTTCCCACGCGAATCGTCAGTTGCTTGCTGTTCGTGATGCTTGTTGTCGCCATCCTTTAGTTCATTGCCGACATCACACTGACGATACAAACGGCCAGCAATCCAGCCGCCACCAGCACTAGTGCAATGTTGATTTGTCTGTTACTTATCTGCATTTCGGTTGCAAAGGTAGCATAAATTGAGCAAAAAACCAAAAAAATTTGGATAATTACCAAATTATATCTACCTTTGCAGACCGTAATCACACATTATTATTAACTAATTTATTATTTATGAAGAAAGTATTAATCCTCCTGCTGATGATGGCTACGACAATGGTGGCATCGGCGCAGACAAAGAAAGTGTCGGTCTTGGGCGACTCGTATTCCACATTCCAAGGTGTAATCCCTGCACATTACGCCCCATTCTATCCCAACGACCGAAACGATTGCAAGGCGGTAGAGCAGACTTGGTGGGACCTTTATATCAAGGCCAAGGGCTATGTGCTGGAGAAGAACGATTCTTGGGGCGGCACCACTATCTGTGGTACAGGCTACGGTCGTATGGATGCATCGCGCAATAATTTCATTTCGCGTGTCGACAGTCTGGGCAATCCCGATATCATCTTTGTGTTTGGAGGCACCAACGATGCCTGGGCCAATGTTCCCATAGGCGAGTATCAGTATTCTGACTGGACGAAGGAGGATTGCAAGAATTTCCGTCCTGCGCTGGCCTGTCTGTTGGACATGTTGCAGAAGCGTTATCCCAAAGCAAAACTCTGCTCCATTTTGAATTCGGAGTTGAGAGAGCCCATCAACGAGTCGATGCGTGAGGTGTGCAAGCACTACAACGTTCAGCTCGTAGAGTTGCATGATATTGAGAAACAGAACGGCCATCCGTCTGTCAAGGGCATGAAGAGCATCTGCGACCAACTTCTGGAAGCAGGCCTGTAAAGCAGACGGGATTTCTGGCAAACATATACCTCAACCCTTCTCAAACCCTTTGTACATCGGGGTTTGAGATAGGGTATATGTTGTTGGAACATGTACCTAACATATACCTTAACATATACCTTTTTTAATATGAAGGCCAAGTTTTTTTAACTTTTTGCGAATTGTCGTGCCTTTTTGAGGCAAAAATTTGGAAACGCACTAATTTTTTTGTATCTTTGCACCCAGAAACACGAACGCTATGAAAAGCGTGCCTGTGACTACTAATCTTTTTTATTAACAATTTTAAATTAACCATTATGAATCGAAATTTTCGAATCAATGGAGAGGCTGTTGCGGCCTCTCAGGAGGGAGCTCTTGTGATTGAACTCTTCCTAAACGACAATTACCGTTTCCGTCGCAACGTACTCAACGGAAAGGTAGAATTCATGACCTTGCCTGAAGGTGAGGGCGCTTCCTGGCGTCCGCTGACGCAGGAAGCGCTGAACAGCATCATCCTCAGGGCTGAACGCGAAAACATCATGGAGAAAGGCAGCCCCAATGCCAAGATCAAGATGTATGTGCAGTCAGAGGAAGTGCCTGTGTTTAATCCCGTCGCAGCGTTTATCGACACACTGCCTCACTGGGATGGAAAGAACCATGTGGCCTCTGTGTTCAGTCGCATCCCAGGCCTCAGCACCGAACAGCACAGTTTTCTGGCCATTTGGATCCGTTCGGTGGTGGCCCATTGGTTGCAGATGGACATGCTTCATGGCAATGAATGTGTGCCAACGCTGATTGGAGAACAGGGTTGTGGCAAGACCACCTTCGTGCGTCGCCTGCTGCCTCCTCAGTTGCGAGAGTACTATCTGGACCATCTGAACCTGTCAAACAAGTTTGACAAGGAAATGGCACTGACGAACAATCTGCTGGTCAACCTCGATGAGCTCGATGCCATCCGTCCCTCTCAGCATGCAGCCCTGAAGCAGACACTCTCGAAGAGCAAGGTCAACGGGCGTCCAATCTTCGGACGAGCTCAGGAGGATCGGCTTCGTTTCGCCTCGTTTGTGGCCACGACCAACAATCCGCATCCGCTGACGGATCCTACAGGCTCCCGTCGCTACATCTGTCTGACAATCCCTGAAGGGCAGTTGATAGACAACGATGGCGGCATCGACTACGGACAGTTCTATGCGCAAGTGCTCTATGAACTGCGTGAGTTGAAGGCACCCTATTGGTTCAACAACCTCGAGGTGCAGCGCATTCAGCAACTGAACCAGAACTACATGGAGGAGAAGGACATCGCTGAGATTCTGAACGCCTGTATCCGTAAGCCTGAAGAGGGTGAGGCCGCTCAGGCGATGGATTGCAAACAGTTGCTGGAACTGGTGCAGAAAGAGTATCCTCTGGTGGCCAACACACGAAGCACGAAGATTCATATCGGACTGGCGATGAAGGAGTTCGGCTACGAGTTGACCAAGCGAGGCAACAGACCCTATTACAAAGTGGTTCCAATCGCCAAGAATGCTGCGTGAGGTATATGTTAAGGTATATGTTAGGTACATGATAGGTACATGTTTGCCTAACATATACCTGCCTCGAACCCCCGATGTACAAAGGCTTTCACGAGGGTTGAGGTATATGTTTGATGAAAAATCGATAAAACTTTAGAAAAATATGGAAATCAAGAAGAAATTTACATCGAAGGATCTACCTGGCGGCTACGCTATGTGTATGCGAAACGACTGCAAAGTCTGCGAGCATTGTCTGCGACACATCGCTTATAATGATGTGGGAAAAGATATGAAAAGGCTTACGATTGTCAATCCTTTGCTGGTAGCAGCCTCAGAGCAGTGCGAGTTTTTCCGCACAGACGAACTGGCGACTTATGCCAAAGGCTTTGTCCGGATGAAGGCTGAGATGCTACCCCGTCAGTATGATGAATTCATGGTTCGCCTGATTGGCAGGTTCGGACGTACGGGCTATTATGAGCGCCGTCGAGGTGAGCGGCTCTGTTCGCCAGCAGAGATAGAGACAATCCGAGCCGTCCTTCACGAGATAAGCCTGCCCAATCTCGAATTCGACAGCTACGAGAAGCAGTATAACTGGTGCGACTAAATCGTTTCACCACCATTCTCTCAGTACTTAACTGGCGCACTCCAGTACGCTCCTAGGCGCACTCGAGTGCGCCAGTAAGCGTACTGGAGCCTTTTAATTATCAATAAGAGCCTGGTATTGCTGATTAAGAGCCTTTCCCTTATCGTTAAGAGCCTCTTTCAAATGTTTTCTGCTGCAACCCGGATGCGTCTCGACAGGTCAAAAAGCGCTCCTCGCAATTGTTCTGCTTCTTCTGTCGTGAAGCCTCCGACGCCTCCGTTCCCGTCTATGCCGTCCATCTTGTGATAAAACCACGATGAGGAACGTTGGAAATAGGTGTTCGCAAAATCGCGCCATGAGATAGCCATTTGGATATCTCTCAGCTTCTTCTTCATATCAGTCGTAATCTCTTTTGTTGCAATAATCGTTTCCATACTTTGTTAATTTCATGAATAATACATAGCATTGACTTGTTTGATAGTTGTTCAGAAGTAAGGCTGTCGTACTAAGTTGTCGAACAGTTCTTGGGCAAACCATAGCAATTCGGGGTATCCGTCAGGAAACGACCGATTGTAATTCCTAATTGATTCCAGAAGTTCTTTTTCTTCATAAGTCACTTCCATCCATTCATTTGACTGTTGCATAACGATTCTGTTTGCAAAGATACTACAAATTTTCGTATTATCGTTAATTTTACTACAAATTTTCGTAGTTATCTTCTGTATTTAACATATTATTAAATTTATATGGTGCAAAGATAGGGCGTTTTTCCGATACTTCCAAATATTTGGACTAAAAACTACACGCCTATATGATAAAATGCTCCCTTTGGGATTGGCAAGCGACCTGTTAAGCCAGTACGAACTTATAAGTTTTATTTATTAATTGGATTTCATCAGCCAAAATTAAGCAGTTGTTCGGATCAGAACAACTGCTCTAACTTTAGTTCGCCAAAAGGCTATATTTTAGCACTCGATTCAAACGATCGAATCACTCGACTCAAATGATTGTTTTACTCGAGTGAAACGATCTATTCACTCGAGTGCTTGACAGTGACACAAGATAAGTTGAAAATATTTTTTTGCCCAATTCCTTTTTCTTCAGAAAAAATAGTACCTTACCATGTCCAGATAGAGGTGTAGCTATTGTTGCTACGCTGCTCTGTATTCCGATTGCCAAAGTAGTCTGTAGATGAGGTTGATGTCCCTCGAGAGTTGCCATACCGATCCCTATAGGTCGTTGTGGTATTTCCGAAGTAATCTCTTGATGTTGTCGATGTACCTCTTGTGTTACCATAAGGGTCCGTTGAAGTGGTATTGGTATTTCCAAAATAATCTCTGCTTGATCGGTCTGTACCAGTAGTATTGCCATATCGGTCACGATGTGTAGTTGTCGTATTGCCAAAGTAATCTGTAGATGTCGTCGAAGTGCCTATAGTGTTACCATAACTGTCTCTGTGAGTAGTTGTCGTATTGCCAAAATAGTCTGTAGACGAAGTTGACGTACCAGTCGTATTACCATATCTGTCTCTATGGGTTGTTGTCTGGTTACCAAAATAGTCTGTTGTTGTGTTCGATGTGCCGACATTATACATTTGGGCATTTACTGTGATGGCGAGAACAAAAGCCATCATTGTCATTAAAACTTTTTTCATAATCTTTCCTTTCTGTTTTTGTTATACACTATTATCTCTTTGCCTTCATCTTTTGTTTTATCCTATCCAAAGCAGCATTGGCCTCAAATACTCCATTCTTTCTTGCCAGTTTATAGTCTTTCTTCGCATTCTTGTAATAGCCCAACGACTCGTATGCATATCCTCTGAAGAAATAGAGCTTTCCATTATAATATCCTGTATTCAAGGCACTGTTCACATTGTTGATCACATCAGCCCATCTGTTATTGCAGTAAGCATCATAAGCCTGATCTCCATAAAACTCAAACGCCTGCTGTCGCCTTGGCGCCGTTTCTCGCGCAGCCCTCAAAGCCATTTCCATCGTGGCATTATCATACAAATCCATCGTAGGCAGTTGAATCGACTGCTCATAGCCATAGAACTGAGCCTTTCCGCTCAGCACCGTCAAGCACATCAGTGCTAATGTCATTACTTTCTTCTTCATACGCGTTCAATTTATTAATAGATGGTGCAAAAGTAGACAATGTTCGTTAATCATCCAAGCAAAAAATAATAACAAGCCTTGTGAAAAATCGATTTTCTGCTACAGATAGCCCATGTTTCGATTATTTGTTGTATCTTTGCAGAGTCCTAAACGTATAGATTATGCCTACTAAGAATATCTTTGCCGGATTTGGAGTAAGATCAGAGTTCGTGAATCTGATTTACAATGAACTGATGAAGGGTGATTTTGTCAGTTATGCAGATGTACTCGCCTTGTATTGTGGTAGGCCGAAGGACTACTACAATAAAATGGCTTGCAATAGTGAATAGTCTTTCATCCCCAGTTCATCAAAGAATATAATGGTCGCTGGTTTCATTATCCGTACTAAGACTGAATACCAGCACGGACTTTTATTGACAAAACCCTTGCATCGTTCGCAGAAGGAAACGCTACCCTTTGGAGAACATGATAACCAATGGTATGGTGAAGTCCATCTAACAATTGAACCAAATCGTGAATTGCGAGGTCGTATTCTTCTTTATGGTGATAATCTCGAAGTCATTTGGCCCATGTCATTGCGAGAGCAGATCCTGGAGATTCTCAAAAGAGGTCTGCTTTGTTAGAAGGAAATGACTGGGCAACAATTCTTGCTCTTATTTCTTTATTAGTAATATGCTTGAAAACCTTATTATCAAGACATGCCTTAAACTGCCCTATAGCACTAGAAACATCCACACCTTTCAACTCAACGAAGATTTCTGCCCAGTCATTTTTTGCATTTTCCACGAGCACCAGTTTGTCACAACGCTTTCCTTCAGTGATAATATTGCTGTCTATCTGAAACACAGAAGATTGTTTGTTTCCGTTGATAATCAGATGATAACGCTTACCAAGTTCTGAGGTAGACACAATTTTGCGCACGCTTAATTCTTGCTCTGGTACAAAACCAGATTCTTTAAGAAAAGAATAAGTATTGTCAGCCATAAATCAATTCGTTAACTTTCGAAATCTGTTCTTCTACCCAGTCAGATACTCCATCCAATTCAAGACCGCTAATCATGGGCAGTTCTGGGTCTATCAGATTCTCAAATGCTCCGTTATCATTGATGTAATAGGCAGAGTAATAATCTGGCGACATATAGCAATCGTAATTTACGAAGTCGTCCACTCCCTCAATATAATTCTCGTAATGCTTATCATATAATTTAGCCTCTGCCATT
>CACWSX010000005.1 GCA_902763615.1 uncultured Prevotellaceae bacterium | reverse complement strand
GGGGTCCCACCTCTTCCCATTCCGAACAGAGAAGTTAAGCCCGCCTGCGCCGATGGTACTGCAATGCAATGCGGGAGAGTAGGAGGCCGCCATCTTTTTAAGAAAAGCCCTGAGGATACAATATCTTCGGGGCTTTTTCGTTTATTATATTGTATGCAGTGGACTGATAGAATACGACAGACGAAGATTTTTCTCGTGATTGCAGCAATCATGATAGCTTTGGTGTCGCTGCTTGTGTCTCACTTCCTAGTACGGGATCTTTCTAATGAAGAGCGTCACAAAATGGAGACTTGGGCAGAGGCTTTGAATGCCCTGAACAATGCGGATGAGAATACGGATATGTCGTTGGTGCTGAATGTTATACAGAGTAATAATACGATTCCAGTCATCGTAATGGATGCTGATGGTAAGGTGACGGATTATCGTAATATTGATATGGATGCCAAAACGGCATCTGATTCAGACGCTTTTGTACAGCAATATGGAAAGCGGATGTATCAAGGTGGCAATTTTATCAAGATTAATTTGGGAGATTCCGTTCAATCCAAAGATTATCAATTGGTGTGTTATGATGAATCGACGATGTTAAAGCGTCTGGCTCAATACCCCTATTGGCAATTGGGTATAGTTATGATCTTTGTTGTGGTCGCCATCTTTGCTCTTCTTGCATCGAAGCGAGCAGAGCAGAACAAAGTATGGGTAGGACTTTCAAAGGAAACGGCCCATCAACTGGGAACGCCAATATCGAGTCTGATGGCTTGGGTCGAAATTTTGAAAGAGAATTACCCTGAGGATAAATTGATTCCTGAGATGGACAAGGATGTGAAACGGTTAGAATTGATTGCCGAACGCTTCTCGAAGATTGGCTCGTTGCCAGAGCCGGTTGACGCCTCAATGAATGAAGCCCTTGCACATGTGGTGGACTATATGAATCTTCGTACATCGAAAAAGGTGGAAATCGTCAGGCATCTACCAAATGAGGAAGTAATTGTCAAGATGAATTCGCAATTGTTTGAGTGGGTGATAGAGAATCTTTGTAAGAATGCCGTTGATGCTATGGAGGGAAGTGGAAAAATTGATCTGACTCTAACAGATGAGGATAATCGTGTGGTAATCGAGGTGAGCGACAACGGAAAGGGTATCAAGAAGAAGGATATCAAGAATGTTTTTACGCCAGGGTTTACCACGAAGAAGCGTGGATGGGGTCTTGGTCTTTCCTTAGCAAAACGAATTGTTGAGGAATATCATCGTGGACGAATCTTTGTGAAGGAATCAGAGGTTGGCGTCGGAACAACCTTTAGAATAGAATTGGAAAAAGATGAAAAAACTGCACAGAAGAGTTGAAAGTGTGCGGTTATCAGAGATGTAAGAGAATGATTTACGGTGAAAAACATAAAAAAAGCAAATAAGTGTTTCGATTCTGAGAAAATATTTGTAACTTTGCACCCCAAATGGCGAGCAAGCCGAGTCCATAAGAGTTTGCTCTTAGTGGCGAGGCGAAGCCGACATTCGTAAAACAAATAATGAGTAAATGTGTAGTTTAGAGCAGTTTAAGATAGATTTGAAAAACCAGAAGGACGAGGTGAGAACCTTGGATTTCGATTTGGAAAATCAGTTCTTCAGTGCTCTTGACGGCTCGGAGGTGAAGCAGGGGTCTTTGCATGTGTCGGTATCTATACGCAAGATGATCGGCTTTTATGAACTGCTGTTCCATACCGAAGGCACAGTGACCGTAACATGTGATCGTTGTCTTGACGATATGTCCCAGCCTATTGAGACCGACAATCGTCTTGTTGTGAAACTTGGTGCGGCTTACTCCGAGGAAGATGATGTCATCACGGTGTCAGAGGACGAAGGAATACTCGACATGTCATGGCTCATCTATGAATTTATTGTGCTGGCTATACCTATCAAGCATGTGCATGCACCTGGCAAGTGCAACCCTGCGATGAGCCAAGTTCTGGAAGAACTCTCAGCTGACCGAAGCAGCGATGAGGTGTCCAACCAGCCGATAGATCCCCGATGGAGTGCTTTGGAGAAATTAAAAATTAACAATTAAACATTTAGAATTAATATGGCACATCCTAAAAGAAGACAATCAAGTACTCGTCAGGCCAAGCGTCGTACTCACGACAAGGCAGTAGCACCCACACTGGCAGTATGTCCCAACTGTGGCGCTTACTATGTATATCACACAGTATGCCCCACTTGTGGTTACTATCGTGGTAAGGTCGCTATCAAGATGGAAGACGAAGTTGCTGAATAATGAGCAGTAAGATAAGCGCGGTAATCACGGGTATTGGTGGCTATATTCCTGACTATGTCCTCACCAACGAGGAATTGTCGAGAATGGTAGACACCAATGACGAGTGGATAATGACGCGTGTTGGCATCAAGGAGCGCCGTATCCTGACAGAAGAAGGACTCGGCACTTCTTATATGGCCCGTAAGGCAGCTAAGCAGTTGATGCAAAAGACTGGTGCTGATCCGGACAGTATTGATGCCATCATCGTTGCCACTTCAACTGCTGATTATAAGTTCCCATCAACAGCAAGCATCGTGCTTGGCAAACTTGGATTGAAGAATGCTTTCGCATTCGATTTCTGGGGGGCTTGTTGTGGATTCCTCTATGCGCTCGATATGGCATCATCGATAGTTAAGAGTGGCAGATGTAAGAAGATCATTGTAATTGGTGCCGACAAAATGTCGTCGATTGTCGATTATAAAGATCGCCAGACCTGTCCACTGTTCGGTGACGGTGCAGCAGCTGTGCTTCTCGAAGCATCGGAAGAAGAGAATATCGGTATGATGGACTCTCATCTGCGTGCTGATGGTAAGGGCCTTCCGTTCTTGCATATGAAGGCGGGCGGATCAGTCTGTCCACCATCGCATTTTACGGTCGATCATCGCCTGCACTACCTCTATCAGGAGGGGCGCACTGTGTTCCGTTATGCTGTTACCAATATGAGCGATGATTGTGCCTTGGTCGCTGAGCGCAATGGACTGAATAAGGACAATATCCAGTGGATTGTTCCTCATCAGGCTAATATGCGTATCATCGAAGCTGTGGCAAAGCGTTTGGATCTTTCCATGGATCAGGTGATGGTAAATATCGAGCATTTGGGTAATACCAGTGCTGCTACCATTCCGCTTGCTTTGTGGGAGAATGAATCGAAGTTAAGGAAGGGTGATAATATGATCTTCACCGCTTTCGGGGCCGGATTTGTCCACGGGGCATCCTATTTCAAGTGGGCATACGATGGCGCTTAATAAACTTAAAGATAACTATACGAGAAAACGCATCCTTCTTGAAAGATGCGTTTTTTTGTCTAAACAGAACATATGCATAAGGCAGGATTCGTAAATATAGTGGGAAACCCTAACGTTGGCAAGTCAACGCTGATGAACCAACTAGTGGGAGAACGTATCAGTATCGCCACGTTTAAGGCACAGACCACACGCCACCGTATCATGGGTATCGTCAATACCGATGACATGCAGATTGTGTTCTCAGACACACCAGGTGTGTTGAAACCCAATTATAAGTTGCAGGAGTCAATGTTGGCCTTCTCTGAGTCTGCATTGCAGGATGCCGATGTGTTGCTATATGTGACCGATGTGGTGGAGAATCCAGAGAAGAATATGGATTTCTTGGGGAAGGTTCAGAAGATGGAAATACCTATTCTTCTGCTTATTAATAAGATTGATGAGTTAAAGGAGAATAGTCAGCAGGCGCTTGCTGAGATTGTAGATCGTTGGCATGATTTGCTTCCCAAAGCAGAGATTCTCCCGATTTCTGCGAAGAATAAGTTCGGTATCGATATGCTGCTGAAGCGTATACAGGAACTGTTACCCGAGAGTCCTGCCTATTTTGACAAGGATCAGCTGACAGATAAGCCAGCCCGCTTTTTCGTTTCGGAGATTATCCGTGAGAAGATACTACTCTATTACGATAAGGAGATTCCTTATTCTGTCGAAGTACGTGTGGAGAGTTTCAAAGAGGATGAGAAGCATATTCACATCAATGCCCTGATATATGTGGAGCGTGACAGCCAGAAGGGCATCATTATCGGCCATCAAGGGGTGGCGCTTAAGAAGGTGAGCACAGAGGCACGCAAATCTTTGGAGAAGTTTTTTGGCAAGCCGATCTTCCTTGAAATCTTCGTGAAAGTTGATAAGGATTGGCGTTCGTCAGAGCGTGAACTGGATAGCTTTGGGTATAATCCGGAATAATCTGACCTGGCTGAATAGACTAGAAATACTAGAAATTAGATAATATGGGAAATTTAGTAGCGATTGTAGGACGTCCCAATGTGGGTAAATCGACACTTTTCAACAGACTTACGAAAAGTCGTCAGGCTATTGTCAGCGATGAAGCTGGTACCACACGTGACCGCCAATATGGCAAATGTGATTGGAATGGCCGTGAGTTTTCTGTCGTCGATACAGGCGGCTGGGTCGTCAATTCTGATGATATATTCGAGGAGGAAATCCGCAAACAGGTGATTATTGCGACGGAGGAGGCTGATTTGGTGCTTTTTGTATGTGATATCAAGAATGGTGTGACAGACTGGGATATGGATGTTGCCCAGATTCTGCGTCGGGCTAAGCTGCCTGTTCTCCTTGTTGCGAATAAGGCTGATGATAACAAGCATCTCTATGATCAATATGAGTTCTATAATCTTGGTCTTGGCGATCCTTATTGCATCAGTGCTGCAACGGGTAGTGGTACGGGCGATTTGCTCGACAAGGTGTTGGAGATGTTGCCTGAGAAAAGCGCTGACCAACTTGAGGAAGGTATCCCCCGTTTTGCGGTGGTAGGACGTCCGAATGCAGGAAAATCAAGTCTCATCAATGCCTTTATTGGTGAGGAGCGCAATATTGTCACAGAGATAGCTGGTACGACACGTGATTCTATCTATACCCGTTACGACAAGTTTGGCTTTGACTTCTATCTTGTGGACACCGCAGGTATTCGTCGTAAGAATAAGGTGACTGAAGATTTGGAGTTCTATAGTGTGATGCGTTCTATTCGCGCTATTGAGAATTCGGATGTCTGTATCCTGATGATTGATGCTACACGAGGCATCGAGGCACAGGATATGAATATCTTCCAGCTGATCCAGAAGAATAATAAGAGCCTGGTGGTAGTGGTCAATAAATGGGATCTTGTAGAGGATAAGAGCCAGGTGGTTATCGATACTTTCGAGAGCGCTATTCGTAAGCGTATGGCACCGTTTGTTGATTTCCCCATCATCTTTGCCTCAGCACTGACAAAACAGCGTATTTTTAAGGTGCTTGAGACGGCCAAGCAGGTTTACCTGAACCGTAAGGCGCGTATAGGTACAACAAAGCTCAATGAGGTGATGTTGCCATTGATTGAGGCCTTTCCGCCTCCTTCCATCAAAGGCAAGTATATTAAAATTAAATATGTGTCGCAGGTTCCTGATACACAGATACCGACGTTCGTGTTCTATGCCAACCTGCCTCAATATGTCAAAGAGCCTTATAAGCGTTTCCTGGAGAATAAGATCCGTGAGAATTGGACACTGACAGGCTCACCAATAAATGTGTTTATCCGTCAGAAGTAGCATGAAGTACCTGCCAGCTCTCATTTTGGCATTATTGTTGTGCTTAGCGTGTGCTAATCCCTCACCCGAGGAGATGGCATCCATTGCAGCGAAGGGCTATTATACCCACTTAGTGAATGGAGAATATGAGGCTTTCTTGGAAGGAAAGGATGGAGCGGATAGTTTGCCTGAGGCTTATCGGGAACAGTTGTTGACGAGCTATCGCCAGTTTATGTCACAGCAGAACAGGGATCATCATGGAATTCTTGATATTCGTGTCTCTAATGCGAAGACCGATACGACATTGAATTATACGAACGTGTTTCTGGTTCTTTGCTTTGGCGATTCTGTGAATGAGGAAATCGTTGTACCGATGGTAGAACGGAATGGTAGTTGGAGAATGAAATAATAAAGATATGAGAATCATAGTATTATCAGTATTCGTAGCTATATGCGGCCTTTCCGCATCTGCACAGAGTTCCTTGAAGGAGACACTCGATGAATATCATATGTTTAATCATCTGGATGCTTCCATTACCCTTGGTACAACGGGTTTAGGTTTCGACCTGGCAACACCTGTTGGCGATTATGCTCAGTTGCGAGTAGGCTATGCCTTTATGCCTTCTTTCCATAAGAGTATGTATTTCGGTGTTCAGGTGGGTGATACGCCTGAGAGCAAGTTCGATGCCAACGGAAACCGTGTGCAGACGAAGTTCGATAAGATGGCAGATGCCCTGAACCAGGTGACGGGTTATCAGGTGAACGATGAGGTTGAGATGATAGGCATGCCTACCTATAACAACCTTAAGGTCTTGGTAGATGTATTCCCATTCCAGAATGATCGTCGTTGGCACGTTACTGCTGGTTTCTTCCTGGGCCCCTCAAAGATTGCAGAGGCTTATAACGCCACAGAGGCTATGCCGACATTGATGGCTGTCAGCATCTATAACACCATGCACAACAGAACATTGGCATCCTATGAAGCAGGCTGGCCTTATCCACCAGTTATTTCTGTTGGAAAATGGCAGCTGGATGAAACTGATTTAATTGAAAAGCTGGCAGACAGTTTTACCCGTTACGGACGTATGGGTATGCATGTGGGTGATTATGACGATGGCACACCCTATATGATGGAGCCTGGCGACGATGGTATGGTGAGGGCAGAGGTCAAGACCAATGCCTTTAAACCCTATTTAGGTTTGGGCTATGGCGGTCGTCTTTTAAAGGATAATGATAGATTTCATATCGCTGTCGACTTAGGAGCCATGTTCTGGGGTGGTTCTCCTAGCATTGTGACCCATGAAGGCGTTAATCTGACTAAGGATGTAAGCAATATTTCCGGCAAGGTAGGTGATTATGTGAGCCTGGCAAAGACGTTTAAAGTGTTTCCTGTTCTTGACGTCCGCTTGATTTATCATATCTTCTGATAAATACATAATATTGGCTGAAAATGTAGTACCTTATGCACAGGGGAACTGTCCTTGTGTGAGCCGTGTGAGGTATATACAATAGGCTTTCTTTGATATTTTGATTATTTTGTAATAACATCGGAGTATTACGAAATACTTTCGGAGTTTTTTGATATCATCTTGGAGTAATTGGCCTGCGACAGTTTTTGTTTCAAGTAACCAACCCTTATTACGAAATAACCCGCCCTTATTGTTGAATAAGGAAGGGTTATTTCGTAATAGTATGACGGTTGGTTATCTGATCACCTGCTTCTTGCCGTTGATGATATAGATACCCTTGGGAAGGTTGTCTGTTGAATTTGTATACTTTACCTTCGTACCTGTGAGGGTATAGATGCCTTCCTTGGCCGGTTCCTCGCTTGTGACAGCCTTTATGCTTGCTGCTACTGCATATTCGCTGGGGAGCAGCAGCTTGATGCCATTTGCGGTAGAGGCTGCAAATGTTGAACTGATAGGCAGGTATGCTTTGTTAGCAGGGATATATCCCTTATTTAGAGCTGCGGTGTTATTAGCAACAAATGCTAACTTGCCGTCTACCACTCCAAGCACTCGCATGGTATTCTGATTAAATTGGAGGGCATTTTTCATGCTTTGATCTTCACGTTCAGTTGGGATAAAGCTAAATACCCTGCCCTTTAATTCATTTCCTGAGATGGGAGTCAGCGTCTCATCTAACAAGGTGGTCTTGTTGTCAGCTACATTAGCTGAAGAGCACTCTATGATGACGGGTGTAGCTGCTGGAATTTTCCCATCTGTGATTTCTTTCAGTTCAGCTATAGGCTCTTTCACATGATTCGTGTCATAGATATGCTGATCAATATAATATGCCTTCATGCCATCTCTAAGCTGGTAAGCAAAGCTGGTAAAGAGCGTCGTGTAATATTTATCACCGACTTTTATGTTTTCACTTGGATTGATACCGAAATATTCGTTTTCGTTGTCTATCTTCTTGAAATCCCAAAGTGCATATTGTTTGTATTCTGTTTCAAGCTGTCTAATATATGATATTCCTGCAACTCCGCAAAAGGCATCAAATTTTGGAGGATAATCGTAACCAAAGTCAAACAAGTCAACTTGCATTCCTTGGTAGCTTGAGAATAATTCATTCTGGCTACTCATCTGGAGTTTCATATTACTTTGTCCCATCTTCTCTAACAGCTCTTGTGTGTTCATGCCCTGGGCTTCAAGGGTAAATCCCGTTGCATTGCCTTTTACATAAAGAATGGTGCCAGGATTCCCTTCTCTTGATTTTACTAATTGTAATGCCTCGATGGGTACACTCTGTGCTGTTCCACTAGACAGATCGAGTTTCTTGCTCTCCTCACTGACTTTGTCGTTTTGTACAGAAATGTATCTGCCTGCTCCCCCACGATTCTTAATTCTGTAGAAACCTTCTCCGCTGTATTGTGCAAACAGAGGGAAAACCATGCAGGCTGTTAAACAAGTAAGTAATGTTCTCTTCATATTCATTCATTTAAAAAGCCCAACCCTACGTTTTTCTCTTTCGATTCCAACGTCGGGTTGGGCATTGTTATTGATTCTTATTCAGATTACTCTGCAATACAGATGCTTACACGGTTCATATCGTTCTCTGCGAACGGCTGAACGCGAGCACCCTTGCTGTCGTAAGAGATGCGGTCAGCAGCGATCGAGTACTTCTCCTTGAGAGCCTTTACAACAGCGTCTGCACGCTGAGCAGCCAAGCGGTCGTTGATCTTATCGTTACCGGTACCGGCATCAGCATAACCTGTAACCACCACCTTTGCATTGGGGTACTTGTTCAGGTAATCTGCGATATCCTTAACCTTGCTAGCCTCTGAGTCCTGAATCTTGAAAGAATTAATCTTGAAGAATACATCACGACGGATAGGCTCGATAACGGGAGCTGCAACGGGAGCGGGAACTTCCACAACCTTCTCAACAACTTTCTCTACATAGCGAATCTCGGGCTCTGGAGCGGGGATAACGCGAGTAGTATAGGTAGGACCTAAGTTGATCTTCACACCAGCGAGGGCGTTGAAATACCAATCCCAGTTATCAGCGTTCTTGGAGTTGTACTTATCGCTAAGAGTGTTAGCACTTACTTCGATACCGAAACTTACAGCATCGCTCAGCTTGAAGTCAGCTGTGATACCACCCTGTGCGAACGGGCGAACCTTAGAACCATCCCAGAGATATTCCAAAGTGTTTACACCGTGAGTTGCTTTCATTGCCTTCTGTGCATCAGCAGCAGCATCGTTGCTGAAACCAATGTTGGCACCACCACCGAGGAACAAACCAAAGTTGAATACGCGGTTGGGGTTATAACCACAGAACGCATTTGAGAGATTAATTGTCAAGTCAAGTGACGGAGCAACATACTTCCAATCCCAAGTGTACTTCTGACCGTTGATTTCTGAGCCAGCCTTGCTCTGCCAGCCATTGACGGCCAGGCGGAGACCCAATACAGGGCTGAACTGACGACCGATAGCGGCCTGAACGTTGTATGAATTCAAATCACCGAAATCAACCTCACCCAGCGTGTGCTGAAGTCCTACAGGCTGTATCTGTACATACCAGTGAGGATTGAAAACGTATTCTGTCTTAGGCTGCTGATCCTGTGCGGATGCTGAGAGGAATCCCAATGCCAGCAGGCATGACAATATTGTTTTCTTCATTTTCATATTCACTAAAGTTTTGAACTCTATTAATTATTCTTAAAGCCTCTGATGTAATAGTACAGATTTCTGATGTTGCCACCGTAGTCAACTGCAGAATACTGAATCTTATAGGTCTTACCAGCTTCAATAGTGAAAGGAATCTCATTCACGCTACCAGGTACGACCTTACCCAGAAGACCTGCGTTCACGGGATCGTCAGCAGAAACTGCTACGCCATCAACCTCAACAACTGCAACGTACTTCTTGAATGCGGGAGCTAAGATCTCAGCAGTCCATGAAGTAGGAAGCAACTTAATCTCACCAGCCATGTATCTGTTAATTGTAGCAGAAGTATTAACGCTGTATACATCAGGATGTGAAATCTCTTTACCATCAGAGATCAGCAGTGTAGGCTGAATTGCCCAGTTAATATTACGGAATACCTTATCAGCATATGGATTAACATTGTTGAGGAAGTTCCAGATATGAGCTCTAGTGCTTTCAGACTTGGATACTATTTTTACAACTTTACCCTCAAGCTTCTCAAGAGCGGTAATTGCATCGCCATCATACTGAGCTTCAGTTTCGAGATCGAAAGCAAATGTCAGTGGCTTAATAGCTACAGCAGCAATGTTAGCCTCTGAGTAGGTGTAATTATTTTCACCCCATGCAGCCTGCAAACGATATGCTGGAATATTATTCTGAATAATGAGGTTGTAGATAGTATTAAACAGATTGATAAGCTGTTCCTTGTTTCTGTCAGATCTGTTTAGAATCTCTTTAATCTGATCTTTGAATCCTTCCATATCTTCCGGCTCCCATGATACATAAGCCTTAGCAATCTTCTCAGCGGGAATCGTTGCATAGGTCTCATAGAAAGCATTTTCGCCACGAGACAAGAACATCAGGTTTTTGTTAGAAGCCTCCAGCGGGGTCAACTCAACGGGAGCCTCATCACCACCAGTGTACATGAGTTTCAAAGTCTTACCAGAGAAATCCACAGAACTGG
This sequence comes from uncultured Prevotellaceae bacterium, assembly GCA_902763615.1. Taxonomy (GTDB): domain Bacteria; phylum Bacteroidota; class Bacteroidia; order Bacteroidales; family Bacteroidaceae; genus Prevotella. The sequence goes on along the minus strand of CACWSX010000005.1, from coordinate 92,620 downwards.
GATTTACTGTAACATAGAGCTTGCCAGCGTTGCCTGTACCTTCAATAATGTTGTCACCCTTCCATACGATTGGCTCTTCTGCACCTCTTGGGAAATAGATGTCACGCTTTGCTTTCTCACCGAAGTAAGCAAGCAGAATGTTAGCCTTAACATCAAACGGCGTATTGAATGTGAACATCGGGTTGACGACCTGATCAGCAGAAAGACTAGTTACTTCTGTCAGATAAACAGTAGTTACGTCACTCTCCGTAGTCTTAATGGTCTCCTTGATGATCTCAATAATCTCATCCTTTGTAAAAACTGTAGGAAGATCCGTAGTCTTGGCGTAACCCTTCAAGGCATCAGCAATGAGCTTCTTAACAGCAGCCTCGTCCAAACCGGGAGTGGGGAGGTCGCTTGTCTTAGCATAGCCCTTCAAAGCATCCTCAATAAGTCCCTTTACTGTAGTCTCATCCAAACCAGGAGTGGGAAGATCGCTTGTCTTTACATAACCCTTCAGGGCTTCCTCGATAAATCCTTTTACCTGAGCTTCGGTAAGGCCTTCAGGAATATTGATACCCTTAATCAGAGCGTCAACCTCAGCCTTGGTGTAGTAATCCTTTAACAGATCCTTTACAGCATCAGGAAGGTCGGCTGTCTTCAGATAACCATCGAGGCTAGGAATCTTGATGGCATCGATAGCGGCTTGCAGCGCAGTAATCTTATCTGCACAATCGCACTGCTTGATTCCATTGACGAGCTTCTGCAACTCTGCCAACTGGTTTTCGAGCTTTGAAATCTTCGCATCCGTGTCTGCCTGGTAGTCGGCATCGGTGTCCTTACAAGAAACAAATGCACTCGTAGTAGCAAACAGCATTGCCACTAAGAGAATACCATTAATAATTTTCTTTTTCATTGATTTTTAAATTATAATTAGACATATATATATGATTTCTCTACATAAATCGCTGCAAATGTAGGCATTTTATTTCAAACTGCAAAGAAAAGTTTAAGTTTTTTTTTGATTTTTATCGATTTTCTGCTAATTTATCTTCATATTGGTACGAAAAGTGCGCCTGACAGGACTCGAACCTGCACGTCATAAACACTAGATCCTAAGTCTAGCGCGTCTACCAATTCCGCCACAGGCGCATTCCTGTGTATGGTTTTTTATGAAAAGTGGGTGCAAAGTTAAACAATTTTATTGACTCTGCCAAATGTTTATGCTAAAAATAGTTCATTGAACAATTCGCGCGTGTACATTAATATATTTTTTTATGAGTTATTCGTCATCAAATAATCGTAGTTGCCCCGTCAGTTCGTCGCGTACTTGTTGCTCACTTTTACCAGCATCGGGATCGAGATCCTCTCCTGAGTCATCTGAGTCTTCAGAGTTGTCAGAATTGTCTGGCTCTTCCGGGAACCGGATAGGCTCCAATTCCTCGATACTTTCAATCTGATAGGTGCTAAGGCGCTTGCCTTTGGCCTTGAAACCTTTGACGGTGATAAACTGTTCTGCATCAATCTCCTCTGAACCTCTGAATTCATCGGCGCCACCATAGGTGATCTTGATGCGTGGGTAGACAGTGTCCGTCAGCAGAATGAGCTTTGAAGCGAGATTCTCGCTAAGCCAGTTCTGCTTCTTTTTTGAGGCATCCATCTGGAAACGTTTCAGATAGGGATATCCCTGATTGTCAGCATCAAAGAGAATGGCTGTCCACACCTTGTCTGCATCATATTTCTCAATGCGGAGGATATTGGGCTCAAAGTGGTTGTTCAGATCGAAACTGGTCAGATAGAAATCGCCATTGTCAAGAACCACCAGTATCTGTTCATCATCGTAGAACTCGCCAAGAAGTCGTCCATGATCATCGTAATTCAGTCGGTTTACATCGGGATCATACCAGACTTTGCGTCCGCCAAGGGTGGAGTGACCGTGACTCTTCAGGCCGATACGATGTACGGGGTTCTTTGTCAGTAAGTTGCCTTTCGAAGCGCGGCCTTTGATCATCACTTGGGAGAAGTCTTGGTCAATGAATATCTTTTTCAGTTTGGGGTTGGGGTCGAGGGTTACCTTGATAATCTCCGCCTCGCCATTAGGATTCGCAGTGAAATACATTACTTTCGAGCCGGGGGTGCCCTGTGTCAAATCGTATTCTTTGTCGCGAGTCATCGATGTCACGTTGAAACGCTTCATGAAGTACCAGCCTTTCTTACCGTCCCGATAGACTACATTATAGGTCGTGCGTGAATCGTTCTTTTTGAAGACTGCTACATGAAGAATGTTTTTGCCTACGAACACCTTGTCGGCCACGCGGATGACTTTGTACTTACCGTCTTTGTAAAAAATGATGATGTCATCGATATCGGAGCAGTTGCACACGAACTCGTCTTTCTTCAATCCCATACCGATGAAGCCGTCGGTACGGTTGATGTAAAGTTTCTGGTTGGCTTCTGCTACCTTGGTCGCTTCGATAGTATCGAAATTACGGATTTCCGTCAAACGTGGATGCTCCTTGCCATATTTGTCCTTGAGGAACTGGAACCAGTTGGCCGTTACTTCTACAAGGTTTGCCAAATCGCGGTCTATTTCCTCAATTTCTGCCTTGATGCGAGCCATGAGTTCATCCGCCTTGTCTTTATTGAACTTCAGGATACGCTGCATCTTGATTTCCAACAATTTGAGGATATCATCTTTTGTAACCTCCCGTACAAGACTGGGGTAGTATGGTGTAAGACGATCGTCTATATGCTCACAGACTGCATCAATGGTTGGGGCTTGTTCGAATTTCTTGTCCTTATAGATGCGCTCCTCGATAAAGATTTTTTCAAGAGAGTAGAAGTGAAGTTGCTCCAACAGTTCGTTCTTGCGAATCTCCAATTCCTGGCGAAGCAGGTCCTTGGTGCGCTCAACGCTGTGTTTAAGGACGTCAGAGACCGTTAGGAACTGTGGCTTTTTGTCTGCAATGACACAGCAATTGGGTGAGATGTTAATTTCACAGTCCGTAAAGGCATAAAGGGCGTCGAGCGTCTTATCGCTCGAAACACCAGGCATCAGGTGAATCTGTATCTCGACCTGTGCAGAAGTGAGGTCGTCAACGCGCTTGGCCTTGATTTTCCCCTTCTCAATGGCTTTTGTGATACTCTCAATGAGAGTGCCGACGGTTTTTGAATAGGGCAGTTCACGAATGACGAGAGTTTTTTGGTCTAATTTTTCAATCTTGGCACGTACTTTCAATACGCCTCCTCGCTGACCATCATTGTATTTTGAAACGTCGATGCTGCCACCCGTTTGGAAGTCTGGATAGAGATGAAACTCCTGTTCGTGTAAATAACTGATGGCTGCATCGCAGATTTCGCAGAAATTATGAGGCAGAATCTTTGATGATAGTCCGACGGCAATACCTTCTGCACCTTGTGCCAATAGCAATGGATACTTCACAGGCAATGAAATCGGTTCCTTGTTTCGTCCATCATAGGAAAGTTGCCACTCTGTGGTCTTGGGATTAAACACGGTGTCAAGAGCAAACTTTGAGAGTCGAGCCTCAATGTATCGGGGGGCAGCGGCTTTATCGCCAGTCAGGATATTGCCCCAGTTCCCTTGAGTGTCTACAAGAAGGTCCTTCTGTCCCAATTGTACGAGAGCATCACCGATAGAGGCATCACCATGAGGGTGGAACTGCATGGTGTGCCCCACTATATTCGCCACCTTATTGTATCTGCCGTCGTCCATGCGCTTCATGGAGTGCATGATGCGTCGCTGTACGGGTTTAAAGCCGTCTTCAATATTGGGTACAGCACGCTCCAAGATTACATATGAGGCGTAATCCAGAAACCAATTCTGATACATGCCAGACAGATGGTGCACCACTGCCGCATCGAAACGGTTAACGGGTTTGTAGTCGGAGTGGCCCTCTACACCACCCTCCGATTCCAATGATTGGTACTCACCACCGTCTTCTTCGAGGATCTCGTCGTCCTTTATTTCGTCATCCATAATTTGTTTGGTCTTCAGTTTGCTTGCAAAAGTACGAAAAAAAACTGAGAAAGCTCTCATTTTTGGATTTTTTTTGTACCTTTGCACCCGCAATTTATATAAATAAGGTGGAAACAAAACGCAATACATCAATGACAGCAAATGAGATTCGCGACTCATATAAGAAGTTTTTTGAGTCGAAACAGCACGCTATCGTACCATCAGCTCCTATGGTGATCAAGGACGATCCCACGCTGATGTTTACGAATGCAGGTATGAACCAGTGGAAGGACATTATCCTAGGTACTCGCGATCCGGAGCCGCGCCGTCGTGCTGATACACAGAAATGTCTCCGTGTCTCAGGTAAGCATAATGATCTGGAAGAAGTCGGCCACGACACTTATCACCATACCATGTTTGAGATGCTTGGTAACTGGAGTTTTGGCGATTATTTCAAGGAGGGTGCCATCGATATGGCCTGGGAATATCTTGTTGACGTGCTGAAGTTGAACCCGGAAAACCTCTATGTGACGGTTTTTGAAGGCTCACCCGAGGAGAATATTCCTCGTGATGATGAGGCTGCAAAGTATTGGGCTAAGCACGTGCCTGAGGATCATATTATTAATGGTAACAAGCACGATAACTTCTGGGAGATGGGAGATACAGGTCCTTGTGGCCCCTGTTCGGAGATTCATGTCGACTCTCGTACACCAGAACAGCGCAAGGCTTCGGGCAAAAGTGGTCGTGACCTTGTAAACCAAGACGATCCCCAGGTGATTGAGATTTGGAACCTCGTGTTCATGCAATTTAACCGTAAAGCTGACGGTTCTTTGGAGAAACTCTCCATGAATGTTATAGATACGGGCATGGGCTTCGAGCGCCTCGTCCGTATGCTACAAGGTAAGCACTCTAACTATGATACTGATGTGTTCCAACCGATTATTAAGGCTGAGCAGCAGTTGACTGGACTGAAATATGTGACTTTTGAGGAAGAACAAGAAACTCCAATCACAAAACAGCAGGATGATATCAATGTTGCCATGCGTGTTTGTGCTGATCATCTCCGTGCGGTGTCGTTCTCGATTGCTGACGGCCAACTGCCCTCCAATGCGAAGGCGGGTTATGTCATTCGCCGTATTCTGCGTCGTGCCGTTCGTTATGCCTACACGTTCCTTGGTCAGAAAGAGGCTTTCCTCTATAAACTGGTGCCGACACTCGTCTATGAGATGGGTGATGCTTTCCCGGAATTGAAGGCACAGCAACAGTTGATTTCGAAAGTAATGAAGGAGGAGGAAGATGCTTTCCTGCGTACATTGGATAAGGGTATCTCCCTGCTCGACAAAGCGATGGAACAATTGAAGGCGGAAGGTAAGACCGAACTTGATGGCGTTCAGGCTTTCCGACTTTTTGATACTTACGGTTTTCCTCTCGACCTCACTGAACTCATTTGCCGTGAGAATGGCTTTACGGTTAACGAAGAGCAGTTCAATGTCGAGATGCAGAAGCAGAAGGAACGTGCCCGTAATGCCGCTGCTGTTGAAAATTCCGATTGGGTGGAGTTGGCTGCTGGCGAACAACAGTTCGTGGGTTATGACTATACCGAATACGAATGCCATATCCTTCGCTATCGTAAGGTGACACAGAAGAAGAATGAGTTTTATGAGCTGGTACTTGACTATACCCCGTTCTATGGTGAAATGGGTGGACAGGTAGGTGATGCTGGTGTGCTCGTGAATGAGGCGGAGACAATCGAAATTATCGACACTAAGCGCGAGAACAACCAGAGCGTACATATCGTGAAACAACTGCCGAAAGATCCTTCTGCCCAGTTTATGGCATGTGTGGATACTGACAAACGCAATGCGTCTGCAGCCAATCATACTGCTACACACCTGCTCGACTATGCCTTAAAGCAGGTGTTAGGCGACCATGTAGAGCAGAAGGGTTCATTTGTGAGTTCTGATACCTTGCGTTTCGACTTCTCCCATTTCCAGAAAGTAACCGACGAGGAGATTCGCCAGGTGGAACGTATGGTAAATGAGATGATTCGTGAGGATATCTCGTTGGATGAACACCGTGAGGTTCCTTTCGAAGAGGCTAAGAAACTAGGTGCTATCGCTCTTTTCGGAGAAAAGTATGGTGACAAGGTACGCGTGGTTCGTTTTGGTCCTTCATGCGAGTTTTGCGGTGGTATCCATGCCAAGGCAACGGGTAAAATCGGTTTCTTCAAAATAATCTCTGAGAGTTCTGTTGCAGCAGGTATTCGTCGTATCGAGGCTAAGACAGGGAAAGAATGCGAGGAACTGCTCTACAAGACAGAGGACATCCTGCGCGATGTGCGTGCTTTCTTTAACAATGCAAAGGATTTGCAGGCAACCATCGTGAAATATATTGAGGAACACGACACGATGAAAAAAGAGATTGAGCAGAACCAGGCTCAGCGTGTACAGGAATATGCTAAGGAATTGGTTAGTAAGGGTCGTATATTGAATGGTGTGACTATTATCACTCGCCAGTATACAATGGCACCGAATGCAGCTAAGGATCTTGTGTTCAAAGTGCGCGAACTGCATCCGGAGAATCTGGTATGTGTCATAGGTACTGTTTTTGAAGGCAAGCCAATGTTGAACGTTATGTTAAGCGACGATATGGTAAAAGATTATGGCTTGAATGCTGGTCAATTGGTACGTGAGGCCGCTAAATTGATGCAAGGTGGCGGTGGTGGACAACCTCATTTCGCCAGTGCTGGTGGCAAGAACCCCGATGGTCTGTCTGCAGCTATTGATAAGGTGATAGAGTTAACAAACCTATAATCATAGAAGCCTCACCCAAACGGTGAGGCTTCTGTGATTTATTATAGTTCGATGGGAACAATCAGCTTGAATACAATATTTCGTCCCATGTTGTAGACCCCTTGACGGCCTGTCGCATGGTTGATATCACAATACTTCAGACGACTTAGGTGGTTCTGGTAAGCACGGTTTAGTAGATTGTCTGCAGTAATGTAAATCTCTGCAATTTTCTTGTGGCGGATATTGAGATCTGTTCCTACAGAGAGATTGACCAATGTGTAACTTGGGGTATAGGTCTCTGTGTTGTCTGCCTTATAATAATGGTTCTGAGCGAGATTACACGTCAGTCCTACTGCCACATAGGTGTTGTTAAAGGTTGTATGACCATGATGCGTGATTTCGTATTTCAGTTCTGAGGTCCAGCGGGGGGCAGGTGTCATGGGTAGATATTTGGCTTCTTCCGTCTGATGCAACTGCCGGGCATCAACGTATGAGAATGTGTTCTCAAAGTGAATCCTGTGTATCGGGTGTAAGTCAAAACCAGCCTCGAAGCCGATAAGTCGTGCATCGCCTTGTGTGTATTGATAGGTTAGGAAACCTTCTTCCATCACTTCATTGACGCGTTTGGCGAAAATATAGTTCTCGATACGATTAGCAAAAAGTGCTACCTGAGCGGAGATGAATTCTGACGAGAAATCCAATCCGAGGTCTGCCTGCCAACTGTATTCTGGTTTGAGTTCATGATTGCCAATCTCATAACGCAGTGTCCCCTCGTGAATACCGTCGCTACCAAGCTCGCTCATATTAGGGGCTCTAAAACCTCGTGCCAGATTTAGACGAAGGTTCGTGTGGCTGCACACATTCCATACGGCACCGATACTACCAGAGATGCTTCCAAAATTGCGCGAATGGAAATCAATATGACGATGGTCGTAACGCAGGCCTCCATTGAGAGTCAGGTTATCCATGGTCTTGCTGATGGTGGCATAGCCGCCGATATCAAAGAGTTTGTATTCCGGAATGAGCGACTCCTCTCCGAGGTTCAGCGACTGTTGCCACATGCCATTGAGACCACCGGCCATCTTCCAGCCATTCCATTCCTGTGAGAGATAGCGCAAATCGTAGGTCAGTGTGTGGAGTTTGAAATCTAATTCATACTCATCTTCCGAGTCTTCATATTCTTTGCGCAGGTTCTGTTGATAACCGAAGACAGCTTTCAACCAACCTTTTGGCAAGTTCAATGAATTGTCCCAGACAGCTTTGTTATGCGTTATTTCCTGGAAGGGCAGCGCCTTGTCATAGGTCTTTATATTACTGCTCACACATTCCAATTCTCCTGTCATTTCATCACGCTCTCCCTCGATGATGCTGGGTGTTTGGTGGAAGATGGTTCCCGTCAGATGCGAGTGTCCCCATAACGCATTGATGCCGATCATCAGTCGTCCGGCTCGTTCTTTGAATTGTGACCCCGGCACATAACCATCGTATTTGTTTTTATAAGCATGGGCCATCTTGTCTGTATAGCGGGCATCCCACACAAAATGCTTCTGATGGCCTGCGAAGTTCAGGGAATAGTCAAAGAGCCCGTTGTTGGTCTGATACTCTGTTGATACCTGAGCCTTCATCTCTCCTTCAAGTAAAATGGGGGCACTGTGTAAGAACAATACGCCAGCCATCGCATCGCTGCCATACATCAAACTGGCAGGCCCTTTCAGAATTTCCACGGAATGGACATTTTGTCCGTCAATCTCAATGCCGTGCTCATCGCCCCATTGCTGACCTTCCTGACGGATGCCTTCATTCATTACGATGATACGGTTGTAGCCTAGTCCACGAATGATAGGCTTGGAAATGCCACTCCCTGTTGTAATCTGTGAGACACCAGGTTGCTTGGCGATGGCGTCGATGATGTTTGTGGAAGTTGTTTGACGTAGTTCTTTGCCGGATACTACGGAGATTGGTGACGTAGAGTTCTTTAGCTTCGTATCACCAGTGACACCTGTCACAACCAACTCGTTCAGTTTCAAATGTTTGAAAAACACATCAGAGGAGTCGTTTGGGTGTATGTGGTTGTGATGGTGATGTTCAATTTGCGCTGTCATTGTCATGCATATATAGAACAATGACAGGATGAGATATAGTTTTTTCATTCTGTGTATTAATAAAATAAAAAATGTGTAAAAGTTTCTCTTGTCTACAGAATGAAAGGAGGAGCACGTGAAGATTTGTACTGGCAGACTTCACTACAGTTGAAGCTAATACTGTTAGATAATGCCAGAATTGTGAGACTTGTAGAAATGGGAACCGACAGGGGTGTCGCTGGCGTATATACAAGATTCGTAAACTGACAGAGAACGCAATCGTCAAGATGGTCGCCTGCTGCAATGAAATGACCAGAGTGGTGGACATGGTGTGTGCACTCTGCACAGTCAACTGTCGTGCTTGTTGCTGGCAGATGACGGTGCAGGCCGGATAGCAGAATCACCGATACGTATATCGATATGAGTAGCCATGCAGAAACAATCCTTTTACTTTGTCTTCTCATTTTCGACTGCAAAATTAAAAAAAATACTATGATTATCTATGTAATCTGTGTTTTTTTTGTATCTTTGCAGCAAAATGTGATGAATATGGCACTGAATCTGAACAAAAACCTCAAATTGTATTACTCCATTAGCGAAGTGGCGCAGATGTTTGAATTGAATGAGAGTACGCTCCGTTATTGGGAACAGGAGTTCCCTTCGTTGAAGCCAAAGGTGAGTGGCCCGGCTAAGGTGCGCCAGTATCAAGAGAAGGATATAGAGCAGATTCGTGTGATTCACAATCTGGTGAAAGTACGTGGCTTCAAGTTAGCCGCGGCTAAGAAGATTCTGAATCAGAACCGCAAGGGAGCCGATAAGAAGGCCGATGTTTTGGAAGCCCTTATCGGTGTACGTTCAGAATTGCAGGCCCTAAAAAAACAACTGGATTTTCTTCAGTAGTATAGCTGTATTATGGTCAGGGCATGGGATTCCAATTGTCTTGACGACCGAAAACTTTGGCAGGTGTTATCTGAAGAGCCTCTTTCTTGGTAAGTTGTCGGCTCCATGGTACGCGTTGTTGAGGCTGAGAGCCAATGCCATGATTATTGTATTCCATGTAACGGGCGGTCTGCTCACGTTGTTTCTCCCAGTGATGCCAGCCTTCGGGACGAATATGTGCACCCAATTCGCAGTTCATGAAAAGAGTATAGCCGTAATCGCGCCAAGGTCGTCCGAGGTAAACCTTGTCAACTCCAGCTCTCGCTGTCAGACGACAGTTATTGAAAATATAGCCATAAGTTGCATCAGCAGGCGTGGAAGCCGCGGTGATGTAGCTGTTGACAAGACTCTCTATGGTACAGTCTTCAAACCAAACTGTTGATGGACCGAAGATAAAGTCTGTCGTACCGCAGATGTAACAACCTTTGAAAAAAAGCCGCGTATAGGGCATGCCTGTATAAATGGTGTCTTGGTGACCGATAAACCGACAATTGATGAATATTAGACGGTCGCCTTCTGTATGGAGGGCTACAGCTTGTCCCAGTCGGGCGGAGTTGTTCTCGATGGTGATGTTTTTGAGGGTGATATCGTTGGCATCAATCTTGAGTGTATAGGTACGGAAGGTTCCCATTGCTTGCTCACGGGGTGATGCCGTTCCGAGGATGATTTTTACATTGGCGTGGTCATCGTAGGTAATGATAGTTTCATCCCTGTCCTCACCGCAGAGTTCAATATTCTGCAGCCATTGAGGGATGATGAGTTTCTCCTTATACGTACCTTTCTTAATATATATCACTTTATGATAGTCCATGAAAGCTCGGCATACCTCAATGGCCTCGTCTACGGTACGGAACTCTCCTGTTCCATCGCGTGCCACAACGATGGTGTCGGGGGTGTCATAGTTTTTAGCTGCCTGTGTAACGACCGACAGGCTTAAAGCGATTAGTAAAAGTAGTTTTTTCATATTGTTGTTACATGATCTGTGAGATTTCTTTTAAGTCGGGTATACCTTTGAGATTGTTGATGATGGTTTTTACGTCATCGCGGTCATGCACGCGCAGTTCAATACTGCCATCGAAGATGCCTTCCTCGCAGGTGATGTTCACCGTATGAATATTAACGTTCATCTGCGCTGAAATAATCTGGGTCACTTCGTTGAGCAGTCCCAAGCGGTCGATGCCTCCCAAACGGATAGTTGCGTCGAAATAAAGCGTCTTGTGCATATCCCATTTGATATCGAGAATGCGATTGCCAAAACTGGTCTTCAGCTTGGCGGCCACAGGACAATTGCGCTTGTGGATCTCTATCTGGTTCTTATTGTCGATATAACCGAGAGCGTCATCACCAGGAATGGGATGGCAACAGCCAGGAAACTTATACTGACTGATATTATCTTCTGTGATGAAAATAGGCTTTTTGCGATTGAACTTGTCTGGTACGACGAAGAGTTCCTTTTGCGATTCTTCTTTCTTCTTCTTATTGCCGACAAAGGGGACGTATTTCAACCAACCACCTTTCTCATCGCCTTTTTTGTTCTTACCCGTCAGTTCGTCGATGTCTTTCTCCCCCAATAACACTCTTTTTTCACCTAATGCGATAAAAAAATCGTTGCGTTTTCTGATGTCGTGGAACTCTGCTAGACGATCAGCTGCGGCGGGCGTATATTCCTGTTGATTCTTCTGTAGAAAATCCATCAGGATTTCCTCACCTTTTTTCTGTACTTCACGGTTATCGCGACGTAAAATGGCCTGAATTTTAGCCTTGGCCTTAGCGGTAGACACGAAGTTAATCCAAGCAGGACTGACGTGTTGCGATTTCGAAGTAAGGATCTCTACTTGGTCACCGCTTTTTAACTTATGCGACAGGGGTACCAGTTTGTGGTTAACCTTGGCACCGATACAGTGACTGCCCAAAAAAGTATGAATGGAGAAGGCGAAGTCGAGGGCCGTACAACCTGTAGGCATCGTTTTGATTTCACCCTTGGGCGTAAAGACGAAAATCTCACTGGCAAAGAGGTTCAGCTTAATGGTGTCAAGAAAATCCATGGCATCTGGCTGAGGATCGTCAAGAATCTCCTTGATGGTACGTAACCAGTCATTCAATTCCGCTTCGTCTTCAGTGTATTCCTCATCTTCCAATCCGTCCTTGTATTTCCAGTGGGCAGCAAACCCCTGTTCCGCAACTTCGTCCATGCGGTCTGAGCGTATCTGTACCTCTATCCACTGACCAGTCTTCGACATCAAGGTGACATGCAGCGCCTGATAGCCATTGGCTTTCGGATGGCTTAGCCAGTCGCGCAAACGGTCCGGATGTGATTTGTAGATACGAGAAATAGCCACATATATATTGAAGCACTCGTTGACCTCCTCTTCTCTTACGCGAGGCGTGAAAATGATGCGCAAAGCAAGGATATCGTAAATCTCCTCGAAAGTGACATGCTTGTTCTGCATCTTGTTCCAGATAGAGTAGGGGGTCTTTACACGTTGCTTTAGTTCGTATTGGATGTGCATGTTGTCGAGGGCTGCGCGGATAGGCTTGGTAAACTCGTCAAATAGTTTTTCGCGCTGCTTCTGGGTGGTCTCCAACTTCTTTGATATGTTGGTATATTCATCAGGATGCTCGAACTTAAAGCTCAGATTCTCGAGTTCAGACTTTACTTTGTTAAGCCCCAAACGATTGGCAAGTGGGGCATAGATGTAAAGGGTCTCACCTGCAATCTTGTATTGTTTGTTGGCAGGCTGCGACTCTAGCGTACGCATATTATGAAGACGGTCGCAGATCTTAATGAGGATCACACGGATATCATCGCTCATCGTGAGCAGTAGTTTCTTGAAGTTCTCAGCCTGAGCTGAGGCCTGTTCTCCGAAGATACCACCACTGATCTTGGTCAGACCGTCGACAATTTGTGCAATTTTCGGGCCGAAGATATTTTCGATGTCCTCAACGGTGTAGTCGGTGTCTTCCACAACATCATGTAAAAGAGCTGAGCAGATGCTCGTAGAGCCAAGTCCCACCTCTTTGCAGGCGATGAGGGCAACGGCAATGGGATGCATGATATAGGGTTCGCCCGACAGGCGTCGAACCCCTTTGTGCGCTTGTCGAGCAAAGTTGAAAGCCTTCGTAATGAGGTCCACCTTCTTACGATGGCGGGATGACAGATAGCTGTCGAGCAACTCCTGAAAGGCGTTGTTCACAAGCTTTTCATCGAGCTCTTCCTGCGAAATCTTCTCTTCGTCCATACTTTTTACCTCCTTCTACGTGATCTCTTGGCAGTGGTCTTTTTCCTAGCGGGTGCTTTCTTTCTTGCCGTTACCTTTTTTCTGGCAGTTGTTTTCTTTCTTGCCGTTGTCTTGCGGGCTGAAGTACGTTTGTTCCTGGTTACACGGCTATTGCGCCTTGCACGACTATTCTTACGGGTCACCTTTTTGGTGGCCTTCCGGGTATAGGTGGGCACATCGTCATTGATGGTCACTTCCAAACGCTTGTTGAGCAGCTCGTCGGTACGATAGTTGTATATTGAGTCCTCGTTGTCGATAAACCTTCCTGCATCAGCTAGTGGCAGGCGGATGGCAGAGGGTTTGGTGAGTCCGGGGACAATGTCACGGCGATACTCTGGATTGAGCGAGCGTAACATATCAATGTCGATTCCTAATACAGCTGCCACCTGTTCCAGATGAACATTGCGTCTGACCACGATGGTATCAGTCTGTGCAGGCAGACGGGTAGTCATTGGACAGATGTTGTGATCGCAGTAATATGTCATGATGTAGTTTGCTGCAATAAAGGCTGGCACATAACCACGCGTTTCTGCAGGCAAATAAGGATAAATATGCCAGTAGTCCTTATCTTCAGGAGTAAGTGCATCGCCCTCCTGGGCCTTACCCTTGGCGGCACGGGCCCTACGGATAGCTTTGTTGATGTTCTCAGGACCGCAGTTATAAGCTGCAATCACCAGATTCCAATCACCAAAGATCCGGTAGAGGGCTTTCAGATAACGAGCGGCCGCATACGATGATTTCACGGGGTCGCGACGCTCGTCGACGAGGGAGTTCAGCTCTAGACCGTATTGTTTGCCAGTAGCGGGCATAAATTGCCATAGACCCGCTGCACCCACTCTTGACACAGCCTTTGGATTCAGTGCCGACTCGATGATGGGCAGGTATTTCAACTCCAAAGGCAACTGATAAGCCTCAAGGGCTTCTTCAAAGACCGGCATGTAGAAGTTCATGGCGCCCAGCATGTAACTGACTGAATAGCGCAAACGTCCCGCATAGCGGTCGATGAATTTCTGAACCACATCATTATAGGCCAGCTCCATGACAGAGGGAATCCTGCTAAGACGCTCGATATAAACCTCACGCGGATAAGTGGGGTTGACATCCTTCATCTCGCAGTCGTTGGTACCCGTAAGATAGGTTCTCGACATATAGAGGTTGAGCAGACTGTCGAGATCGTAGGTCATGGCCTCAGGGAACTCAATGAGTTCCTCGTTACCTTCCTTGTCGGTTACAGTGATTTCATCTTCCCCAAGAACGGTAGGTACATCGTCCTCCTCTTCGTCGAGATCGCCTTCGCCTTCGTCTTCCTCGTCATAATCTTCGTCTTCTTCCTCCTCTTCCTCAGAGTCTTCCTCTTCAATCACAACGGGGGTATTCTTAATGGTCTTTTTCACTACTTGTGCCTCGATCATACCTCCTGAACCAATCAGGAAGAGAACGAGTAATATCCAAATTAGTCTCTTATTCATATTCAATTCTTTGTCACTTTAAAAGTTTAAACTACAGTTGAGCCCTAATGCACCCGAATAGAATGGGTTATTCGATGAACTATTATTCATAATGGTAGGCTCTACTTTTAGGCTCAAGTCTTTTGAGATGTCGAATTCTGAGAGTTCTGCATCCACGTAGGCGTCAATCACAGAGAGGGCATAGACACCCACCATCACGAAAAAACTGAGGTCACGCCAACGACGGTATTTGTCTTTTCTGCTCTTGAAGATCTGCTTGTAACGTTCTTCATTACCGTCGATCTTTGCACCCAAGTGCAGGTATTTGTTGTAACTTGCTGTACCAGGGTCTTTGTCGGAGATGTCGAGATAGGCCTGTGAGTAATCCTTATACATGTTGTTGTTCCAATTCATGGCATACAGACATCCCATAAAACCACCATAAATCAGAGGCAATTTCCAGTATTTGCGGTTGTATATCTGTCCGCCACCAGGAAAGACAAGTGCTAACCAGAGTGCACGCTTGGGGTCGGGCTGCCATTTGCCCCAGTCTTTCTTTACCTTCAAGGTTGAATTGGCCTCGGCCATCACGTTCAACTTCTTTTGCAGGCTATCTGAAAAAAGACTGTCGGTGGCATGGCTCTCAATCAGCAGACTGTCAGGGTCACTGCTGATGGCGAAGATGCTGTCCTCGGGCACGTCATCGGCTTCCTGAGCGTAATTGGCAACGGCCGCCAACAACAGCAGTACGACGACCAAAGACCGTCTGTTCAATATCTTTAAATAGCGTTTCAATTTGATATCTTATCAAAGGTGTTCATGATATGCTCCAACTCATCTGGACTATCGAAGCCAATGGTGATTTTCCCTTTGCCCTTAGGGCTGTAAGTCATCTGTATCTTTGCTTGGAACAGATCTGTCAGTCGTTTGCGAAGAGCATTGAACTCCTCTGGCAGACGGGCCTTTTGGTCTGCGGCCTTCTTGGCAGTCTGAAGGTCGGCACCATCCTTGATGATCTTTACCAGTTCCTCTACTTTGCGTACAGAAAAGTTGTTTTTTTGAATGTCTTTGAACAATTTGATCTGCGCCGACGGGCTTTCGATGGCTAGCAAGGCACGAGCATGACCCATATCAATCTCGTGGTTCTTCAGTGCCATCTGTATCTGTGCAGGTAATTTCAGCAGACGCATAAAATTGGTGACGGAAGTGCGACTCTTGCCCACACGCTCTGAAATCCGCTCTTGTGTCATACCAATGGTGTCGGCCATGTGTTGGTAGGCGAGGGCGATTTCAATAGCGTTCAGGTCCTCGCGCTGGATATTCTCCACCAGCGCCATCTCCATAACGCCCTCATCCTCTACCGTACGAATGTAGGCAGGAATGGTTGTCAGACCAGCGGCCTTTGCGGCTCGCCAACGACGCTCACCGGCAATAATCTGATAGTTGCCATCACCCAACTGGCGCAGGGTGATGGGGGTAATAATGCCAATCTCACGGATACTATTCGATAGTTCCGTCAGCGCCTCCTGGTCAAACTCCCTACGAGGCTGATTGGGGTTCGACATAATTTTGTCAATGGCAATTTCGCTAAGGTTTGAACTTCCTTCTGTCTCGACATCTTTAGAATTGATTAGGGCGTCCAAACCTTTGCCTTTGCCATTTCCAATGTTATCTAGACCTCTGCCTAGTACGTTGCGGTCGTATTTCTTATGTACAGCCATGTTTTATAGTTCCTTTGTGTCGTTTCTGTTATTAATACTAACTGTTCTTGCTAATAATCTCCTTGGCAAGCGCCAGATGGTTCTTGCTACCAGTAGAGTCGGCGTCATAGAGGATAACAGGAAGACCATGGCTTGGACTCTCCGACAACTTCACGTTTCTCTGTATCACGGTTTTGAATACCAACTCCTGGAAGTGACGTTTCACCTCGTCGTATATCTGGTTGGCCAGCCTGAGACGGCTGTCATACATCGTCAGCAGGAATCCTTCGATTTCCAAAGCCGGATTCAGTTTGCTCTTGATGATCTTAATGGTGTTGAGCAGTTTGCTGATACCCTCCAAAGCGAAGTACTCACACTGTACTGGGATGATCACCGAGTCGGCTGCCGTCAGGGCATTGACGGTGATGAGACCCAGCGAGGGTGAGCAATCAATCAGGATATAATCGTAGTCCGCACGGATGGGCTCCAACAACTGGCGCATGATTTTTTCACGGTTTTCCATGTTCAGCATCTCAATCTCAGCACCTACTAGGTCGATATGACTGGGGATGATATCCAGATTGTCGATGTCGGTGGTGTAGATGGCGTCTCTTATATCTGCCTTGTCAACAATACACTCATAAAGGGAGCATTCCACTTCCTTGATGTCCACGCCCAAACCGCTGGAGGCGTTGGCCTGAGGGTCGGCGTCGACAATCAGCACGCTTTTCTCCAGGGTAGCCAACGAGGCACCGAGATTCATGGTGGTGGTGGTTTTGCCGACACCACCTTTTTGGTTCGCTAATGCAATAATTTTACCCATTATAATCTTGTTTTACCTTATTCTTAATTGCAAATTTGGGTACAAAGTTACATATTTCTTGCGAGAAACACGTTGTTTTAAACCTTTTTTCGTACTTTTGCAGCGAAAACATTGATATTTTATGGAAATTAAACGACCTTTACTGCTCATTTCCAATGATGACGGCTATCAATCGAAGGGCATCAGATGTCTTGTTGAAATGCTGTCCGACGTTGGCGACATCATCGTCTGCGCTCCTGAGAGTGCCCGCAGTGGCTATTCTTGTGCCTTTTCGGCCACCATACCCTTGCGCCTCCAAAAGCGTGAACAGCATGAGGGGGTTGAGGTATGGTCTTGTAACGGAACGCCTGTCGATTGTGTGAAGCTGGCTCTCTCTGAAGTCTGTCCGCGTCGCCCTGATATGGTTATTGGTGGCATCAACCATGGTGACAACGCTTCCGTCAATGCACATTATAGTGGTACGATGGGCGTCACTCTCGAAGGTTGTATGAAATACATCCCTTCAGTGGCCTTCTCGCTTTGCGACCATCGCGATGATGCTGATTTCGAACCCCTTCGTCCTTTTATCCGTACCATTATGGCCCAAGTGCTTAGAGAGGGATTGCCACATGGCGTCTGCCTTAATGTCAATTTCCCTCTTGTCCCGAAGTTCCAAGGAGTCAGGGTGTGTCGTATGGCTCCCGGTACTTGGTATAACGAAGTGACAAAATGCCATCATCCTCGTGGATACGATTATTGGTGGATGGTGGGTTCCTACCGCAACGATGAGCCAGAGGCTGAAGATACCGATCGTTGGGCTCTCGACCACGGGTATGTTGCTATTACTCCAACTCAAATCGATCTTACTGCCTACTCTGCTTTCGACCAACTTAAAGCCTGGCCGATATGAAGTACTATCTGATAGTCGGTGAGGCCTCGGGTGACCTCCATGCATCACATTTAATGATGTCGTTGAAAAAACATGACTCAGATGCACAGTTTCGGTTCTTTGGAGGTGACATGATGAAAGCTATTGGTGGTACTTGCGTTCGGCATTATCGTGAACTTGCTTATATGGGGTTTGTCCCTGTCTTGCTTCATTTGCCGACAATACTTTCGAATATGCAGATGTGCAAGAATGATATTGTTTCTTGGCAACCAGATTGTCTCATTCTTGTCGACTATCCAGGTTTTAATTTGAAAATAGCAAAGTTTGTAAAATCTCAGACAAACATCCCCGTCTATTATTATATTTCTCCAAAGATTTGGGCTTGGAAGGAGTATCGCATCAAAAATATCAAGCGAGACGTCGATGAACTCTTCTCCATCCTCCCCTTTGAGGTTGATTTCTATGAGGACAAGCATCATTATCCTATTCATTATGTAGGTAATCCTACTGCTGATGAAGTCCGTGAGTTTAAGGATTCTCAGAATAATAAGGAAATTCAGGATTATACGGGTAATCCGATCATAGCTCTTTTGGCAGGCTCCCGTCAACAGGAAATCAAAGACAATCTTCCTGTGATGCTCGAGGCTGTGAAACCTTATGAGGCTGATTATCAGATTGTCCTTGCTGGCGCTCCAGGCATCGAACCCGACTATTATGCTCCCTATATTTCAGACCGGAAGGTGCAGGTGGTCTATAACCAGACCTACGCTCTGCTCTCTCAGGCTCATGCAGCTCTTGTTACTAGTGGTACCGCCACGCTTGAGACCTGTCTTTTCCGTGTGCCGCAGGTGGTTTGCTACAAACTTCCCTTGCCTGTGATAGCCGACTTTGTGCGTCGTCGTTTGATTAAAGTGAAATTTATTTCACTGGTCAATCTCATTGCCGATCGTGAAGTGGTTACTGAACTCTTAGGTCGTACTTTCACTGTTGGTCATATCCGTCGTGAACTTGATAAGATTCTCTCTGGTCCTGCTCGCGACGCCATGCTTGAAGGCTATTCTGAAGTGAGCCGTCGCCTTGGCGACCAAAAGGCACCGGATAACGCAGCCTGCTTGATGATAGAAAAACTTAAAAAGAAAAGAATATGAAAAAGATTTTATCCCTTACCATGATGGCCATTGCCGCCCTCACAGTCAATGCACAGAATATTCAGCTCCACTATGACTTTGGTCGTAACATCTATCCCGATGAGGAGTCCGCCCGTCAGAAAGTTACAGTCACCCTTGAACAGTTTAAGGCCGACGACTGGGGATCCTGGTACTATTTCGTTGATGTCGACCTCAGTCGTAAGGAGACGCTGGGGGCCTATACAGAGATCTCTCGTGAGATAAACTTCATTAAAAAGCTGCCCTTTGCCGTGCATGTTGAATACAATGGTGGACTTGGTTCCCGTTCTGGCAGTTACCAGCAGGCTGCGCTCGCAGGTATCGCCTACAACGGTAATACGCCCAATTACACGGCTACCTGGTCGCTCCAGCTGCTCTATAAGCGTTTCTTCAAGAGCTACGATTTCAATACAGCCTACAATAGCATGCAGCTCACAGGTGTGTGGGGCGTTCATTTCCTCAACCGCAAGATGTCGTTCTCTGGCTTCATCGATTTCTGGCGCGGACAGAAGGCCAATGGTCACGGCCAGCTCGTCATCCTCTCCGAGCCTCAGTTGTGGTATAATGTCACTGACCACCTCAGTATAGGCTCCGAAGTTGAAGTCAGCAACAATTTCATTTATAACACCTTCAACGATAAGACTTTCTTCGTCAACCCCACCCTCGGTGTGAAGTGGAATTTCTGATATTATAATGCTTAGTTTGCGAAGTTTTTCGTAACGTTGTGGCAAATTTGTGCGGAAGAAATGAATAATAGACTGAAAACGATACTGCAGCAGTTGCTGCAGAGCCCGAGGCGGTTCCCTGTAGAAATGGCGCTGGGAGTGGTGTTCTTTATCATAGCTGTGTGGGATAGCGAGACTCACGTGTGGAATGAGAAGACAGCACAGTATGAGAGTGCAGTGAATGGTGACGTACTTTGGCTTTTCGTTCCGCTGATGGCGTTGACGTTCTGGCTCCATCGCGTCAATCGTTGGGCATATCTTGCCTCATTCTTCCTTTTCCTGCCCCTGATGATGCTCGACCTGAAGCCATTCCTTTGGACTTACGGTTTCGGATTCACTTATGTGCTGGCGGCCATCCTGCTTATTATCGGTTATAAGCGGATGGACAACCGCACATTTGCAGCCCATGCCTTGCATGTAGCTACGCAGTTGTTTTTCGGATTGCTCATTTCTGGTATCCTCTACATGGCGGTGTTGGCCATCACGGCATCCTTCTTCTACATCTTCGGTATCGACGAACCCCAGCATTTCTACGAGCATATCGCTCAGTTCATCTTTTTTGTGCTGGCTCCGCAGGTGTGCTGCACCCTGGTCCGTCAGAACGAGGATGAGGTGGCCGAGCCTTTCAAGATACTAAGGATTATCCTTAATTTCATCCTCTCCCCAGCCGTTATCATCTACACCGTTATTCTCTATACCTATTTTATAAAGATAGCCTTCGAATGGGATTTGCCCAAAGGCGGTGTGGCGTGGTTGGTCATGGGATTCATCACAGTGGCTCTGATAGGTCGCGTGGCACAGTCGATACTCAGTCAGCGCTATTATGACTGGTTCTACCGCTGGTTCACGCTGATTGCCATTCCTCCGCTCATCATGTACTGGATAGGCTCTATCTACCGCATCCGTCTCTACAGTTTCACCGAAAGCCGTTTCTACCTGATGGTGGCTGGTGTGCTGATGACGCTCTTCGTGCTGATGTTGTTCCGAAAGCATACCCGTCGGTATCAGCTCATGGCACTCATCTTCGGCGCAGCCATCATTCTTTTTACCTATATCCCAGGCATCTCTGCAAAAAGCATCGGATTAGCTTGTCAGAAGCAGCGACTCACAGCACTTATCAGCGAACTGAAGCTGGCGGATGCCAAGACGGGCAGGCTGAACGACGACCTTGACATGAGAAGCATCAAGCAGGACAGTATGATGTGCGAACGATATAAGGATATCACCAGCGTTATCAGTTATGTAAGGAATGAGATCGGAACCAAGGAGTTTGAAGCGCAATACGGCAAATGGGCGCACTCGGAGTATAGTTTCAACTACGACAAGGTCAAAGGCCCTCTCTACGGCGACAACTGGTATATCAGGAGAAAGCCTGTAGAGTTGGGTGAATACACGATCATTCTGCCTCAAAAAGCTTACCAATACAACTTCAATGACCAGACTGTCACTATTACCCTGGATGAGAATACCGTTGTTCTCGAATATCCTATACAAAAGATTATCCGTCAGGACACGATGCTCCTGCATCATCCTGAACAACTACTCACCTATCGCAACGACTCGCTGATGCTGGTGCTTGAGGGTATCTGCATTGAAGACACCGTCGTGACAGATGTCAGGTACTATGGTCTCCAGTTATTTAGGAAAACCAAAAATCAATAAGAAATCAGCATCCATTCGCATAATATTCAACATGTAACGCAGGGATAGCAGAATCATATATCGACACCAAAGTGGAATACTAGTCGAAAGGTAAATAATACAGTCGTTCATCATTGTTCAAGAACAATTTGCCTCCTGCAATTCCTACGCCTCGAATGGGGATTGTAAACTGTATCTCTGGAATACCTTGAAGAGATACCAGCCATATATCCTGCCTGCGACTAGTAGGAGAATAGACGCACATCCGGTCTCCGACCATACATAGCGGCCAGTAAAGTGAATAGGCAGGAAAATGCTCTGAAGTTCTCAGTTCCCTGTCAACCATGAAGATATCGCCATTTTCTGTTATCACAGGAAAGTATATGCCATCCGTAGCGATGAGATCAAACATGCTCTTAAGATTATAGTGTGCATAAACTGGCTGAGTGATAATTGCCCTCAACTGGCCATGTTCCTTCACATCCCATGGTGAGACCGTCACTATGGAATCGTCAAGCTCATGCTTATAGGCTAGTCCGTCGTCGAAGAGCATGAAAGCACCATCTGGATTGAGCACGGCATCCTCCACCATGTCCTTTCTCAAACTCAGCATGTTCATAAAGTGGCAGGTTCCAGTGCGTTTGTCAAAGGCAGCGATAAACGGGCGTCCCATCTTCGTATGCTGTTGTCCGTTCTTCAGACCAAAACCCAGATTGAACATATAGAGCGTGCTGTCATTGCAGACAAGTCGGGAAAAGGCAGAAGTTTTTGATGGGAACTCATAACTCCAGATTGTTTTCATGTCCTTATCAAAACAGGCCACTTGCTCGCGGTCGGCAAAATAATAGAGTGAGTCATCCAGAACCACATTGGAATGTAACTGATTGATGACATTCGGGCCTACAACTCCCACAGGATAAGCAGCATAGCCCGTAGCCATTGCACCTGCAACGGCGGCACCAGCTATCACCAATCCCTGCAGAAGAGCGCCCTTCACATCGGTGACACCTGTCTTGGCTTCGTAAGCATGGACTTCACCCGTACGGATGTTCAGACGATTCAGGTCGTCAGCAACAACGAGCCAATGGACAGAGTCCTCACGTATGACATGGTTCCAGCCCCAGTTCTTGTCGTGAGGCATGCTGGCAGTCCATAGCAGTTGCCCTGTTGTCATGTCGTAGCCATTCAGTTTGCTTGACCTCGGTCCGGAATAGCCAACGACAATATTGGTAGAATCATCGAACTGAACAGGGGTGAACTTTCCTTGCCACCGAACCTTACCCGTATTCGGATCCAGCATACTGAACTTGTTCCCCTTCGCGACGCCTACTCCAGCCTTCGTACAATAGGCTGATGAATTCCTGTAGTCAAATGGGTAAGTCCACAACAGTTTGGATTCCTCGATGCTAAACGCACCTATCTCACCCTTGAATTGCAACCATTTCCCGCTTTTTGTGGTTTCGCGGAATTTCAGCAGTATATAATCAAGTCCGGATTGGGTGACGACATTGTCAATCCGTCGTCCAAAAGACTGACTCTCAGCCACAACTTCCGTACTGTCGATGGTTAGTCCGACTGTGACTTTGTTGGTGTTGTCTGCCTTGGATGGTAAACATAGCAGAAGTAATACTATCATGAGCAGGGAGCTCCTTAAATCTGTCTTCATTTGTAACAATTTTGTTTGCAAAATTACTATCTTTTGAGCAAACTTATTCAAATAGTCTTAACTTTTATGTTTTATTTGCCTTAATCTGCCCCGTAAATGATAATTCAATTGCCATAAATCTGTTGTTTTGTTTGTCATATACCGAATTACAAGGCAAAGATAGAGATTATTTTTGAAGCAGCAAAACAATTTAATGTATTTTAGATTAGAAGAGGGCTAAATTACCGAATATAAAAAAGTATTATCTTTGCAGCGGATTTCTATAAAAGAGGACGTCACAATATACAAAAAAAGGATTCTCGACAAGTTGCATGAACGTAAGTCTCTGTCTTCAACAATTTCGTCACAGATGTCAGTTACTATGGTCTCCAATTATTCAAAAAAAGGTGATAATTGAACTTACGAAGTGCCACTTTGTGTCATAAGATGTTGTGTCTGTGACATTTTTTTTGTGAGAGATTTTGTATGATTAGGGTATCAGGGTGACAAAATGTCGATAAAAACTATGTTTGCTCCCTATTTTTAAAGGTGACAAGGATGATGGAAGGGTGACAGGATGGCAGTTGTCGGATAATAAGGGGTTCTTATTGAATAATAAGGGCCCCTTATTGCTAAATAACCCAGGGTTATTGCTCAAATTCTCTAGAGAATTCAAAAGAGAATGGCATAGTATTTGCTGATAAGATAACAGAAGCAAACTAGAAGGAACTTATGGAAACTAAAAACAAGGTATTGATGAAGTATCTCTACCGTCGTGAGCGACGGGAGAAGGGTGTGACACTTGATAAGGTAGTGGAGTGGACGAAAAACGGCCGCTACCAGCATCGTATTGAGGCGGTGAGGGGTCTCAGGCAGATTCCTATGGAGGGTGGCATGGTGTATGGCCAGGTTGCAGCGGAAGAACTGCCAAGAATCTTGCCTGCTATGGACGAAAAGGGCGGGTACACGGGCTTGGTGCTACTGTCGTTTCGCATCCAGGAGGGATCTGAGACGTTGGAGAGGCTTCGCCAGAAGGTGAATCTTTGGGAACAGACGCTGTTGTCGTTCGTGGGAAGCAGCGGACGCTCGCTGAAGGTGCTTGTGCCCTATCGCCTCGAAGGTGGGGAACTGCCAAAAGGAGCTTCGCAAACAGCTCTGTTTCATCAGTATGCTTATAAACGGGCAGCTGAGTTCGCCTTTGGCTCTACAGGTATAAAAGTGGAGGAGGTGGTGCACGATGGTAACGAGAGTTTCCGCATGTCTTTTGACCCTAAGGCATATTTCCACCCTGAGGCTAAGGCCATCGAGATGCCACAGCCCACAGAACCGCTGACGGAGGAGAATGCACAGATCATCGACAAGCCTGCGGAGATCGCGCTCGATACGGAAATCCTGCCTGGCTATACCCGTCGCGAGATGGATACTACGAAATACAATTTCATCTGTCGCGAACTGGCCTACGACAAGAAGATGACCAAGGAGGAGTTTCTGATGAGAGTGGCGACGGGCTGCCTGAAAGCAGGTGTCGACAAAGAATTGGCCATCACGCTGACCATTGCGATGGGCATGTTCTTCAAGAAGGACGTCCTGGTGCGCTCCACGTTCAATAATGTCTACGAGAAACACTCTCTGGGCATGGCCAATCCCGTAGACAAAAGCCTGATGCATCAGCAGCTGTTGGAGGAATTCCTGCATCGTCGCTATATGTTCCGTAAAAATTGCGTGACGGGTGAGTTGGAGTTCCAGCCCAAATACCGCTACGTGCTCTGGTGGCAGCCGTTGACAGAGGAGGCACAGAACGACATCAACAATGCTGCCATCCAGGAGGGTATCAAGGTGTGGCCCAAGGATCTGGAGCGCATCATCATCTCTAACAGGACAGACCAGTACGATCCCGTTCGCGAATGGCTTGACGCCCTGCCCCGCTGGGATGGTCGTGACCGTTTGGGTGAGTTGGCGGATCGTGTGAAGACGCAGACAGCAGGCTGGCGTGAGAACTTCAAGATATGGATGCGCTCGATGGTGAGCCAGTGGCGTGCAGGTAAGGATGCCCTCTATGGAGCACAGATGGTGCTGATGATGGTAGGGGCGCAGGGCACTCGCAAATCGACTTTCATGCGGATGCTCCTGCCTGATAAGTTGATGCCCTATTATATTGACCGTATCGACTTTGCCAACAAGAAGGAGGCCTTGAGAGCCCTCAGTCGTTTCCTGCTCATCAACATCGATGAGTACGATCAGATTTCGAAGGCCCAGACGGCTTTCCTCAAACATCTCATTCAACGAACGGATGTAAAGGAGCGCAAACTTTACTCTACGACCTTCGAACAGAGCCAGCGCTATGCTGCCTTCTGTGCCACCACCAATTCGTTGGTACCTCTGAAGGATGAGAGTGGTAGCCGTCGCTATCTCGTGGTGGAGGTGAATGAGGCCATCGATACTGATACTCAGGGAGATAAGATGATCGACTATCCCCAGCTCTATGCACAGATTGTCTATGAGATTGAGCACGGAGAGGAATACGCCTTTACAGGTGAGCGTGAACAGCAGATTATTGCAAGCAACGCAGACTATTATGAGATGCCGAATGCTGTATCCCTCTTTGAGGATATGTTCCGCCAGCCTCAGGCAGGGGATGAGGTGTTGCTATTGACTCCTACGCAGATACTCAGTTACATCAAGGAAGAGAAGAAAACGAATGTCGTCACACAGGCAAATGCCACAATCTTAGGCAGTTACCTGCATCGGACAGGTTATAAGAAAGGAAAGGGCGATAAACGCAGATGTTATTTTGTCGCCTTGAAAATCTGACACCCTCCTGCTGTCCTTGTCACCCTTTGGGATAGGTCGTAATACATTTGTTTGTCGGTACTCTGTCACCCTGACATCCTAATGCAAGATTGAGTTAACCAGTATCATGTAGTCTGTCTTTCAAATTGAAATAATTGCAAAAAGATTTGGAAGTTTGTTGAGAACTTCCTATCTTTGTGGCGTTAATTTGAATTGAATTATGGAAGACAACAAACAAACGCTCGAAGAACAGTTCAAGGTATTGCGGAGTCAGACCAAATGGGTTGAACTCTATTTCTATCAGAAGACAGATGTACTATATCAGCTGACTTTTATCTTTACCAAACATCATCTACAGCAATTTGGCGACAGGACCGTAGATCAGATGGTTCAGGCGGCCCGCTCTGGGAAACAGAATATCGTGGAGGGATCAGAAGATGGCATGACGTCGATGGAGATGGAGATCAAGTTGCTCAATGTGGCAAGGAGCAGTATCCATGAGCTTAGGGAGGACTATGAGGACTATCTGAAGTCGCGAGAGTTGCCACTATGGGATAAGACGCATCCGAGATATGATAGGATGCTGAAGTTCTGTCGTAATCATAACCGATGGGAAGATTATGAAAAACTCGCAGCCAAGATGAATGCTGAAGAAATGGCAAATACGGCCTTGACTCTTTGTCATATGGTAGACAAGATGATGATTTCGTATCAGAAGAAGTTGGAGAAGGAGTTTGTGACTGAGGGCGGTATCAAGGAGAGAATGACGGCAGCGAGGCTGGGGTATAGGATGAATCAGCAGCAGGAGATAGCGAGGCTGAGGCAGGAACTGGCGCAGGCGCAGCGAAGGATAGCGGAGCTGGAGGAAGAACTGGGGAGATTCTAGATAGTCTAGATGGTCTAGAGAATCTAGATTGTCTAGATATTCTAGAAAGCCTGGCAGCTTTATTGCTGCTCTTTTTCCAGTACCAGATTGCGCATGTTCTTCAGCAGATCGCTGGCGAAGATGAAATCGGTAAGGCGCTGGTTGTTGGAGTGCATGATCTGGCTGCTGACGCCCTGCCACTCCTTGTGCCCCTCGTAGATAAAGATGATGTTCTCGCCAATACCCATCACGGAGTTCATGTCATGCGTATTGATGATAGTGGTCATGTTGAATTCCTTGGTGATGCTGTGCAGCAGGTCGTCGATGACGAGTGAGGTCTTGGGGTCGAGGCCGGAATTTGGCTCATCACAAAACAGGTACTTGGGATTCAGGGCGATGGCTCTGGCGATGGCTACGCGCTTCTGCATGCCACCAGACAACTCTCCGGGGAATTTCTCTTCTGCACCTACCAGATTCACACGGTCCAGACAGTCCATAGCCCGTTTTGTGCGCTCCCTGAGAGTCATCGTCGAGAACATGTCTAGGGGGAACATCACGTTCTCCAGTACCGTCAGCGAGTCAAACAAGGCTGCACTTTGGAAGATCATACCCATCTCTCGGCGCATATACACCTTCTCCTTTTTTGACATGACTATGAAGTCACGCCCGTCGTAGAGCACTTGTCCACTTGTGGGGTCCAACAGCCCTACGAGGTTCTTCATCAGTACCGTCTTTCCCGAACCGCTCTGACCGATAATCAGGTTCGTCTTACCGTCCTCGAACACGGTGCTGATATCCTTCAGCACTTCCTTGTCTTCGAAACTCTTATATAGATTCTTAACCTCTATCATGACAGCAACTGGGTTAGGAAGACATCACTAAACAGAATGAGTACGCTCGACGATACGACGGCATCAGTCGATGATTTACCCACATTGACGGAACCTCCTTCCACCGTATAACCGCAGAAGGCTGGCACGCTCGAGATGATAAAGGCGAAGAACTCGCTCTTGATAATTGACATCCATACGAACCACGACTTGAACGAGTGTTGTAAGCCCAGCGTTAAGTCGTCAGGAGGTAGCACATGTCCTACATAAGCGGTAGCGTAGGCACCCAAGATACCCGTAGCCGACGAGAAAATTACCAAGAAGGGCATGATGGTAAGCATACCCATGATTTTCGGAAGAATCAGGTAGCTGGCCGAGTTCACGCCCATGATTTCCAGGGCGTCGATCTGTTGCGTGACGCGCATTGTACCCAGTTCCGAGGCGATGTTTGAGCCTACCTTACCTGCAAGGATCAGACACATGATTGAACTCGAGAACTCCAATAGCAGAATCTCTCGGGTCGTATAACCACTTACCCACCGGGGCATCCAAGGGCTTTGGATGTTCAACTTCATTTGGATGCAGATCACGGCACCGATGAAGAATGAAATGAGCAGCACGATACCGATAGAGTTTACGCCAAGCTGGGCCATCTCCTTTACATACGATTTGAAGAACATGCGCATTCTTTCGGGAACGGAAAAAGTACGCTCCATCAGTTGGATGTAGCGTCCGAGAATGGTCAGATATCTGATGATAATCATCGTTTCCTATCGTCTTTATCGCCGGCAAAGGTAGGTATTATTTCCCAAACGGCCAAAGATAATCGTTAATAATACCAAACAATCAGCACTTTTTTTGCGGATAACCTCTCGATTCTAAGAAAAATATAGTATTTTTGCGGGCGATTATGGAAACAGAAGGATTAGTACTACGCACGGAAGGTCTTGTGAAACGGTATGGTAAACGTACCGTCGTGAACGATGTGAGCTTCAATGTGAAGCAAGGCGAGATCGTAGGCTTGCTGGGCCCCAACGGAGCAGGCAAGACCACCTCGTTTTATATGACCACAGGTCTGATTGTACCTAATGGTGGCCATATCTATTTGGGCGACGAGGACGTGACGAAATATCCTGTGTTCAGACGGGCCCGGGCAGGCATCGGATATCTGGCACAGGAGGCGAGCGTGTTCCGTAAGATGAGCGTCGAGGACAATATCCTTTCAGTGCTGGAGATGACAGGAAAACCCCGCGACTACCAACTGCAGAAACTGGAGGAACTGATCAAGGAGTTCCGTTTGGGGAAGGTGCGCAAAAACAAAGGCGATCAGCTTTCGGGTGGTGAGCGGCGAAGGACGGAGATAGCCCGTTGCCTCGCTATCGAACCGAAATTCATCATGCTCGACGAGCCCTTTGCGGGTGTCGACCCCATCGCTGTGGAGGATATCCAGCAGATTGTGTGGAAACTGAAATATAGGAATATCGGCATCTTGATTACGGACCATAATGTGGACGAGACGCTGACCATCACCGATCGCGCATACCTGTTGTTCGAAGGCCGTATACTGTTTCAGGGCTCTCCTGAAGAATTGGCCGAGAACAAAGTCGTAAGGGAGAAGTACCTGACCAATTCATTCGTGTTGCGCAAGAAGGACTTCCAACTTATGGAAGAGGAGCGCAAAGCAAAAGAGGAAGAAGAAGGGAATAGTTAAAAAAATACAACGCGACATCAACTTTCTGCTTTCTGCTTTCCTCTTTCCTCTTTTTTTTGTACCTTTGCACCTCAATTTTTGAGTATTATATATAATAAGGTATACAAAAAGATGAAAATTACATTTGATTGCCCTGATAAGATCAATGGTCTGTTGACCATGACCATTGAACCTGCAGACTATCAGGAGAAGGTCGAGAAGACACTGAAAGATTATCGTAAGAAAGCTCAGGTTCCAGGCTTCCGTCCTGGACAGGTGCCTATGGGGTTGGTAAAGCGCCAGTATGGCACAGTTGTTAAAGTTGATGAGGTAAATCGCCTGATGGGCGAGAAACTCTATGAATATGTGCGTGAGAACAAAATCCAGATGCTTGGTGAACCACTGCCTAGTGACAAGCAGCAACCGCAGGATTTCGAGAAGGAGGGAGAGATGACCTTCGTGTTCGACATTGCCGTAGCCCCAGAGTTCAAAGTGGCTTTGAGTGGTAAGGATAAGATTGCTTATTATACCATTTCCGTTGACGATAAACTCATTGACCAGCAGGTGCAGATGTATGCTTCACAGGGTGGCGAGTTCGTGAAGGCTGAGGTGTTCAGTGGCAATGACACTATCACTGGTGATTTGCGTCAGCTCGATAAGAAGGGCAATACCCTCGAAGACGGTATCACTACCGAGGGTGGTATGATTATGCCAGCCTATATCAAAGATGACAAACAGAAGAAACTTTTCGACGGCTGTAAGCCTGGAGATATCATTACCTTCAATCCTAAAAAGGCCTATCCTGACAATGATGCTGAGGTGGCTGCCCTGCTGAAGGTGAAGAAAGAGGATATTGCTGATGTGAACAGCGATTTCTCGTTCCAGGTGACTGAGATACGTCACTTCCAGCCCGCTGAGATTGACCAGAAACTCTTCGACCGTGTGTTTGGCGAAGGTACTGTGAAGGATGAGAAGGCTTTCCGTGAGAAGATTGCTGAGCAACTCAAGGCACAGTTCGTGGGTAGCAGCGACTATAAGTTCATGCAGGATGTGCGTGCTCATCTGGAAAAGAAAGTGGGTAAGCTCGAGTTCCCTGAAGCACTGCTGAAGCGTGTGATGTTGCAGAATAATAAAGACAAGGGCGCAGATTTTGTGGAGCAGAACTTTGAAGGTAGTATCAAGGAACTGGCTTGGCACCTCATCAAGGAGCAGATTGTAACTGCTCAGGAGATCAAGGTCGAGGATGAGGACGTGAAGCGTGTGGCTCGTGAGGCTATCCGTGCCCAGTTCGCTCAATATGGTATGGCCAATGTGCCCGACGATGTAGTTGAGAATTATGCCGAAGAGCAGTTGAAGAAGCGTGAGAACATCGATAATTTTGTAGACCGCGCTGTGGATCTGAAACTGACCGATAAACTCAAAACGGTTGTTAAACTGGATGAAAAAACGGTCACATTGGACGAGTTTAATAAGATGATGGAAGGAAAATAAGTATTTTTACGAAAAAATAACTCCTTTTTTTGAAGGGTTATCGACTTTTTTTATTATCTTTGTGTCCCAATCACGAGATAAAAAGGTCGAGAGCCCTTTTTTCGTAGTGAAAAGTGAATAGTGAAAAGTGATTATGAAGCTTATGAAGAATGATCTTAGAAAATATGCCGTAGGGCATTTAGGAATGGATGGCCTGACATTTGACGAAATGATGCAGGCACAGGCGCAGTATCTGAATCCGTATATCCTTGAGGAGCGTCAGCTGAATGTGACGCAAATGGACGTTTTCTCACGTTTGATGATGGATCGCATCATTTTCTTAGGTACCCAGATTGACGACTATACCGCCAATACATTGCAGGCACAGTTGTTGTATCTTGACTCTGTAGACTCTGGCAAGGATATCAGTATTTATATCAACTCACCTGGTGGTAGCGTGACGGCTGGCCTGGGTATCTATGATACCATGCAGTTTATCTCCAGCGATGTGGCTACTATCTGTACTGGTATGGCAGCCTCGATGGGCGCTGTGCTACTTGTGGCTGGAACCGAAGGCAAGCGCTCGGCACTGCCTCATAGTCGCGTGATGATTCACCAGCCCCTCGGCGGCGTGCAGGGGCAGGCGTCCGATATCGAGATCGAGGCCAAGGAGATTCTTAAGTTCAAGAAGGAACTTTATACTATCATCTCCGAGCACTCGCACACCCCATATGATAAGGTATATGCTGATTCCGACCGTAACTACTGGATGACGGCAGAGGAGGCCAAGGCCTATGGCATGATTGACAATGTTCTCACAAGGAAGAAATAATGGCAAAGAAGGCGTGTAGTTTTTGCGGAAGGACAGAACACGAGTGTAGACTGCTCATCACTGGCGTGGATGGTTTCATCTGCGAGAGCTGTGCGGAGCAGGCCTATCGTATCGTTAGGGAGAATCTTGCTGACACGTCCCGGTCTCAGGGAAAGGACCGTTTCAAGTTGAACGCAGTACCGAAGCCCGTGGAGATTAAAAGCTATCTCGACCAGTATGTGATTGGCCAGGACGAGGCAAAGCGCTTTCTCTCTGTGGCTGTATACAACCACTATAAGCGCTTGCAGCAGCCAGAGGATAAAGATGGTGTGGAGATAGAGAAGAGCAATATCATCATGGTTGGCTCTACCGGTACAGGTAAAACCCTTTTGGCGCGCACCATTGCCAAGATGCTTGACGTACCCTTCACGATTGTCGACGCCACAGTGTTTACGGAGGCTGGTTATGTAGGCGAGGATGTGGAAAGCATCTTGTCACGCCTGCTACAAGTGGCAGACTATGATGTGGCGGCTGCTCAACGAGGCATTGTCTTTATCGATGAGATTGACAAGATTGCCCGAAAGAGCGATAATCCCTCCATCACAAGAGACGTGAGTGGCGAAGGTGTGCAGCAGGGATTGCTTAAGTTGCTGGAGGGCACTAATGTGAACGTGCCACCTAAGGGCGGCCGCAAACATCCTGATCAGGATTATATTTCTGTGGATACGAGGAATATCCTCTTTATCTGTGGTGGCGCATTCGATGGCATTGAGCGCAAGATAGCCCAAAGAATGAATACCCATGTGGTGGGTTATAATTCTGTACAGAATGTTGCGAAAATTGATAAGGATAATCTGATGCAGTATATTGTGCCTCAGGATCTGAAATCATTTGGACTGATTCCGGAGATTATCGGACGTCTGCCTGTGCTGACCTACTTGAATCCACTCAATCGTGAAGCTTTGGCTAAGATTCTGACTGAGCCTAAGAACTCTATTGTTAAGCAATATGAAAAGCTCTTCGAAATGGATGGCATCAAGTTGACGTTTGCCCCAGAGGCATTAGAGGTTATTGTTGATAAAGCAGTGGAATATAAACTCGGTGCCCGTGGATTGCGTTCCATCGTAGAGAGTGTGATGATGGATACAATGTTTGAGATTCCATCCAAGAAAGTTAAGAAATTTGAAGTAACAGCTAAATATGTGCTGCAGCAACTCGAGAAGTCGCATTTGCAGCGGCTGGCCTCATAGATAACAGAAATCTACAAGCCTATTACATAACGAAAGAAGGAAAAATGATATGACGAAAAAAGCCAATTTACATGATGCACTGAAGAAGTATTTCGGCTTTGACAAGTTCAAAGGTGATCAGGAGAAAATCATCCAGAGTCTGTTGGATGGTAAGGACACCTTTGTATTGATGCCCACAGGTGGCGGTAAGTCGCTCTGTTATCAGTTGCCCTCACTGCTGATGGATGGCGTTGCCATCGTGATATCGCCACTGATTGCGCTGATGAAAAATCAGGTGGATTTCATCTCACAGTTGAGTGAGCATGAGGGGACTGCGCATTACCTGAACTCGTCGCTGAACAAGGCGGCCGTCGATCAGGTGAAGGCTGATATCCAGGCAGGCATCACCAAACTGCTATATGTGGCGCCCGAGTCGCTTACAAAAGAGGAGAATGTGGAGTTCCTTAAATCGGTTAAGATCTCGTTTTATGCCGTTGATGAGGCTCATTGTATCTCGGAATGGGGGCATGATTTCCGTCCAGAGTACCGTCGTATTCGGCCGATCGTTAATGAAATCGGACCGGCGCCTATTATTGCACTGACGGCTACGGCTACCGACAAGGTCCGTTCAGATATTAAGAAGAACTTAGGCATTATGGATGCCAAGGAATTCAAGAGCTCGTTTAACCGTCCGAACCTCTATTATGAAGTGCGCCCGAAGACAAAGGATGTTGATAAGGATATTATCCGTTTCATCAAGCAACATCCAGGCAAGAGCGGTATCATCTATTGTCTCTCGCGTAAGAAGGTAGAAGAATTGGCAGCGATTCTCAGAGCCAACGATATCAAAGCAGCTGCTTATCATGCCGGACTCGATTCTTCAACACGTACACAGACGCAAGATGACTTTCTGATGGAGAATATCGACGTGATCGTAGCTACCATCGCCTTTGGCATGGGTATCGACAAACCTGATGTGCGTTTCGTCATCCATTATGATATACCCAAGTCGCTTGAAGGCTACTATCAGGAGACGGGACGTGCCGGTCGTGATGGCGGAGAAGGCATCTGTTTGGCCTTTTATTCGAGCAAGGATCTTGATAAGTTGGAAAAGTTTATGGAGGGCAAACCTGTGGCCGAACAGGACATTGGCCGACAGTTGCTCGTGGAAACGGCGGCCTATGCCGAGACGAGCGTCTGCCGACGGAAGATGCTGTTGCACTACTTTGGTGAGACGTATGATCGTGAGAATTGTGGCAACTGCGACAACTGTCTGCATCCGAAGACGAAGATAGAGGCTATGAATCAACTGGTGACGGTACTGCAGGTGATTCAGCGCATCAAGGAGAATTTCCGCTCAGACTACGTGATTGACTTCATTGTTGGCAAAGAAACAGAAGAGATTATTGCCCACAAACACCACGAACTCGATGAATTCGGCATCGGCGAAGATGAGGATCCGAAGATTTGGAACCCTGTGATTCGTCAGGCCCTGCTTATGGGTTATCTGAAGAAGGAAGTGGAGAACTACGGTCTGCTTAAAATCACCTCTGCCGGTAAGAAGTTCCTCAAGGCTCCGCAATCATTTATGATAGTGAAGGATGCTGAGTTCAGCGATGAGATTGATGGTGGCAGTGAGCATGAAGGTACAGCCGGTGCCCTCGATCCCACATTGGCTGCTATGCTGCGCGACCTACGTAAAAAGGTGTCGAAACGGATGGAGCGTCCACCATATGTCATCTTCCAGGATGTGAGTATTGACCAGATGGCCACTGACTATCCCGTGACGCTTGAGGAACTGAAGAATATCCAGGGCGTGGGTGAGGGTAAGGTGAAGCAGCCTTATGCGAAGGAGTTCGTAGACCTCATCAAGAAATATTGCGCTGAGAACGAGATTGAACGACAGGCTGATTTGCGCGTGCGTACCGTTGCCAAGAAATCGATGCTGAAGGTGAAGATTATCCAGAGCATCGACCGTCAGATTGCTCTTGATGATATTGCCAATGCCCAAGGAATCGATTTCGACGAGCTGTTGTCGGAGATAGAGGCCATCGTCTATAGCGGTACCAAATTGAATATCGACTATTTCCTTGACGAAGTGATGGACGAGGATCATGTCGATGATATATATGACTATTTCGCAGAGTCGGACACGGATCGTTTGAGTGTGGCGCAAGATGAGTTGGGTGGCGACTATTCGGAGGATGAGATACGCCTTGTTCGTATCAAATTCCTATCAGAAATGGCCAACTAAGTGTTAAGAATAAAGAGTTAAGAGTTAAGAATTAAGAAAAAATGTCGGGTGGCATTGAATTTCTTAATTCTTAATTCTTCATTTTTGATAAAAATGACTACCTTTGCACGCAATATTTTAAAACAAAGGTAGATTTATGGCTTCATTTATTGCAGACAGGATCGTGATGGATGGACTGACATTCGACGATGTCCTTTTAATTCCCGCTTATTCGGAAGTGTTACCCAAGACGGTAGAGTTAAAAACCCGCTTCTCTCGGCATATCCAACTGAACGTGCCCTTTGTGACGGCAGCTATGGATACTGTGACGGAATCGCAGATGGCGATCGCTATTGCCCGTGAGGGAGGTATCGGTGTGATTCACAAGAATATGTCGATTGAGGAACAGGCCCGTCAGGTGGCTATCGTCAAACGTGCTGAGAACGGTATGATCTATGATCCCGTGACCATCCCTTTGGGGTCAACAGTTGCCCAAGCGCTGGATATCATGGCAGAGTACCATATCGGGGGTATTCCTGTGGTGGATGATGAGAAACGACTGGTGGGTATCGTGACCAACCGAGATTTGCGTTTTGAGCGCCAGCTGGATCGTCCAGTAGACGAGGTCATGTCGAAGGATCATCTGGTGACTACCCATCAACAGACCGACTTGATATCGGCTGCGGAAATCCTGCAGAAGAATAAGATAGAGAAACTGCCTGTGGTTGACAAGGACAATCATTTGGTGGGCTTGATTACTTATAAGGACATCACGAAGGCCAAGGATAAGCCGATGGCCTGTAAGGATGAGAAAGGCCGTCTGCGTGTGGCTGCAGGTGTTGGCGTGACTAATGATACACTCGACCGTATGCAGGCTCTTGTGGATGCCGGTGCCGATGCTATCGTTATCGATACAGCCCATGGTCATTCTAAGTCAGTCATTGAAAAATTGGTGGAGGCTAAGAAGTGTTTCCCCAATATTGATATCGTAGTGGGTAATGTGGCTACGGGCGAAGCTGCCAAGATGTTGGTTGACAACGGTGCCGATGCTGTGAAGGTGGGTATTGGTCCGGGCTCTATTTGTACTACACGTGTTGTTGCTGGTGTGGGCGTGCCCCAGTTGAGCGCTGTTTATGATGTCTATAGTGCTTTGAAGGGTACTGACGTTCCGCTGATTGCTGATGGTGGCCTGCGCTATTCTGGTGATATTGTCAAGGCTTTGGCCGCTGGTGGATCCTCTGTGATGATTGGCTCACTGGTAGCCGGTACCGAGGAGAGTCCTGGCGACACCATTATTTACAACGGCCGAAAGTTCAAGAGCTACCGTGGTATGGGCTCGTTAGAGGCCATGGAACAGAAACATGGTTCTAAAGACCGTTATTTCCAGGGTGACACTAAGGAAGTGAAGAAGTTGGTTCCTGAGGGCATTGCTGGTCGTGTGCCTTATAAGGGAACCGTTCAGGAGGTGATCTATCAGATGGTTGGCGGTCTCCGTTCTGGCATGGGCTATTGTGGGGCTGCTACCATTGAGAGACTGCATGAGGCCAAATTCACGCGCATTACCAATGCTGGTGTGAACGAGAGTCATCCTCATGATATCACCATCACTAGTGAAGCCCCCAACTATTCACGTCCTAATGACTAATAAGATGAGGAAAATCATTCTTTTTCTGGCCCTCGTTTCGAGCACAATGGTGTTGGCCCAGGTTTCTGATCCTGTGGTGATGACTATCAACGGCGTGCCTGTGCCTCGTTCGGAGTTTGAGTATTCATATAACAAGAACAATGGGGCCGATGTGATTGACAAGAAGACGATAGACGAGTATGTAGATCTGTTTATTAACTATAAGTTGAAAGTAGCAGCAGCTCTTGATGCTCATTATGACACGCTGACTTCGTTTAAACAGGAGTATACTATGTATCGCGACCAGCAGGTACGTCCCACAATGGTCACTGATGCTGATGTGCTGGTTGAGGCCAAGAAAACCTATGATCGTGCGAAAGAACAGATCGGTCCGCGTGGACTGATTTTGCCTGCCCATATCCTGATCAGAGTTTCGACGCAAGCTGCGAAGGACGAGCAGGATAAGGCTAAGCAGCGTATTGATTCTATATACAGAGCCCTGAAAAGCGGAGCTGACTTTGCTGAGCTAGCCAAGAAAGTGTCGGATGACAAATCAACAGGTGCTGCGGGTGGGCAACTCCCATATTGGATTGGACCGAATCAGGCCTTCAAGGAGTTTGAGGACGCTGCCTATGCCTTGCAGACGGGTGAGATGAGCCAGCCTGTACAATCACCTGTAGGATGGCACGTAATATTGATGAAGGGCCGTAAACAGTTGGAACCCTTCGATTCGTTGAAGGCTCAGATTGTGAAGAGCATTGAGCAACAGGGCGTCCGTGATCAGATTGCCAAACAGCGTGTTCAAAATGAGGTGACGGCCTCCTCTGGCAGACTTACAGCTGAGAAGGTGATGGACCGTCGTGCAGATTCGCTGGCTGCTGCTGACCCGGAGAT
Source organism: uncultured Prevotellaceae bacterium (assembly GCA_902763615.1). GTDB lineage: Bacteria > Bacteroidota > Bacteroidia > Bacteroidales > Bacteroidaceae > Prevotella. The sequence continues at coordinate 55,123 of CACWSX010000005.1, read as the reverse complement.
GAAGTATCTAATGAAGGAATACCACGATGGTTTGTTACTCTATGAGATCAGCAAACAAGTGGTCTGGGACAAGGGGAGTAACGACGAAGCAGGCCTCCAAGCCTATTTTAAGGACCATCGGAAGGATTATGTCTGGTCGGAGCCTCATTATAAGGGTATTGCTTATTACGTGAAGAACAAGGCTGATGTGAAGGCTGTGAAGAAATGTGTGAAGAAGTTGCCTTTTGACCAATGGGCTGACAAACTACGTTCTACGTTTAATCCTGATTCTGTAGTGCGTATCCGTGTGGAGATTGGTATCTTCAAACCTGGCGATAATGCCCTTGTCGACACGGAGGTCTTTAAGACTGCTCCCAAGAAAGATACTGACGAGAAACAAGCGGCCGTATTGAAAGATTATCCGATTTCTGCTGTCTATGGCAAGAAATTGAAGCGTCCGGAGAATTATACCGACGTCCGGGGCCAGGTTGTGTCCGACTATCAGGACATGTTGGAGAAGGCTTGGGTCTATGATCTTCGACGGAAATATGCCTTCTCCGTGAACAAGGATATATTGAAAACCGTAAATAAGCATTAATGAAGACAACAAGAAATCTCGTTATCGCCCTTTTCTTGGCCATGCTCTTGGTGGGAATATCTAGCTACGCTAGTCCTACAAGTTGGGCAAGTCAGGCTAGTCCATCCGACTCTCTTCAGCCCATTCCCGCTCAGTCAGTGATAGATGAAGTGATATGGGTGGTTGGCGATGAGGCCGTTTTAAAGTCCGATGTTGAGGCGCTGCGCATGCAGGCTGCCATGGAAGGCGTGAAGTGGAGTGGGGACCCAGACTGTACGATTCCTGAGCAGATTGCCGTCAATAAACTCTTCCTCCATCAGGCTGATATCGATAGTATAGAAGTAACAGAGGCTGATGTAGCCCAAGAGGTGGAACAGCAGATAAGCTATTGGTTGGAGATGGTCGACGGTTCTCGTGAACGTCTGGAGGAATACAAACATCAGTCGATTTCGCAGATGCGTCAGGAACTGCGTCAGGAGTTGCGTGACCGTCAAAAGATCCAGAAGATGAAACGAAAGCTGGTGGAGGATATTTCTGTGACACCGGCTGATGTACGCCGTTATTTCAATAGTCTGCCTGCTGACAGCCTGCCCTATGTGCCGACAGAGGTGGAGGTGCAGATTGTGACGTTTACCCCGCGCATAGCTCCTGAGGAGATCAACCGTGTGAAGGATGAACTGCGTGACTATACAGAACGTGTGACGAAGGGGGAAACCTCTTTTCAGGCCCTTGCGCGTCTTTATTCTGAAGACCCCGGATCTGCCCGTCAGGGTGGTGAATTGGGCCTCATGGGACGTGCTACCCTTGATCCCGCCTTTGCGGCAGTGGCCTTTAATCTGACCGATCCGAAGAAAATCTCGAAGATTGTGGAATCGGAGTTCGGCTTCCATATCATCCAACTCGTGGAGAAACGGGGTGATAAGGTCAATGTGCGTCATATCCTAAAGAAACCTGTGGTCTCTGATGAGGCTATTGAACATGCTATCGGACGTCTGGATTCCCTTGCAACAGAAATCCGCAAGGAGCAGTTTACCTTTGAGGAAGCCGCTAGTTTGTTGTCAGACGACAAGGATACGCGTAATAACAAGGGCCTGATGTCGAATACCAATATGCAGACCGGACGTATCTCTTCGAAATTCCAGATGCAGGATTTGCCTCAGGAAGTGGCTAAGGTGGTGGACACCATGCAGGTTGGCCAAATATCCAGCGCTTTCAAGATGATTAATCAGCGCGGAAAAACCGTTTGTGCTATTGTTAAGTTGAAAAATCGTGTGGAGGGACATAAAGCCTCTATTACTGAGGACTTCCAGGTGATGAAGGACGTGGTTCTTGCCAAACGAAATGAGGAATGTATCCATCAGTGGGTCGTCGACAAAATCAAGTCGGTTTATACCCGCCTGAACGAAAACTACCGCGATTGTAAGTTCGAATACGAGGGATGGTTTAAATGAAAAGGCTCGTCTATTTCTTGATGGTTCTGTTTCTTTTAGCCGTGGCTGGTGCCGAGGCTCAGAAAACTCGTCCTGTCAAGAAACGGCCGGCTCGCAAGGCTGCTCAGGATAAACGTGTTTATCTCGTACATGCCGATGTGCTTCATTTTGACCAATTTAAGAACCCCGACGCCACTATCCTCAACGGTAAGGTGCATTTTACCCATGTCGGTGCTCGTCTTTATTGCGACAGTGCCTATTTCTACGAGGCCAGCAATTCGTTTGAGGCTTTCGGTCATGTAAGATTGTATCAGGGGGATACGCTCTCATTAGTTTCTGATTATGCTTATTACGACGGTAATGAGCAGATGGCGAGGGCTCGATATAATGTGGTGCTCAAAAACCGCAAGACAACACTCTATACCGACTCCCTCGATTTTGATCGCTTGTACGATAATGCTTACTTCTTTGAGGGCGGAAAGATGGTGGACGGTAAGACCACGTTGACTTCCGATTGGGGAGAGTACAACACCAAGAGCAAGATGTCGGTGTTCAATTTCGATGTGAAGATGAAGAGTCCTAAATTCTATCTTACTACCGATACCCTCTATTACGACAATGCACGTTCCATTGCCCATATTGTTGGTCCTTCGCATATCACGTCGGGCAATAGTACAATCTATTCAGAACAAGGCTATTATGACACAAAAAAAGACCAGGCCACGCTCATGAACCGTTCTGTACTACGCAATCAGGGCAAGTCGATGGTGGGCGACAGCGTTTTTTATGATAGTCAGTTGGGCTTCAGTCAGGCCTTCCGGAATGTCATCTATGTGGATTCCGTGAATAAAAACAAGATGACTGGCAACTATGGTGAATATTGGGAGAATACTGGCTATGCGCTATGTACGGACTCTGCGGTGGCTATCGACTTTTCGCAGGGCGATTCCCTGTATATGCATGCTGATACGTTGAAGGTTGTCACCTTTAATATCGAGACCGATTCCGTCTATCGTAAGATTCATGCCTATCATCATGTCCGGGCATATCGTACCGATGTGCAAGCAGTCTGCGACTCATTAATCTATAATTCCCTCGACTCCTGTATGACAATGTATTTCGATCCAATTGTCTGGAACTACAACCAACAGTTGATGGGTGACCAGATCGATGTGTTTATGAAAGACTCGCTAATCAACCGGGCTCATGTCATTGGCAATGCTTTCTCTATCCAACAATTGAAGAGCGATACGACACTCTTCAATCAGGTGTCGTCGAAGGAGATGTTTGCCTACTTTATTGATGGTAAGATTCATGAGACACAGGCCAAGGATAATGTACTGATTGGTTATTTCTTCGAAGAGGGCGATTCTGTGGTGATTATCTATAATTATCAGGAAACTACGGAGATGCGGATGTTCTTGAAGGACAGAAAGCTGGAACGTGTTTGGACTCCGAAGACCTCAGGTACCATGTATCCTCCCAACCAGATTCCTGCTGAGAAGAAACGTTTGGAAGGCTTCGCGTGGTATGATTATGTCCGGCCTCTGAATAGATACGATATTTTCGTCTGGAGACCCAAGAAAAAGGGTTAGAGCGAAAAAGGGTAACTAACAAACGCAAGATGGCAGATATTATAGCATTATTACCTGATAGCGTTGCCAACCAGATTGCTGCAGGGGAGGTGATTCAGCGACCGGCTTCGGTTATTAAGGAGTTGGTGGAGAATGCTGTTGATGCTGGTGCACGTACCATCAACGTGATTGTGGTTGATGCTGGACGTACGTCTATTCAGGTGATTGACGATGGTTGTGGCATGTCACCGACGGATGCACGCCTGGCTTTTGAGCGCCACGCTACCTCGAAAATCAAACAGGCAGACGATCTCTTTGCACTTCATACCATGGGGTTCAGGGGCGAGGCACTGGCCTCGATTGCCGCTGTGGCTCAGGTGGAGTTGCAGACGCGCATGGCGAATGAAGAGATTGGTACGCAGGTCTCCATTGCAGGCTCGAAAGTCCTTGATCAACAGCCGGTAGCTTGTCCGGTGGGGTGTAATTTCCGGGTGGAGAATCTCTTTTATAATGTGCCTGCCCGTCGGAAATTCCTCAAGTCGAATGCAACCGAACTCAACAATATCCTTACGGCCTACGAACGCATCGCACTGGTATATCCTGACATCCATTTCACATTTCATCATAATGGGGCAGAACTCCTGAACTTGCGTCCGGGCAACCTGCGCCAGCGCATAACTGATGTGTTTGGCAAGCAGTACGGACAGGATCTGTTGCCTGTTGAAGCCGATACGGTGATGTGTCGTGTTACGGGATTCGTTACCAAGCCAGAGGCAGCGAGAAAGAAAGGTGGACAGGACTATTTCTTCGTCAATGGGCGCTACATGAAGCATCCGTATTTCCATAAGGCTGTGTTGACCGCCTATGAACGTCTGATCCCTGAGGGTATGCAACCACCGTATTTCCTCTATTTTGAGATCAATCCGGCTGATATCGATGTGAATATCCATCCTACGAAGACGGAGATTAAATTTGAGAACGAACAGGCTATCTGGCAACTTTTGGTGGCAGTCGTCCGCGATGCCATCGGGAAATTCTGTGAAATACCTTCCATTGATTTTGATACGGTAGGCAAGCCGGAAATACCTGTTTTCGATCCATCGCGCGATAATATTCAAGCTCCCAAGGTGACTTATAATCCATCGTATAACCCCTTTGAGCATACACCGCATTCTTCGCACCATACGCCTTCATCTAGGGAGTCTCTCTATGAGGGACTGATGTCGGAAACACCTGTTAGTCCAACCGCCCCATCTGAGTCATCCATCTTTGGCGCTATCTCTGACAAGTCGCCAGTACATTATCAATATAAGGGCCAATATATCATGACGGCTGTTAAATCGGGGCTTATGGTTATTGATCAGCATCGTGCCGATGTTCGCATCCTCTTTGAGCGTTATGCATCGGCTAGTTCCGCAGAGAACGACCTTCCTGCGAGCGCCTCACAGCGTCTGTTGTTTCCGGAAACGATGCAGCTGTCGCCCTCAGACTCAGTCATCATGGAGCAGATCCTTCCGGAGTTGTCTGTTCTTGGCTTCGACCTCAGCGCTTTGGGGGGTGGCACCTTCGCGGTAAATGGCATTCCCGCCGGTATGGAGGGCATTGAACCGATTTCCCTCATTCAACAGATCGTGACCGATGTGGCTGACCATGATGCGATAGATGGGGCTGCTTCGCAGGCAATCGGTCTGTCGGTGCGCCAGTCGCTGCATCTGTCGTTAGCACGTGCCGCTGCTATACCCTATGGACAGGTCTTGTCGAATGAGGAAATGGAGAATATCGTGAATACGCTCTTCGCCTGTTCCAATGTGAACTATACGCCTGACGGGAAAACGATTCTTGTGATCCTCCCACAGACTGATATTGACGCCCTTTTTGATACAAAACGTTAAAAAAAGTCAATTTTTGACAACTTTCCTCTTTCTGCTTTCTGCTTTCCGTTTTTTTGTAGTACCTTTGCACCCGCAAAACAAAATAGGGCGTTTAGCTCAGCTGGTTTAGAGCATCTGCCTTACAAGCAGAGGGTCGGCGGTTCGAATCCGTCAACGCCCACAAAATGTAGAGAGCTTCGGAAGAAGTTCTCTTTTTTTTGTTGCCTTAGGAAACGGGCCTTAACCGAAACTAAACCGAGACTTAACCGAAACTAAACCGAAACTATGCCGAAAGAAACGCTAGGATAACCCTTCGATAACCCAAGGGTAACCTTATGGAACTCCATGGGCGTTATTTCGTTTTTGGCTTTAACTCCTTTTAACCTCTAAATCCTTTCTATATCCGAAAAAATACGTACCTTTGTGGCCATAAATCCCAACAAACCCATAAAACCAAAGACAAAGACTTATGATTTGGAATCAAAACATTGAATGCATGGATCGCGAACAACTTCGCGAGATTCAGAGCCGTCGGCTCGTAAAAATGGCAGAGTACGTATACCACAATACTCCTTTCTACCGTAAAAAGTTCCAGGAGATGGGGTTGGAGCCTGGGGATATCAAGAGTATTGATGATATCGTGAAACTTCCGTTTACTAACAAGCTCGACTTGCGTGACAACTATCCCTTCGGCCTGGCTGCTGTACCCATGTCGCAGATAGTCCGTATCCACGCTTCGTCAGGCACGACAGGCAAGCCCGTTGTTGTGCTCTATACCCGAAAAGACCTGGCCATGTGGTCGGAGGCTATCTCACGTGCTTTCACTGCCTATGGTGCTGGCAAAGAGGATATTTTCCAGGTGGCTTATGGTTACGGACTTTTCACTGGTGGACTTGGTGCTCACGATGGTGCCACGAATATCGGCGCTTCGGTGATCCCTATCTCGTCGGGTAATACCCAGAAACAGATCACGCTGATGCACGATTTCGGTACGACTATCCTTTGTTGTACCCCTAGTTATGCGATGTTCTTAGGTGAGGCTCTCAATGAGTGTGAGTGGTCGCGTGATGAGTTCAAGTTGAAGGTTGGCGTTTTCGGCGCTGAGCCTTGGACAGAGAAGATGCGTACGAAACTGGAAGCTTCATTGGGCATTAAGGCTTATGATATCTATGGCCTGAGTGAGATTGCCGGTCCTGGTGTGGGCTATGAATGCGAAAGTCAGAACGGAACCCACCTGAATGAAGATTACTTCTATCCGGAGATTCTGGATCCCAATACGGGTGAACCACTGCCCGAGGGGGCGTTTGGCGAACTGACCTTTACGCACCTGACCAAGGAGGGTATGCCCTTGCTCCGCTACCGTACCCATGACCTGACGGCACTACACTATGAAAAATGTACGTGCGGGCGCACGCTCGTGCGCATGGACCGGATCTTAGGCCGTTGCGACGATATGCTCATCATTCGTGGTGTTAATGTGTTCCCGTCACAGATTGAGGATGTTATCCTCAAGCAACAAGAGTTTGAACCTCACTTCCTGTTGACCGTCGATCGTGTCAACAATACCGATACCTCCGAACTCAAAGTGGAAGTCAAGGATGAGTATTTCACCGACGACATGTCTACGATGGTCGGTTTACAGAAGAAACTCGAAGGTGAACTTCGCAGTGTGATCGGTCTGGGCTTCAAAGTAAAGCTCGTTGAGCCTAAAGGCATCGAACGTTCTGAGGGCAAGGCTAAACGTGTTATTGACAAACGTCAATTATAGAATCATCAATCACTAAAATTATAAGAAATGAAAGCAAAACAACTATCCGTGTTCCTCGAGAACAAATCCGGCCGTCTGACTGAGGTGACGGAAGCCCTCGGTACTGCAGGCATTAACCTTTCTGCAATGTCGATTGCCGACAACTCCGACTTTGGTATCCTCCGTTGCATTGTGTCTGATCCGGACAAAGCTTATCAGGTGTTGAAGGAACAGCACTTCGCTGTCAAGATCACCGATGTCATTGGCTTCGTATGCCCTAATGTCAGCGGCTCGTTGGCCATCGTGCTTAAACACCTCTCATCGAAAGGAATCTTCATTGAGTATATGTACTCTTTTGCCAACGGCAATGTGGCACATGTCATTATCCGTCCTTCTGACTTGGAGGCCTGTGAGGCTGCCCTTGCAGAGATAAAGGTCGATTTGCTGGCTGCGAATGACTTGTATCAGTTATAAATTCTTGGAATCTGCGAAATTTTCGTGAGAAAATTTTGCAGATTCTGATTTTCTACGTACCTTTGCACCCGAATTTCGACACACTTGAGAATTTGAGAGACGAATAGAAAGATAATTATCGATAGTTAGGATTATATTTGAAAATGGATTTATCATTGCTGACAGCCATCTCGCCTATTGATGGCCGCTATCGGAGCAAGACGGAGCCACTCGCAGAATACTTTTCTGAGTATGCGTTGATCCGATACCGCATTCGCGTAGAGATAGAATACTTCATTACACTCTGCGAACTCCCTCTGCCACAGTTGGCAGACTTCGACCACAGCCTGTTCGAGCCTATACGTGACATCTACAGACAGTTCACGCCCGCTGATGCGCAGCGGGTGAAGGAGATTGAGGCTATTACCAATCATGATGTCAAAGCGGTGGAATATTATATCAAAGAGCGTATCGATACGCTCGGAAAAGCTTCAGACTCCTCCGGTCTGATGGGCGCTGCTAGCTTCAAGGAGTTTATCCACTTCGGCCTTACCTCCCAGGACATCAACAATACCTCCGTTCCTCTCTCTATTAAAGAGGCACTGTCCGACGTTTACATCCCCATGTTGGAAGAACTCATCGAACAGCTCCATGATTATGCTGAAGCTTGGAAAACGGTGCCCATGCTTGCTAAGACCCATGGACAGCCGGCCTCGCCAACACGTCTGGGAAAAGAAATTATGGTATATGTCTACCGTCTTGAGGAACAACTCCGTTCACTAAAGGATACTCCCATCACTGCGAAGTTTGGTGGGGCTACGGGAAATTTCAACGCTCATCATGTGGCCTATCCCCAGTATGACTGGCGTGACTTTGGCAACCGCTTCGTTTCAGAGAAACTAGGACTGGAGCGCGAGCAGTATACTACCCAGATTTCCAACTACGACTGGATGGGCGCTCTTTTTGATGCCATGCGTCGTATCAATACAATTGTCATCGACCTCGACAGGGATTTCTGGATGTATATATCTATGGATTATTTCAAGCAGAAGATTAAGAAGGGTGAGGTCGGCTCCAGTGCGATGCCCCACAAGGTAAATCCAATCGATTACGAGAATTCGGAGGGTAACCTCGGTATTGCCAATGCCATCCTGCAGTTCTTGGCAGCGAAATTGCCAGTGAGTCGTTTGCAGCGTGACCTGACGGATTCGACGGTCCTTCGTAACGTGGGCGTGCCTATGGGCCATGCCCTCATCGCTTTCCAGTCGACGCTCAAGGGACTTCGCAAATTGATCCTCAACGAGCAGAAGCTGCAGCAGGATCTTGATAATACCTGGGCCGTGGTGGCCGAAGGAATCCAGACCATATTGCGTCGTGAAGCCTATCCCAATCCATACGAGACGCTGAAAGCACTCACACGTACCAATGAAGGCATTACGGCTGAGACAATTGCCCGTTTCATCGACACACTGGAAGTCAGCGAAGCCGTGAAGGAAGAGTTGCGTGCCATTACACCCTCCAGTTACACAGGCATCTAACTATATCCTCCAACAATCAGGAGTAACATATATATAAATAAGGTATAACACAAAAAACTTAGTAAAAATGGATATCGAGAACATGAATCAAGAGAACACGCCTCAGGAAGAGCAGAAAAAAGAGGGTTTTCAGAGAGAACAACGTGAATTCCGTCCGGGCCGTTCACCGCGCCCCCGTATACATACAGGTCAGCATCCTGGTACAGATCGTCCTGCCTTTAAACGTAGCAATGACGAGGGCGGCTTCCGCCCCGAAGGTTTCGGTGCAGGTCTGCAATCGAGTACGTCACGTCCGAGTGGTTATCAGCCTCGTCCGCAAGGTGAAGGTGGCTATCAGCCTCGCAGTGGCTACCAGCCCCGTGGCGGTTACCAGTCTCGTGGTGGCTATCAGCAGCGTCCTCAGGGTGAGGGCGGCTATCAGCCCCGTGGTGGCTATCAGTCTCGTGGCGGTTATCAGCCACGTCCGCAAGGCGAAGGTGGTTATCAGCCTCGTGGTGGCTATCAGCAGCGTCCTCAAGGTGAGGGCGGCTATCAGCCTCGTAGTGGTTATCAGCCTCGTGGTGGTTACCAGCAGCGTGGCGGTTATCAGCCCGGTAGCGGTTATAACAAATTCAATAAAGGTGCCAAACCCTATGGCGCTCCCTATAAGAAACCGCGTCAGCATAGTGCCGATTACGATCCGAATGCCAAGTACAGCATGAAAAAGCGCATCGAGTACAAGGAGATCAACTTCGATCCCAATGAACCGTTGCGTTTGAACAAGTTCCTGGCCAATGCAGGTGTCTGCAGTCGTCGTGAGGCGGATGAGTTTATCCAGGCAGGTGTGGTCACCGTCAATGGCGAGGTGGTCACCGAGTTGGGTACTAAGGTGCTGCGTACCGATGAGGTTCGCTTCCACGACCAGCCTGTCGTTATCGAGAAGAAGGTTTATGTGTTGCTCAACAAACCCAAGGATTATGTCACCACTGCTGATGATCCTCAGCAGCGTAAGACGGTGATGGACCTTGTAAAGAATGCTTGCCCGGAGCGCATCTATCCCGTCGGTCGCCTGGACCGTAACACCACTGGCGTACTCCTGCTGACCAATGATGGCGACCTGGCTTCGAAACTTACCCATCCCAAATATCTCAAGAAGAAGATCTATCATGTCTTCCTCGACAAGGCTTGCTCGGCTCATGATTTGGAGCAGATTGCAACAGGCGTCCAGTTGGAGGATGGCGAGATTAAGGCCGATGATGTGCAGTACGCTCATCCTACCGATAAGAAACAGGTGGGCATCGAGATTCACTCAGGTAAGAACCGTATCGTGCGTCGTATCTTCGAGAGTCTTGGCTATAAGGTGCTGAAACTCGACCGTGTGCAGTTCGCAGGTCTGACTAAGAAGAATCTGAAACGTGGCGACTGGCGCTACCTCACTGAGGAGGAAGTTGACCGTCTGCGCATGGGTGCATATGAGTAATTGACAATCGGTATTTGACAATTAATAATTGAAAATGAAACGTACAAAGATAATTGATGTGCTGCAAAGCACAGATTATGGTAAGGGCGTCTGCGTGAAGGGCTGGGTGCGTACGCACCGCAGCTCGAAGGCTGTCGACTTTATCGCCCTGAATGATGGCTCTACCATTAAGAACGTCCAGATCGTTGTCGATCCTGCGAAATTTGATGAAGAATTGCTGAAGCAGATCACCACAGGTGCCTGCATCTGTGCAGAAGGAACTTTGGTAGAAAGCCAAGGTGCTGGTCAGAGTAGTGAGATTCAGGCTGCCAAGTTGGAGGTCTATGGCCTCTGTGGCAATGACTATCCCATGCAGAAGAAGGGCCAGAGCTTTGAGGCTATGCGTAAGAATGCCCACATGCGTCTGCGCACCAATACCTTTGGCGCTGTGATGCGTATCCGTCATAACATGGCGATGGCCATTCATACCTATTTTCATGAGCATGGCTTCTTCTATTTCCATACGCCGTTGATTACGGCCAGCGACTGCGAAGGTGCAGGTAACATGTTCCAGGTGACAACGAAAAACCTCTACGACCTGAAGAAGGACGAGCAGGGTAAGATTATTTACGACGATGACTTCTTCGGAGAGCAGACCTCGCTGACGGTGAGCGGACAGCTTGAGGGCGAGCTTGGTGCGACGGCCTTAGGTGCCATCTATACCTTTGGCCCGACATTCCGTGCTGAGAATAGTAACACCCCGCGCCACCTGGCAGAGTTCTGGATGGTAGAGCCTGAGGTGGCCTTCCTCGATCAGGAGGAACTGATGGACCTTGAAGAGGACTTCATCAAATACTGTGTGCGCTGGGCACTTGACCACTGCAAGGATGATCTGGCTTTCCTGAACCAGATGATTGATAAGACATTGATTGCCCGTTTAGAGGGCGTGCTGAAGGATACCTTTGTCCGTCTGCCCTATACCGAGGGTATCAATATCCTTCAGGAGGCTATCAAGAACGGTAAGAAATTTGAGTTCCCCTGCAACTGGGGTGACGACCTGGCTAGTGAGCACGAGCGCTACCTCGTTGAGGAACATTTCAAGAAGCCGGTCATCATGACCGACTATCCTCGCGCGTTCAAGTCGTTCTATATGAAACAGAACGAGGCGCAGGGTGAGGGCTCCGTCGGTTACAAGGGGGCTGTAGCTCCTGGACCAACTATGCAGGGTACTGATGTCCTGTTCCCCCAGATCGGTGAGATCATTGGCGGTTCAGTGCGTGAGGAGAGTTACGACAAGTTGATGGCGGAGATTGAACGTCGTCAGATGGACCAGACTCATCTGTGGTGGTATATCGACACCCGTCGCTGGGGCTCCTGCCCGCATGCTGGTTTCGGACTGGGTTTCGAACGACTCATTCTCTTCGTCACCGGAATGCAGAATATTCGCGACGTGATTCCGTTCCCGAGAACACCAAAGTCGGCTGAGTTTTGATAAAAAAACGCAAAAATGCTTGTTTTTTCCAAAAAAAGGCCGTACCTTTGCATGCAAAATAGATTAAACAACCAATAATATATAATATAAATAAGGTATAGGAGGACCTTTAAACGCTACGAAGCAGAAACAATGACAACAGAAAAGTGTGCAAACCCCGATAAATAAAGAGGATTTCATGCGAAAATCGTTATTTTTTGTAAGAAAATGCCCGAAAATCGCAAGTTTTTTGGTTTTTTTTAAAAAAATATTCGATTTTGCTTGCAAGATTTCAGAATTATATCTATATTTGCACCAAAAATGTAAATCCGTCTAGGAGATACAGTGCCCTGACGTAGGCTTTTCGGAGCAAATTGGGGCGAAGTTTGAGAGAAATAAATAGAAGTATAACACTTAATTTTTTTATTAATTTAAATTATTAATCGTATGAAAAGAAAGATTTTCAGTAAACTGCTTATGGGAGCATTCCTGATTGCTTCTGTAAGTATGTTCGTGTCTTGTAAGGATTACGACGACGACATTCAGAAGAATGCTCAGGACATTGCAGCTTTGAGAACTGCACTGGGTGCTGACATCTCTGCTGCCAAGTCTGAACTTACAGCACAAATGTCAACTGTTACTTCTCAGATTGCACAATTGCAGAAGGACATTGACGCAAAGGCTAGTGCCAGTGATCTGACATCTGTCAAGAATGACATTAAGGACCTGCAGGGCAAGGTAGAGTTGCTCTCTGCTCTTGATGCCAAAGTTAAGGCTCTCGATGGCATTCAGGACGAACTTGCCAAGAAGGCTGATCAGGCTGACCTTGACAAACTTGTTGGTGACCTTGCTGCCATTACGGGTAAGATTCCTTCAGACGACCAGATTAAGTCTATTGCTGAGGGCGTTGTGAAGTCACTTGACATTCAGGGTGAGGCTCTGAAGGTGTTCCAGGATAATATTGGCAAGAGTCTCGAAGGTTACCTGACTCAGGCTGATCTGAATAATCTGAATACTAATGTCCAGAAGCTTCAGGAGTTGCTGTCTGATGAGTATGTTGGCAAGCTCAATGATCTCGTTGCCAAGGATCTGCTGACAAAGGAGCAGATTGACACCGAAATTAAGACTGCCCTTGAGGAGAAGTTCCAGTCTCTGAACGATTCTATCACCAAGCTCGTTGGTCCTCAGATGAGTGCTCTCGAGCTCTTTGTTAACAAGAAGCTCACCTCTATCGTATTGAAGCCCAACTTCTATTGGGAAGGTATTGAGGGTATTGAGGCTCCGTTCATCTATCAGACTCCTGTCTTCGAACCGAAGGATAATTACACTTTCAAATATAAGCTGACTTCTGACCCTGCTGGTGAGAAGACTGTTGACGTGAAGGTTGCTAAGTATATGTCTTGGGCTGGCTTCGGTGGTAACCGTGAGCTCGGCAAGTATGTATTTGCTGGTCCTAATGCTGCTCATGCTGATTATCCCACATGGGCTGCTGATGGTACAAAGCTTGCTTACGCTATGACCGATAAGGATAACAAGGCTGTTACTAAGCTTGATATCGCTTATGGTGCAGTTGCTAAGTACAACCTGAACCCCAGCATTGCTGACATTGAGAAAGCTACTATTGGCTTCTATGAGAATGATGCACCTGTTTACACTCGTGCTCAGGGCCTGAGCATTAAGCCCACAGTTGTTGGCACTCCTAAGCCAGAAAGTGGTCTGCTGACTGTTCCTTTCACTGTTGACTACAAGGCTGTTGTTACCTATTTTGTTGACTGGACAAACTCTCAGACAAACAACTGGGAGGGTAAGGAAGGTGCTGGCAAGGAAGATTGGACAAAGCTGTGGTATGAGGTACCTGCTCCCACAAATGCTGTTTATGGAACCGATGACAAGGATGCTGCAGAGGATGCTAACATCTACAATGCAAATCTGCCTTTCGTTTCTCTGAAGATTGATGTGCCTGCAGATGCAGAAAAGAATCAGGAAGCTTATACTGTAAATTCTGACTGGGCAGTGGTCGTTCCCGCTCTCTATCAGATTGTTGCTTTGGCTGATATTGCTCCCGATGAGACTCTTGATCTGGGTACCTTTACAAAGCCTGCTGGCTCTCATGAGATTCGTAAGAATCACCTGTATGAGACTGTAGGTTATAGCGATGATCCTCAGTCTATGGATGCCACTAAGACTACTCAGCGTTGGAATGACGTGAAGGGTTATGGCGCTATTCCTATGCCTGCAACTCATGGTGTGGTTTACAATGACAGTATTGACCTCTCTAAGTATGTTCGTACTCATTATAACTATCTGACCTTTGCTCAGTATGGTAAGAGCAAGTATGATGAGATTCTTGATGATGTTGACGGTGGTCAGCTTATGAAGAACCTCGGTCTCGAGTACCGTTTCACTCCGATTGATTATTGGGTAGGTGATGAGAAGACTTCTGAGTCTGCACACATCGAACAAAGCAAGACTAATCCTAGCGTGTTCTATCCTCGTTCAGTAAAAGAAGATGGTACGACTATCACGGGTCAAACAGCTACACGTGAGGCTGTTGATCGTGAGCCGCTGATTCGTGTTGACCTCGTTTCAACTAAGGATAACAACGCTATCATCCGCTATGGTTACATTAAGCTCCGTATTGTTGAGAACCCCGAGACTCTGTATGATAAGGAGGTTTCTATCGATCTGGGCAACTTGCTTTACATGAACTGTGGTGATGAGGATAAGATTACATGGTCTCAGGTTGAGAACTTGATTCTGAGCCAGCTTGGTTCAATCGATCCTGCTACAAATAAGCCTGCAGGTATTACCAAGAATGAGTTCGAGAAGGATTATAAGCTCGATGTGTATGGTGACTACAAGTGTATGCCGTTCATCGATCCTACCAAGTTTACTGATCCTATTACTGGTAAAACAGCTGCTGCCCTTGGTGATAATCCTGGCAAGCTCTATACTAAGACCTGGCAGGCTAAGCGTTACTACAGAAAGAGTGGTGAGGCTCCTAAGCTGATGGCTGTTACCGAGGCTTCTAACTATAATGCTGCTCTTGCTGAAGATAAGTTGAATGATTGGACTCTGACTAATAACCATTTCGGTGAGGTTTGGTACACACCTCATGACAATGCAACTGAGGGTCACAACTGGGATGAGCAGACCAACGTTTTGATCTGGAACTTCTATCCTGGTGATTACAAGAATGATCGTACTGTTTACAACGCAACTCCTATGACTAAGGAGCAGGCTGGTACCATGAATGGTGCTAAGTATGAGAAGCTGATCAGCCTTACAGGTGCTACTTATAAGAATGGTGGTGAAAGCCAGAAGGCTATCTCTACAACCGTACGCTTCATCAATAAGAAGACAGATCGTTCACTCTATGTGACTCTGAAGGTTCCCGAGAAGCACATCTTCTTCGCTTATGCTGACATCAACAAGCGCGTGCTCGACCACTGGTATGACTTCAAGACTGGTTATAAGGATAATACACCTGATACCATCGAGGTTTATGCTAACGTTCCGACACCTGCTGAGATTAACCGTGCTACTGGTGTTACTGTAAATGGATTCACCAAGAACCTGACTGAGTACTGGCTGAACCAGAATATCAATGCATCTGTTGTATTCCACGGAAATGTTGCTAAGTTCGACAAGTTCACTGGTGGTAAGAGCCCTGTTACATTCCGCTTCCGTCTGCCGAAGAAGGGTGAGAATGCTGACTTCGATCCCGCTGCTGATGGTACATGGACTGTTCCTGGTGCTTCTGGCACAACATGGACTGTGAAGCTCAACAAGCAGGATGCTCCTCTTGAGGATCAGATCATCGCTGTTAAGAAGAATGGTGTTGCTTATGGACCGACAGTTATCTGCACACTCACTAAGGCTGGTACTATCCACTGGATGGGCCGTACCGAAGGTGCTGCTCTGTTCGACAACAAGGCACTTGCTCCTAACAAGGAGGATGTGAACGAGCCTGCAAACGACATTCTGAACTACATCGGTATGTATGACGCTAAGGGTAATCTGCAGAAGAAGACCTACCTCTCTGGCCAGCAGAACAAGACATTTGCTGCCTATGTTGAGATTCAGGTAACTAACGACTGCTATACTCCGCTGATTGGTAAGAACTACTTCAATGTACGCTTCCTCCGTCCGATCAATGTATGGCCTGCACAGACCGAGTGGACTGATGCTCCTAACGAGACTCAGATCTACGACATCTGGAGACTGATCAATATCCGTGACTGGCGTACATACGCTGTGGTTCTCGACAACCAGAAGCAGCAACTCGATGACAGCAACATTATTTACGAGGGTAAGTTTGTTGACGGTGAGAAGGCATCTGTTCCTTATAGCTTCTATAACATTACAAATGTATATGTTGAGCGTGATGCTATCAAGAGTGATGCTTACCTTGAGCCTGCTAAGCGTGTGATTGGTGATCCTAGCTCACTGCTTTCTATTGACGAGATTCCTGCTCTGACCGGTAAGAATGATGGTGTTGTTAACTGGCAGTATCTGAAGATTATGCCTGTTGGAACAAGCAAGGAAACTGCTGGTAAGACTGCTATTGGTCTGCCTGAGTCTACTCAGAGTGGTGATATCCTCGCTTACACCAACAATGGTGGTGTTGTGAAGCCGTTCCACGTATACGTTCCTATCAAGGTCGTTTACTCTCACGGAGCTCTGAAGCCTTGGACACAGACCGTATGGGCTGTTATCAAGATCAACCCGACCGTTGGTAATGAGTAATTCCCGGATTCTAATTCATTAGAAGCTGAATAAACCCAAGGGGGAGCTTCCCAGAGCAGGGATGCTCCCCCTTCTTCAAAAAAGATATTATTTAAGATGAAAAGAATTGGTTTATTCCTTGCCGTTCTCATGATGCTGACAGTCTTTACTGGCTGTAGCGAAAAAAAGGCACCAAAGCAACAGAAGAAGGAATATACTTTTACTCATCAGGATTCTATTGATGTATTGAATCTAGTGAACGAGTTCAAGTCATATCTGGAGCAAAATGAGCTCCGTTCGGCTGTTGAGATGCTCAATATCCTCAAGGGTGATAGTCTTTACCCCCTTGAACCGGTACAGCAGCGTCGTCAAGCCATGGCCTTGAATATGGTTAAGGGTGTGAAGTATGATGTGGATTATATGATGTTCCATTCTGATAGGAACAATGAGGTGAAGATGAATATTACTCTTTTTGAGAAGGAAGAGAATGATCCGAAGCCCAATAAGATATCTTTGTACTTCCGTCCAGTCAGGTTTGAGGGTAAGTGGTATCTCACGGTGAAAGATAATATCACCGACCGTGAGAATGAGAATAATTTCCAGAATGAGGGAATGGAGTCTGAAACACAAGAGTCTGACGGGGAATAAGTTATTTAATATTTGGATATATGAAAAGAATGAAGACTATTTTGGCTGGTGCTCTGCTGATGCTGAGCTCTACAGCTATGGCCCAGGCTACCTATGAGGCAGCTGACGGTACAAAGTACGAGTTCAAGAAGCACATGTTCCTGAACCTTGAAGGTGGTGCCCAGTACACACTGGGTGAGGCCAAGTTCAAGGATCTGATCTCTCCGAATGTACAGCTGGGTCTGGGCTATCAGTTCAGCCCCGTGTTTGGTGCTCGTCTGCAGGCAAATGCCTGGCAGTCAAAGGGAGGTTGGGTAGCTGACGTGCTTCCTGCTGACTACAAGTTCAAGTATGTTGCTCCTGGCATCGACCTGATGTTGAACCTGAGCAATTTGTTCTGCGGTTGGAACCCCAATCGTGTGTTCAATCTGACTGCCTTCATCGGTGGTGGTGCTAACATTGCTTTCGACAACGATGAGGTGAATACCATCGCATCTAGGATTAAGAATGAGTCACTGAGTAAGTACAACCTGGAGTATCTCTGGGACGGTACTAAGGTTAGTCCTTTTGGCCGTGCTGGTCTCGAGGCTGCTTTCCGTCTGAGCGATGCTGTTGCGCTGACCCTCGAGGGTAATGCCAACATCCTGGGTGACAAGTACAACTCAAAGAAGGCTGATCACCCCGACTGGTACTTCAATGCACTGGTTGGCTTGAAGATTAATCTGGGCAAAACCTACAACAAGATTCTGCCTCCTCCTCCCGCACCAGAGCCCGAGCCACAGCCCGTTGTTGCTCCTGAGCCCGCTCCCGTTGTTGAGCCCGCTCCTGTCGTAGAGGAAGTGAAGATTGAGCCGCTTCGTCGTGATATCTTCTTTGTCATCAACAAGACTATCATCCGCGACACTGAGGAGCAGAAGGTGAAGGACGTAGCCGATTATCTGGCTAAGTATCCCAATGCTAAGGTTCAGGTGACTGGTTATGCTGATGCAGGTACAGGTAATGACAAGATCAATGACCGCCTGGCCGCTGGTCGTGCTGATGCCGTTGTGAAGGCCTTGAAGGAGAAGTATGGTGTGGCTGAGAGCCGTATCTCTTACGATTCTAAGGGTTCACGCGTACAGCCGTTTGCTGAGAACGACCTCAACCGTGTAACAATCTGTATTGCTGAATAAGTTATACTAATATATATAAAAGCCTCTGGATATCTTTCCAGAGGCTTTTTTTATTTTTTGTTATCATGATAGGTTCCACTAATTACTAGTTCTACCGCTTCCTCCTTAATATTGGCATAAACCGTGATATGTTTGAGATAGTAGCCATCGAGAAAACCGTTACCATCATACCTGACATGTATAGTATCTGATTGTCCTTCTAGAATCGGTTTCTTTGGACCGCTAACTTTTGTACATGGGCAAGCGGCTTCAACTTTACTGATTACCAAGGGAATATTGCCTGGATTACGTACAATGAAATCATGTGTCTTATCCACTTTCTCATAATAAGAACCAAAATTGTATTCTGTACCCTCTGGAAACTCTATCTGTGCAAAAGGACCCTTGGGATTCTTCTTTTGCGTATTCTGAATATCTTGGGTATCTTTGGCGTTCTGGCTTTTCTGACCACAAGCAGCAAAAAGCAGGAGGACCAATGGAAATATTAGTTTCTTCATATTCTTCTCTTTGATAAGTGGCAGCAAAGTTACTGCTTTTCATGAAAACCACAAAGTTTTTTACGTAAAATTTGGGCATTTTGTAGAATTGTCGTACCTTTGCCTTCAATATGATAACAATAGAGAATATCCATAAGAGTTTTGGCGCGTTGGAAGTGCTGAAGGGCATCGACCTCCATATCGATAAAGGCGAGGTGGTGAGTATTGTCGGACCCTCTGGAGCAGGAAAGACAACGCTGTTACAGATTATTGGTACGTTGGACAGACCAAATACGGGTCGTGTGGTGGTGGATGGTGTTGATACCAACCAATTATCAGCTAAGAAACTAAGTGATTTCCGCAATCAGCATTTAGGCTTTGTCTTTCAGTTTCACCAGCTGCTGCCAGAATTTACAGCCTTAGAGAATATCATGATTCCCGCCTATATCGCTGGCGTTTCGCAGAAGGAGGCCAAGAAACGGGCGAAGGAATTACTTGAGTTTATGGGATTGAGTGATCGCGCTTCACATAAACCCAATGAACTTTCCGGTGGTGAGAAACAGCGTGTGGCCGTGGCCCGTGCGCTGATTAATAACCCGGCAGTGATTTTGGCAGACGAACCTTCAGGCTCCTTGGATTCCAAGAATAAACAGGAACTCCATCAACTTTTCTTTGATCTGAGAGATAAATTCGGGCAAACTTTTGTCATCGTGACGCATGATGAAAGTCTGGCGCAGTTGACGGACAGGACGATTCATCTGAAAGATGGCGTTGTTGTCGGAGAATCGTGCAAAGAGGCTGAATCAGTGAACGAGGTGGAGACCATCGTCACTGATGGTGATAATCTGTCGCTTGTATAGGTCGCCAACGGCCTGTTTGAAGACTTTCTTTGAGACTCCGAACCGGGCTGCGATTTCTTCAGCTGGCGATTTGTCGCCAAGGTCGCAATGCCCCTCATGCTCATAGAGGTAGCGCAGTAATTCTTCCGAGAAATCCAGGGCCAGTTCATGGCCCGTTTTCTTTTGATAACGTTCTACCTTGGCTGTGGCCATCAGGCGATGAGTCTTCTCATCCTCCATCACGTAAACATAATATTTCTTGCCTCGCTCCATACGCTGCTTTTGTTCACGGAAGGGACAGAACAGGTCTTTCATCAGGCCCCAGTTCAGGAAAGCGCCGTATTCATTGGTCCATGCACATTCCATCCACGCAAACTCTCCGACCTTGGCAATTGGGTGTTCTGTGGTAGCAATGGTTCGCTCGTCCTGATCCAGATAGATAAATACCTCTATCTCATCACCGATATGCATGTCTTTGGTCACATACCGATTGGGCAGGAGAATATTGCCTTCATCTCCCCCGTCCAGATACAGCCCGTAGTCTGTACGTTTTTTGATTCGTAACGTATGATAGTCTCCTAATTTCAGCATAATCAATTCTTTTTCTTGTGTATCCACTGCGAGATGGTCGTATAGAGCGATGTCTCTTCGTGGTGCTGGGCCTCGGTGAAGCTCATGTGATCATCCTTCGGGTCGCCATATTGATCGGGGAAGATAATCATGAGGTTCTTGCCTGAGAAATACTTTTGTAACTCGTCGGGTAACCGCTCCAGGGCATTCTTATAAGAGATGGTTCCTTTACGGGCGGTGACGACAATAAACATGTGGTCTTCCTGAATAGTGGCAGCCAACTGTGGCAGTTCGTTCCAGTGTCCCATGGGGGTATATTCTGCGCGAACATTGGGATGGCGGTTGTTGATATATTCGGCTATCAGTACGAGTGACTCTTCGCGGCCATGGAACTGGATGCGACAGTCAAGTTGGCCCGCAAAACGGCTCAGACGTTCTAACCAGCGCTGGAAGCCTGGTTCAAACTCTGCCCGTGAAGGCACCGCCACTTGGATACGGCGCAGGGTGTTGAGGGGCTGTACAAAGCGGATAAGGATAATCTGTCGGTTCAGACCATTATAGAGACTCTGGATGAAATCACCCCAGAACTTGGGATTGCGCTCTGTATGGACGTGCATGCCCATAATGATCTCGGAACTGCTGAACTCGCGGAAGGCGTGCTTGATGCCATTGGCAATGTTGGAGGCTAGTCGTACCTGCGTCTGCATATGTACCTCGGCTGCAGATGCCTGTTGTTGTAACTGTTCCAACAGACGGAGCCCCTTTTCGCGGTGTTGGACGGATTTTTCATCATCGTAGACCACATTCAAGGCCACAAGTCCCCTGTTCAACCGTTGGTTGCGCATAAGCAGGGCTATTGATAGCAGTTGTGGGGCAATCTCTTGGTATTTGACACATATGAGGATTTTTTCATCGTCATCCGGGGTGTTGGTGCTCGTTACTGAACCAGGATAAGAAATGGCATCGCGGCTCTGGGTGAGCACAATCTGCTGGGAGGCATGCTCCGTCATCATGGTGGAGATGATACAGGTGACAAGAATCATCATCACGACACCGTTCAACATATCGCTGTTGACGAGATAGACGCCTGGTGAAACCTCCAAGCGCATGCCTACCATGACCATGGCGATGGCACCGGCTGCGTGGGCAGAGGTCATACCGAACATCATATTACCGTCGCGCTGAGCCAATCGGAAAATCAGGCTGGAGATATAGGCAGCTAAGGCTTTTCCAAAGGTACCAAAGAAGGCAATGAGACAAACGACCCACAGCACATCAAGGGATGTGAAGACGGTACGCACATTAATCAGCATACCGACACCAATAAGGAAATAAGGGATGAAGATCGCATTACCTATAAACTCGATGCGATTCATCAAGGGTGAGACCTTGGGGATGTATCTGTTGAGAATCAGTCCGGAGAGGAAGGCCCCGAAGATGCCCTCCAGGCCGATGGCTACGGAGAGTGCTGCCGATAAGAACATCACTGCCAAGACGAAGATATACTGCATGACCGCATCGGAATAGCGGCGTAGGAAATAGCGTGCCAAACGGGGAATAAGCCAGATAGATCCGGCTATGAAGACGCATAAAGATATGAGGAAAGAGAAAAAAAGAAGCACAATGGAGGAATCACCATTGGTGTCTCGGCTTGCGGTGAAGAGGGTAGAGAGGGCTGCAATCATCACCAGAGCCATGAAAAGCGAAATCATCGACGAGCCGACGGATAATTGGACGGAAGGATGTTTCTGCAGACCATATCGGCTTACAATGGGATAAGCTATAAGGGTGTTGGAAGCCATAATGCAGCCTAAGAGAAATGAGGCGGGATGGCTATAGCCCAATATGGTTCGCGACATGATATAAGTAAGAATCAGGGGTACGAAACAGGTGAGCAGACCAAAAAACAAAAACTGTCGGGATTTGCGCTTGACACTTTCCAAGTCCATCTCGAGACCGGCAAGGAACATGATATAGTATAAACCGACACTTCCAAAGATTTCGAAAGAGATGTCTCGCTCCAGAATGTTCAGGCCATATTTACCGATGACGACACCCGCCAGTACCATACCGATGATGTGTGGGATGCGCAGCTTGCTCATAATGATAGGGGCAAACAGAATAATCATCAGCACGACGAAGAAAATCATCGTGGGGTCAGTTATTGGAAAATATGCTGCCACTAGTCTCATTTCATGTGCAAAGTTAGTGTTTTTTTCGGAAAGTTCTTTCATAAGAACAAAAAAAATAGTAACTTTGCAGCCAAATTGTAACCATAATAATAATTAAACAAGATGAAAGTAGCAATTGTTGGTGCGAGTGGCGCTGTAGGACAGGAATTCCTGCGCATTCTCGCAGAGAGAAATTTCCCGATGGACGAACTGGTATTGTTTGGCTCAGAGCGCAGTGCAGGTAAGAAATACACGTTTAAGGGTAAGGAAATCGAAGTGAAGCTATTGCAGCACAACGATGACTTTAAGGATGTGGACATCGCTTTCACCTCTGCTGGTGCAGGTACATCGAAGGAATTCGCTGAGACAATTACGAAATACGGTGCTGTGATGATTGATAATTCTTCGGCTTTCCGCATGGACGACGATGTGCCCCTGGTGGTGCCTGAATGCAATGCTGAGGATGCTTTGAATCGTCCTCGTGGCATCATCGCTAACCCGAATTGTACGACCATCATGATGGTGGTGGTGCTCCAACCGCTGGAGAAACTATCGCATATCAAGCGTATTCACGTGGCTAGTTATCAGAGTGCCTCTGGTGCTGGTGCTGCCGCTATGGCTGAACTCCAGCAGCAGTACAAGGAGATGGTTGAAGAGGGTGAGGTGAAGACCGTGAAAAAGTTTGCCCATCAATTGGCATATAATGTGATTCCTCAAATCGATGTGTTCCAGCCTAATGGCTACACAAAGGAGGAGATGAAGATGTACAACGAGACACGTAAGATTATGCATACCGACGCGAAGTGCTCGGCCATGTGTGTCCGTGTGAGCTCTTTGCGTTCTCACTCCGAGTCTGTCTGGATTGAGACCGAGCGTCCCATTAGTGTAGAGGAGGCTCAGAAGGCGATTGCCGCTGCACCTGGTTGTACGCTGAAGGATGATCCTGCGACGTTGACCTATCCGATGCCTCTAGAGACAGCCGGAAAGGATGACGTTTATGTTGGTCGTATCCGTAAAGATATCAGCGATGAGAACGGTCTTACCTTCTGGCTTTCTGGTGACCAGATCCGTAAGGGCGCTGCTTTGAATGCCGTACAGATTGCAGAGTATTTGGTGAAGGTCGGCAATGTCAAATAAGTTTTCCTTATTGTTGCTTTTGCCATTGTTCGTCTGTTGTGGTAGTGGTGACGACGATGGAAGCCGATTGGCGGAACAGATTGTCGGTACGTGGTATCGCGGTTGGGAGGATGGTGATGTGGAAATCATCGGTGATGTGAATGTGTCGCCTGAGGATTTTATCTATCATTATTTCAAGTTTGATGGCAATGGTACTTATAATGGTATGGTAAGAAACGGCTCGTTCTGTGCTTATGACATCTACGGTGATACAATTTATGCCGGTACCTATAAGTGCGATAATGACAATCTCCGTTTGGAATATGCCAACGGCAGCCAGACACAGAAGATTCAGGCACGTGTATTGTCGTTTGATGACATGAGCATCAAAATAGAGTATAAGAATACGGATATGGATGTTCCTTTTACGGTGCGGATAAAACTTAGTTCGACACCAACGACGCCACCGGATCTGTTTGGTTTTTAATCCTCCTCTTCCACGTTGGCTGCATGGTAGACAAAAGGTATTGCCACCAGCCAGTGTGCAGAGAAATAGCCCAGGCACCCGCCCGTGAAATTAGGTATCGGGTTGGTGCCTGTGTTTTCCATCATCTGCATGGAGAAAAGGTAGTCATAAGCCCGTTGGTCGATACTGTATAGTTCAATTCTCAGATTGTCACCGTCACGAAGCACGTCACTGCCACCATCGCCCTCACGGAAGAAGTTAAAGAGTTGTTGTCTTTCCTTGTCCGGGTCGTTGCGGTCGTTCAGCACCGCCCAGCGGTAACCCAAGTCGTTGCGATAGATGTGCATGAAATACCAGTTGTCTTCATTGGGCAAATCTTGGAAGTTCAGTTCGCCAATTTGGAACCATTCTGTGGCAATCTTCTTGCGAATCACCCGGAATGAATTGATTGTGGGTTTCTTCTGCATGGTCGAAGTAGACGTGAAATGTTCTCCGTCGACATCGACCGTGATGGTATAAGTGACGCCCGGTACACCCTTGCTTCTGGAGATATAGCGGCCGTTGGACAAATAGCTGAGTCGGTTGCTGCTACCATCATCACCAGTAATGACGACAACGGCATTACTGATGTTGCTTTGGGTGCTGTTGTCATCCATATTCTGCGTCCGGCTGATGCGTGCTTCCATGTTCGTATTGCTGACAGAGGCCTCGACCACATAGTGCGAGGGAACTTGATGATAATCAATGTCAATGTCTTTCTTGCAAGAAGACAGAAGCATGATATTCAGACAGATGAAAAATAGAATATTTTTTTTCATGAGCGGTCAGAAGTTGATGTTGAACGATACTGACGGTACAATACCGAAAAGCGAATACTGCACCGCACGGGTGCCTGCGCCTTGTTCACTGTCCTCGAAGTTGATGAGGAACGGGTTGTAGCGATTGTAGAGGTTGTAGATGCCGAAGACCCACTCATGGGTGGTGCGACGGTATTTCTTCGACCAGACAGCACTGACATCAAGACGGTGGTAGTCGGGGGCGCGGTAACCGTTGCGCTCAGCATAATAGTAAATCCAGTTGTCGATGATCTGGTATTTACCGCTTGGGGCAGTAAAAGCCTGACCGCTGTTGAAGACCCATGCTGCGCTGAGGCTCCATCGTGGTGAGAGTCGATACATCGCCACTAAGTTGATATCGTGACGACGGTCGTTGTTGGCATCATACCAACGGCCGCCATTGATGCCCTCAATCTTGGCTTTTGACCATGACAGTGTATAGCCCAGCCATCCTGTAAAGCGACCATTGTTCTTTCGGGCTAGGAATTCCACACCGTATGCCTTACCGTCACCAGGCAAAATAAGACGCTCGATCTCAATCTCACTGCGGAAGGTCTTTCCATCGCGATAATCCAGGATATTGGTAATCTTGCGGTAGTAGCCCTCGACAGAGAAGTCATAGGTTTCGTCGGGGGTAGCGAAAAAGAAACCTGCACTGATCTGGTCTGCAATCTCCGGTTCTACGATATTGCTGCTAATGGTATAACGGTCAAAGGGTGTGGAGGTACTCTGGTTACGCAGGGCATGGATGTTCTGTGACGTTCTCGCATAGGCCACTTTGGCATTGAGTGTCGGCGTGAGGGAGAAATTGAGGCTCACGCGAGGTTCCCAGACCATATGGGTTTTGACAATCTGGTTCTTATTATAGTTATAGTACCAGTCAATCTCGCCCTCGGGGGTGAGGTCGTAGTAGAGAGACCCTCCTAACGGTGAGAAGGTGCTTAGACGTAGTCCGGCAGTGGCTGTCAGCCGCTCGAAGGGCTTGAGGGTAGCATTGAGCCAGATGGCATTTTCCCAGGCACGGCGTTGCTCTTTCTCGTAGGTGCTAAGCACCTGCCATTCTGCTGATTTGACGTTGAGTAGTGAGGACTGAAAGCCTGCCTTCAACTCATGTGAACCAAAGGAGAGATTGAAATCCTGACGGAAACTGGCCTGACGAATATGACCTTTGTACCAGAGGTTGAGCTTCATGAAATCGACACCATTGTCGTTCTCATAACTGCTGTAAAGCAGGGTCGTTTGGGAATTGGAGCCGCCATTGAAGTGATGGAGCCATTTCAGACTACCTGTCAGATTCCGCCAGCGGATGTCAATCATGTCTTGTAAGGCAGTGCGGTCATAGCCAGTGAAGAAACTCAGGAAAAGCTGGTCGCATGGCGTTATCGTCCAATCGATTTTTGTATTGACATCATAGAAATAAAGCGTATTGTCCTTGAAGTCATCACTGAGTTTGAGGAAGGCATCGAGATAGGTGCGGCGGGCAGTTACGAGAAATGATAATTTATCTTTGATGATCGGCCCCTCGAAAGTTCCTTTTGCTGACAGCAAACCGATAGTTGCCCCGCCATGCCATTGCTGCTTGTCGCCTGTTCGTCCGCTGATATCGAGTACGGCCGATGAAGCACCGCCATATTGGGCAGGTAACAGCCCCTTATAGAGTGTGGCACCTGCTAATGCGTCGTTGTTAAAAGCGGAAAAAAGTCCTGCCAAATGACCGACATTATAGACTGGACAATTGTCGAACAGTACCATGTTCTGAGCAGAGGTACCTCCTCGTACTTGGAAACTGCTTGACGCATCACTCTCAGCCTTGATGCCCGGCAATAGCTGTATGCTCCGCATGATGTCGGTCTCACCGAACAATTGCGGGGCAGTGGTCAACTCCTTTAACTGGAGTTGCTCGGCACCTGCCTGTACACTTTGTAGGCGTTGACGGGCAGAATTTGATGTGACGATAACTTCGTCGATACGTTCCGTACGGATTGAATCAACGTTGTCAGGGGCCATCAAAAGGGCAAAAAGTAGGAGGCTTCCTGTAAACATGGGTGCAAAGGTAAGGTTTTTTTTGGAAACTTCAAAAAAAAAACTTATCTTTGCAGCAGAATTATCAAACTAGTATGATTATGAAGAAGATTTTAGTGACCCTCGTGGCTTTTTTGGCACTATGTGCGTGTAGTAGTGAACCACAGTATCTGAATTATCGCGGCTTGTCGATGGGTATGCCTTTCAAGGCATTCTACGATTCTCTGATGAACCGTGGCTTTGCTCTTGACTCTGCCCGTTCTGACTCAGATCTGACGAATGTGGTGATGCGGAACCCGGGTGAGTTGTACCATCTTGTGCTGGCTCAGCAGAACGACACCCTGAAGATGATTCAAGAAACCTATGAGTTGTCGACCAATGACAGCACCCGCAACCTCTGGCAGCAGCTCCGTGACAACCTAGAGAAGGAACTCGATGCGTGGCCAAACTGTCCTGTTCTGGGCGATGACCATAAGGTTGCGAAGTTTGAGACCGAAGGCGGCTTTATTACGGTGACGTTGAAGAATACCTATACGCCGACACTCAATGTTCTTTATCAGACGAAATAACAAGAAGCCCTCCCCCAAAAACGGAGGGCTTTCTGTTAGATGAGAGTGAGCGTATATAAATATACAACAGCTGCGGGAATCGCTAGCAGCGAGGAATCGAAACGGTCGAGCATGCCTCCATGACCGGGGAGAATTGTTCCGCTGTCCTTAATACCTAAAGTACGCTTGAAGAGCGATTCTATCAAATCACCCCATGTGCCGAAAATGACGACTGTCAGTCCCAGTCCTGCCCACTCAAAGGCGTTGAGGCTGAGTTCGTTAACATCATAGAGCTCTGTCAGATACCATATCAGTATAGCGATGGCCATCACGAGGATACCGCCACCAATACTGCCTTCCCAACTCTTTCCTGGTGAGATGCGGGGGAAAAGTTTGTGTTTTCCCAAAAGTGAACCACATAGATAGGCTCCCGTATCGTTCATCCACAGAAAGACAAATACACTCAGTGGGATAAGGTAGGTATAGGTAATATCATAACCCACAGAACGGAATGCCAGTACATTGAGCAAGGAGAAAGGCAGGGCGATGTAAAGCTGGCTCATCATCGTATAGGCCCAATTGCTGACGGGGTCATCGTGCATCAGATAGAGCTCTGCAATCAGCAGATAGATGATGGAAACGAGATAGGGAATGAAGACACTGGCGGGAGTGAGTCCGCTGTTGTAACCTGCCATCGCGAAGAAGAAGTAGACACCTGCCACTGTACAGATCATCCTGTTGATGGTGACATGTTCCCTTTCATTGACTAAACCGGTAAATTCCCAAATGGTCAGTCCCGTTACCAAGGCAAACAACAGGATCATAGCCTCTGCACGGAGGAAACAGGTAATAATCGCTGCCACAAACAGCACACCTGTAATGGTTCTGATGATAAAATTCTTCATGATGGGTATCTCTGATTACTCTGAAATCTCTGACTACTCTGATGATTCTGAGGGAGCCTCCTTTTCGACTTCCTTCTCAGTCTTTGCTTCTAATTCTTTGGCACGTTCTTCCGCCATGCGCTCGGCATCAGCTTTCATCTGGGCTTCAAGAAGTTCCTCAGCACGGCTCGTCCAAGGACGTTTGCCGAAGATTTTTTCGACATCCTCAGCGAAGATGACCTCGCGGTCGACAAGCAATTGAGCCAGTTGGGCATGACCTTCCTTATGTTCGGTCAGGATGCGCTTGGCTCGTTCGTATTGCTCATTGATCATACGTAGTACCTCATCGTCCATAATCTTGGCCGTGGTCTCTGAATAGGGCCGCTGGAACTGGTATTCCTGATTGCTATAATAGCATATATTCGGCAGTTTCTCGCTCATACCTGCATAGGCAATCATGCCGTAAGCCTGTTTGGTGGTACGTTCCAAATCGTTCATGGCACCTGTGGAAATGGTACCGATAAACAATTCCTCTGCAGCGCGGCCTCCTAGCAGCGAGCACATCTCATCGAGCATGGCATCTTTAGTCTGTAGTACGCGCTCCTCAGGCAGATACCAGGCAGCACCAAGGGCTTGACCACGGGGTACAATGGATACCTTAACGAGTGGGTCAGCAAACTCCGTGAACCAAGAAATGGTCGCATGACCGGCTTCGTGGATGGCGATGCTGCGCTTCTCCTTTTCGGTCATCACCTTGGTCTTTTTCTCCAATCCGCCGATGATACGGTCAACGGCATCGAGGAAGTCCTGCTTGCCCACCTTCTTGCTGTTATGACGGGCTGCTATCAAGGCTGCTTCATTGCAGACATTGGCGATGTCAGCGCCCGAGAAACCTGGTGTCTGACGGGCGAGGAAGTCGATATCGACAGTCTCGTCAATCTTCAGTGGCTTCAGATGTACCATAAATACCTCCTTACGTTCGTTCAGGTCGGGCAGGTCTACGTGAATCTGACGATCGAAGCGGCCGGCACGGAGCAGGGCAGAGTCAAGCATATCGGCACGGTTAGTGGCGGCCAGAATAATGACACCACTATTGGTACCAAAACCGTCCATCTCCGTGAGTAGGGCATTCAGCGTGTTTTCACGTTCGTCGTTACCACCCATTGCAGGGTTACGGCTACGGGCACGGCCCACGGCATCAATCTCGTCGATGAAAATGATGCAAGGCGACTTTGCCTTAGCCTGTTGGAAGAGGTCGCGGACTCGGCTGGCACCCACACCCACGAACATCTCTACGAAATCGGAACCCGACATTGAGAAGAAGGGAACGCCGGCCTCACCGGCCACCGCCTTGGCAAGCAAGGTCTTACCTGTTCCCGGAGGACCTACGAGCAGGGCACCCTTGGGAATCTTTCCTCCTAAGTCGGTATATTTCTGTGGGTTTTTCAGAAATTCCACAATCTCTTGTATTTCCTGCTTGGCACCGGCTTGGCCTGCAACATCCTTGAAGGTAATGCCTAATTCACCACCTTTCTCGTACATCTTGGCTTTCGACTTTCCGACGCTGAAAACACTATTGCCACCAACACCACCGCCCATCCTTCGCATGAAGAACATCATCAGGCCAATGATAAAGACAAAGGGTAATACATTATATAACAGCATATTGAACATCTCGTTGTCACGACGGTTCTCATAGCTGTACTGACCGGTGAAGGTCTTGGCGGTCTTGGCCTCTTCGATGAAACTTTCAACTTGATCGACAGAACCGAACTCTACTTCAATATAAGGCTCATTGCCTGTCTGTTGGGTACCCTGGTGGAAAACGTCGCGGATATGTTCCGGCTTGACATACATTCGTAGGGTGCCCTGGCCCTTGTTGACGATTATCTTCGAGGCATAGCCGCGATTCACCATCGCCTTGAACTCAGAGTAGGTGGCCTGTTTGGCTACACTACTGTTCGAGGGACCTCCGCTGGAGAGATATAGCAAAGCCAAGGCCACAATAGCAATGGCATAGATCCAGTTCATATTAAACCGCGGCATGTTCATCTTTGGATCACCGCTGTTGTTGGGTATCTTTTTATTGTCCATGATGTTTTCTTAATCGAGGTTTGGGATGTAGGTCAGTTTGGCGTCGTCCCACAGATGTTCGAGGTCGTAATATTCTCGTACATCGGGTAGGAAGATGTGAACCAGCACATCGGTATAGTCCATGGCCACCCATTGGGCGTTTTCAAGTCCGACAACATGGGTGGGTTTTTCCTTAAGTCGTTCGCGGGCGAAATCACCCACAGACTCAGCAATGGCCTCTACCTGTGTTGGAGAGCTGCCTTGACAGATGATGAAATAATTGCAGATGGTGCCCTCAATTTTTGACAAGTCGGCCACGACGATGTCGGAGCCTTTTTTCTCTTGGATTCCTTCTGTAATGGTTTTAACGAGCTGTTTTGTTTGTTCCATTAATTATATAATATGTATTTAGATGCAAAGATACTGCAAATTGGGCGAAATGCAAAATAAATTAGAATTATTTTTGATTTTGGGCAAAAAGAAAGAGATTTCCACCATGGAAATCTCTTTCTTTCAGTTGGGGTACCCGGACTCGAACCAGGAAAGGCAGGACCAGAATCTGCAGTGTTACCATTACACCATACCCCAATGAATCCTTGCAATTTTTATTTTGCGGGTGCAAAGGTACTACTTTTTCCGGAATTACCAAAATTTTTCGGGAAAAATTTTCAAAAGAATCAAAAAATCCCGCCAAACGGCGGGATTTCTTTTTATTCCTTGTTCTCAGCGTCGATAGCCTTGATTTTCTCTCGGATGAGATTCATATCGTCTTTCAACTTCTGAACTTTACGGTTCATTTCGTCGATGAGACTATTGCCCTTCTTCGATGAGGCATTGAGGAAACCGAGGTTGTTCTCGTAGGTCTGCACCTCCTGTTTGATGGCCTCGTACTGGCGGAACAGACGGGCGCGCTCGTTGTCGAGGGCATTCTCGCCGCGCTCTGCTACCTGCTTCAGACTCTGCTTGAAGTTGTTCAAACGACGCTTGGCCACACTGACATTCAGTTCCTTATAGAGCTTGTCGAGCACTGCGTGGTATTCTTCGTAGAGTTTATCCTTCTCCTTAAAGGGAACATGACCGATAGCCTGATATTCCTCGACAAGTTTCTGAACGGTTTCCTGAATGTTTTCGCCTGCCTCTTCTGCAGCAGCTTTCAGCTTTTCGATCACCTCACGTTTCTTTTCCAGATTCTCACGCTCTTCGCCACGCTGTCCGGCACCAGCCGCATTGCGGGCATCGAAGAACTTGTTGCAGGCACCAAGGAATTCTTCCCAAAGTTGGTCGCCCAACTTCTTGGGTACCATACCGATGGTTTTCCATTCTTTCTGGAGAGCAATGAGTTTGTCGCCCGTGGCTTTCCAATCCGTAGAGTCTTGAAGGGCCTTGGCCTTCTCAATCAGGGCGCGTTTCTTTTCGGCATTATCTTTGAAAGTATCCTTCAGAGTCTTGAAATAGGTAGCCTTCCTGCCGAAGAAGTCGTCACAGGCAGCGCGGAAACGCTCGAAAATCTTGACGTTCATCTTCTGTGGCGCAAAACCGATGGTCTTCCATTCGGCTTGTATGTCGATGATCTCTTTGGTATGTTTCTCCCAGTCACCGCTGCCCTTATTCTCCTGAGCGGCTATAGCTTCTACTTTCTCGCAGAGCTCCGTCTTACGGGCCAGATTCTCCTCTTCCTTAGCGCGTACATCTTCGAAATGTTGCTGATGACGCTTGTTGATGATTGTTGAGGCAGCCTTGAAACGGTTCCAGATTTCTTCACGCTGTTCCTTTGCCACAGGACCGATCTCACGGTATTCGGCATGCAACTTCTGAAGTTGGTGGAAAGCACTGATTACATCTGGTTCCTCGGCCAATTTCTCTGCAGCTTCGCAGAGTTTTGTCTTCAATCCGAAATTCTTCTTGAAGTCGTATTCGCGAGCTTCGCTGTTCAGCTTGAGCAGGTCATAGAACTGTTCTACATAAAGCTGGTAGTTGCGCCACAATTCATTGGCCTTCTCAGCTGGGACATTCTTGATTTCACGCCATTCTGTCTGAAGAGCCTTGAACTCCTGATAGGCTTTGTTGGCTTCCTCGGGTGAGGTAATCATACTCTTGATCTTTTCGATGATGGCAAGTTTCTTCTCCAGATTCGCCAGTTTTTCTGCTTCTTGTTCCTTGAAGAGCTTGGCACGCTTCTCCTTGATGATGCCCATTTCTGCCTTAAACACTTCCTCGTCCTCGTCAGGTGTAATCTGATAAGCCTCCGGATCGCCGCCACCGTCAATATAGGCCTTCAAATTGGCTTCGCGCTCTGCGATGTGCAGCTTGTAGAAAGAGGTCTTCAGGTAATCGATCTCCTCTTTTTGAGGATTTTCGTCACCATGGGCAATCTCCTTGATGCGATCGAGCACCTCCTTTTTGGTCTCGTAGACCTTACGGGGTTGCTCCGGATTTGCAGTAGGAGCCTCTTCTTCAGCGACAGGTACCACTTCTTCAGCAGTGGGTGCCTCTTCTTCTGCGACGGGAGCCACTTCTGGGGTTTCTACTTCAGGAACAGTTGTTTCCTGGATTGCTTCTTCTTTTACCTCCTGTTCGAGGATGTTGTCTTGAGAGTCCATCATTTAACTTTTTTAGTTAGTGACTAGAATTGTTCAAACGCTAATTATGTTGAAAACGCCCGTATAGAGGCGAATCAGGGTTCAAAGTTAAAAATAATTTTCGGTTTAGCCTAACAATTAACATTATTTATACCTCTTACACCAGTCGTTTGTGCCTGAATACCCACCAACAGATGCCTGATACGCAGATGGAGAGGACGATAGCGATGATAAATCCCCAGGGTTTCTCCTCCATGCCGTTGACAAGATTCATACCAAACATTGAGGTGATGAGGGTCGGAATCATCATGATGATGGTGACGGAGGTCAGCGTACGCATCACGGTATTCATATTGTTGTTGATGATACTTTGGTAGGTATCCATCGTTGATTCCAGAATGTTGGAATAGATGAGTGTGGTCTCGCGGGCCTGTGTCATCTCAATGTTGACGTCCTCGATCAGGTCGGCATCCAATTCGTCAATCTGGAGTTTAAACTTCAGTTTTGAAAGCAGTGTCTCGTTGCCTCGGATGGAGGTCTGAAAATAAGTGAGCGAGTCCTGAAGACGGCTCAGGCCAATCAGACTCTCATTGTTTACTTCCTTGTCGAGGTTGCGCTTGGCCTTGTCGACGAGCATCGAGATCTGCTTCAGACGTTTCAGATACCAAACGGCGCTGCTGAGGAACAGACGGAAAATCATGTCGACATAATCGGTGAAACCCTCGCCTCGTTTCTGCTGGAACGAGACAAAGTCGATCATCATGTTCGTCTCGTAGAAACAGACAGTGATGGTGACATCGCGCTTGTGGATGATACCGAGGGGTACGGTGGTATACGGTGTCCTCGACCGTATCTCTTTGACATAAGGGATACGGAGGATGATGAGCATCCAACCGTCGTCGTACTCGTAACGGGCACGCTCGTCGGTATCGCTGATGTCCGACATAAAGTAGTCGGGGATATTGAACTTCTCTTCGAGTTCGCGCTGGTCTTCTTCGGTGGGGCATGTCACCTGTATCCAGCAATTGGGCTGCCACTCTGTAAGTTGGGCCAGTCCGCCTTGGGTGTTCCAGAAAGTCTTCATTGTGCTAATCCTTTTTTCGTTTGAAATGGTTTTAGCGGCAAAGGGATTAGCAGCCTTGCTCGCCATCCCTCGCCATTACTTTTCGTAATTGTCCGCCGGGTAATCGTCCATAATTATGTTAATGTTTAAATTTATCGCCTGCAAAGGTAAGAAAAAAAATCCGCAGTTACAAGTAAACTGCGGATTTTTTTCGAATTTATTTCTCAGGAATGTCCTCGAGTGTCTTTTTCAGCAGAGTCCAGAAGGGCTCGACAGTGGCGATGAGGGCGCGCTCTGTGGTGGTGTGAGGCGATTTCATCGTAGGACCAAATGATACCACGTCGAGGTGAGGATACTTACCTAAGATGATGGAGCACTCCAGACCAGCGTGGTCTACCTGGATGATACCATCCTGTCCGAAGAGGTCTTTGTATTCCTTTAATAAAAGGTGCAGAATCTCTGATTCGGGGTTAGGATCCCAGCCGCCATACGAACCGGCTGTCTCTACTTTCATGCCTGCCATATTGAAACAGCTCTCCAATGTCTTCACGATATAGTCCTTCATATCTTCACGGCTGCTGCGGGCCAGAATCTGCAGTGAGGCCTTGCCGCCGCCGATGTTGATGATAGCGAGGTTGGAAGAGGTCTCTACGACACTGGGGTAGGAGGGAATCATGCGGATCACGCCATCGTGACACCCGTAGATGGCATTGATCAGATTGTCCTGGATCTCTACAGGCACCTCCATCTTCGGTGTTTCCACATTCTCACAGATAACCTCTATACCGCTCTCGATGCCTTTGTATTCATCCTGGAAGTCATCCTGCCAGTCTTGGGCAAGTTCCTTCATGGCTTCCACATTCTCTTTTGGCAACGTCAGCACGGCTTCTGCCTTGAAGGGAATGGCATTGCGCATATTACCGCCCTGCCAGCAAGCCAGGCGGGCATCGAGTTCTTCGATAGCCTCACGGACCAGACGGACGAGCAGTTTGTTGGCATTACCACGACCTTCATGGATTTCCAATCCGCTGTGTCCGCCGCGTAGACCCTTCACAGTCACCTTGACGGCAGCATCGTCGGCATCCGTTTCCACCTCTTTGTAGTCGAGGGTGGCGGTAACGTCGATACCACCGGCAGAGCCGATGACGAACTTACCCCAGTGCTCAGAGTCCAGGTTCATCAGGATATCACCGTTCAGTTCACCGGCAGGCAGTGCGTTGGCACCAAACATACCCGTTTCCTCATCAGCGGTAATCAGGGCCTCGACTGGGCCATGCTTCAGGGTCTTGTCCTCCATGATGGCCATGATGGCAGCAACGCCCAGACCGTTGTCGGCACCGAGAGTCGTGCCCTTGGCCTTCACCCATTCACCGTCGATCCAGGGTTGGATGGGATCGGTCTCAAAGTTATGGGTCGACTCGGGCGTTTTCTGCGGCACCATATCCATGTGGGCCTGCAGGATGACGCCCTTCTTCTTCTCCATTCCTGCTGAGGCTGGCTTGCGCATCACAATGTTGTCGGCAGGGTCCTTAAAGGCCTCCACACCAGCCTGCTTGGCAAAGTCGAGCAGGAAATTCTGTACTTTCTCGAGATGTCCGCTTGGACGCGGAACTTGTGTCAGTGCATAAAAGTTCTTCCAGATGCACACTGGATTCAGATTCTTAATATCACTCATAGTTATGTTGTTTGAGGGTTTAAACGTTTCGTAAATAAGAGGGCTGCCCAAGCATAGATACCGAGGGCAATCACAAGTAGTGTCTGTACGGTATGTACGATGAGCACGAACCAGAGGGCATGCTCATCAGCCACACCATAGAGAATCAGCATGGTCTTGATGGCGAAATGCCAGGGACCTGCACCGTTGGGCGTGGGTACGATAACGGCGAAGTTGGCCACGACAAACGATACCAGTGCACAGCCGATGCCTAAGTGCGCTGTGAAGTCGAAGCAGAAGAATGTCAGGTAATAGTGCAGGAAGTACATTACCCAGATGCCGATGGAGAAAAATAGGTAGAGTGGCAGGTCCTTAACCCCTTTCAGGGAGAGCACCCCCTCCCAGATGCCACTCAATGTCATTTTTACCTTATTATATATAGAGAAGTTTTTCAGCAACAGATGGAGCAGGATGAGAACGGCGATACCACAGATGCCTGTCACGAGCCATCCTGTCAGCGAAAAACTTTCGAGGATGCGGTCGAGAGAAGTGCCCGTCTTTTTAAAGAATGAGCCGAAAATGCTCATCTCTATCAACAAAATGATGCCTGAATAGAGCATCACAATCAGGGTGTCGACGGCTCGTTCTGTCACCACCGTACCCAGTGCCTTGCTGAATGATACCCCGTCGTAACGCTTCAGTATAGCACAACGTGAGAACTCGCCGATGCGTGGAATCACCAGACTGGCTGCATACGAAATGAATACAGCGTGTATGCAGGTCGCATTGCGGGCTTGGATTTTCTGGCCTGAAGATGGTTGTTTGGCTGTACTTGGCGACAGATCTTCGATGGGGTCAAGCGTCTGTTTCCATCGCCAGCCACGGAACATCTGCGCCAGGATGCCAAAGGGAAACGACAAAAGCATCCAGGTCCAGTTCATCTCCTCCGTCAGCACACGACTAATGGTTGAGAGATCTTCACCTCGGTACATCCACCATAGAATCGCTCCGCCAAGCAGGAAGGGCAGGACGATTTTAATAATGCTTCCGAGTATGCTTTTCTGTTCCATTGGTGCAAAGGTACAAATTAATTATGAATTAAGAATTAAGAATTAAGAATTATTTTGTATCTTTGCACCCAAATGAAGCAAGTAAGACCGAAAAAGAATCTTGGTCAGCATTTTCTGACCGACTTGAGTATCGCCAAGCGGATTGCCGATACGGTGGATGAACCCTATCCGGAGTTGCCTGTACTCGAGGTGGGGCCTGGTATGGGTGTGATGACGCAGTATCTGGTGGAGAAACCCCGTCCGTTGAAGGTCGTGGAAATCGACCGTGAGAGTGTCGCTTATCTCCGTGAGAATTTTCCCCGTCTTAATAATAATATAATAGGTGGCGACTTCCTCCGTATGGATTTGCATGAGGTCTTCGAAGGTCAGCAATTTATCCTGACGGGTAATTATCCCTATGATATCTCTTCGCAGATATTCTTCAAGATGCTTGATAACAAAGAGCTGATTCCTTGTTGTACGGGTATGATACAACACGAGGTGGCGGTCCGTATGGCATCACAACCAGGTAATAAGCAGTATGGCATTCTCTCAGTTCTGATCCAGGCTTGGTATGATGTGGAATATCTGTTTACGGTCGAACCCTCTGTTTTCAATCCGCCTCCCAAGGTGCAGAGTGCCGTGATTCGTATGACCCGTAATGCTGTTACCGACCTGGGTTGCGACGAGCAGCTCTTCCGTCGGATTGTCAAGGCCACCTTCAACCAGCGTCGGAAGATGCTGCGTGTATCCCTGCGCCAGATTTTCGATGTGAATCATCCTGCACCTACTGGCTTCTTTGACAATCCGATGATGACGCGAAGACCAGAACAATTGTCGATTCCTGAGTTCGTGGAACTGACCAACAAGGTTTCAGCCGTTTTTTAGGCCGTTTTCGCACACAAAAGCAGTGTGTTCGCACACAATCAGTTGATTTACATCAAAAGAAATGCGTTTTTTATGCAAAAGTATATAGTAATCCATTGCGGATTGCAAAAATCGCCGTACCTTTGCATCGTCAAAAGACAAAAAGATAATCTTCAATAGAATAATTAGTTAAGGTAATAAAAGATTCGTTTCATTGTTAGTTAGAGTTAGTTAGTAGTTAATAGTTAGTAATTAGTTTTGGTTTTAAGTTGATTTAATAGGTATTACAGTGGTAATAAAGATTTGTTTAAAAGGATAACACAACACCGTCGTGAGACGAAGTTGTTTGTTTCGAAAAAAAGGTTTTTAGTTATTCATAGATTGTTGGTGCCGCTCCTGAGTCGTTGATGACCCGAGAGCGGTTATTTTTTTGTTGGCAACCTTTAGCTTTTCAGACCAGTTACCTTTGAAAAGACGGAACAGGAAGATGCTCCCACGGAAAGTGAGTTCGGTGGCCATTGCCATCCACACACCCTTCAGACCGTATTTCGGAGCAAGAGATGCAGCGAGTGTCAGACGGACAGCCCACATCGAGACAAGGCTCATGATTGCTGGGATAATCGTATCGCCAGCGCCGATGAACACGCCGTTGGTAACAATGGCGGCGGCAAACATAGGTTCTGCCCATGCCTCAATACGAAGAACCTGAGTACCTTGAGCTATCACTTCCTCTACAGGTGACATTAGTGACATCAGTTCTGGTGCGAAGATCCACATCAGTACACCCATGACTGTCATTACGGCGATGCCCAAGCCCACAGACATTCTGGCAAAAGAACGAGTCAACAGCTTTTGGCCTGCGCCGATGCCCTGTCCTACAAGGGTGGTGGCAGCTTCGGCAATACCATAGCCTGGCATATAACAGAGGCTCTCGACGGTAATGGCCAGTGAGTGGGCGGCGATGGCAATGGTTCCCAATGGTGCCACAATCATCGTACTTACCACATACGCGCCTCCCATCAGCAGGTGTTGCAGTCCCATTGGCGCACCAATCTTGAAAGCTGTACTGATGGTGTCAGATTTGGGCTTGAACGATCCTGGCCGACCTACGAGAGAGAGCATTTTCGACTTGACGAGCAGGAAATATAGCATCAGTCCTGCCGTTATCAGCATGGCGACACCCGTTCCGATGGCAGCGCCCATCACTCCTAAGTCGAGGATATAGATAAAGATGTAGTTGAACAGAACATCCATCACGCACATACCGATATTCAGCATGGAGGGTATCTTCATATTACCTGAGCACTTCAGCATCGAACCGGCCAATCCTTCAGCCTGGAAGAAAATACCAGCCAAACCGAAGATGGCAAAGTAGATGGAGGCATCGCGGGCTATCTCTTCACTGCCCCCCATCCAGTAGGGTAGGAAGGGGGCGATAATCACTGATATCAGCGAGGTCATCAAGGCCCAGATAAAACAGCAAACCATCGATTGGCGTAGCACCCTTCGTGCTGCTTCGAAGTCGTTGGCACCAATGAAATGAGCCACTTGCACAGAGAAACCCATATTCGCTGCTGAGGCCAGTCCGCCCACCAGCCAGCCTGTGGTCTCTACCAGTCCGATAGCTGCTGAAGCCTTCGCGCCCAAATGTCCCACCATAGAGGCATCAATGAAGAACATCACTGTTGCTGAAATCTGCGCTAGAATCGAGGGAATACTAAGACTGATGATGAGCCAAAGCTTTTCACTCTGTGTCATCATTTTCCCCTCTCGGATATAGGAGAGCAGCAATTCGCTGTTCTTGACTTTTTTCATTCGGCTACAAAAGTACGAAAAAAAGTGAAAAGTGAAGAAAAATCAATTAAAAATCGTACCTTTGCCACCTGATAATTATAGAATTATGGAAATATATCTGATTATAACCATCATAGCCATCATTGTGATGACGGTCCTCGGCTATTTTGTCGGAAACCGTGGAAAGAAGGGCTTAATCGACAACGTCATCAAACTGACGGCGGAGCGAGACGTTCAGAAGACGAATGTAGAGAACCTTACGAAACAGATCGAGACGCAGAAGGCTTCCTACGAAGAGCAGATGAACGAACGAAAAATTGCTTACGACAGTCAGATGCAAGAGTTGAAAGAAACATTCACCCAACAACTCCTGCAAGAGAAAACTGTTCATGAGGGGCAGATCAAGGCTCTGAAAGAGATGAACGAGCAGCAAATTAAAAACCAGCTCGAACTTATCAGGGAGCAGATGCAGACCACTTCGGAAAAGGTGCTCAAGCAGCGTCAGGCCGAGCTCGGCGAGGAAAACAAGGAACAGGTGTCGAAGATTATCGATCCTCTCCAGAAGAGCTTGAAGGATATGCAGGAGGCGCTTGACAAGACCAAGGAACAGCAGACGGAAGCCCTCACGCGGCTGGATGAGACTATCAAAATTAATATGCAGAAAAGTGCGGAGATTGGAGAGACGGCCGACCGTCTGACGCGCGCTTTGACGGGTGAGGTGAAGATACAAGGAAACTTCGGTGAACTGAAACTCAAACAGTTGCTCGAAGACTTGGAATTGAAAGAGGGCGAGCAGTTTGATACTCAGGAAACACTAAGAGATAAGGCCGGCAAGG
This sequence comes from uncultured Prevotellaceae bacterium, assembly GCA_902763615.1. Lineage (GTDB taxonomy): Bacteria > Bacteroidota > Bacteroidia > Bacteroidales > Bacteroidaceae > Prevotella. Next base: position 14,675 of record CACWSX010000005.1, on the reverse strand, counting down.
GGGCTAAGGGTGATGACGGCAAGGGTTTGGTTCCTGACTTCATCCTGCACTTCCCCAACAATCGCCATGTGGTGGTCGACTCCAAGATGTCGCTGACGGATTACGAACGTTATATGAATGCAGAAGACGGGACGCCCGAGAAGAGCGGTTACCTGAAAGCTCATATCGATAGTGTCAGGGCTCAGGTTCGTCGTCTGGCCAAGAAGGAATATACCAAATTCTTACCTGAGGGCTACAACCGTCTGAACTTCGCCATCATGTATGTTCCAATCGAGGGGGCGCTGAACTTGGCTTTATTGAATGATGCCACCCTTTGGCGTGAGGCTTACGATGAGGGTGTGATGATTCTCGGTCCCCAGACCATGTATATGAACCTGCGTGTGTTGGAGATGATGTGGACACAGGTGCGACAGTTGGAAAACCAGCAGGCTATGATGGATGCTGCCAATACCGTGATTGATCGTGTGCAGGACTTTGGCTTACGCTTTATGGAAGTGGAGTCGAGCATGAACGACACCGTCAAGAAGATGAAGAAGCTGAAGATTACCACTGGCGACAGTGGCCCCAGTATCATCACTGCTGCCAAGAACTTGCTGAAGGCTGGTGCCAGAGAGAATAAGAAGAAGAAATCATTGACTGAAATGGACGAGTCGATGTTTATTGAAAGTGATAACGCATGATTAAGAAACTGTTGTGTACACAAATTGCATGGATGTTGCTTCTGTCGCCAGTCTATGGTGATGATCTGCTGAAAGGTACAGTCATCGGTACGATAGAAACCGTTAATTATCAGAATAGCTCCGACAGGTCTAACACCGTCAATACCCGTGAAAATGCCTTCGATGGCGACTTAAATACCTTCTTTGCCTCCTATGACAGGAGTTACACTTGGACAGGACTCGACTTGGGTTCAGCACATGTTATTACCCGTGTGGGTTGGTCTCCTCGCAACGATGGGGTGGGGGAACAGCGCGTGGTTTTGGGTGTCTTCGAAGGTGCCAACCGCGGAGATTTCATGGATGCCCTACCGCTGTATGTCATCCCTGAGAATGGTAAGATCGGTATGATGTCGTATGCTGATGTCCAGTGTTCACGGGGTTTCCGCTATGTTCGATATATAGGTCCTGCTGATGCTCGTTGTAACATTGCGGAACTCGAGTTCTATGGCCATCCTGGTGCAGGCGACGATAGCCATCTCTATCAGGTGACGAACCTGCCTACCGTCAGCATCCACACGTTGAACAATGAGATTCCCAATGACAAGGTGAACCAGGTTGTTTCCCAACTGACAATCATTTCCGACGACGGCACGAACCTGTTGTCAGAGCCTGGAGCGACGCGTGAGCGAGGCAATGCCTCACGCGACTTCCCCAAGAAGCCTTATAGAATCAAGTTCGATAAGAAGCAGAATGTGCATGACGCTCCTGCTAAAGCAAAGAAATGGACGCTGATTAATAATTATGGCGATAAGACCTTGATGCGCAACCTGTTAGCCTTTGAACTGAGCAGACGCATGGGATTGTCCTATACCCCCTACGGTACAGCTGTCGATGTGTTGCTCAATGGCGAGTATAAAGGCTGCTACCAATTGTGCGATCAAGTGGAGATTGACAAGAACCGTGTGGCTATCACAGAGATGACGCCTGAAGACAATCAGGGTAGTGCCTTGACGGGTGGCTATCTGATCGAGGTGGATGCCTATGCGAACCAGGAGAAGTCGTGGTTCAATTCCAACAAGGGTAATCCCGTTACCATCAAGTCGCCTGATGAAGATGAGATTACTGCCAATCAGAAGCAGTACATCCGTAATTTCTTCAACCAGATGGAGAACAATTGGGCTGCCTATCTCGACCTCAACAGTTTCCTCAGGCATTTTCTCGTAGGAGAATTGTCTGGCAACACAGATACCTATTGGAGTGTGTTTATGTATAAGCAGCGCGATGAGAATCTGATGCATGTGGGACCTGTGTGGGATTTCGATCTGGCTTTCCACAACGACAAGCGCATCTATCCTGTCAACACCAAAAGTGATTATATATATCGGAGTGGTGGCAGTTGTGCTGGTAACATGAGGAACTTTGTCGATAATATCGTCGTCAAGGATGCTGCTGCAAAGCGAAAGATGCTGGAAATCTGGGATGAGGCTCGTCAGTCAGGACTCACCGAGGAGAATCTGTTGACTTATATCGACCATTGGGCAACCGTCCTTCAGCAATCGCAGCACCTGAATTTCCTGCGTTGGCCCATCTTGAATCAGAAAGTTCATCAGAATGTTGTCGCCAAAGGCAGTTTCCAGGCTGAGGTTGACGTGGTGAAGACTTTCATGAAGGAGCGCATCGCCTGGATGGGCAAAAAACTTGGCTATACTTATAAACCAAACGGTATCAATGAGTTACGCCTCGATATGGCTCAGCCTTATCAGGTGTTCTTACTCTCTGGTCAGCCTTATGGCAGCAGTGTCGACAATCTGCCTCCTGGCATCTATGTCGTCCGTCAGGGAACGGCGGCCAAGAAAATTGTAGTGAAGTAATATTTGACACAAGAACAATATGTGGATGCTGACTTTTACATTCTTGCCTTTAATGGCACTCGCCTATATCGGCTGGCACGTCTGGTGCCTGCTGCCGCTTAGTTGGATTTGGAAAGTCCTGATTCTGCTCCTTATGATAGGCGCCTTTATGCTATTGTTCGCAGGTTTTATGCGCACAACCGACCGTATGCCCATGCCTTTGGCGATTGCTGTTTACGAGATCGGCACGTCGAGTCTCATTATTCTGCTCTATCTGTTCATGCTGTTTCTGGTGCTCGACCTCGGAAGACTAGTCCGTTTGGTGCCTCGTAGCGTACTTTATCATAACTGGTGGACAGCTGGTGGCATCGCCCTTGGCATGTTCGCATTGTTCCTATATGGCTACCTGCATTATCAGCACAAGCATCGCGAGGAGCTGCATCTGACCACAGAAAAACAACTCAGCAAGCCCTTGAAGATTGTGGCGATGAGCGACCTGCATATCGGCTATCACAATCGTCGGAACGAGTTGGGCCGTTGGGTGGATCTGGTCAATGCTGAGCAGCCGGACCTGATCCTCATCGCAGGCGACATCATCGATGGTAGCATGCGACCTGTAGTCGAACAGCAAATGCATGAGGAGTTCCGACGACTGAAAGCACCGGTCTATGCCTGCATTGGCAACCATGAGTATTATAGCGGAGAGCCTCGTGCGCGACAGTTCTATCAAGATGCTGGTATCCGGTTGTTGCAGGATTCCTGTGTCACTATTGGCGATCTCTGCATCATAGGACGCGATGACCGTACAAACTTCCGACGTGATTCGTTGGGTGTCCTGATGAAGAAGGCCGACCGTTCAAAATACTGCATCCTGCTCGATCATCAGCCATATCATTTGGATCAGGCTGAGCGTCAGCAGGTTGACCTCCAACTCAGTGGTCATACCCATCACGGACAGGTTTGGCCCATTTCGTGGATCACGGAACATGTCTATGAGTGCGCTTTCGGCCCTCACCAGCGAGGTCGCACCCACTATTATATTACCAGCGGTATTGGCCTCTGGGGCGGTAAGTTCCGCATCGGTACTCGCTCGGAGTATGTCGTCATCACGCTGACAAACTGACAAGACAATAATCATCAACACAATGAACATACAAGAACTATTGAATCGTACGGATCGTTTTGCAGCCAATGCGGGTTGTAAGATTACGGAAGTGGACACAGAGCATGCTGTGGCAGAAATGGTGGTGACGACAACTCACCTGAATGGGGCAAACGTCTGTCAGGGAGGCGCCCTGTTTACATTAGCTGACCTGGCCATCGCAGCCTTGATGAACGCCCAAGGGCAACTCACCGTTGGCATTAGCAACAGCATCATGTTTGTGTCGAGTGCCAAAGAGGGTGACCGTCTTCGCGCAGAAGCCGTCAGCGTCTGCGATCATCACAAAATCCCCTCCGTTGAAGTACGCGTCACCAATCAGGAAGACCGACTCATCTGCCACGTCACTGGTCTTGGCTATCGTAAGGGTATTTCCCTTCCAGAATAACCAGTTGTTACAAGGATGCCCCCTGAACGGCAGTCGCGATAGGCTACATATTGGGTTTCATCACGTCGTGACACTTTACCGTCTTCTGTTTGGAGAGACTGTATGGCGCTGTGACGCGGATGTCCTCCACGTTGGCGCCAAAGCCGATGGTGTATTTGCCCGCAGCTGTCTCCCATGCCTGGGTAGTCTCATTATAGGATGCCAGATCGTAGAGCGAGAGCTTCATGGTGAGTGTCTCACTCTGGTTGGGCTGGAGTTCACGTGTCTTGGCAAAGGCCTTCAGTTCGCGAGCAGGCTTTTCGAGACCACCAGCGGGCGCACTGACATAAAGCTGAACGACCTCTTTGCCTGCTCTCTTACCTGTGTTGGTGACGGTAATCGAGGCTGTGAGACCGTCTTTTGTGGCCTTGACTACGGGTTTGCTATAGGAGAAAGTGGTATAGCCTAAGCCGAACCCGAAGGGATAAGACACTGATGCCTGAGTCGTGGTGAAATAACGGTAACCCACGTTGATACCTTCTGTGTGCTTGGTGTAATCCTGAAACTCTACCTTGTTGTTTCCACGATTATTTCCACGCATTCGGGGAGCTGCTACTGGGCGGACATTTGGGAAGCTGGCGCTGGAGGGCAGGTCGATGAGGTTGTTGGGCCAGGTCATCGTGAGCTTGCCAGAAGGATAGGCCTTGCCTGTCAGCACGTCAGCCACAGAATAACCGCCTTCCTGTCCTGGTTGCCAGGCAAGGAGGATGGCATCGGGCATCGCCTTCCACGAAGCCGTCTCGATGACATTACCCATATTGAGCACCACTACTACGGGTTTGCTGGCCAGATGGAAAGCATTGCAGACGTCTGTGATAAGCTGGCGCTCCACATCCGTGAGGGTGAAGTCGCCTTCCACCTGACGGTCAGAGCCTTCGCCAGCCTGACGACCTAAGGTGATGATAGCGAGGTCGGACTCCTGAGCCTGGGCGTTGATGATCGTGCGACTGACAGCCATTTCAGGAAGAAGTGCCTTACCCCAGAACCAGCCGCCTCGTGCAGGACCAGCAGCAGTGAGACTCTCTTGGTACTTCTGATAACTCTTGTAGACATCAGCGAGTTTAGGATTCACCTTCAATCCTGCCTCCGTAAGTCCCTGCATCAGGTCGATGGTATAGGCTTTGTTCACGTCGCCGGAACCTGTACCGCCAGCGATGAAGTCGTAGGCTGTGACACCAAACACGGAGATGGTCTTCGAACCGTCAAAAGGCAGTGTCTGTCCTTCGTTCTTCAGGAGCACCATACCCTCAGTCGCACTACGGCGCGTCACCTCAGCATGGGCTTTCAGGTCAGGCTTGTTGGTGTATTTATAGTTACGGAAGGCAGGTGTCTTGACGAGATACTGCAAGATGCGTTTCACGCAGATGTCGAGATCGGCCTCTTTCAAGGTGCCACTCTTCACCTTATCTATAATATCCTTGATTTGCGATTCGTTGCCTGGTTCCATCAGGTCGTTGCCTGCCTGAATCTGGGCAGCGGTATTACGCAGACCAGTCCAGTCGGTCATCACGATACCGTCGAAACCCCATTCATCGCGCAGGATGGTGGTGAGCAGTTCGCCGTTCTCCTGTGTGAAGGGCCCGTTGATGCGGTTATACGATGACATCACCGTCCAGGGAGCAGCCTCGCGGACTGCAATCTCAAAGCCTTTCAGGTAGATCTCGCGAAGGGCTCGTTGTGATATGATTTCGTCGACACCCATACGATTGGTCTCCTGCGAGTTGCCTGCGAAGTGCTTCACAGAGGTGCCTACGCCCTGACTCTGCACACCTCGCACGTAGGCAGCAGCTATCTTACCTGTCACATACGGATCTTCGGAATAGTATTCGAAGTTACGGCCACAGAGCGGCGAACGGTGAATGTTCATGCCTGGGGCGAGTAACACGTCGCAGCCATATTCCAGCACCTCGTTGCCAATGCATTTTCCGACTTCCTCTACAAGTTGTGTGTTCCAGGTGCAGGCGAGGGCAGTGCCCACAGGAAATCCTGTGCAGAAATAGGTATTCTGGTCGTTGTTGCGTCTGGGACTGATTCTCACACCTGCAGGGCCGTCTGTCAGGACCGTCGAGGGAATACCGAGTCTGGGAATCGCCTGAGTGGCACCAGCGGCACCAGGCACACGCTGGGCATGACCGCCTATCATACCATTGTCACCACTCGTTGCAATCTGGCGGTTGCCGCCTACCACGAGCATCGCTTTCTCCTCAAGTGTCATCGCCTTCAGGACTTCGTCAACATTGTTAGTTTGTAGTTTCACTTGTGCTGTCAGCATGCTGATGCTCCCCAGAAGGATGGCACAGATAGTTAAAATCTTTTTTTTCATAATTGTGTTATTTGGTTTTGATGGTTGTTTCTACTTTTTATTGCCATAGGTTCTGTTCTTATTGCCTCCATGTGGTTCCAAGTAGCCGAACTCAGTAAGTTGGCGAAGATACCGTTTGGCAGTGGTGGTGTTAAAACCAAAGTGACTGACTATTTGTTCTGTGGTGAATTCGTCCTTATCGGCCACAAATTCCAGAATATCGACCAGTTTTTCTGCTAAAGAGGGCTTTATCGACCATTTATCGACCATTTCAGGGGCTATAGGCTCTGGCTCCAGATTAGAAAGAGCAACAGAATTGCTGATGACGGAATCAAGATAGAACTTCTGATAGTCTATCTGCTCTGATATCCCCAGCTCCTTATGTTGCTGGAGCAATCGTAACAATATGTCTTTATCTTCTTGATTCATATATCGTCATCATTGCTCAAATCAATAGCGACAATCCATTCTCCATTCTTCTTTCCTCCTTTTCTTTTAAGCAATTCTAATTCCTGAAGGCGGGAAATGTTAGACTTTGTTCCGCCTTCTGAAATGTTTTCATCAGATGATATATAGTCGTTACGAGTTGCTTTTGGATAGAGATAGAAATAAACGAGGATGTCCATTTGCAAATCTGTTATTGAAATTCCACGTTCATCAAGAGCCTTTTGTATGGCCTTTTGTATGCTCTTTGCATCCTTTTGCATGGTCTTATGCATGGTCTTTTGCATGGTGTCTGGATCCTTTTGCATGGTCTCTGCGGCATCTGGTTCACGAACGACGACACTGAAAGCCGTTACAAGATTGACATTGAACTCGGCAGCAGGACTTTGATTTTCTTTCAGCAAGCCTTGCACCTCACTTACACCATGATTGAACATGTTGACGTAGTTCAGGTTCTTCATCATCTCTGCTACAACACTATTCCGATAGTCATTCACATGAGGGAAGTTCTCAGGACGAGCCTGACCATACAGACCACCAGGATTCATGATTTCTATGTGATGGTCATATTGATAGAGGCGAGTAGGCATGTTTGCCTGATAGTCACGATGCATCATAGCATTCATCATCAATTCGCGCAGTACCTTGTATGGATAGTTCTGCACGTCCTTTTCTCTCAGAATACTGATGGGAACAGGCCGCTTGGTCACAATGCCATCGCGGATGAAGTTCTCCAATAGTGGCAGGATCTTGTATAGGCATCCCTCAAAGCGACGTTCATTCAGTATTTCACCTCCGTTTGTCTCGCCCTTAAAGCGAACGAATTGTATATAGGCTCCAGGCATGAAGTATCTGGGATTCTTTCCAAACATAATCAATGCTGCATACGTCGGACAGTCCCATTGCATATTGAACAGGCGAAGGGATGCTAACTGTTCATTGAGTGGACGTTTATCTGTAGCCAACGTTTCTGCATCGATGGCCTTAGGTAGATACTCTTTGATGATTGTATCTATATCAATATCATCTAAAGTCGCTTCACGACAAGGTCTTGTGTCGTATGTTGGCAGACTTGCAGCACAACGTTCCGCAAGGATTCTCTCTTCTTCAGCACTGGCGATGTCACGACGTGGCCCAATCCTGATGAACGTCCTACCTCGATAGCGTACAGGTGTATCGAATGATGGAGTAACCTCCACAACCAATACATCACCTTCATCCGTCTGCACCTTCTCTGTAGTCATAACGGGGAGAGGCAGAATGTTGCCATCAGAACGAATGCCACTGATGCGTTTCATTAGGGCATCATCAACTTTCATTCCACTAATTTTACCATCGTCATATACGCCAATTAGAAGATACCCCTTCTTTCCAGAGCCTGGCATGTCGTTTGCAAAAGCACAGATAGCCTCCTGGAATTTATCCATGTCACTTTTAGACGTGGTCAATTCAATCCGGAATCCCTCGTCTATGGCTATAATCTTCTGTAATTCTTCTTTCGTCATATTTCGCTTGCAAAGATAATCAATTATTTTGAAATGATCACAAGAACCGTCCCCGTGATTCTATAATAACACTTTGTGTATTTTAAGTGCAAATTTACAGAAAAATAATGAGAATTCCAAATGATATTAGGAAAACTAACGTAAAAAGTGCTTAGATTATTTTGAAAAAGCAATCATAATGCTTATCTTTGCACCATCGTTCTTTGAAATGGCTAACAAAATCGTATCATATACAACAAAAATGGAGTGTAAAACAAACAAGATATGTTGTGAATAGCTGACAAAATCGTATCATATACAACATAGTAAATATTTAAGGGTAGGCGAGCACAGTTGTGAATAGCTGAAAAATCGTATCATATACAACGCGCGACCGCAAGGCAAAGGACTGCTGGCTGTTGTGAATAGCTGACAAAATCGTATCATATACAACCGACCGCTGGTACAAGTGCAGGCTGCAGTTGTTGTGAATAGCTGACAAAATCGTATCATATACAACAGGTGACTATTAAGTCTCTGTTTTACAGCTCAATAAACGATAATTCACAAAAGAAAGTTGTATTATGATAGACGAAATCCCGCTCAATAGACGGGATTTCTTTTTTCTATACATCTGCGATAATATCACCTAAAATAGTTATCTTTACTTTGTGCGGGTTGCTATTAAAGAATGAGCCTATACTTTTGATATTCAAGAATCTTTGATCTTCTTTATTCATATCAGTAGTATCAAACGAAGACTCCACATGGCGGCGAAGACGATAGTTGTTTGATGAGATGTTCTGCACAAAATAGAGATGCTCAGATAATGACTGCACATCCTTTTCCTCTAAGGCTCTTTGATAGTCTATTTCTTCCATTCCCATGATGAAAGCTTCTCCAATCTGCAAACTAAGGAGGAATGTGGAACTGTCCTTGGGGAGTGATTGAAGTAGTTCATCAGGAACATCGTTCCTTCCCAAGACCTCGTTCCAAGTTTGTGATGGGTTATCAATAATAATAGGTATATGATGCAATTTACGTTGTACAGCTTGCCATTTGGTGACTATAGTTTCGATTATCACACCATTTTCGTCTTTGTAAAAGGCTACATGATGATTACCATCAGGCTCTACAAAAGCAACGGGTTTCCCTTTATCGTCTTTGCGTGCTGCCACCATTGTGGAAGAACTGACATATTTGCGAACGGTGCGGATGGGGCGAGTCTTGGCATCATCTGAATAGATGGGATCTTCATCAAGGTTTTTGAGGTTAGCAAGGGCTTGCGCTACGTTAGCACGATAATCTGTGCCCTCTTCGAAACCTCTATTCAATCGCTCCAATATACGCTGCCGTATTCCACCATCCACAATTTTCTCTAAGACATCCTTTATCTTGTCTGTTACTACAATCTTTGAAAGTCCAGTCTTGGAATCCTTCTTTAATTCTTCCTTATAGAACTCCTTTCCATTGAACAGAAACCCCTGAGCACCGATGCCCAATTTGTATTTTCTTACGTACTGGGGCGTCATCGTCACACCATCGGCTTCTTGCTTCATAATACGGCCATATACAAATTCGGCATGCAAGGCACCTCGTGGTACAATGATGCCCGTCTGTGCCAAAGTCCGTTTGCCGTTTTTAGTTACATATCGTTTGCCAGGAACAGTGACGCGTGTATTTGGTCGTTGAGAGATGATGATCTTATCTATCTCACTTTTCGCATCTGCGTAAGAGATGTGAGGTTGGATAAATACCCATTTCTCCAGCATGCTTCGCTCTGGATCAACTAAACGCTGATCTTTGCTATTTAGTTCTTCGAGCATGTCATCGCGACTGGCATTGAGGGTGTTAAGGCGTTGTATCATGCTTTGAGTAGTGCAAGCTATGGCAAGTGCATCCACCGCATGATGCCGATTATCAAGTCGCTTTGTCCAATTTGCGATGCGTTCCACCTCTACCTCCTCGCCAGAATGCAATTGTTTCACCATCGCAGTAAGACCAGCTTTCTTAAAGCGTTCAAAGTTCAAATCGTGCAGAAGTTCGTCATATCCCCACTGATGACGCACAAAATCGGTTACGCTACCACTGGTGGTATAAACGTTCTTGCATACTTGCTGAAGCATCTCTACAGATTTTTTGGCAATATACTGGCTTTGTCGCAGTTGACGGTCTATGAAGTTTTCCCATAGCTCTTTGTCTTCTTCAGTTTCCTTGCCATGAGCTTTTCTGCTGATATAGGCTTTATGAGAGACTAAAAGACGATTCAATTTACTGCGACTAATCTTCTTTTTGTCAAATAGGTCATTGATGCGGTCTATATAGACATTTAATCCTTCCAGACCTTTATCGTCAGCAATAAAGTCATAAGCAGTTCGCATTCCCTTTTTGCTATTACAACGTCGACATGAACAAACCTGATTGGTAAAACTGTTATCGAAAAGCAATCCTCTAGGGATAATGTGCTCTCGTTCAACATCGGCTCCTTTTAGGAATTCTGTCACATTAACAGGCTGTCCGCAATACATACAGGTGTATTCACTTTCTTCCCACATTTTCATCTTCATAATACGGTTTCTTGTGGGCGTGAGGCCATACTCTTTTATACGTTCTGCATATTCTCTATTTTTTCTTTCGTTTTGGTTGTTACGTTTGAAAGCCTCGTTGCGCTCATCTTTGCTTTGCTTCAACTCTCTTGCTAGCTCCACACGAATTTCATCAATAGTCCCCTCCTTCTCAAGGAGTGCGTTTACAATATTGACCAATTGATTGAGTATCTTTTCAACCACTGGCTGTCTGAGCTCGTTCTTCTGGATTTGAGGAAGGTGTGTGAGCAGAGAGCGATTAGGATCTATTCTCCTAGAGTGGTCTAAGCCTGCTCTTTCACATGCTTCACTATACATCACGCCCTCCATCAAGTACGGTAGGATACGACCAATAGCCTTTGCAGACTTGCTGGCATACCCAGCAGTACGAAAATCAAGTTTGCAGAGTTTTTCTATGCTCTCTTTATCTTTTATCCCTAAATGTTGTAATGCTCCAGACAACTCTGTATTATCTTTTATGGAATAAAGCATGTGCCATAACTTGTACAAGGGTTGTTGTTCTGCTAGAGTATTATTGATTCTCTTGCGTACCTCACCAGTTCCTTCATCCACATACTCGTCAAATTCCAACTGGAAGGCTGTGATTGAATCTACTTGTTCTTTAGGAAGGGTACTTAGAGCTTCACGGATCTGACACTTGGTTGTGTTTCCTTTCAGACCTTTACCGATAGCCTTTCCTGCCCACCATCCATTTTTCCTGCCGATGTTCAGTATCTTATAGAGGTCTGTCAACTTCATTACCTCATGATTATCAAGGAAATCTGCTATTGCCTTTTTTTGCTCTGGAGAAATATACAGTTCATCGTTCCTTTTGTTACGAATAGTGATATTATTTGCTGTCTCAAGGATGCTGGATAATTGTGCCAACGGAGAGGTTCTTGGCGCAACCTTAGGACCGATAGTTATTTTTTTCCCGTCTCTTGTAATGGTGTAAGACTCAAACTCGCAGAATGAAACAAGATTCTTACAGGATTTCAGGTCACGTTGATAGAAGATAATATCCATCATCTCCTTACAAACGTCTGGCGTCAATACCTCAGAATGGTATCGGCTTTGTACCTCCAATATCTTTTTCGCTTCCTCTTCATAGGCATGTCGAGGATATACCTGTTCCTTGATTCGATAGTTATAATACTTTTTGCCATCAACGGATTTCTGCTCGTTCTCTTTCAGTTTGGCAGCAAAATGTTGTCCAACCGTCAGACCTTCTGCTTTCAGATCATCGTAATGACTATTGACTTCTTGAACATAAGCCGTTTCTTTACTATCCGAATTACTAAGACGTGAATGTTTGTAACCACGCTTTTGGTTGATATGAAGAAGCACTCTGCCAAGTTCTTCTAAAGATATCTCTTTGGAAGCAGCATCAGCACGTTTCTGCCATAGTTCCATTGGTGTCTGCTCAAGCATGAGTTTCTTATTTGGCTCCATTCCAAGTCGTTTGAGCAGATTTACAAGAGCCTGACGTCTGAGTTGGTATCTGTCATAGCACTTTCTTGCCGTTCTCTTGGCTGTACGGTCGGCATTCTTGCTTACTGCATTCCCTTTGGTATAACCTGTTTCCTCGTCAGAACTGATGGGGACAATACGGCTTCCCATTCGTATAATACGTTTTGGGGTATTATTATCATCTTTTTCTATGAGGCACCATCCTATACTACCTACACCAAGATCCAAACCAAGAACTTTCTTCATTTTTATATCGATTTATTTGTATGTTTCGATTTTATTTCCTACCTTTGCTGCCAGATACTGATTAAGTCAGCTATTCACAATAAGGATTATTCCGTTGTGAAAACATTTAGGGCGGGGCAACTCGCCCTTGTGTATGCCCATTGGCTCACCATACTTTTATCATTGTGTGAACTGCTCTTGCCAATCTTCACCCAATCCTAGCAAAAGCAAAAGCTGGGGGCAGTATGGAAAAACATGGTAACGGTTCTTATATTATATATCAGAACCACTGTCATAATACCTTGAACTAAAACTTATTTTAATATAACCTTCTTGGTCTTTCCGTCTTTTGTACGGATGATGTTCAGACCTTTATTGGGCTCCGACAAGCGAACACCGTTTAGGGCATATATGATTTTATTGTCATCTAATAATTCTTTTATATTTCTGATCCCCGTTGGTTGCGGGTCTGATGCTGTCAAAGCAACTATGCTCTTAAAATTTTTCCAAGGATTATTCTCACTATATAAAATTATGCTAGTTTCTGGTACATGAAGTATAACATTTTCATTATTACAATTCTCAAATGCATAACTTGATGTTTTAGGAACTGTTTCTGCATAACAATATATATCTATAAGATTTGTACACCAAGCAAATGCAGACGCAGAGATTTTATTAATACTTTTAGGTAAAATAATATATCTCAATCCCGAGCAGGAACCAAAAGCATTACTCTCTATTGTTGTAACACTATTAGGGATAGTTAATGTTGTGAGACCATTACAACCACAGAATGCCCCACCGCCAATTTTAATTATATTATCGGGAATTTCTATTGAAGTCAATCCAAAACAGCTATAAAAGGCGAAATCTCCTATAGTTGTAATATCCTTAGGAATAATAGTATTTTTACAACCTAATAAAAGCAACTTATTATTTGTTTCAATGATAGCATTACAATTGTTACGAGAATCGTATACTGGATTATGTTCTTCGACTATAATAGACGCAAGACTCTCACATTCATCAAACGCATCCATTCCTATTGTGACAACGCTATTAGAAATTAATAGTGATTCCAAATCACGACACTCCCTAAATGCCTCATGACCTATAGAGGTTACGCTATTGGGTATTGATATTGACTTCAATCCGCTGCATCCTCGGAAAGCATTAATTCCTATCGAAGTAACAGTGTTAGGAATAGATGTATTTTGGCAACTTGCAACAAGACAATTATTATTCCTTTTTATAATAGCATTGCAATTATCCCTTGAATCATAAACAGGATTCCCCTCTTCTACAATTATTGATTGTAAATTGCTACAGAACCCAAATAAATTCGCTTCGGATTCTGCACTTTCTGTATCCATAGAGGTAACGCTTTTGGGTATAATAATAGATTCTAGACTACTACAACCCCAGAATATTTTAAATGTTGATAATCAACAACGTATTTAACGTTCTTAAACCCTATGCGAATTCAAATTGAAAGTGCAATAGTTCTTTTATCTGCCGCTATTCATAGCCATACAGGAGCCCGTACTTCTCCTGACTTCGTCGATGCGTCACCCTAATCACCTTTTGTGGTATCCATTTCGAACAATTGCTTGATGGCTTTCTGCTCTTCCGTGAGAAACAGCGTTCGCTTTGACACCCCATGCACTCCATCTGTCCTGACATCGATGGTGATGATGGTCTTGGCAATATCCAGGACTTTGTCCACACTCATGTCAATGCCGGCATGTCTGATGACGCGTTCCAGTTCCTTATAAACCTTGTATGCCACGAAGCAGATACAGATGTGTGCCTCTATCCTCCGTTCTGTGAAGTGGAATATGGGGCGCATCTCCAGATTCCCTTTGCTGACCCTGAATGCTTTTTCCACTACCTGTAAAATGGCAGGAAGAAGACAAACTTGAAAGGACACAGGGTTTTGCTGGTGACCCGTTCTTTCTCATATTATTTTTTTTTTTTGCATTGGATGAGTTCTATTGTCTGTTGGTGATGCGGAAGGCGAGCATGGTGAGGTCGTCGTTCTGCTCGGCGCCGTCGCGGAACTGGTCG